>JBGAVC010000105.1:0-13213 GCA_044228265.1 Pyrinomonadaceae bacterium
GGTCGAATACCGGACGGCATTTGACCTTGGTGCCGTCCTGAAGCGTCACCTCGACCGAGCCTTCGAGCATCGCATCGCCGGCCTTCGAATTTTTGCCTACATCGTCGCGGGTCAGCGGCTGCGGAGCGTTCTTTTTAGCGTCCCAGATCACGTAATCGCCCCATTCGAGACGCAGTTTCTCGGGTACGATGTTTTGGACGGTCTGCTGTATCGGCGGCGGTTCCTTCTCGCCTTCTTTGACGATAAATGTCTGTTTCAAAGTCGCGGGTGCGCCGCCGAACACCTCGGCCGCTTTCAAATACTTGAGCGTGTCCATGCGGACGAGGATGGGCATGTCGGTCCATTGACGAACGTAACCCTGGTCGAAGAGCTTCTCCTGCATGATCACGTTCGCGAACCCGAGAGCGAGAGCCGGCGTCGTTCCCGGACGCACGACCACGACGTCGTCGGCCTTGGTCGCGGTCGCCGAGTACTCGCAGGCGATGACGACGACCTTGGTGCCTTTCATTCGTGCCTCGGTCAGCCAATGCGCGTCGGGCATCTTTGTCGTGATCCAATTCATTCCCCAGACGACGACCGTCTTTGCCTGCTCGACCGAATTGAGGTCAAATTCCACTGTCTGCTGGCCGGTGACCATCGTGTGTCCGGGCGGAAGGTCCGTATGCCACGAGTAGTTATCGAATCCCTTGCCGCCGACAGCCTGGTCGGGCCCGACGCCGCGGATCTTGGAGTCGAGCAGGGCCATCGAGTTTGCCATCCGGTACATACCGAAAACGCGCGTCATCCCGAGAAGAGGCATACCGCCGCGGAACTTCATCACCTGTGTCCCGATGCCCTGAGTCGCCTCGATGGTGTGCTCGTCGTATTTCTGTTCCTTGAGCTTGCGTTTGCCCTCGTCGCCGGTATAAGTCTCGGCGATGTTCTTGAAAGCAGCCGCTACAATGACCGCGGCCTCGTCGTGCGACATTCGTACCCATTCGTCACGTCCGCGGTTGAAGTAGCTCACATCGGGTCGACCGTCCGCTCCGCGGGGAAATCCGTCGTCATGCCATTTCTTGTAACCGACACGGACCATCGCACCGTTCACGCGGCGGTCGCCGTAAAATCGGCGAGTCAAAGCGAGTCCTTTCTGGCAGACGCGCGGGTCCCAACGATGTGAGGTCTGGTTGCCAAACAGGTCGACTGCCTCGCCGTACTTCATCGTCGGGCCGATACGGGTAATAACGCCCTGTCTGACGTGGGCGTTGAGCAGGCAATTGTGTGTGTCATTAGGCGCGCAGGTGAACGTGTAGCGGGAATCATAAGCCCACAGGTCGCGGTATACCTTTTCCCAATCGCGGTTCGGATAAACGGCGAGCGGGTTCGTGATGGCTTCAAGTCCCCAGGCCTTTGAAGTTGAGGCCACCAGAACGCCAAATCCCGCGGCCGAGATCCTAGCCATGAACTCGCGTCTTGAAATTTCTTTTTTCATAACCTTTCCTCGATTGCTGCTCTGCTATTTCGTACTCAATGACCTTAAATAAACTACGATCGATCCGATCTCGTCCGGAGTGAGTTCGCGTCTGACCGGTGATGGGTTGGCGAACCCTTGCATGACGGTCCCGCGCCGGCCGTTTGCGATGATCCCGACCAGATATGTATCGGTCGCGTTGGCGAGAAGGACCTTGTTGTTCAGAGCGGGCCCATCGCCACCCTCGCCCGTTTTGCCGTGGCATCCCGAACAGTTCGAAGCGAAAAGCATTGAGCCCTGTTGAACATCGCCCGTCGCCCAGACCCGCGGCTTGTTATCGGCCGCCGGTCGAATATCGCCGCCTAGCCGGCGGATATAGGCAATGACTCCGCGGATTTCGTCATCGGAAAAGCCATTTTCGCGGTCGCCCCAGGGCAGCATAGGCCGCCCGGGACGTCCATTCTTGATGGTCGCGAGGAGAAAATCGTCAGAGGCTAGCGACAGAAAATCGGGGTTCGTGATCGAAGGGTAGTTCGGTATCCCGGGAAAACGGTTTCCTTGACCTCTCGCTCCATGGCAGCTTGAGCAGACCGCTGTAAAAATGGTCTCGCCGTCATTAGCAAATTCGCGTCCGCCAAAACGCATCGCGCGGACCCTGTCTTTAGGCAAGTAAATATCTGGCAGCGTCCGCCGGCGAAGCGAAAGAGCGTACATCGTCAACAGGTCTATCTGACCGTCATTAAGCCCGAATGTCGGCATCTGCGAGCCCGGTACGACCGTCACCGGCGAGCGGAAATGCTGTACGAGCCAATTGTCTAGCCGGTGCTCGCCGGTCACGCCTAGAAAGCTGAGCGTTCCCGGGTCGCGTTCGCCTTCGCGCGTCAGCTCGACGCCCGCATCGCCGCCAAAATTGCCGACCTTATGGCATCCGGCGCAGCCAAGACTGTTGAATTGAGATTTGGCGCGGATGAGTTTCGACGCACCCATCTGAGTGTCGAGAAAAACGCCGAGCAGTTCGCGGTCTGAGTCGCTGATCTCATTGAATGCGTTTTTCCACGCTTCTTCACCGGCTTTGCTCTTCTGTAAATGAGTTTGGTACCAATCCTTGTTGTATCCCTTGATTCCGACGGCGGACAGATCCGGGCCTTCCATGCCGGTGATACCGCCGGGACGCAATGTTCCGCCACGTTTTTCGATGCGATGGCACGCATAGCAGTCGAGCCGCTCGAACGTCTTTTCGGCGGCATCAAGCCTGGCGATGTTCGGCACGTTGAGCGGCGTGTGGCAGGTCCCGCAGCCGGCGTAAGCATACTTCGCCGGCAGCATCGGCTCGCTCCAGAAATCGACCGTTCCGTGTGCGTCTTCCTTTGTCGTCGCCTGGCCTTGCCCGCCGTGGCAGACGGTGCAGCCCATGTCCGTCGGAGAATGAACGACCGGCTTATGCGGCTGTCCAACGGCGAGTCCGGTCGTGATCTGTTCCCCTGACGCCATCCCGACGTGGCAGGTCACGCAGCGGTCGGTCTTTCGCATTGCCGGGTTGACGATCTGCCTGAGCCGCACGTCCAGCGGCCCATCGGCAGTGCTCGACGTCTTTTGGATCGACTGCCATTCCTTAAAGAAGTTTTCCGAGGCGGCCGCTATCACGAGCAGGAGCAGGACTCCGAGGCTCGAAAACATAAGCAGATACTTATTTCTGTTCATAGCGTTAGTGCGCGTGCCATTCGGACGGTGACCAGTAAAAATTCCAATTCGGCCCGCGGAAATAGGTCCCGATGACCGTGAGCACGATGAATCCGCACAGGAAACAGGTGAACAGTGCCAAAGCCCCGGCCCGCGTCGAGTTGTAACGGCGGATCGCCCAGATCGAGTACAGGGCGTAGAAGAGCGTCAGCACGGTTCCCGGGTTTATGAGAGTGATCACAAGCTGCGGAATTTCGATGAACCATTCGCGAAGCCAGCCGAAACGGATGGCGAATGCTTCGACCCCGATCGACGCCGCAAAACCGAACACGATCGACCATTTGACCAGCTTCCAGCCGCCCGGGCCGCCGAACCACCGTCCGGTGCCTTCTTTCTCGCGGTCAAGGAACGGTATGAAACCCAAGCCGATAATGCACAACATCGGAATGCCGATGCCGCCCATGAATGCCGAGAATGACACGATCTCCTGCAGCCCGAGGAAATACCACGGTGCCTTGGCCGGGTTCTCGGGCACGAGCGGATTGGCGAGTTCCTTGAGCGGTGCATCCGAGTACATCGCCAACGCCAAACAAATGAGCGTCGTCAGCATCAGCACCGCCATTTCGGCATAGAAAAGGTGCGGCATCGACGGCACCGTATGCTCGGGCCCGTTGCCGACGGCGGACGTTTTTCCCTTGACGACGGCTGCAAGTTGATAAGTCTTCTGCGGCAGGTCGGTAAAGACGGGATAGGTGTCTTCAGAAGGCGGCCCGACGAGTTCGTTCACATTTTCAGGCTTGGCAAGCCCGCCGTCCTTCCGGATCCGCCAGAAATGGACTGCCATCAGCATTGCGATACCGATCGGCAGGATCATCACGTGCAGCAGGTAGAACCTGATCAACGCCTCTTCGCCGACCTTATCGGAACCAAGCAGCAGCTCACGCTGGAGCCCGCCGATATCCATCCAGGATGTGATCCCAATAGCATCGGTGATCTCGCGTGGGCTTTGTGCGATATTTGCTCCGATCGTGATCGCCCAGTAGGCAAGTTGATCCCACGGCAGCAAATAACCTGTGAACGAGAGTGCAAGCGTTACAACAAGCAATCCCCAGCCGATGACCCAGTTGAACTCGCGGGGTTTGCGGTACGCAGCAGTGTAGAAGGCACGCGCCATGTGCAGGATCACCGCGACGACCATGACATTTGCGGCCCACCGATGGATGTTACGCATGAATCGCCCCGTAGGGACGACGAAATGAATGTCCTTGATCGACAGGTACGCGACGTCGGGATAAGGCTTGTAATAGAACATCAGCAGCACGCCCGTGATCAGGGTGATCAGGAAGGCCGCGGTCGTCATGATCCCAAGTCCCATCGTCGTCGACCATCGCAGCGACCACAAGTGCGTTCTAACCGAATGAAGATGGAGAAAGACGTTGCCGAAGATAAAAGTCGATCTCGTCCGATCCGTCTTCGGCACACCGCTGCGGAAAGTCACTTCATAGAGCCTGCGCGGCGCCGATCTCAGGTTCTGCAAAAACTCTGTTAGGGCTGAATGTTCCGCTCGTTGCATGGCTTATACCTTGGTCCCGGATTTGACCGTTGTTTCTTCGTCCACCGTGTATGCGCCGCCGTTCTTTGTGACCTTTAGCCATGGCAGGGCCTTTGGCGCCGGGCCTTTTGTTACGGCTCCATCTTTTGCGTACTCGGAGCCGTGGCAAGGGCACGCAAACCCGGCAACTACCGGCTTGACGATGCAGCCGAGATGAGTGCAGACGGTCGAGATCGCGAATACGCCCTCGTCATCGCGGTACATTGCGACAGAACGTCCAGGTGGCACAAATGCTTCGCCGGCGGCGAGCGACGCAGGCAGGGTCACATTGAATTTCTTCGCGGGTGACGCCGATACCGCGGCCTTTGGCAATCGAAGCATTCCGAAGATCGAGAACACGAATGTCACGACGGTCGCGCCGATCGCCGCCAGCCCGAGGAAATCACGCCGCGGCATCGGCTCGGGGTCAAATCGTGACTTTTCCTTGCCCGGTTTAGTTGTCATCTGGGCCTCCAATTTGTGGTAAATGCGACGCGCTCCATCGTGATCGCATCAACCGGGCACCGCTGAGCGCACAGTGCACAGCGAATGCAGCGGTCTTCGTCCTTCAGGATCACAGAGTTCAGCTCGAGGTCAGCGTCCGCGCCGAGGGTGTTCTCGACAGTTAGCGTCAGACGATCGTCGAATTCCAGATCGCTCAGCGGGACGAGCTTTAGGCACTCGGTAGGGCAGACATCCGCGCATCCGCCGCATAGTACACAGCGCGTACCGTCGAACACCGGAGTCACACCGCAATCGAGACACCTCGAGGCCTCGCGCATCGCCTCTTCGCGGTTATAGCCTCGTTCGACCTCATTCTCAGGGTGCGTCAGACGCTGTTCCGGATGAATGACCGGCACGGGCACGCGGCGGATCGACTCGTAACCTCGTTCGCGGGAATATCCGTTAAGAATGATGTGCGATGTAACCGCGTTCTTCTCCAACTCGTGGCCCGTGAGGTAGGTGTAGACCGAGCGGGCCGCTGCCTTACCGGAAGCGACGGCGTCGATCAGCAGGCGTGTGCCGTGAGCTAGATCGCCGGCGACGAATACGCCTTTGCCGGTCGTCTCGAGAGTGCTCGGGTCATTCTGTATCCACGATCCGCGAGTGAGTTCGACGTCCTTGCCGCCATCCTCGAGAAACTGCAAAGCAGGCGACTGACCGACCGCCATCAGGACGGTGTCGCATTCGATGACCATCGTGTCGTTGTCATCGTAAAGGGGCGAGAATTTGCGCTCCTCGTCATAAACACGAAGGCATCGGCGAAACCTAACGCCGGTGACTTTGCCGTTCGCGTCGCGTTCGATCTCAACCGGGCCCCAGCCGTTTTGCCGCTGGACGCCTTCCTCGTCGCCCTCGACGATCTCGATCGTGTCGGCCGGCATCTCTTCGGCTGCCTCGAGCGAAACGAGATTGACGTTCGCGGTTTCCTCGAGTCGTGCAGCGGTTCGCGCTGTGTCGAATGCGATCTGGCGGACCACCGTGCGGGCTACGTCGTAAGCGACATTGCCGCCGCCGATGACCACTATTTCGCGGCCCATGTGGACCGTCTCGCCGAGCGAAACCGCCCGTAGGAGGTCGACGCCGCCGTAGACGCCCGGCCCTTCTTCACCTGCAAGACCGAGGGCTCGCGACGATTTTGCTCCAACGGCGATGATGACGGCCGCATGGTCCTTGCGAAGTTCTCTGAACGAGATGTCCTTGCCGACCTGGACGCCACAGCGGATCTCGACACCAAGGGCTTCGATAACGGCGATCTCTTTTTCGATCAGCTCGCGCGGAAGCCTGTATGCGGGAACGCCGACCGCGAGCATTCCTGCGGCAACCGGCTCGATCTCGAAAACGACGGGCTTGAATCCCATCAAAGCAAGATCGTGTGCGGCAGAGAGTCCCGCAGGGCCAGCGCCGATAATGGCGACGCGCTCGCCTTCGGCCTTGTGAAATTTCTTATTTAGCCCTGCACGCAGCAGCGCAGCCATTTCCTCGGCGTCGGCGGCGATGGGAGGTATGAAATGCTCTATCGAATCAAGCAGCTCGGCCGTCGGCTTGGCCTCGGGACCGGAATGTTCGCACGCAAACCGCTTCAGCGCGCGAATCGCGATCGGACGGTCCTGTCCGACGAATTTGCCGTCGTCATCGACCTTTGGGATCTTGCCACGGCGGCATGCGATCTCGCATGGGGCGCCGCAAATGCGGCCGCAGATCGAGGCAAACGGATTGGGGCCGCGGGCGATCAGGTAAGCGTCTTCGAATCGCCCTTCGGCTATCGCACGGACATAGCCGCGGGCGTCGGTGTGCACGGGGCAGGCGACCTGACACGATATCAGGTTCTGGTGGTACGTTGCGTCTGGTACGTTAACCTTGATCGGTAACATTACGCTCCGGCTACGCCAAAAGCCGCACTTCTTCGCTAACGGTGCGAACAATTTCGCATCTGATAGCAGTTTCTTTGGGAAAATGCTTCGCCGACGTCAGATTCGCAATTGTCGTGCCTTGGCGTGATCGTCTGACGGGCCCGCTGTTGCCGGAGGCCCGCGGCCTTGTTGGCCCATAGACCTCGGATCACTTGCTTTGAGTTTAGGAGTGTCGCGAGACGGGAAATATGATTTGAATCATAACGGAAGTTTTCTTTGCGAGATCTTTGCGGTTGGAAAGCCGGACGCAAACGCAATGATTCATGTCCAATAATTTCGGTCGAGCGACCGGTAGTTTATCGCCTCGCTGAGGTGTTCTGCCGCAATGTTCTCGCTTGCGGCGAGGTCGGCGATGGTCCGCGCGACCTTGAGGATGCGGTCGTGGGCGCGGGCTGAGAGGCCCTGGCGGTGCATTGCGCGCTCGAGCAAAGCTTCGGAGTCAGCGTCGAGGGCGCAATAGGTCCTGATCTGTTTTGGAGTCATCGCCGAGTTGGAAAATGCCGTCCCATTGAACCGTTTGAGTTGAATATCACGTGCGCCAATAACACGTTTTCGGACCTCGGCGGACGGTTCGCCGGCCGGCACGCCGCGGCCGCGAAGTTCGTCAAATTTTACGGCCGGCACGTCGATATGAATGTCGATCCTGTCCATTAAAGGGCCTGAGATCTTGCCGACATAACGCTGTATCTGCATCGGTGAACATTTGCATTCACGAGTCGAGCCGAAATATCCGCACGGGCACGGATTCATCGATGCGACGAGCGTAAAGTCGGCCGGAAATGTCAGTGACGTCGCTGCACGCGAGATCGTGACTGTCTTGTCTTCGAGGGGCTGCCGAAGCACCTCGAGAGCGCTGCGGTCAAATTCGGGCAGCTCGTCGAGGAAAAGTACGCCATTGTGAGCGAGGCTCACCTCGCCGGGCCGCGGTATCGAGCCGCCGCCGATCAAGCCCGCCTGCGAGACGGTGTGGTGCGGCGATTTGAAAGGCCTTTCGGTCACGAGTCCGTTGCGTCCCGTCGCTCCGGCGACAGAATGGATACGGGTGATCTCGAGCGCCTCTTCAAACTCGAGCGGCGGCAGGATCGACGGCAAGCGTTTGGCAAGCATCGTTTTGCCCGAGCCCGGCGGCCCGATAAAAAGGATGTTGTGCCCACCGGCACTGGCGACCTCGAGGGCCCGTTTGGCGGTCTGCTGCCCACGCACCTCGGCGAGGTCGAACTGATAATGGTTCTCACTGTTGCGGAGCTCCTCAATGTCCAAACGCACTGGCCGGATCGCAGATTCCAGGCCCGCGTCGAGATCGGCACAGAGCGTCGCCGCCTCGCGAAGATCGCGGACCGGATAAACGTCCAGCCCCACGACGACGGCGGCTTCGCGGGCGTTCTCTTCCGGGACGAGAAGATGTCGCACGCCGGCTTCGCGGGCCGCGAGAGCTATCGATAGAGCTCCCCGCACTGGCCGCACGCGGCCCTCGAGCGAGAGTTCGCCGACGCTCATTGTGCTTTCGATCTGCTGGCCGTTCGTTATGTCGCCGTTCGCGCCAAGTATCCCGAGAGCTATCGGAAGGTCAAAGCTCGCACCTTCTTTTTTGACGTCGGCCGGTGCGAGATTGATCGTGATCTTCTGGATCGGGAAGAAATAGCCGCTGTTCGAGATCGCCGCCCTGATCCGCTCGCGCGACTCACGTACCGCCGTATCGGGCAGCCCGACGATGGTCACGTTCGGCGTCAGATCGTTCTCGCCGGCTGACGGGCGCATGACGACCTCGATGTCCACAACGAGAGCGTTGATCCCGTACACCGCGGCCGACTGCGTCAGGAAGAGCATAAAAGGTCTCTGAAGTTGTGCTGGAAAAACCGCAGAAATTTTAACCCACTTTCCCCGAACTTGAAAACCGGCCAATGACCGGCGTTTGGACGCGCAAGCCGTGGCTCCTTACGGATGGAAAGCTTCATATCCGCGTCAAGCGGATAACGCCGCCCCAGACGGCATTCGGTTTGCGGCCTTGCGAGTCGGGCAGCAGCGACATCAGCCGAAAGAGAAATGGCAGCCGTCGGAGCTTTGCGGCCGTATGGAGCGACGACGATATCTCGGCCGGGCGCCATCCGAGGGGGGTGAAAAAGTCGGGCCCTTCTTCGGGGCCAAATCTTAGCGGCGAACCGGCTTTTTCGAGTGCGGCCAGGTTCTTTTGCAGCATCTTGAGCAGAGCGGGCGTGCACAGGTCGATGGCCCAGTCCGTAAAATTAGCCTGGGCGTGCAGGTCGCCGGCCAGCTCAATGACCTCGTCGCGTGAGAAATAGACGATCAGGCCTTCGGACAGGACGAGGACACGATCTGACTCGCTACCCACCCGGGCGAACAGCTCGCGGCGGGCCTCGGTGTCGGTCAGGTCGAGCTTTACGCGTTCCAGATGGCATCGCGGGGTCTCGCCATCGAGCACCGATTGCTTGTATTCGATCATGTTGGGCAGATCGACCTCGATCCAACGGAGTGACGCCGGCAGGTCCATGCGATATGGCCGCGTATCGAGCCCCGCTGCAAGGTTGATGACCGCATCGGTGCCTTCGCCAACGCAGTCGGCGACGATCTTGTCAAAGCCGTATGTTCGGGACACGTACGGCCATTCGTAACGCATGCCCGTCTGCATCTCGCCCGCGATCTGCTCGCCACGCTCTCCCGCCAGTCGCCGTGCGAACGGATCGCGAAAGATAGCGTCGTCACGTTCGCTCTCTCTCGCACGATAGATGGCGACCCATAACGCCGTGTCGGAAATGTCCCGTATCGAGTTTTCGGTTTCCATGGTGAACGACGGAATTGTAGACCGAAAAACATCATTCGAGAAACTCGGAGGGCGTTCCACGCTACAGTCAGACACCGGGAACGCGGTGACGTCTTGGTATACTGTTTCCGGATGATAAAACTTACGGATGTGATGGAGGCAAGGGAGAGGATGGCCGGATCGGCGGTTCGAACGCCGCTCGTCCGCCTCAACGCCGATGCTCCGGCCGAGATCTATCTCAAGCTCGAGAACCTGCAGCCGATCGGTTCGTTCAAGATCCGAGGCGCGGCCAACGCAATGGCCCACATGGACCGCGAGACGCTTTGTCGCGGCGTGTTGACGGCTTCTGCCGGCAACATGGCACAGGGCGTCGCGTGGATGGCCCGCGAACTTGGCATTGAATGCACGGTCGTCGCTCCCGAAACTGCCCCGGCCACCAAGATCGCGGCGATCGAGCGTCTCGGCGGCCGCGTGATCCTTGCCCCGTTCGACGAATGGTGGCGTGCGTTCGAGACCCGTGAATTTCCAGGCGAAGACGCTGCGTTCGTCCATGCTTTCGACGATCCGTACGTGATGGCGGGCAACGGCACGATCGCTCTCGAGATCGTCGAAGACCTGCCGGACGTCGACGCGGTCGTCGTTCCATGGGGCGGCGGCGGTTTGGCATGCGGGATCGCGGCGGCGATGCGTGAGCTGCGGCCGCTGTGCAGGATATACGCCGCCGAAGTCGCAACGGCTGCTCCGCTCGGCATCTCGATGGCCGCCGGATCGCCTCAGACCGCCGAATACACGCCGTCGTTCGTTGACGGCATCGGAGCTCGGACCGTTTTTCCGCAAATGCCGAGCTTGCAATAAAGCTGCTCGACGGTGCCCTCGAAGCAAGTCTCGACGAGGTCGCCTCCGCCGTACGCTTGCTCGCCGAACGCACGCGTGTCATTGCCGAAGGTGCCGGTGCCGCGGCTGCCGCATGTGCTCTCGCCGGCCGTGCCGGCTCGGGCCGCATCGCGTGCATCGTCTCGGGCGGCAACATCGATCTCGATAAATTCTGCAGCATCGTCTCGCAAGGCAATACGCAAAACTGAACGATCGTTTGTCATAAATCATCAACTGGCGGTGTTACATCTCCAGAGATCCAAATCTTAAGAGGAGAATCCCATGTACAAAGCATTAGTTTTGGCCGCCATCATCATCGCCGTTGGTTTTACAAGTGCCGTCTCTGCCCAGGACGCCGGACAAAAGACGCGTGACCTGATCGCCGCACTCGACAAGAACAAGTACAAGAAAAAAGAGAAAAGGGGCATTACCGTCGAGGTCTATATCGACATCAAGAACGAGCCGGTCGTCAAATCGAACCCTGCTGAATACTCGGGCCGTTATGATACCGAAGACCGCGGCTACAGCCTCGACATCCGCGTCTCCGCCGACGGCAAGGTCACCGGCAGCGGCCAGGACACGGTCGATTGGGACAACTCAAAGCGGCTGAATTTCACCCTACGCGACGCCCGGATCCAGGGTGCACTGCTGACCGCGGTCAAGGTCTACGAGAACGGCGAGACACGCAAATTCGAAGCCGTCTTTGCCAACCGCACCGTCAGCTCGGGCCGCAACGCAAACGACATCACCGATCGCCAGACCGCCTACGGCATCGGCTTTATCGAGAGCGGCGCGGTCGTGACCGGCAACACCAACCCCGACAACAACTGGACCAACCGCGTCTTTCTCGAACGCTCGAGCAAGTAGCTGACGCCCTATTGCCGCAAGCCCGCACGTAGTAAGGGCACCGTGCCGCGTCGCAAACGCCGGTCTTGTACGGAGCTGACGGTGCATTAGCCGCAGATGGACGCAGATAAGCGCAGATATTTATCCAAATCTGTGTCATCTGCGTTTATCTGCGGCCAATAAACCCTTTATTGACCACCTCGCGTCAAATCCCAACACAGGCTTCTCCACCTCGCTTTGCAGCCGCCGTATCCTCGGGTATCCTGTCTTCAAAAGTTCCGAATCCCACTTTTACCGGAGACAAAAAGTATGAAGACAATTCTTGCGGCGTTTGTTTTCGTGGTTTGCATCTCGTCGATCGCTCTCGGGCAGTACAAAAAGGGAAGCGTCGAGGACCAGTTGATCACGCTCGACAAGGCGTGGACGTTTGCCGAGCTAAAGGGCGATCGAAAGGCGGTCGGTGCGATCGTCGCGGACGATTTTGTCGGCACCACGCAGCGGGGCGAGCTGCAGACAAAGGCCTCGTACCTGGCCGAGCTTGCTCCGAACGGCGACGACGTCAAATCGGACGAATTCAAGGTAACGGTCTACGGCAACACCGCCATCATGACCCACCGAGCCACCGTCAAAGGTGCCCGCAACCTGCAATGGCGCAGCACCCATGTCTGGATGAAACGCAATGGCAAATGGCTCGTCGTCGCCCACCACGGCAGCCAGATCCTGCCTCCGCCTGAATGAAACGATCTCGCCGGCCCATTGCAGAAGCCCGCACGAAGTAAGGGCACCACCTGATCAGTGATCATCAACGATCGGTGACCTACGATGTCGTGCATTCCCGGTGCCCTCTTGTCATAAATTCCGCGTGTTATTACCTCACATAGACCGTTCCAAGCGTTCCATGAGCGTTCACGGGCCGCTTTGGAACGCCGTAACTGTTGTTACCATTACGGTTACAGCGGAAATTTTGCCCCGTTTCCGGAGGTTTGCGCAAATCACAACACATGTGTGTCACAAAAATCCGTAAGTGCTGGAAACACGTGAGTTAAACGATCAACCTGTTGGGCAAAGATCCAGACTTTGTCGGAACGCCAGCGCCTCTTTCACTCTCTCATCTTTTTACCTTTGCACTCTTTTTCTGTCCCGCTGTCCCGCTGTCCCACGCATTTCCCGCAACCGGATCGGCCCGCTGTGTCGTCCTGAGGTATATCCAAAACCAGGAACATGGAACCAGAAACGAGAAACTTTTCGCCTTTCCGGCTCAAGACTCAAGACCCCAGACTCATACTTGTCAAAGATCCATATCGCCGACGTAACGTCGTCGATACTCCATTTTCTATTATAGCGCCTGTGTCAAGAATGCAAGATAATTGCATACAAGCGACTAGCGAGATGATACGATCGAGCTCCGTCTTCAGACCCTACGGCATCATCGGTCGTCTTTTCAGCAAAGCGAACAAAGCAGCCATCTGTACAATCCAATACAAACGGCCGCGGCGATGCTCGCTATGATCGATCCACGATGCAGCAGCCACCCGACATACCGAACCCCGAAGAGCCGACCGGCCCGACCGTGCCCGAAC
>JBGAVC010000007.1:0-83540 GCA_044228265.1 Pyrinomonadaceae bacterium
AAAAGCAGAGCTTTTCCGCTCGGCGAGGGCGGCGAAGCCGCTAAATTGCCGCGCAATCGCTGCAATTTCTCGGTATCGGCCAATCTATTTCGCTTCCCACTTATTATCTTCCGAATTCGCATCCATATAGATCCCGCCATCCAGTACGATGCCGGCGACCTTCTTCTTCGTTGGAACTTCGACGACCGCTGCTTTCTGATCCCGCGACCAGATCGACGGCGTTTGGTGAAATCGCTCGGACGATATGTCGTCGTAGACCACGACGATGTCGACCGGCGAGCAAAATCCGCCAATGTTTTCGATCGTGACCTTTGCCGACGAGGCTCCAGGCGTGACGTCTTTGATCTTGAGATCGATGTAGCCGTTGCTGAAAAACCAGTTGTTAAAGAACCAGTTCAGGTCCTTGCCCGAGGTGCGGTTGAACGAGTTGAACATGTCCCACGGCAACGGGTGTTTTCCGTTCCAATCGGCGATGAACTGGTGCAGCACCCGCTTGAATTCGGCGTCGCCGAGGAGGTCCTTGATCGCGATGTAGCCGAGACCGGCCTTGCCGTATTCGTTGTTGCCGAAACCTTGACCGGTCATCGCGTCGCCGGGCAGGATGATCGGCAGATCGGCATCTGCCGCCGGGGCTTCGATCCAACCGCTCACTCGAAAGCCCTTGAAGGCCTCGTCTGCTTTCTGCTTGCCGAGATCGGCTGTTCCGATCATGTATTCGAACGCGGTCGTCCAGCCTTCGTCCATGAAACCGTAACGGCGTTCGTTGATACCCATGAAGAACGGGAACCACGTGTGCAGGATCTCGTGCTCGGCGATAAAGCGGGCAAATTCCGGGCTCTCCTGCGTGCTCTGATTGACCATCATCGGGTATTCCATGTCAGCGAAACCGCGAAAGATCGTCGTCTTGGGATACGGATAGGGAACTCCTGGAAAGTTGTTCGAGCACCAGTCGAGAGCGTGCTTGCCGTACTCGACCATCTTTTGAAAATCCTTCGATTTATCATCGTACGCTGCCTGGACGCTCGCGCGGCGGCCGGTCGATCTGTCAACGACGACGCTGCTCGCGTCCCAGATAAAATGGTCGCTCACACCGAGGGCGACGTCAGAGACGTTTTTTGCTGCCCATTTCCAGGTGAGCGTGTCCGACTGCTGAGTCACAGACTTTGCGTTGAGTTCGGGCAGGGTCGCTACGTGGACGATATCATCGGCCGTAAAAGACCGCTTGAGCCGTCCGGCGAACTCGGGCTTTAGCACTTCTTCCGCATTGAGCAGGTCGCCGGTCGCCCACACGACGAAATTCTTGGGCGCCGTAACCTGAAACGAGTAGTCATTAAACTCGTTGTAAAACTCGTGCCCCTCGACAAAAAATCCAGTGTCCCAGCCGTCGGTATCGTCGTAGACGGCAACACGCGGATAAAAGTACGCGATAAAGAAGCTGCTCGGATCGATCACGCCTTCGCGATTGCTCTTTTTTGATAGCTCGTAGTGCCATTTGAATCCGAGCTTGATCGACTCACCGGCGGGCAGAGGTTTGTCCAGGGCGATGGGGCAAAATGTGAGGCCCTTTGGATCACGCCATTGTTTTACTTTACCGTTCTCGGTGTATTCGTCGATCTGGATCCCGGAAGTGATGTAGTCCGAGCTGACCGGCACCTCGCGCGGGGCTTCGGGCTGATGTGAGTTGAGTTCGAGCCTGAAAACGAGCTCATCGAGCGGGCCGGGACTTGAGTTCGTATAGGTGATCTCTTCGGAACCGCGAACCGTTCGATCGGGCGGGTTTACCGAGATCGAGATGTTGTAGACGCCGCGGTTCTGCCAGTATTTCGGGCCCGGACGGCCGTCCGCCGAACGGGTTCCTGCCGCGTACGCCCGCGTCACGTTGCGGGGCATGTAGAGTGTCGTCTGGGCGCTCGATCCGGCGACGAGCGAGGCTGTAAACAGAATTGCAGCAAGGATCCTCTTGGTTTTCATTGAGTTCTTTTACGTATACGGTCGGGGAAGGTTCACGCTCGTGTTACCTGGACTCGATGGGGATCAGATCGTCCGCCCCGCCATTCTCGGCGTGAAAACGTAAAGGGACGACCAGCGGCTTTTCGAAACCGGCCTTTTCATAGAACGGCATCATTTCGCGGTAATCGCGATGAACGCGATTGGCCAGAGCGTGGGCCTCGTCACGCAGCAACTGCAGCATCGCGTGGGCCGGAGAATCGACGTCGAATTCGATGGAGTCGTCTTCTGTCATCAGGAATGTGGCAATGGATGAATGTCGGCCTTTAGGCTTGACCGCAGCGATGATCTGTACATCTGAACCGGATGCCTCCAAAGCCGTTCGGACTTTGTTCAATTGAGCCTTGCCTCCGTCAAGGACGATCAGGTCCGGCGGCGTTCGCGTTTGATCGCCGAGCCTTCGGATCACCGCATCCGCGAGGGCGTCGAGTTCGCTGGATTCGCCGGATATGATGAATTCATATTCTGCAGATAGAAAGCGGCCCTTTGCCCATACCGAAGATGCCGCGGTAAATCCGGTTCCAGATATGTGGGCAACATCGAAAGCTTCGATCCGATCGGGAGCTTTTGACAGGCCGAATTCGTGTTTGAGCCGCGCCGAAATGCGTTCGGCCGGCGCACGCGGGCGGACACGGTCGATCTCGTGTTCGTCGTGGCTGAGGTGCAGGCCGCGCACTGCGTTGACGCCTCGGCCGCGTCCAACAGTGATCAACGCCGGGCGACCGAATCGTTCGGAGAATTTCTCGATCAACTGACGCCGGCCGTAGAAATCCACCGGCGACCTGATCTCCTTTGGCAGATGCGTTACGTAGAAATTGCCGATCAGCTGATAAAGCGCTTCGTCAGGCGACGGAGCTTCTTCGCGGGTGACATCAAAGACTTTTCGTCCCAAAACTGTGCGGCCGCGTGTGGTCACAAGATAGATCGAGTGACCGGCGGGAGTTTCCTCGATAGCGTATGTGTCGATCGTATCGTCGAGCCACAGATCCCAACGCGGCTGCTTCCAGTGACGTTCGGCCGATTCCAGGATGTCGCGGTAAACGGCGGCCTCTTCGAATTCGAGTTCATCGGCGTTTGCGGCGATCAGATATTTGACTGCGGCCCGGAATTTTCGTCGGTCGTTTGCAAGAAACGACCGCACGAGATCGACGCGTTCATCGTACTTGTGCGGACTGCAAAGCTTGCTCACGCACGGAGCGAGGCAGCGACGGCGGTAATACTGCGTGCATGGCATCGGGAACGATCCATCAACGTCAATGTCGCAAGTTCGCAGCCGAAATCGGCGGTTGAGGTAGTCGATCAGGATTCGGACTGCAGTTCGCGTCAGGAATGCCCCGAAATACTCCGCACTGTCGTCTTCGATCGCTCGGGTCGCGAGGACGCGAGGGAAGTTCTCATTTGTGATCTTCAGATGCGGATATCGACGACCCTCGAGATCGAAGATGTCGCTGACGGTGAGATCGTTTTTCATTGGGAATATCTTGGATGACGCTATGCCTGGTCGGTCGCGCTTTGATAGGCGTCCAGCATTTCGTTGATCGTCTCCAGCGAATCAGCGTCCTCGATCGTCTTGTCCTCGCGCCAGCGGGCGATACGGGGAAAGCGGACGGCGACGCCGGAGCGGTGCCGGGTCGAACGTTGGATCCCTTCGAAAGCGAGTTCGAAAACAAGTTCGGGCTTGACGCTGCGTACCGGTCCGAAGGTCTCTACCGTGTTGTCGCGCACAAAGCGATCGACCTTTCGGATCTCGGCATCGTTGAGGCCCGAATATGCCTTGGCAAAGGGAACGAGCTCGTCGCCTTTCCAGACGGCAAAGGTGTAGTCCGTGAAGAGATTGGAGCGCTTTCCGGAGCCTTTTTGCGCGTAGATGAGCACGCAGTCGACGGTAAGCGGGTCGATCTTCCATTTCCACCAGTCGCCGCGATGGCGGCCGACGCGGTACGGCGATCCGCGGTGCTTAAGCATGAAGCCCTCGACGCCCAGGCTGCGGCTCTTTTCGCGAGTTGCGGCGAGTTCGGCCCAATCGGCGGATTCGACCGATGTCGTGACGCGTAAGACCTCGCGGGCATCGGGCGGCAGATTCTCGACCGTCTTCTCCAGGAACTCCCGCCTAGCCCGGAAATCGAGTTCCCGGACGTCGCGGCCTTCGTACTCGATCAGGTCGTAACACTGCAGGATGACAGGCACTTCCGTAAGTATCTTTTGTGAAAGGTTCTTTCTGCCGATCCGCCGCTGCAGGTCAGCGAAAGGCTGCACCCGGCCGTAACGCCAGGGAAGTATCTCGCCGTCGAGCACGGTTCCGTCAGGCAGATGCCTTGCCGCGGCTTCGATCTCGGGAAACCGTTCCGTCATCAGATCTTCGCCTCGCGACCAAATGAAAACCTCGCCTTGACGCTTGATGACCTGAGCACGAATGCCGTCCCATTTCCATTCAGCCTGCCAATCGGCAACATCGCCGAGATCGTGAGGTGCAAAGTCGATCTGGTGGGCTAGATGAAAAGGATAAGGCCGCGCGATCGGCGTTTCGTCCGAATCGAGCGTCGGATCTGTCAGAGATGTGAAGAATTCTCGACTCGGAGACCAATCTCCCATCAGTCGATGAGCGATGATGTCGGTCGGAATTTCGGATAACTGCGACAGAGCGCGGACGACGAGAAGCTGCGATACGCCTACGCGGAAAGCTCCGGTTATCAGCTTATTGTAAACAAGCCGCTGTGAGTAGCTCATCCTGGACCATGCATCGGTAACGGCCGCTTTTTGGACGGACTCGTTGTCACCTCGCAAAGGGAGCAGTCGCTCCTCTAAAAGTACGTGAAGCGGCGTTTCATCGGTCGATCCCGTGTTCGGCAGTAGCAAGGCAAAGGTT
Organism: Pyrinomonadaceae bacterium; assembly: GCA_044228265.1. Taxonomy (GTDB): domain Bacteria; phylum Acidobacteriota; class Blastocatellia; order Pyrinomonadales; family Pyrinomonadaceae; genus OLB17. The sequence continues at coordinate 4,874 of JBGAVC010000007.1, forward strand.
TCGGCGCTGTCGCCAACAGTGTCGCGCGATTCGGCAAAGAGCCATTCGGGAACGCCCGACAGCTCGAGCGCCCAATCATGCAGCAGCCTTGACGGCACGATCTGGCGTGGTTTTCGGCCCGATAGGAAATAGAGGGCCCACGCGGCGTCGTGCGGCGCGGCTCGTTCAAAATAAAACCGCATTGCCTCGACCTTTTCGTTCGTCTTGTTGGTCTGGTCGAGCTCGACATAGAGTTCGGTGAAAAGCTTCATGCCTTCTCGCCCTCCTCGTCACCGAATGCGGGTGCATCGTCATCGCCGATGAATCGAGTCTTGAGCGGTTCGGCGTCGGTCCCATTCTCTTTGAGCCACCGGACCATTTCAGTGGCAAATCCGTGTGTTACGTAGACCTTTTCGGCCCGGGTCGCGGCGATGTAGTCAAGAAGTTCAGGCCAATCAGCATGATCGCTCAGCACGAACCCGCGATCGACCGCACGTTGCCGCCTCGCACCGCGAACCATCATCCAACCTGATGCAAATGCCGTCGATTGGCTCCCAAACCGGCGAAGCCACGGCTCCTTCTTGTTCGTGACATTTCCCGCGTACGTTGTCGTCGGAAGATCGATGCCTGCTGCACGGTAGACCGCCGTGATACTTTCAACCGACCCGTGAGTAAAGATCGGCCCGATCGAGCGGTCGACGCCATTAAGGACACGCTGCGCTTTACCCAACGCATAAGCGAAAATGACCGACGCTTTGCCGCGATCGCGATTTCGAAGCCACCACTCGTCGATCTCCGCAAAAACGAGTTTCGGGGGCGGCCATCGATAGATAGGCAGGCCAAATGTCGCCTCGGTGATCAAAAAGTCACATTTTACGGGATCCAGCGCGGCACAGGTCGCGTCCGGCGTCAGCTTATAGTCGCCCGACACGACCCAGACCTCACCCTTGAACTCGATCCGGACTTGCGCCGAACCCAGGATGTGTCCCGCGGGGTGGAACGAGACCTTAACGCCGTTGAGATCGGTCGACACGCCATAGGCCTGAGACGAGATCTTTGCATCCTCGTCGAGCCGCAGCCTCGCGAGCGGGAGGCACTCATCCGTAACCAAATAGTTTTTGCTGCCTCGATAGGCGTGGTCGGCGTGGGCGTGAGTAACGACAGCCCTTTCAACCGGCGACCACGGATCTACGTAAAAGTCGCCTCGCGAACAAAACAAACCCCGCGAAGTCAGCGAGATGAGAGACCCCCTCTTCATAATTTCATTCTACACAACCGCGAAGTCCGTCCGGAAAGATCCCGTTCGATGCCATCTAAATTTGATTGACTTAACATTAAAATAAGCGTATAAAATTTTAGACTTATCGATCCTGAATGAGATGTGGAAACCGGCCCGTCCTGGGCCACTCGAGGTTTGATCGAACGCGTTTCAGTTCCGGAACCGGTCTTGGGAGTGTTTTCCCACACATCGAATTTCGGTTGCACAAACCGATCACACTAAAACCAAGTTAGAGGAGAAATATGAAGAAGTTTTTCATTCTGTTGATGGCGGTGGCAATGAACATGTCGCTGCTCGGTGCTTCCATTTACGCCCAGGGTCGGGTTGAACATGGCCTCAATCCGTCGGAACATCCGGATGGTTCGATATCCTTTATGGCTTCTGGGCGGATCAAGGCGGCGCTTACGACCGGCGGAACAAGTTCGACGACGCCTTTGGTCGATCATGGCGGTCCGGTGATCAATACGCCGACCATTTACCTTATATGGTACGGCAACTGGAACCAGTCGAACGGGTCGGATACTCCCGCGGCGCAGCAGTTGGTACGTGATTGGGCTGCCAGTGTAGGCGGTACGCCGCATTTCGCGCTGAATTCGAGCTATTCGTCGTCCAAGCCTATATCCGGCAATGTGCTGTACGGCGGCCAAACGACAGATACGGGAACGTCTACCAGGCTTTCGGACAATGCGATAAGGACGATCGTCAACAACGCGATATCGAGCAATCGACTCCCATACAACCCGAGCGGCGTTTACTTCGTTATTACGTCATCGAACGTCACGGCGTCGTCAGGTTTTTGCACACAGTACTGCGGTTGGCACACGAGCAGCACGCTGACCAACGGAAAGGTGCGATATGCATTTGTAGGTAATGCAAATCGCTGCTTGAGTGCTTGTGCTGCTCAAAGCACGAGCCCAAACAACAATCCCGGGGTTGACGGAGCGATCTCCGTACTTACACATGAACTCGAGGAGGCGACCAGTGACCCCGACCTCAACGCATGGTACGACAGCCGTGGGGCTGAGAATGCTGATAAATGTGCATGGACGTTTGGCCATTCTCAATTGCAGGCATCTAATGGCTCCTGGTACAACATGACCTTTGGCGGCCATCAGTGGCTCATTCAGAGAAATCTGTGGAGATCCGGCAGCAACTGGTTCTGCATGGTCGACTCGACGCACAACTGATCGAAACGGTTGAAAATTATGGTGTGACGCGCCAAGATGTCTCCGGGCATCTTGGCGGTTTTTTTGCCCTCGTAAGATGAGCGAATCGACCAACGCGACCACCAAAACACATACCAGAACAAGTCGCGACCGCGTCGCGGCGATACTCAGGACCGAAGCGGCGGCGATCGAGCGTGCGGCGTCGAACCTCGATGCTCCAAGCGTCGAAGCCGCACTGGCGCTCCTATTGGACTGCAAGGGTAAGTTGATCGTCACTGGAGTCGGGAAATCGGGGATCATCGCTGAAAAGATAGCCCAGACGCTAACGAGCACCGGAACGATAGCCGTGTTTGTCCACCCGACCGACGCTCTTCACGGCGGCCTTGGGGTGGTTTCAGCCGGTGATGTCGTCATCGCCTTGAGCAACTCTGGCGAGACGGACGAGATAATTGCGATGCTGCCTACTCTTAGGCAGCGAGGCGTCTCGATCATCTCGATCGTCGGAAACACACGATCGACGCTCGCCGGGGCGTCAGACGTATATCTCGACGCTTCTGTCGATGCGGAGGCGTGTCCCTTGAATCTCGCTCCGACGGCCTCAACGACCGTCGCCCTGGCGATCGGCGATGCGATCGCGATGACGCTGATGGAAGCCAAAGGCCTGACCGCGGAAGATTTTGCGGCGAATCATCCTGCCGGCCGTCTCGGCAAACGCCTCACGCTTAAGGTCAGTGACTTGATGCATCCGAGCCCCAGCATCGCTCCCGAAGCCGGCTGGCTCGAGGTCGTCAAGTCCATCTCGTCTCACGCCCTCGGAGCGGTGAATGTCGTCGTCGACGGCTCACGCCTTATCGGGATCGTAACTGACGGGGATCTTCGAAGGGCGATCGAACGGACGCCGCAGGACGAGTTCTCAGGCCTGACCGCGCGAAGTATGATGACCGCATCCCCCGTCACGGCATCCGCAGAAATGCTCGCGTACGAAGCGTTAAGCCTTATGGAAGACCGCCCGTCGCAGATCTCGGTGCTCCCGGTCGTTGACGCGGAAGGGAAGTGCGTCGGGCTGCTAAGGCTCCACGATGTCGTGCGAAGCGGCTTGTGAATCCGCCAGATCCCCGCTTTTTATCGCGTACAAATCAACGCCCATCGTTTGCATCACACTCACGAAATTTCACCTAGCCAAAGGTAACGGAATATGAGACCTAAGAACGCCGCGATCGCAATATTGTCCGTAATGCTCTTGTTTTCAGGCGCCCACGCTCAAAAGGCCGAAGTGACGGTCAGCCTGAATGAGCAGTTTTTCGACGCTTTGCTCGAAGCCGTGTTCGCAAATTTCGAGCCGCCGCAGTTCTCGATCGCTCAGAATGGCCCGACCGGACCGAAACAGCCGTCGACCGCACGGTACGAGACGGCGACATTTACATCGCGAGGATCCACAGGGACTGTCTGCGACGAATCGATCAAGGTCCTCCGGGAAATGAATGGCGTCCGGACCGCGGTTCGGTTTCGCGAGGGAAAGGTCTACGTGCCGCTGGCGTTTTCCGGCAGTTACGAGCCGCCGTTTGTCGGCTGCGTGGACTTTGCCGGCTGGGCCGAATCCAACATCGATCTCGAATTTGACCAAACCGGCCAACGCCTTATCGGTCGTATCCACGTTCTGAACGTCAACCTCAACGGGTCCGGCGGCATAGGCGGTTCGCTGATCGCGAAAATGCTGCAGCGGTCGATAGACAAGAAGATGAACCCGATCGAGATCCTTAAACTCGACAAGATATCCTTTATGCTGCCTGTTCCGAATGCCGGGAACCTGAAGATGAGAGCATTTTCGGCCCATCCCGAGATTGCGAGCGGTGCGATCAATGTCCGAATCGGATACGAGTTCATCAAACCGTAATAACGCCCCCTTTTTGCCTGAAATAGTGTTTTTCGTGACGAAATCGTGTTGCGATCGCCAGGATCGGCGTCGAAACTCCTTGTTTTCAGCCTTTTGACGCTTTGGTACGTCCTTTGCACATACCATGGGCAAGACGACGTGAATTTCGTCTTGATTGACCGTAAAAGGGGTATCACCATGAACACGAAATTGAATATGCGATCGGCATTTGCAGTGCTTACGCTAGCGGCGGCGGGTTTATTTACCGTAACCGAAGCCAGCGCGCAGCGAGACCGCGGAAGAGACAATCGCAACAACGACAAGAAAGTCGAACAGACGCAGACGGATCGGCGAGTGGAACGGTCAAACTCCCGCGAAACGCAGGTCCAGATACAGAATCAAAACCAGAACCGTGGCGATCGCAGCTGGCGTAACAACAATAACAGCCAGCAGCAGACGAACACCTACAACAATAACCAAGCCCAGGAGAGCGCCCGCCGGCAAGCGGCTGAAAATGCACGCCTGCAGCAGATGCGTGATCAGCAGTTGCGAAACCAGCAGACGCTTCGCGACCAGCAATTGCGTAACCAACAGCAGGTCCTCCGGCAGGAGCAACTTCAGGTAAACCGCGACAATGGCCGGCGTCAGGAAGAGTTTCGCCGTCAGCAAAACAACAGCGTATTGCAGCAGCAGAACAACCCTACCTGGCGGCAGCAGAACGACCGCCGTTATCGCGACAACAACATTCAGACACAGCCGCGGCTTCAGGTCGACCGAACGCATCAGGAACAGCTTCAACGCGAACGCTGGAACCAGTACAACCAGCGATGGAGCAACTGGCAGAGCATCCAGCATCAGCGACAGTGGCAGCTTCAGCAACAGCGGCGTAATTCGTATCTGCGGTACCAGCAGCAGTACTGGAACCGGATCCGTCAGGACCAATTGAGGCTCCAGCAGTTCCGCTATTACGATAACTACTACAATAATTATCGTTACAACCGCGGTGGCAGCTACTACTACACGAGCCAATATGGTGCCCAGATGCTTCGCGAAGCCGTCAACAACGGTTACGAAGCCGGTTACTATGCCGGGCAGGCCGACCGCAACGACGGATGGCGTTACGACCCGAACAATTCGTACGGCTATCAGGACGCCGCCTATGGCTATGACAGCTACTACGTGTCGATGGACGAGTACAACTACTATTTCCGCGAAGGCTTTACCCGCGGATACGAAGACGGCTACTACGGCCGATATCGCTACGGCAGCTACTCGAACGGCCGCTACTCGATCCTCGGAACGATAATCGGCTCGATCTTCGACGCGATACTGTACTAAACTAAACGGCGTTTTTTAAACCTTAGGAGGCTGTCCGGAGAGTAAACCGGACAGCTTCCTTTTTTGGGCCAAACGCGAATCGGAATTCATGTTTGGCGTTTTCGCGTCTGGATCGAGCTGCATTTAACGCGACATAGAGCGATAAGAGCCCGCTTTTCACTTCCTCACCCCTCCGTGCTAAAATCGGCGGCGCAAACCCAATTCGCTTCATCCGGAGGAAATTTTCAATGCCGTATCATAACCCGATCGCGGGCTCGCACCGCCGATCAATGGTTTGGTTGACAGTTGTCTCGTGCGTCGCCTTGTTATCCATTGTCTTTGCGGATCGTGGTGTTTTCGCCCAGGAAGGCACCGGCGGTACTCGGCTCTTGCGTACACCGACGGTCAGTTCCACGCAGATCGCCTTTGCTTACGCACAGAACATCTGGACCGTTCCGCGTTCGGGAGGTCCAGCCCGACGGATCACCACGTTCCAAGGCCAAACTTCGAATCCGCATTTCTCGCCCGACGGCAAATGGATAGCGTTCTCAGGCGAATATGCCGGTAATCAGGACGTTTATGTCGTGTCGGCCGACGGCGGTGAGCCAAAACGGCTGACGTGGCATCCGGGTGCCGACCTCGTACAGGGATGGACACCCGATGGCGGCAGCATCATGTTTTCGTCGGCGAGAGCGACCTGGACGCCCAGCGGTGCCCCGAGATTCTGGACGGTACCTGCGACAGGCGGTGTCGAAGAACCGATGTCCTTGCCGCGCGGCTTTCAGGGAAAGATCTCCTCTGACGGTTCAAAGATCGCCTACCGGATGAATAACTCGTGGGACGACGAGCGTCGTAACTATCGCGGCGGCCAGAACCGCCCGATCTGGATAGTCGATCTAAAAAGCTACGACCTCGTGTCGCCGCCGTGGACCGACTCCAAGGACATCGATCCTGTGTGGATCGGAGACACCGTATATTTCATATCCGACCGGGACGGCATCGAGAATGTCTGGTCGTACGACACCGGATCGAAGAAGCTTAACCAAATTACAAAGTTCAAGGACTTTGACGTCAAGACAATGGACTCGGGAGCAGGCGTCGTGGTGTTCGAACAGGCAGGATATATCCACGAACTCGATCCTCGATCGGGGCGTGAGCACATCGTCAACATCACCGCGACCGGAGATTTCCCCTGGATGATGCCGCGATGGGAAGACGTCTCTTCGCGAGCGACCAATATCAGCCTCTCGCCGACGGGAAAAAGGATCGTGCTCGAAGCACGCGGCGAGATCTTCACAATCCCCGCCGAAAAGGGCGACGTTCGAAACCTCACCCATTCGAGCAGTGCCGCCGATCACGACCCGGCGTGGTCGCCTGACGGCAAATCGATAGCCTATTTCAGCGACCGGTCGGGCGAGTACAAACTCTACATCGAGAACGCCGACGGGCTGGCGCCTGCACGCGAGATCACTATCCAGAACCCGAAGCATTACTACACCGTTTCGTGGTCGCCGGACTCGAAAAAGATCCTTTGTCACGACACCGATCTCAAAGTTTGGGTCATCGATACGACAAACGGCGCGATGAAGCAGGTCGGTAGCGACCCTATCATGGTGCCGGCCCGCACGCTCAACCCGACGTGGAGTCCTGACTCGAAATGGATCGCATATTCTGCGCATCTTAAGTCGCTCTACAAGGCTATCTATATAGGCAACGCTGAAACCGGCGAGACCAAACAGGTGACCGACGGCCTCTCGGACGCAGCGTGGCCGGTTTGGGACGCGAGCGGCAAATACCTTTGGTTTCTCGCCTCGACAGACTTCGGACTCAAGTCTCAATGGCTCGACATGACGAACTACCCTTTTAACGAGACGTTTGGCCTCTACATGGCCGTGCTTTCGAAAAAGGACCCAAGCCCGCTCTTGCCTGAGAGTGACGAGGATCCCGGTATTCAGGCTGCAGGTCCCATTCGCGGAGGCGGAGGAGGCAGGCCCGATGCTGGTGGGGACGCTCCGACCGGCGACCGACCCGCAGGCCCGGGGCAAAACCGTCCACGTCCTCCGGTGACGGTCACTATCGACTGGGACGGCCTCGGGAAAAGGATAATCTCGGTCCCGGGCGTTCCTGAGCGACAGTATTCTAACCTGCAGGCGGGAACTGACGGCACGGTATTTTATCTCCAAGCCGGCCAGCAAGGCGGCGGGGGCCAAGGCCTGGGCGGCGGCAGCGAGCTCGTCAGGTTCAAGTTGAGCGACCGGAAGTCCCTTACTTATGTTAGCGGAGTCGCGTCTTACTCGGTCAGTGCCGATGGCAAAAAGCTGGTGTACCGTGCGGCCGGAGGCGGCGGCGGATTTGGAGGCGGCGGCGGCAATCCGCCCGCTCCTTCACTCTTTGTTATTGACGCAGACGGCCGAACGGCGCCACAGGCCGGGACGGGCCGCGTCACCTACAGCCTTCGCATGTATCTCGACCCCAAGGAAGAGTACAAGCAGATCTTTAACGAGATGTGGCGTAACCAACGCGACTACCTGTATGTTCCCAACATGCACGGGGCGAACTGGCCGAAGATGAAGGAAATGTACGGAGCGCTTCTTCCATACGTCATGCACCGTGCCGACCTCAATTACCTCATGGACATGATGGGCGCCGAGATCGCCATTGGCCATAGCTACGTCCGAGGAGGCGACATGCCTGACGTGCCGAACAGCAACGGAGGCCTGCTCGGGGCCGATTTCACGGTCGAGAACGGACGCTACAAGATCACACGGATATTCGACAACGAGAATTGGAATCCCGACCTTCGTTCGCCGCTGGCCGTGCCCGGCGTCAACGTAAATACGGGCGATTACCTCATGGCCATCAACGGCGTCGAGTTGAAGGCACCCGACAACATCTATCGCCTGCTCGACGGGACCGCCAACCGGCAGACGCAGATCACGGTCAACGATAAGCCGTCGATGGATGGCGCGCGTTCGTATATCGTGGTTCCTGTAGCGAACGAACAGGCCCTTCGAACCCGAGCGTGGGTAGAGTACAATCGTCGAAAGGTCGACGAACTCTCAGGCGGCCAGCTTGCGTATGTGTACCTGCCAAATACCGGGCAGCCCGGCTACACGAGCTTTAACCGATACTACTTCTCGCAGCAGGACAAGAAGGGCGCCGTTGTCGACGAACGCTACAATGGCGGCGGTTCGGCGGCCGACTACATCATCGACGTGCTCCAGCGCGATTTTGACGGTTACTTTAACAATGTGGCCGGTGACCGTTATCCGTTCACATCGCCTGCGGCCGGGATTTGGGGGCCCAAGGTCATGATCATCAACGAGATGGCCGGATCCGGCGGCGACCTGATGCCGTACATGTTCAAGTTCCGCAAGATCGGAACCCTTGTAGGGAAACGCACCTGGGGCGGACTTGTTCACACCGCGGATACGCCGGTTTTCGTTGACGGAGGCTCAGCTATCGCTCCGCGGGGCGGGTTCTTTAGCAAGGACGGCCGCTGGGCGGTCGAAAACGAAGGAGTAGCCCCGGACATCGATGTCGAGAACTGGCCAAAGGACGTCATCGCCGGCCGCGACCCGCAGCTCGAACGAGCCGTTGAGGAAGCCATGAAAATGCTCAAAGCGAAACCGGTTCAGCGGATGGACAAAGAACCGCCGTCGCCGACCTGGGGCACGCGAAAGCAGTAAGAAGCCTGCATGCAGGGCAGTCACCGCAACCGAAAGGCCGTCTTTAAGGCGGCCTTTTTTCTGTGAACTCCAGAAGATTGATGTGGAATGAAGCGGCAGCGCAGTCGCAGTGGCTTCTTTGCTTTCTCTTCAAGTTCCTGCGCTCAAGACTTCCGACCCCTCACGCGTTCAAAATAGTTCGCCAGCGCCTGTTCGCGCGTATCGCCAAAAGCGTAGCCGCCGCTTTCCTCCATTCCGGCAAACTCGGGCCCCACGACACAGTATGCCCCGCCATCCCGAAAAACCAGTGTCCCTGCGGGTCCCGCCTCCGACTCCATATCCGGATCGTCCCTCAGGCGTTTGAATTCTTCTGTAGGCATTCCGTTTTCCTTTTGGTCCACTTACGCGATCAGTGGCCCGTACTAATATGTTGTTAGAACCATACCCCGAGGTGGATTTCCCCTAAAGCGGGCGAAGCCGGTCCGCTTAAGTTCCTGAAGGTCACTGTAGGATCGACAGATATGCTTTCCATGGACCGACGTCCGATGAGTATCGACGGGCGAGATAGCGGACTATTTGCTGAATGTGGTTGAGGTCGTGGACGACCCACGTGGCAAGGAGCTGCGCGAGCGTGACCTCGCCGAATTCAGGATGGATGCCTTTTAGAACTAGCTGCTCGGGCGTCAGTTGCCAGCGGACCAGCATTTCCATATTGACGCTGCGGAGATGCCCAAACTCGATAAGCAGGTCGTCGAGCGTGCGGCCGCGGGAACGCGAGAATTGGGCGGTCCGGTCAAAGGGCTCGAACCGACGGTCTTCGCCCTGTGCGACGATCATCTCGGCACGCGGCATCCAGTCGGTCTCTTCACCGTGGATGAGATGTCCGAGCACGTCGTAGGGAGCCCAATCTTCGGCGTCGCCGGAGCTTTGGGTCAGTTGGGTTGGCAACTCGCCAAGCAGACGCGCCAAGACGTACGGCGTCTGCTTTAGGACCTGGATCGCGTTGTTGAGGTCGAACTCATCGGCATCGCTCATTTCGGGTTACGTTATTTGGGATAACGACACTGTTATATCACCGGCCGGGCCGATACCAGTAGTCCATAAGGGGAATATCTTCCTGCCGGTGGAAAAAGCCTGCTCCTTTTGTAATGAGCAGGGCGACCGACCGGAGTCCCAGCGGGAAGTAGTGCCAATCGCCGTTCTCGTCGAATTTGCGAGTTGAACCGAGAGCTTTAACACCTGAGAGCCGAGTAAGCCGGCGGCCGTTTGACGCACCGTGCCGTTTCAGGGCCTGCAGGAATGCAACGTCCTCGGCAACGTAAAGGTCCTCGTTGTATCCGCCGACGGCGTCGAAATCCTCGCGGCCGCAGAAGACTACGCCAGTGTCCATCCCCGTTATATAAAGCATCGGCAGCATCGCCAGGTATGTCGCAGCGAGGCCGGGGCTTACGCGTTCCAGATAGACGCCCGAGGCTCCGGCGACAACGCGCTCGTCTCTCATGGCTTCGTCGATCTTGGCGAACGTGTCGGGATGGACGGCCGAATCGGCGTCGATAAAACAAAGCACCTCACCACGGGCCATGCGTGCTCCTCCGTTTCGGGCGGCGGCGATCCGTCGCTTGGGGACGTCGGCGACCTTGGCTCCGTGTGACAACGCGGTCTCGCGTGTCGCGTCGGTCGAGCAGTTGTCAGCGACGATCGTTTCGATCTGCCCGCGGCCAAACCGTTCGGCAGCTACCCTGATCGAGTCGAGCAGCCGCGGCAGTAGGCGTGCTTCGTTGTAGGCAGGGATTATGATCGAAAATCTGACCGACATACTTGGACGGTTGGCGGGAGAAATGGCCGCGGTGTCTATGGGCCGCCTTATGATTGTATCAATCGGGGACTGACGAACACGAGATTTTATTTGGGGGGCTTTGCGTACTTGCGGCTTGGCGTGAAAAAACGTGTCACGCGAAGATCGCAAACTAAACCGCAAAGGCGGTTCGTTTGTAACGGCTCGTCGGGGACAGTACAATAAAAGTTTATGCCTCAGCCGCTGGTCGCAATAATCGGACGTCCGAATGTCGGTAAATCGACGCTTTTCAATCGGCTCGTCGGCGCGCGCAAGGCGATCGTCGGCGACGAGCCGGGCATCACGCGCGACCGAATGTTCGGCGAGGTCGATTGGAAGGCTAGAGACTTTCGGCTCGTCGACACTGGCGGGATCGTGCCGGACGATGATGCGGTCATTCCGTCTGAAATATTTCGGCAGGCTTCGCATGCCATTAACGAGGCCGCGGTCATCATCTGGGTGCTCGACTCCCGTGCGGGAGTTACGCCCCTTGACGAGGAACTCGGCCTGCTGCTGCGCAATACGGGGAAGCCGGTCGTGATCGCGGCGAACAAAGTCGAATCAAAGACGGTCGAGAACGAGGCTGGTGAATTCTACCGTTTCGGATTTGAAATGGCGCCGATATCGGCTGAGCACGGGACCGGTATTGGCGACCTGCTCGATATGGTCTTCGAGCATCTCGACTTTGACAGTGCCGAAGAACCGGAAAAGAAGAACGAGATACGCCTTGCGATCATCGGCCGGCCCAATGTCGGCAAGTCGTCCCTGCTCAACAGCCTGCTCGGAGAAGAACGCGTGATCGTCTCGCCAATAGCGGGCACGACGCGCGATGCGATCGACACGCGTTTGTCGGTCGACGGGCAGGACTATTTGCTCATCGACACGGCGGGCATCCGGCGAAAAGGCAAGACCACCGAGATGGCTGAAAAACTCTCGGTCATCATGGCCCGAAAGGCACTCGAACGGGCCGATGTAGCCGTCATCGTTATCGACGCGGTCGAGGGCGTCACCAATCTCGATGCCAACATCGCGGGCTACGCCGTGGATTCGGGCTGTTCGGTAATTATTGCGGTCAATAAGTGGGATGCACTCCAGGAAAAGGAGACGAACACGATCTACGAATTTGAACGAACGCTCCGTCAGGCAATGAAATTCCTCGACTGGGCGCCGATCGTCACGATCTCGGCGCTGACGGGCCAGCGAGTGACAAAGATCCTGCCGCTTGTGGCCGAAGCTAATGCGGCCAGAAACACGCGTATCCAGACATCACGGCTCAATCGCTTTTTCGAGGACTCGATCTCGCAGCCACGCGGTGGAACGGCCCCTTCGCCGGTCAAGGGCGGCTTTTCAAAGCTCAAGGTCCAATTTCTCACGCAGGCCGGCATGCGTCCGCCGCTGTTCATCCTGTTCACTGCCGGCGGCAGTAAGGCGGGCCTGCATTTCTCGTATCTGCGGTACATCGAGAACCAGCTCAGGGCTGAGTTCGGGTTTTTCGCGACGCCGATACGTCTCGTGGAACGGCGAAAGGCGCCAAAGAAACCGGGATCCTGAATCGGATCGTGAGACCGCTCGCGTGGTTGTGAACCGAACGGCGATTCTTATAGAATTTCGAATAGTCTAGCCTCGCTTGATCGATGGACGAATTACTTCTTGCACTCAGACTACTGCTCGCGGCGATCTTTGGCGTCGCCGGGGTCACGAAATTTGCCGACCTTAGCGGCACGAGGAAATCTCTGTCGGATTTTGGCGTGCCGTTGTCGCTTATCCCGATCTCGTCGGTTCTTCTTCCTTTGGCGGAGTTGGCGGTCGCGGCCGGTGTTCTGTTTATAGATCGGTCGTGGTTCGCAGCGGTCGGTGCGTTGGTGCTTCTTTCGATCTTTTCGGCCGGGATGATCGTTCAGATCGTTCGTGGAAACACACCTGATTGCCACTGTTTCGGCCAACTTCACAGCGAGCCGGTAAGCAAGAAAAGCCTGGTCAGGAACCTCATTTTTATGGTCCCGCCGGTGGTCCTGATCGTCGTCGGGCGAGCCGGCCAGGGGCTGCCGATCTCGCAAATGACGCGAGAGACCATCCAGTTGTATCTTTTGGGTACTGCCGTCCTGATGCTCGGAGCGATCTTGATGCATTTGCGGTCACTCGCGAAAAAGCAGGACGAGATACTCAAGAGGATCGACGCTGTCGAGGTCGGACATCGCGACGATCATGAAGTCCGGCGCGACGATGCCGGCGATCCGCGAGACGGCTTGCCGATCGGTGCTCCGCTTCCGGTGTTCGAGCTTACGCTTTTGCACGGCGGTGCAGTCCGGACAGACTCATTCGGCGAGAACCGGCGGCCCACGCTTTTGCTGTTCGTCAATCCAGCATGCGGGCCGTGCCGCGCGCTCATGCCGAAAGCCGCCGAATGGGCCGTCGAATTTGCCGGCAAAGTTGACCTCCGTATCGTCAGCACCGGGACGCCCGAAGAAAATGAAGAGGCTTTCGAGATCGATAGCGAGATCGCGGTCCTGCTGCAGCAAGACCGCGAGTTCGCCAATGCGGTTGGAGGGCTATGGAACCCGTCCGGATTGCTGGTCAGTGCCGACTGTCGGATCGCGAGCCACATTGCTGCGGGGGATTCTGCGATCGAAACACTCGTACAAAAGATACGGGAAAAGGAACTTGGCGGCGAATTTGATTACGTCGAGTTTCGAAACGGTGACGAACCGCATGCCAAAATACGCATCGGCGAGAGTATTCCAGAGTTCTCGGTAAAGGATATTGCGGGCGAGATGATCAAAGGCGCGGACCTGAAAGGTAAACCGACTTTGATCGCCTTTTGGAGCCCGGGCTGCAGCCACTGCGTCGGCATGATCGACCAGTTCCGCAAATTTGACCGGGTTCGCAGCGATGAGGATCCGGGACTTTTGATCTTCTCGGACGGCGATCTTGAGCTGCATCGCGAGATGGAGCTCAGGTCACCGATCGTACTCGACAAAAACTACAAGACCGCACAAAAGCTCGGAATGCACGGAACACCGTCGGCCATTCTTATTGGAAGCGACGGACGCTTCGCATCGGAACTCGCCATCGGGGCGCCAAACATCTGGGCTCTGGTCGGGCGCCGCGTTTCCGAACTTAACTGATCATTCGATGTCAAAACCGATAGGATGGGAGATCACGGCCCGCGACGGCGAGGCACGAACGGGTGTTTTGCGGACGCGTCGGTCCGAGATCGAGACGCCGGTTTTCATGCCTGTCGGTACTCAAGGCGCAGTCAAAGGCGTGCGTTTCGAGTGGCTCGAGAACGAGATGGACGCTCGGATCATCCTCGGCAATACGTATCACCTTTTCTTGCGGCCCGGTGTCGAGATCATTCGAAAAATGGGCGGGATACACCGCTTCACCTCCTGGCGTCGATCGTTCCTGACCGATTCCGGCGGCTTCCAGGTCTTCTCGCTGACCGATCTGAGAAAGCTAACCGAGAATGGTGTTGAATTTCGATCGCATCTTGACGGCAGCAAGCAATTCCTTTCGCCAGAGGTATCGATGGAGATTCAGGCGGCACTCGGTTCGGAGATCATGATGGTTTTTGACGAATGCCCCCCAGGACGAGCGGATCGCGAGACTGCGAAAACGAGCCTGGATCTGACCGCGCGCTGGGCATCACGATCTAAGCTCCGTTTCAACGAACTGCAGGACTTGTCGCAGGATACGGGCTTCGTCGATCCGTCGGATGAGTTATCGGGACGTCAGGCGTTGTTCGGGATCGTTCAGGGTTCGGGCTTTACCGATCTGCGCGCCGAGAGCCTTGAACGCACTGTCGAGATCGGATTTGACGGCTACGCGATCGGTGGATTGAGCGTCGGCGAAGAGAAAGATGTCATGTACGATGTCCTCGAGTTTCTCGGTCCCAAAATGCCGGCGGATGCACCGAGATATCTAATGGGCGTCGGCACGCCCGAGGATCTCGTCGAGGCCGTCGGCCGCGGCATTGACATGTTCGATTGTGTTCTGCCGACGCGAAACGGAAGAACGGGCAGCGTCTTCACGTCATGTGGTAAGATAAACATCAGGAACGCGCGGTTTGCGGAGGATCAGGAGCCACTTGATCCGGCATGTTCGTGTTCCGTGTGTCAACGATATTCCCGCAGTTATCTGAGGCACCTCTATCAGGCGGGCGAGATGACGGCGTCGATCATGTTGTCACATCACAACCTCGCTTTCTACCTGGAGACAATGCATCGAATTCGCAAAGCTATCGGCGACGGCAGTTTTTCAGAATTTCGCTCGTCGTTTCTTGCCGATTTACGGAATAACGAAGTATTCGACGTTTGATTAAGCCAGGCTAAATGTATATTATTGGCTTTTTGTCTTCTATCAGTAGCAAAAATCGATGAGAACATTTAGCTTGTTTTTTCAGGACGCCGGCGGCGGTACCAGCCTCATTTGGACCATCGCCCCGTTCGCATTCATATTCGGGATCTTCTATTTTCTTGTCATTCTTCCGCAAAAACGTCAAAAACAGCAACTGCAGGACATGATCGGCCAGTTGAAGATAAATGACGAGATCGTCACCAGCGGCGGCATCATCGGCAAGATCAAAGAAGTGAAGGAGACGAGTTTCATCGTGCAGAGTGCCGAGAAATCGTTTCTTGAAATAGGGAAAAGCGCGGTCGTCGGCAAAAAGCCTGAATAAGATAAGCAGTTAGAAGACGGTAA
Source organism: Pyrinomonadaceae bacterium (assembly GCA_044228265.1). Lineage (GTDB taxonomy): Bacteria > Acidobacteriota > Blastocatellia > Pyrinomonadales > Pyrinomonadaceae > OLB17. The sequence goes on from JBGAVC010000007.1 coordinate 20,691, forward strand.
CACCCAAATGAAGAACACTGGTTTGTGGATCAGGACGGCTATCATTCTCGCGATCACGGTCGTTGGTTTTTATCTGGTTTTTGGCCCGCGGCGAATGCCGACGGGGGCGGACTTTACCTGGTCCGGCATCAAGGAAAACCTGGCGTCGAACATTAATCTGGGGCTCGACCTCAAGGGCGGTTCCCATCTCGTGATGCGCGTGCGTACGGACGATTATCTGAAGACGCTGACTGAGAACAATTCGCAGGCGGCGCTCAGTACGCTTCAGGAAGCCAAGATAGCCGTCGCGTCCAACGCGAACGTCGCGGAGAATGGAAACTACAGCGTCTCGATCACCCTAGGCGACGGCGTGAACCCCCAGGACGCGCTCGACGCCATTAAGAAGAAGGTTGACTTTAGCCAATGGACCGAGTCGACAAGCGGAAATACATTGTCATGGACACTGCCTGGCACGATGCAGGCTACATTGAAAGACCAGGCGGTCGATCAGGCGTTAAAGATCATTGACAGCCGCATCAACGCATTCGGTGTCAAAGAGCCGACACTGCAGAGGATGTCAAAATCCTCGGGTCAGATCCTGCTGCAAATGCCGGGTGTCGAAGACCCGGAACGCGTCAAAAAGCTGATCGGTGCTGACTCCAACCTTGCGTTGATGAAGATCGTCAGTGCTCCGAATCCGCAGCCGGTAACGACGTACAAGTCCATAGACGAGGCCAAGCAGTCGCTCGGCGGTACCGTTCCGCCCAATCGTTTGATCCTTCCATTCACGGAGCGCGATGACGCGACGGCAAAAACTGCGCCCGACCAACCGAAAAAGCCGTCGTCGTATGTGGTGGTCGAATATCCGGCCGTCGTCGACGGCAGTGAACTCCGCGACGCAGGAGCCGTTTCTCGTACCGGCGGTCAGGGCGATTATCAGATCACGTTCTCGTTCAAACCGGCCGGAGCTCAGAAATTCGGCGAGTGGACCGGCAAGAACATCAACAACTACATGGCCGTCGTCCTTAACGACGAGGTCAAGTCCGCCGCGTTCATTAAATCGCAGATCTTCGACAGCGGCGAGATCTCGGGCAAATTTACCAAGACCGCAGCCGAAGACCTGGCATTGACGCTCAAATCCGGCGCATTGCCGGCCAAGATCGAATACGGCGAAGAGCGGACCGTCGGACCGAGCCTCGGAGCCGACTCGATCCGCGCCGGTGTCGAAGCTTCGCTTGGCGGGCTCGCTTTTGTCATCGTGTTCATGCTCTTTTACTATCGCGGTTCCGGTATCAATGCCGTCGTCGCTTTGATATTGAACATGATCCTGACCGTCGCGGCGCTCGTGATGATAAAATCCACACTGACCCTGCCGGGTATTGCGGGACTTATACTCGGTATAGGTATGGCGGTGGACTCGAACGTGCTGATATTTGAACGCATACGCGAAGAGTTGCGCCTCGGCCTCGAGGTGCCCAAGGCCATCAGCGTCGGATTTCAGATCGCGTTCATTACCATCATCGATACCCATTTGACGACGATCATTTCGTCCCTGATCCTCTATATGTACGGTTCGGGTCCGATACGTGGATTTGCAGTCACTCTAATTCTCGGCCTGCTTATCAACCTGTTCACTGCTGTCTTCGTCTCGAGAACGATATTTAACTGGGAAATGACTCTCAGGCCCGATCTCAAGAAGCTCAGCATATAGGTTTTTCAAGAAAAGAAGCCAAAATTCAAGTAAGTAAGCAATGTTTAACTTATTTCAGAACATACACATCGATTGGCTCGGCAAGCGCAAGCTGTTCATCGGCTTTTCGATATTCATCATGCTTGCCGGACTAGTTTCGGCGATCGGCAGGCAGGCCATGCCGGGCGGTACTGACGCGTTCAACTTGGGCGTGGATTTCAAGGGCGGTACGCTGGTAACGGCGAAGTTCCGTTCGCGCCCGTCCGACGACGAGCTTCGCTCGGCGCTCAACAAAGCGGGTATATCCGACCCCGTGATCCAATCATCGACCAACAAACCTGACGAGGCCTTGATCAAGACGCCGCTCATCGAGAGCATCTCGACCGATTCGACGGAAAAGACCGAGGCGCAGCAAAAGGAGCAGGTGCAATCGGGACGGTTGTCGATCAAAACTGCCCTCGACACGTTTGGCAAAGAGGCTGAGGGCGAGTCAACGCTCGACTCTAATCCTGACGCGGCATACAAGATCATCGGAACTGATTCGGTCGGTGCGGTAGCGGGTTCGCAGCTCAGGAATCAGGCGGTCACCGCCACGCTATTGGGTTTGGTCGGCATTCTTCTTTTCATTGCTTTTAGATACGACTGGACGTACGCCGCCGGTGCCGTTCTCGCTGTTTTTCACGACGTTTTGATGGTTCTGTCGTTCTTCTCGATATTCCAGTGGGAAGTCAATTTGACGGTCATCGCCGCGGTCTTGACGATCGTCGGGTTCTCAGTCAACGACTCGATCGTCATCTTCGACCGCGTGCGTGAAAACATACCTCAGCGGCGTAACGAAACCCTTTTTGCGATCACCAACGACTCGATCAACCAGACGCTCTCGCGAACGGTCATAACGGCAGGGCTCGTCATTTTGTCGGTGCTCTCGCTAGTACTGTTCGGCGGGGAAGTGCTTCGAAGTTTTTCCCTCGCGTTGTTGGTCGGTCTGATCCTTGGTATGTATTCGACCATCGCGATCGCCAGCCCGATCGCGATCTGGTGGCAGGGCAAACTCGGCGATTCGAGGGTGAAGGAAGTGCTCGTGCCGCAAATGGGTGAAAAACTGGCGACAGCGTCCCGCCGTTCGGTGACGCGGCGGCCGGTCACCAGGTAGTGCATCGCCGGGAGTAAGACTGGTGAAAAAAAGTTGAAAAACGCTTGGAAATAAAGCCGTTATTCTTGACTTTCAGGATCTAAACTTTTAGACTTCATTTCGTTGCTGGTCAATTTAATTTGGGTCTCTCTTTTTTCGCGTTCTTTGGAAGATAAGGACGGAAGCTGTGGGATTACTGTGTGCCGACCGGCAGAAGTAGTTTCCGCACTTGATGAAGCGAAAATAGGTTAGAGACGGGTAAATGAATTCCCGGTTGCGATCGCGGCCAAGAAGCCGGGCGATTACAACTCGGGCATTCGTTTATAACATCTTAATAATATTAGGTTTCGTAACCCTTGACCTACATTGGCACCGTAATAAGGGAGGAAGTAAGATGTTAGATCAATTAGTTGAGTCTAAAAACAATTCCAAGGAGAATACTCGGCGTAGCGAGTTCATGATCGTTACGCTGATACTCGCCATCATTGTCGTACTCGGTCTCTGGACTCGAGACCTGTACGCCCACGATTACGGTATGAGTGCCGGGGACCTAGAGCTTTCTACGCTCGTGGCACCGCCTCCGCCCGAGGAGGAGCCGCCACCCAAGCCCAAAGAGGAACCCCAGAAGCAGCAGCCGAGCGTTGACGTTCGCAAGGAACTGATCCAGAACATCATGTCCTCGCCCGTCAAACCGCCTGATGTGATCAAGACCGATCCTAGCACGGCCAAAGCGATGAGGTTGAACGTGGACACGATGAAGGGCTCGGGCGACAGCAACACTGGCGTGGATGTTGGCAAACGCGGTGGCGATGTAGTGAACAGCGGAAGCACAAGCGGATTGCCGACGACCGGTGAAACCTCCGGCGGTGGCGATGAACCGCCTCCTCCGCCAAAAGCTCAGGCGACGCCGAAACCGCCGCCCAAGATGATCTCGGGCGGAGTTCTCAACGGCCGCGCGACCAGTCTGCCGACGCCGCCCTACCCGCCGGCGGCACGTGCCGTCAGGGCAAGCGGTTCGGTCAGTGTACAGGTGGTGATCGACGAGAACGGGCGTGTCATTTCGGCCAGCGCGGTCAGCGGGCATCCGCTCCTGAGACCGGCAGCAGAGTCTGCCGCTCGTGGAGCAAGGTTCAGCCCGACGATGCTGTCAGGACAACCGGTTAAGGTTTCGGGTGTCATCACATATAACTTCAATTTATAGGGCAGTTTGGTTAGAACGCTAAAGAGTCGCCGTGATCGGCGGCCCTTTAGCGGTACAAGCAAAACAGGGTTAATTCGCAATCAATACAATTTTTCGATTTCTTTGGAGGAAAAATCATGACATTACTTGGCAGCCTGGTCGGAATGAACATCGCGGGCTTTTTCTTAATGTTTGCCAACGAGGGAGTTTCGTTCGGCATTTACGATATCGCAAAGAGCCTGACGATCCCCGGCTGGGGCGTTATCATCACTTTGTTGATCGAGTCGGTCTATATGATCGCGGTCGGCATCGAGCGTTGGTTGACGTATAACAAGGCAAAGGCCCAGTCCCGCCAGTATGCGCCGAAAGTTGCTCAGGCTTTGAAGAATAGCAATATAGACGAAGCCATCAATATCGGCGACAAGCACAAAGATTCGCATCTCGCGATGGTCGTGTCCTCGGGATTGAAGGAGTTTGCCGCACACCAAGGTAATACAGACATTTCAGCCGATGAAATGGAGGCTTCCAAACGTGCTCTCGAACGTGCTATCGCCGTTAAGACAGCCGAATTGAAGCGCGGCCTAGCCGGTCTCGCAACGGTCGGATCGACAGCTCCGTTCGTCGGACTGTTCGGAACGGTCGTCGGCATCATCGGTGCGTTCCAGGCCCTTAAGACCAACGAGTCGGCCGGTATCGGTGCCGTCGGTGGTGCTATCGCCGAAGCTCTCGTCGCTACCGCTTTCGGTATTCTCGTGGCGGTTCCGGCGGTGTGGTTGTTCAACTATTTCACGAGCAAGGTCACAAGCTTCAGCGTTGAAATGGAAAACTCGGCCTCCGAACTCGTCGACTATTTCATCAAACAGCGTGCCAAGAGCCTACGCGGCTAACGGGCCATTAGGTCGTCTGGCCTTTTGGTGAAAGAGGAGAATTACAGCAATGGGAATGCAAATTGGCGGAACCAGTGAGTTCAACTCGGAGATCAATGTTACTCCGATGGTGGACGTCATGCTGGTGCTATTGATCATCTTCATGATCGTGACGCCGCTGTTACAACAAGGAGTTTCGGTGAACCTCCCGCGTGACATGATCAGCCCCGACGAGGACGGCGATATCGCAAAGGATACGTCTGTGATCATCGCGATCCCTGACAATAACAATTTTTATATTGGCAAGGAGCAATATCCGATCGACGCGCTTGGCGATGTGATCAAAAAACGCATGGAGGGCAAGACGCCTGAAAAGCGGATCGTCTATATCAAGAGCGGCGTTGATGTCGAATATGGACGCGTGGTCAAGGCGATCGACACGATCCGTAAGCAGGACATTGACAAGATCGGGCTTGTCGCGGACAAGAAGAAAGGCGGCGAACCGTCCAAGAAATAAGCTTCGGGATCGAATGATTCGGAGGTAATAGAAATATATGGGTATGTCATCCGGCGGCTCCGGTGGGGCCGTTCCACAGATCAATGTAACTCCGCTAATCGACGTTTTGTTGGTTCTGCTGATCATCTTTATGGTCATTACGCCATTGAAACCTGCCCGTTTCGAGGCGAAGATCCCGGCTGAGCCGAAAAAACAAGAGAACGTCGAAGTTAAGCCAAATCCACTTACGCTCGTCGTGGCGGTTAACAAAGACACCAAAGGCATTACTCTGAACAACGATGCGTTCGGTGATGTTACCGATACCGAAAAGCTGCAAAATAAGCTGCGTGAAGTGTTCACGCAGCGCGAGCAGCAAGGTACGCTCCGCGAAGGCACTAATGAGGTGGAAAAGACTGTTTTCATAAAATCGCCTAAGAGCGTTCGCTATGGCGATGTCGTCAAGGTGATCGACGCCGTTAAGACGGCTGGTGCCTCGCCGATCGGATTGCAGGTCGACGATCTGACAGATTAATTTTGCCCGATCCGGTGGCCGGGGTGTAGTTCTTGCCGTTTGTCGCGGCCGGCGGGCTCTCTATGGAGTCAAATGATGAGATTCTCTCGTTTAGGTGTACTTGTATTTATAACGATGACCGTGTTGTTGGGGGCGAACTGCTCATACTACAACCGGGTCATTGCGAGAAAGAACCTGGTCGACGGTGCCAAGGCCTACAAGGATCATAAATTCCCCGAGGCCGAAGCTTTATTCAGGTACGCCGCTTCCAAAGACCCGAACGGCGAGACGGTCGAGGGTCGTACAGCCCAGCTTTCGCTTGCCCGAACCCTTCACTCGGAATACATAGGTGACCGCTCTAAGAAGACCTTTGCCCAGCAGGCACTGGAGGAATACAAGAAGAGCCTAGGGCCAAGCTTGAAAGACCTAAAGGATACGACCGCGGCTTATGAGAAGTCGCCGACGTCGGACGACGCTCAGAAACGATATTTTCAAGCGCTTTCTGCCGTTAACAGCACGACCAGTGCGATCGCGAGCCTTTACGACAACCTGAAAAATCCGGACCAGCCCGAGACGACCGATAAGGCAAAGGAGTGGCAACTCGAAGTCGCGAACAGTGGCGATTATCCTCCAACCGCCCGCGCCCGTGCTTTGAGCTCGCTTGCAGCCAAGTCGAATACTTGCGCCAACGAGATCTCCGATACCGAGGCGACCAAAAAGACCGTCAAGAAGGACGGTAAGGATGTGTTCCAGTTCGTAAAGCCGGCAAAGCCTGAGGATTTCGCCACGTTGCAGAAATGCGTTGAAGAGGGAACGAAATACATCGACCAGGCCCTTACGCTGGAGCCGGACCTCGTCAAGAACGCGGGCAGCCTGAATATCGCAACGTTGACAGATACGCAGATCGCGCTCAATAGCGAGATCATGAAGATCTTTGAGTCGGTAAGGTCGTACAAGGCCAGTTTGACGTTCCAGGCGATGCGTGCCGCCGAGATGGATGGCAAGAACGCCGATCGTGACAGGCTCAAGACCGAAGGCGACGCGGCGAAGGCCAAGTTTAGTGAACTTAGCGACGTTGTCAAGAAACTGCAGGCCGAAGCAGACGCTCGTGAGCAGGCCAAGGAAGACGCGGCCAAAGCCGATTCGAATAAATCGGCCAACAAGAAGTAGTCATATTCTTCTTTCCAACCTTGGCGATGCTCAATTACACTGTATTGGGCATCGTCTTTTTTTGTTTGAAACGGCCGTCACTATGTCGCGGCCGGATGTTCAAAACGGCGAATATGGCCGAATTGGTTGATGATACGGATCGAAGACGTCATTTCCAAGGTCACGGAAAATCGGCCGACAGCCGATGTCGACCTGATACGCCGCGCCTATCTGTTTTCAGCTAAACACCATTCAGGCCAGACCCGTGCTTCGGGCGAACCTTACCTCGTACATCCTCTTGAAGTGGCCGAGATACTTGCCGACATGCGCCTGGACGAAACAAGCGTTTCGACGGGCCTGCTGCACGACGTCGTTGAGGACACGCTTGTGGACCTCGACACTATCCGTCAATATTTCGGCGACGAAATTACGCTTCTTGTCGATGGCCTGACCAAGATCGCTCACATCAGCGACCTATCCCGCGAAAAACAGCAGGCCGAAAATGTCCGCAAAATGGTGCTCGCGATGATCACCGACGTACGCGTCGTGCTGATCAAACTCGCGGACCGCCTTCACAACATGCGGACGATGCAATACCTTAAGCCTGAGAAACGGGCCCGCATTTCGCAGGAAACACTCGATATTTATGCGCCGATCGCCCATCGCCTCGGAATGGGAAAGATGCGCAGCGAACTCGAGGACCTTGCTTTTCAAAACCTATATGTGGACGAATACAAGCGGCTTGCCAAGGAAGTTGACGCCCGCCGCCCCGAATTAGAGGCCGCCCTTATCAAGATCCGCGATACTATCACCACAAGGCTTGCCGAAAACAATGTCCCGTTCATCGAGGTCCAGGGACGCGTCAAGCGGCTTTATTCGCTCTGGAAAAAGCTCAAAAAACAGAAGATCCATATCGAACAGGTTTACGACCTGATCGCCGCGAGAGTGATCACGCCTAATGACCGTAAGAACTGCTATCTTGCCTTGAGCGTCATTCATGATACCTGGACGCCTGTCCCCGAGCGCTTTAAGGACTGGATCGCCATACCCCGAGACAATCTCTACCAGTCGCTGCACACTTCGGTCATCGGCGATGGCGGTGTGCCGTTCGAGGTGCAGATAAGGACCGAGGAAATGCACCACATCGCTGAGGAGGGCGTCGCTGCTCATTGGAAGTACAAGGAAAGCAGCCTGGGTACCCACAGCGACGACGAGACGCTCGATGAACTTCGCCGAACCGTTGAAAAGCTGCTTCTCCCGTTAGTCGAGGCAAATGAGCACAACGAGGATTCCGAAGACTTTATCGAGTCGCTAAAGCTGGATCTTTTCCCCAAGGACGTTTACGCGTTCACGCCTAGAGGTAAGGTCATCCAGCTGCCCCGCGGTTCCACGCCGCTCGATTTTGCGTACGCCATTCACTCCGAGGTAGGTGACAAATGCACGGGTGCAAAAATAAACGGACGGATCGTGCCGCTGCGGACCGAGCTCCAAAACGGTGACGTCGTTGAGATATTGACGACCCAAAGCTCTAAACCGACGCGCGACTGGCTCAATTACGTTGTGACGTCGAAGGCGAGAAGCCGCATCCGCCACTGGATCACGCAGCAGCAGAGGGAAGAATCGATCGACATAGGCCGCAAGCTTCTCGAGAAAGAGGCCGAACGGTTTCGCGTGGCTCCGAAGAAATTCCTTCATAACGAAACGGAAATGAAGCGGATCGCCAACGACTACGGCTTGAGCCGTCCGGACGACCTGATGGCTTCTGTCGGGTACGGCAAGGTCTTGCCGCGAAACGTCATCGCCAAATTCCTCGGAGCCGAAAGGTTCGAGGAATTGGACCCTGAGAACAAGAAACAAACGCGTCTGAACGCGGGAATGAAAGCCGTCCGCAAGTTCATCGGCATGAGCGAGGACGCGATCGTCGTCAAAGGCGTCGATAATCTGCTGACCTCGCGGGCAAGATGCTGCAATCCCCTGCGAGGCGAGGAGATAATCGGGTACATCTCGCTTGGGAAAGGGATCGTCGTCCACAACAAACGATGTAAGAACGTCGGGCAGCTAATGGTCAACAAGGATCGGATCGTCGAGGTCGAATGGGCCAAGAGCGACAAGGACCACATTCAGTCGATACAGCTGCTTGCAACGACCGAGAATCGCACGGGCATGCTCGCCGGCATTACCAACGCTATTGCGGATATCAAGACAGGCATTCGCGACGCACGTGCAAACGTCTCAAAAGACGATATAGGCCTGATCGAGGTGACGGTCGAGGTATATGACAAGAAACACCTCGACAAGGTCGTAGGTGCCATTCAGCACGTACCGGGCGTCATCAATGTCGAGCGGGTAAACCCCTGAGATCTTTTTCACGCAGAGCCGCAAAGGGCGCAAAGATGGGATCGAAGACGTTTGCGACTCTTTGCGATCTTACGTCTCTCACCTGAAATCGTAATGTGAGGGAGGACATAGTAAAACCGCTCGCCAAGATCAGACCGCTACTTCGAACGCCTTCTTTTCCCGCTCCTTTTCTTTTGACCGCTAATTTGTTAAAATTCGCCTTTTGCTTATAGATTCAGGATCTTAAGCGTTGAGAGACGAAATGAAAGAGATCATCTCCACAAGCGATGCTCCGGGTGCGATCGGGCCGTATTCCCAGGCGATCAAGACGGGCGGCATGGTCTATTGTTCGGGCCAGATACCTATTGATCCATCGACGGGTGAGTTCGTCTCGGACGACGTGTCGGGACAGACCGAACAGGTTTTGAAAAACCTTGCAGCGGTCCTGGCTGCTGCCGGCAGCGGATTGGGGCAAGTTGTCAAGACGACCGTTTTCCTGGCCGACATGAACGATTTCGCGGAGATGAACGAAGTTTACGGCAGGTTTTTCAGTGAGAACAAGCCTGCAAGGGCGACGGTCCAGGCGGCAAGGCTGCCGCGTGATGCCCGGGTCGAGATCGACTGTATAGCGACAACCGTTTAAAGAAAAATGCCAAACGCCTTTATTTTCAGCGTTTGGCAACCTTTACGGAGACTCGGGTCTCAAACTTTCTTTAAGCAGCCTTTACGATCTTTCCGGATTTGATGCAGCGGGTGCAGACCTTAGCACGTCCGTTACCGCCTGACGGCAGTTGGACCCGGATCGACTGCAGGTTGGGATTAAAACGCCGCCGCGTCTTATTGTTAGCGTGAGATACGTTGTTTCCAAATTGCGGGCCTTTCCCGCATACGTCGCAGCGTTTAGCCATATTAAAAGTGCCTCCGAATTTCGAGGTATGAATTAGCGAGTCATCAAAACCCGAAACTACGATTTATATCAGAATCGATCAGAATTAGTCAAGTTATGTTACAAAGTGTGAAGTTGAGAGGAGAAGAATCCAAGGTGTCAAACACAGTTTACAGATCAGCGGTGGCTGCTCTAATGGTTGCCATCGCAGCATTTATCGCCGCGTGCGGTAATTCGACAGGCGGGTCCGCAGGCGGCTCGACGTCCGGCAATGAAACCGCTGCTACGGTCAACGGCAAGGTCATCACAATGGAAGAGGTCGACCGTGCGGTCAAACAACAGGCACAGGGCCAGGACAGCAAGATGTCGCCGCTCGAGTTGGCAGCGGCCAGGCTCCAAGTGCTGCAGAACCTCGTCGAACAGGAAGTGATGTTCCAAAAGGCGCAGAAAGAAGGCACGGTGCCGACCGATGAAGAGGTGACCGCGGAGGTCAACAAGCAAAAGGTCGACAGCCGCATGTCTCAGGAAGAGTTTGACAAGCAGATGACAAAAGCCGGGCTCAACGATGCTTCGTTCCGTGATGGCATCAAGAAAGGCCTGGCCATCAAAAAGCTAGTCGATAAGATCACCGGCCGGATCGAGCCGCCAAAGGACAAAGAGATCGCTGACTTTTTCTCCGGCAATCCTGATCTATTTATTAAGAAACGAGGCGTACATCTCGCCGCGATCGTGGTCGATCCATCTAACAGCGGCGAAGGAGACCAGACGACCAACGCGGCTGAGGCCAACGTCAAGATACAGGAGATCCTCTCAAAGCTGAGGATGCCTGGAAGCGACTTTGCCGCTCTAGCACGTGAATACAGCGAAGATGGAAGCAAGTTGCAGGGTGGCGACCTCGGATACATCAGCGAGGAAGAACTCAAGTCCAACTTTGGCGAGCAGATCGCGGGCCAGTTCATGAACCCGCAATTCACCGTCGGTGGAGTGACCAACGCGATCCCCCTCAGCGGCAAGGCGTACATTTTCAAACTGCAGGAGCGGGTCGAAAAAGACGAAAACCAGACGCTCGAAACTCCGGGCGTTCGCCAGCAGATCACTGATCTGCTTGTCAACAATCGAAAGCAGCTGCTTGCGGCATCGTATCAGGCGATCGCCATGAACGAGGCAAAGATCGAAAATAATCTTGCCAAAAAAGTGATCGACAATCCGAACGAGCTGAGCGGTGCGCGCCCCGCGGGTGCTGTTACAGCGACTCCGGCCGCGACGTCGAACACGAATTCGGCTGCGCCGAATGCCAACACGACCGCAAACGCGAATGCGAAACCTGCGGCGAATGCCAAACCTGCGACATCGGCGCCGACAAAGCCTGCAGCGAGCCCTGCGCCAAAGACCCCGGCCAAGCCGGCTAATTCGAAGTAGCCAGAGGTTTGGCTTATAGATCAAGGTGAAAGGCGATGTCTCTCATGTCGCCTTTTGCCTTTTTCAATTTCAGAAAAAATGCTTTTCCGACTGTCAAACGTTACAAAGTCCTACGGCGGTACCGATATTCTCCGAGGTATCTCGTTTCAGCTCAACCCGAACGAAAGGGTTGGTCTTGTCGGACGTAACGGTGCGGGCAAGACGACGGTTTTTCGCATTATCACGGGCCAGGAATCTGCCGATTCGGGCGAAGTTGTGCGGATGAACGGGCTCCGGATCGGGCTGCTTGAACAGCATGTCGAATTTGGGACAGCGGAGACCGTGCATACTGCCGCCTTATCGGCATTCTCCGAGATCCATGACATCGAGGCCGAGATGCGGCGGCTTGAACATTTGATGGCGGAGGACCATTCGCCGGAAACGCTTGCAAAATACGCCGATCTCCAGACCGCCTTTGAGCACGCCGACGGTTTTACATACGCTGCAAGGGCCGAGTCGGTGCTGCTCGGCATGGGTTTCCAGCGTGAAATGTGGGAGCACGACGTGCGGAAACTGTCCGGCGGCCAGATGAACCGCCTTGGGATGGTGCGGCTCCTGCTTTCGGGTTCTGACGTATTGCTGCTCGATGAACCGACCAATCACCTCGACGTCAACGCGGTCGAGTGGCTTGAAGAATTCCTGCGTGAGTACGACCGCTCGTTCGTCGTGATCAGCCACGACCGTTATTTCCTTGATCGCGTGACGAACCGCGTGATCGAGATCGACCGTGGACAAGCGTTTGCCTACAAAGGCAACTACTCGCAATACCTCACTGAGCGTGAGCTTCGGCGCGAGCAGCAGCTTCGCGAATACGAAAATCAACAGGCATTCATAAACAAGACGCAGGAATTCATCCGGCGAAATCTCGAGGGACAGAAGACCAAGCAGGCAAAGTCGCGTCGCACCCTGCTTGCTCGAATGGACAAGATCGAGGCCGTCGCCAGCGAAAAGCCCGGAGGAAATTTCGGCTTGCGGCAGGTCGAGCGAACCGGTAACAATGTCTTAACGACCGAGGAACTGGTGATCGGTTACCGCGACCGCGTCATCGCGTCTGGGCTGGATATAGCCCTCCATCGGAGCGATACGCTTGGCATCATCGGCGGCAATGGCACCGGCAAGACAACGCTCCTGCGCACCCTGCTTGGTGAGTTGCCTCCGCTGCGCGGCAAGGTCCTATGGGGAACCAAGGTCAATATCGGCTATTATTCCCAGAATCTCGAAGGTCTTGAACCGCGTAACGAGGTCATTGCGGAATTGCGGCGTGTGGCACCGCTTGTGGAGAGCGGCACGCTTCGCAGCTTTTTAGCCAAGTTCCTTTTCTTCGGTGACGACGTTTTCAAGCCCGTCTCAGCACTCTCAGGAGGTGAAAAGGGCCGCCTTGCCCTCGCAAAGCTCATTTACTCGCAGAAGAACGTCCTCGTGCTCGACGAACCGACAAATCACCTCGACATCCCATCGCGCGAATCCCTCGAGGGCGCTCTCGACGAGTACGACGGCACGATAATCGTTGTCAGCCATGACCGGTTCTTCCTCGACAGGATAGCCAATCGCATCCTCTCGTTCGAACCGGGAGGTGAGGTTTTGATGTTCAACGGGAACTACACGGAATTTCACGAGTGGAAACTGGGAGAAAAGTCGTTTCGCATACAGTCGCCGTCTGAGGCGGCCGTGCCCGAGACACCGGCGGGCGCGGGTGGTTCAACCACATCTTCCGCACATAAAGCCGCGTCCCACCTTTCCAAAAACCAGCGCAACCAGATCGAGAAGCGGATCAAACAGATCGAGTCCGAGATCCCGATGCTCGAATCTGAAGCCGCTGAATTGACAGCGCAGATGTCCGATCCCGTGATCGCTTCCGACTTCGCAAAACTCTCCGAAGTCTCCGCCAAGCTCGCCGAAATCGAATCGCGGGTCCGATCTCTTTACGCCGAATGGGAAACCGCCGCCGAAGGACTTGGCCAGTGAGTCTCCGTTGCCTTCGCCATACGATGAAATAATTGACTTTTGTATGTAATGGGAGTATCAAGTTGATGGGTTTCTGCTTTTTTTGTCCGAAAGATCCTTCTGCCTTAGCTTACCCGAAATATCCGATCATTAAGGAGGTCAACGTGAACCTAAGAACCTCGCCTTCACTCCGGGCCTTGCTTTTACCGATCGTTGGTATGCTGGTCGTCCTATTGGCCGGTTCCGGGACCACGTTAGGGCAACAAGGCCGGGACATGGGGTGCAGTCCGACTCTAGCGAATCCATGTAACGGAAATTCGAGCGGCGGCTCGAGCGGTGGATCGACAAGCGGAGGACGAACTTTCCTGGATGACATCGGCTGTGCCCTTTTCGGCGGGCCCGGGTGTCCCGAAAAGCCGGACAATCGCAAGGGACTCGCCCGTGAGCTGAACGAGCGGGGTGTTGCGGCATTCAACCGTGACGATTATGCGGCCGCAGTCCGTTACCTTGAGCAAGCCGCAAAATACAATCCGGACAGCGAAGTCATCCGGTCGAACCTGCAATTAGCTAAGGAAAGGCTGGCAGCGAGACTTCTGAGTGATCAAAAGGAACGTGAGGCTGCCGAAAAGAGACGAAAAGAAGCGGTCCTAGAGGCTCTCCGCAAGAACAAGGCCCTTGCCGACAATCTGCAGAATTCCGCTCGGGAGTATGCCAGGACGCTAAAAGCGTCGCCATCGTCTGACGGGTTGGTTTTCGACGCGAATGCATCGACAAACACGGCCAAAAATAGCGGAAAGGAAAACCTTGACTTCACAGCGAACGTGGATGGGTCGGTTGTAGATCTCCGCGAAGCGAGAACGCTGTCCGTTGACCCGAAAGTACTAAAGCGCACTAAGGCCCTTGGTACGACCAATACCTTTACTCCCGTCCGCCGAGAGGATCAGATCGTGATGATGCTGGAGCTGACGGAAAAGCTCGGATGGACGCGAGAGGAGCAGGAACGCTTAGCCAAAGCCTTGATCGATCTCAACAACGACGACGGAAACACCAATCTGCAGAGCCCGGTATTTCAATACGTGGTGTGGCAAAGGGTAGCCAAAAGAGAGAGTGACGCTGATCTGCTTCGGGCCGCAGCCGACGCCGGAGGTTCTAAAATGCCGGGTGCCGGTACTCAATCTACGAATGACTGCACAGTGTTTGCGTTGGCAAATGCCGCCGGACTTCCGTATGGGGTTGTAGCCGCACGTGCAACCGGGCTGATCGGTGACGGGCAATGGCGCAAACCGGACCAGCGTGCCGATCCCGAAAGTGTCTTTTCCGCCGGGCTGAATGGCTATGAGGTGATCATGCTTGCTGAGTCATTCGGGCAAGCTGAGGTCGTCAAGAGCTCCTCTTTCGTCGATGTTTTGAAGGACGGCCGCCCAATATTGCTGGGAGTAAGACTCGCCGAACAGGACGCTCAGGGTTCATATAGGTCTTTTCCGCACGAGATCGTACTAACAAAGAGCTTTGAATTCAGGGGCGAGACTTACTTCGAGATCATGGATTCCAATCAGCCGCCAACTGTCCGCCATTACATCACAAAGAGGGAGTTGGACACTATCATATTCGAGAGCGGAGTTGCCTTCCGACCAGAAGGGGGCACAACCGTGAAATCCCTGAAATAATTGATATGGCGAAGACACCCGATCGGACCAGCACTAGTATCTTAGGTTCACGACTATTGCTGGTTCTGGCATTCACCATCTTCTCGCAGTACAATTCGCACGCCCAAGCCACGCTTCCTCCGGCAGCAGAGGAGGCTCTCAACAAAGGGATAATTGCCGCAAAAGTACCGGACTACCAGCTCGCGATCAGGTTCTTCGAAGAGGCCAGAAAGCTGGCGCCCAACTCGCCGACGGTGCTTTTCAACCTCGGGCTTGCCGAATCAAAGATCCCGGGCAGAGAATTGCGCTCCATTGCCTTTTTTCAGGCATATCTGGCCTTGAGCCCGAACGCCTCAAATGCAGCGACCATCAAAGAAAAAAGCACCGAACTGGATATCCGGAATGAAAGTAATCTGGCGGGATTCCTTCGTACCGTACAGAATGCGGCATCGCAAATGACCGGCGAGAGGAGGAGTTATGACCTCTATTTTGTAGTTAGGCTTTGGGCCGATGCCGGGGATGTGGCAACGGCAAAGACGGCTTCGAAGCTGATCGAGGACCCGTATTTCAGAAGTCTGGCCGAAGGTGCGATCGCGGAATCGCAAGTCAGGAGCGGCGACTACGATGAGGCAAATAAGACGATCGCCGGTGCAATGGGATTCGTCGATCAGATATCTGTTTCGGAAAAGAAGTCACGAGCACGGATAACGATCTCCGATATTCAGAAAAGAGCCGTACGCAAAAACGAAGATCCGGGCGGAACCGAAAAGCAAGGTTTTGTCCAAACTCTGCCTTCTGCTTCGGTTTGGATCGGGCTCGTAGACGACAAGACGCTCACGTCGGCTCCAGTGATGGATCTCGCAGGCTATTTGGCTTCGATAACGCCTTCAAACGAGCCTCAAAAGGTATTTGAATCGATGCGTCAAACTGCCGATATGCTGGTGCAAGCCAGGTATCTAGTGAAAGAAATGCTGCTTGGTCGGGACCCGGTTCAAATCCCTGTCAGCGCGGTTGAAATGCAAGTCCTAAAAGAGGGCACGCGCATAGCGACTCTGCCCATGGACGGGCTGCCCGTTGGCGGCGGGTATGTCCTTGGACCTAAACAGTTTGAGGTCCGAAAAGGCAGGTCACGGTTGTCGACCAAGGGAACCCTTACAGTCTCGAGCGCCGGCATTACGTTCTTTGCAAAGGACGAGCCGGACAAGCCAAAGATGGACGTTAAATGCTCAGACGTAACATCCGCTCGCGTGCCCGGATTTCCATTCGACAAGATCGTATTCGAGATCAAAGCGGGCAACGATAATTTTGCGTTCATTGCATCAGGGACCGGTGAATCGTATATGATCGTCGAAACCGTCAAGTCGGTTTGTGGGCTCGCCGAACCCGGCAAAAAGTAGCGGCGAAGGCCCTTTGTTAACATCCGGGAAGCAACTAATTCTTCGTTCCCCTGACCGCCCGTTAATGGGGAGAGAAAGTTCTGCTTATGATTCTATCCGGTAGTTCGGAGCCTCTTTTGTGATGATCACGTCGTGGACATGTGATTCGCGGAGGCCGGCGGACGTGATCCGCACGAATCGTGCGTTCGTCTGCAATTCCGCGATCGTCTTGCAGCCCGTATAACCCATTCCGGAACGCAGTCCTCCGACGAGCTGCGTCACCATCTCAGCGACCGTGCCTTTGTACGCGACACGGCCTTCGATCCCTTCGGGTATGTATTTGTTCGATGAGGCCACGCCTTCCTGTGCGTAACGGTCGCTGGACCCTTTGTTCATTGCACCGATCGAGCCCATTCCACGATAGGTCTTGAAATTGCGGCCCTGGAAGAGTATCACTTCACCCGGGGCTTCTTCGGTTCCGGCAAACAGTGAACCGATCATGACGCTGTCCGCCCCGGCGGCGATCGCTTTAGCGATGTCGCCTGAAAATTTCACGCCCCCGTCGGCGATCACCGGGACGCCGGAGCCCTTGGCGGCAGCCACGCACTCTACGATCGCGGAGACCTGCGGAACGCCCGCGCCCGTGACGACCCGTGTCGTGCAGATCGATCCTGGCCCGATGCCTATCTTGACCGCGTCGACGCCAGCCGAAACGAGCGTCTTTGTCGCCTCAGCAGTCGCGACATTTCCCGCTACGACCTCGATCTCCGGAAAGCGCGATCTTATCTGTTTGACGGCGTTGATGACCCTCGAACTATGCCCGTGGGCGGTGTCTATCACGATGGCATCGACCCGAGCGCTGACCAGTGCTTCGGCCCGCTCGAGAAAATCTCCAGTTGCGCCGATCGCGGCTGCGCATCGCAGGCGGCCAAGTTCGTCTTTCGCCGCAAGCGGGAAGTTGATCGCCTTTTGGATGTCCTTGACAGTGATGAGTCCTTTCAGAAGCCCACTTTCATCAACAACCAACAATTTCTCGATCCGGTGCTGTTGAAGTTTCACCTTTGCCTCGTCAAGCGTCGTGCCGACCGGAACCGTTACGAGCGGCTGAGGCGTCATTATTTCGGAAACCGGGATGTCAAAGCGCGTCTCAAACCGCAGGTCGCGGTTAGTGATGATCCCGACCAGCAGCCCGCTTTCGTCGACGACCGGTATGCCGCTGATCTTGTACCGCCCCATTATTGCGAGTGCTTCGGACACCAATGCGTTCTGGTTGATCGTCACGGGGTCGACGATCATGCCGGATTCACTGCGCTTGACCTTGTCGACCTCTTCAGCCTGTTGAGCCACGCTAAAGTTCTTGTGGATGACCCCAACGCCGCCTTGCTGTGCGAGCGCGATCGCCAATGACGCTTCAGTCACCGTGTCCATAGCGGACGAACAGAGGGGGATGTTCAGTTCTATATTGCGTGAGAAACGTGTGCGAGTATCCGTATCCGCCGGAAGTATCTCGGAATAGGCCGGAATAAGCAGGACGTCGTCGAAAGTGAGTCCTTCGGCTAAAGTGTCAATATCCATATCTAATTATAAGAAAAAAATGCCCGCAAATCGATTGCGGACAGCTCACCTTGTCGTAATCCGGCAGGTTTTTACTGGATCTTATTGGTCGGCGTCGCTTTGGTGGGCTGCGGACGCGGCGTGGCCGCCGGTCTGGGGGTCTCGCCCGGCTTCGGCACGGCCGTATTTGTTCCTGCGTTGTTTACGGCGGTGCTCGGACGTGTTACCGGAGTCTGCCGCGGCTGCGGTGGTAGGATCGGACCAGTCGTCGAAGGCGTGGCGCTCGTATCGATCACGGCTCCAGGAACATCGGTCGAGATCGCAGCGCTCTGCCAGATCTGGGCTAAATTGTCCTTGTTGATCTCAAATTCAATAGTGCTTTTTTTGGGATTCAGAGGCTGGGCGGGCAGTGTTATCTGCTTACCGTTCACCTTAAGCTCCACGATAGAGGCGTACGAACGGTAGTAGCTCAACTTGAGGCTTTCTTTTGGTTCGAACGTCTTAGCGGCACCGGGATTGACGACATCGATGCTCATTTTGCCGTCGGTCGTGGCACTCAGCGAAACAGGTTCCTTCAACGCGCTGAATTCGACCTTGAGTGACGACATGTCAGGAACCGCTCCGGCCGGAGCGGCGGTTGGCTTCGCATTTGCAACCGCGGTATTAGCGGCGTTCGAGGTGTTCGCGCTTTCTTCCGAAGAAGCCGAAGAACGATTGCGAATATAATTGACACCGAACCATATGCCTGCCGACATAAGCCCCAGAATAACGACGGCCCAAATTACGGTTGGGATCATCGATGCACCCGCGCGGTCGTCCGTCAAGACCTCGGGTTTGTAGACCTTCAGATCCATGTCATCTCGGCTCTCGTTGGCCGAGATCGCCTGCGTGTAGTCCTGAAGGGCCTCCTGTTCGTCGAGCTCGACGTATTTGGCGTACGATTTGATAAAACCCTTGTTGAAAATGCCGCCGGGCAATGGCCGGTAATCGTCGTTCTCTATGGATTCGAGATAGTGTGGTGAGATCCGGGTCTGTTCGGCAACCTCGCTGAGCGAAATGCCTCTTTCTTCGCGTGCTTGACGCAATTTTTCGCCCAGTGTTTGTGACATTATTTAAGTTACTTGGACCGGCAAGATCGAGTCGGATAATTTCAACAAACCTAAAAGTGAAATATATCGCTGTTTAACGCGGGATGTCAATCGTTTCAATTTGGATTTGATATGATAAATCAAGGTTTTACACGACATTAGCTGTGTCACGTTTGGGCAATACTCTTGTCATATATTAGAATCCATAAAGCACTTCAAAAGCGAGGAACATTAAATGAGTCTAGAAGCTCTCGGTATGGTCGAGACCAAAGGATTTGTCGGTGCAGTCGAAGCGGCCGACGCGATGGTCAAAGCGGCGAACGTACAGCTGGTCGGCAAGGAGTATATTGGCGCCGGTTACGTCACGATATTCGTTCGTGGGGATGTCGGTGCGGTTAAAGCCGCTACGGATGCAGGTGCCGCCGCAGCCAGGCGCGTAGGCGAGCTCATAAGCGTGCACGTCATACCGCGTCCGCACGGCGAAGTCGAACGAGTGATCCCTAAAGGCGGGAAGATCGGATATAGCCCCGACGAAAAGTCGCTGCAAGGCGGAGGCGGCAGGGCTCTCGGTTCCGGCAGCGCAGGTTCGCAGACCTCAGCCTCGTCCGTCGATACCAAGTCGAAGACCAAATAACCTCTCGTGAGCGGAGCACTGTCCGGTCGCCGTATTATTTGGTGCCGGGCAGGTTAGCTTTGCATTTTCTATCCCGATGGGTGACAAGGACCTGGAATCACAGCAAGAAGCACGCGATGCCGTCGACGCGGCGTACGCGGCTTTTGGCACCGTAGCTAAATTTGGTCAGGCCAAGATCGACGAGATCTGCGGTGCGATGGCGGCTGTTGCTCTCGATAACGCCGCCCGGCTTGGCAAGCTTGCCCACGAAGAGACGGGTTTTGGCAAGGCCGAAGACAAGCGGGAAAAAAACCGTTTCGCCGCCGAAGACGTTTGGAATTACTTTCGAGGCCTCAAGACGGTCGGCGTTGTCTCCGATACTAAGAGTATCGTCGAGATCGCCTCGCCGCGCGGAGTGGTCGCGGCTATTATTCCGTCCACCAACCCGACATCTACCGCGATCTACAAGATCATCATCGCTATCAAATCGAGGAACACCATCGTTCTTTCACCGCATCCATCGGCAGCAGGCTGCATTGCCGAGACCGCGAGAATAATGCGGGAGGAGGCCGTCAAGCACGGCCTGCCGTCCGACGCTATCCATTGTCTCAAGGTTTCGTCGATCGAAGGCACCGAGACCTTGATGAAGCACAAAAGGACGGCGGTGATCCTCGCTACTGGCGGGACCGGCCTCGTTCGTGCGGCATATTCGTCGGGCAAGCCGGCATTTGGCGTCGGGCCGGGGAATGTGCCGGCATTCATCGAACGGACCGCCAATATTCCTAAGGCGGTCGCTGACATTTTGACCGGAACCTGTTTTGACAACGGAACGATCTGCGCGTCCGAGCAGTCGGTGGTGGTCGACGCGCCGGTCCAGGCGGAGGTACGTGAACAGTTCAAGCAGCAGGGTGCACACTTCCTCAGCGGTGCGGAAGCCGAGGCTGTCGGCAAAGTACTCCTAACGCCCCAACGTACGCTGAACGCGCAGATCGTGGGGAAATCGGCCGCATTTATCGCCGACCTTGCCGGCGTCTCGATACCCGCGGGAACACGGTGTCTGCTTGCCGACTGCGCAGGCGTCGGCCGTGACTTTCCGTGGTCAGTCGAGAAACTCTCACCATTGCTTGCGTTCTTTGTCGTCGATGGCGTCGAAGAGGGGGCCGAGCGATGTCACCAGATCCTTCAATTCGGGGGCATGGGCCACACAGCCGGAATGCATACGCAAGACCGTGCAGCTGCGATCCTTTATGGCGAAAAAATGCCTGCGGCCCGCGTGATCATAAACTCGCCGACGACTCACGGCGCGATCGGATTTACGACCGATCTTTCCCCCTCAATGACGCTCGGCTGCGGCTCTTGGGGCGGGAATGTGACATCCGACAACGTTTCGCCGATCCACCTGATGGACATCAAGCGCGTGGCATTCGAAACGAAGCCGGTAAATGCGGACAGAAGCAAGTCGTCGGCCGCTGACGCTAAGAGTTCCGTGGAGCCGCGAAAGACTGTCCGCCGCGAGGATATTGCGGCGATCGTTGACAGTTTCCTGAGCAAGAAGATCGCCGCGTCCCCGCCACCGGAGCCTGCTCCTCTCCCGCCGCCGGTGACGATCGTGCATCATTTGGTCCCGGAACCGTCGCCGATCGGCGAAAAGCCGCGTGTGGCCCGAGATTTTGTGAGCGAGACCGATGTCCGTGAGGCGCTTGCCAAAGGCGAAAAGATCTACATTTCTAAAAAGACGATTCTGACGCCCTCGGCCCGTGATCTCGGCGATGAAAAGGAGATATTCGCCCTGTTATCTTAGGTGATATTGGATAACGTTTGACGATTGACCGATGGCAGAGGCGATCCTGGAAAAACCGGCTTGTGCAAATTGCGGTGCCGAGGTTCGTCCCGATACGCAGTTTTGCTACAACTGCGGGAAACAACTCGACGAGGATCCGCCGCCGATCGCAAAACCCTCGGATCTTATTGAAGAACCGGCGATCATTGAGAGCGAAAAGAACGAAAGCCTCGCCGATCTCGAGAAAGCCCTAGCCGCGTCGAGGGTGAATGCCGAGGATCCGAGATCGAAATTGGAAGCGGCTGCCCGCGAACGCCGGAAGGCCCGGGTCGCTCAACGCAGGCCGATTGAGATAACCTGGAACGCCGGTAACGGACCGAATTGGGCCTATTTGGCGGCCGTGGCTGTGATCTTTCTGTTGGTGTTAATGACAGTTCTGCTGACGGTATTTTGGAAGTAGATAAAGGACTGCGATGATAGGAGCGATCGGCGTATTCTTTATTGCCATCCTCGGCGGGGTTTTATTTCTTACGTTGTTGGCGGCCGCCTATATATGGTTCCGGAAACGCCGCCACTCGTAACAACGGTCCCAAGAAGGACCAGATGAATTATGGAAGCACTTGGAATGGTTGAATGCATGGGCCTCGTAGCGATGATCGAGGCAGCGGACGCGATGGTCAAAGCCGCTAATGTGAAGCTGGTAGGCTATGAGAAGATCGACGCCGGACTGGTCACCGCCATAGTTCGCGGCGAGGTGGGTGCCGTCAAAGCAGCCGTCGATGCGGGGGCCGCGGCCGCAAGGCGCATAGGAACGGTAACAGCCGTTCATGTGATCCCGCGGCCTCACGGCGAGGTGGACGACGGCATTCCCGTCTTGCACACTGGCGAAACCACTCGTAAAAAGATCTCCGGCAGCGTGCCGGAGAAATAAGAACTCCACGCCGTGTCGATCGCCCTATTTGTCGTCTGCCAGGATTGATGAAGCCGTCCGAAAGGGCGGCTTCTTTCGTCTTTGATTGAATTTCGTTGTCAGCTGATGGCGGGTGTTACGAGAACTAAACGTCTTCCACGACTACCAGAACACAAGAAACGACAATGTTCGGCTTAACAGATTGATCGAGCAAGGCTATTTGTTCTTGGTCGTCGCTGTCGGTTTCTTTTGCGCGGGTCCGCCTTCGGCGGTTCTGCCGGCACGAGTTACCGCGATCCGCTTCTGCTTATTAGGACCATCCTCGACGACAACCTTGATGTTCCGAAATGTTCCGTCGTGTGCATCATTTGTGGGGATATAGCCGATAGAAAACTGGGTCCTCAGCTCGTTGGCTATATCTTTGGCAATTGTCGGCAGCTCCTCGGTGCTCGCCGGGAAATACACTTTGCCACCAGTCTCTGTAGCCAGCCGTTCGAGAAACGCCTTTGCTTTTCCCTGTGGGCTTTTAGTGATGAGACCGCCCTCCTTGCTAAGTTCCGTGACAAAACCGATAACGTAAATCTGAGTCTCCGATTCGCGGAGAAGATCGAAAAGCTGCTGGTCGCTGTAATAGCTGTCGCGGTCCTCGCCGTCCGTTACGAGGACGATCGCCCTCCGCCGCCTATCGTCGGCCTTTGCCGACTTTTCATGTTCCTCGACGCTCTCAGTCGCCAGGTACACCGCATCGCGAATTGCGGTTTGCCCGCCCTCGATGAACAGGTTGTCAAGGGCGTCGATCAGGTCCGCTTTGTTTGATGTAAAATCCTGTTCGACCCGTATCTTATCGCGGCCGACGAACCTGATGATCGATGTGTCGTCATCGGTACGGTTTGTGTTGACCAGTATCTTGCCAGCCTCGATGACCTTCTCAAGCTGTGACCGCATAGATCCCGAATTATCCAGCACAAGCGTATAATTTGTCGGCACCTCGGACCGAGAAAAGAAATCGATGGTCTGAAGCACTCCGTCTTCGTAGATCTTGAAGTCCTTCTGCTGGATATCGTTTATCGGGCGGTTGTTACGGTCTATGACCCGGACATTGAGGTTGACAAGCTCAGTGTCGACCTTGATCACCTCGTTGGGGTCATCAAATTTGGAAGGAGTCGGCGAAGCCGTCGCCACCGGCGATGCCGTAGGTTTTAAGGTCGGAGTCGGAGCAGCGGCGGTTCGGGACCGTTCCTCCGTTGCTGACTGAGCTCCCACACCCGTTAACTCGATAACCAGGAAAAACATAGATCCCAAAATTAGTAATCCCGGGATCTTGATCATTCGTCTCATTGCGTTCAATGTCCGTGCTACTTGTAACTAACGTTCGGAGTGGCAAAGTAACCTTCGCGTCCGCGCACGGTTAGACGCGGAAGTCCCCGCGGGGGTTTGACCCTTATTTTTACTTTGCGCCATTTTCCGTCCGGTTCGAAATCCTTCGGAATATACCCGATCGAATACTGATGACGAAGCTCGAGGGCGATTCTCTCGAATATCTCGTCCATTTCCACTTCAGACTCAGGATAAAATGCCTTTCCGCCCGTTACGGAGCTTATCTCGTCGAGGAACGCTTGACCTTGAGCACCGAGGGCGCTGGATGCGTCACCCCGACCGATGATGCCGACCGAATAGGCTACGACATCCGACTCCTTCATTAGGCGTCGGACCTCTCCAAAATTATAACGCGAAGCGTTGTCCTGGCCGTCGCTTATGATCAATAGGGCCTTTTTTTGATGCGAACCGCGTGTAACTCGTTCGACACCCAAATAGACGGCGTCGTAAAGGGCTGTATTCGCCTTTGGCTGGACCAGCGTGAGCTTCTGCAGCACGGCTTCGCCATCGCGCGTTCGGTCAAGCAGAAGCTGCGCCCTTGTATTGAAGGCGATAAGGAAATACTCGTCCGAGGGGTGGCTCGTTAGTATGAACCGCGATAACGCCTTTCGCGCTCGGATGATCTTATCCCCGCTCATTGAGCCCGATACGTCAAAGATCACCCCCACTGAGACAGGCGCGTCGCTATCGCTGAAAAACGTTATGTCCTGTTCCTTGTTGTTATCGAAGATAGTGAAGGCGTCTTTGGTGAGTCCCGAAACGTAGCGTCCGTAGAGGTCTTGTACTGTCAGGGTGAGCGTAACGAGGTCCGTTTTGACCCTGACTGGAGAGTCGTTGCCATCATCGATAGGCTTAAGAGTTGGGGTCGGCGTGGGTGTTTGAGCGAAAGACAATGCCGCTAACAGGCTGAGAATGAAGGCAATACCAAGCGACCAGACGACGGAGCCGGATCGACCGCTCATAACACCGTTTTTCAGGGACATATTACGCTCGAAAGAGTAGCATCAATCTCCAATCGTGTACACAGCGATCGCAAGATACCTCTAGGATGTGCGGTTCATAATATTGGTTGGTTTGGCACGGGTGGATTTTGTACGAAAATTTCAGTCCCTGCAACATTTCCCCCCGGAGGGCGTGCTATAATTCGGACTGCCGCGTTCGTTTCGCCGGCCCGGTCGATAGGTGTTGAAGGACCGGCGGCGAACTCCTCGCGAAGCCCGCGAAATTTAGTCTCACAATTTATGGCCGAATTCATCTGCCGGATCGGGACGCCGTCAGGCGAGATAGTAACCAAGATCGTTGAAGCCGCTGCGGCATCCGATGTACGCGTGCGTCTGGAAAGCGAGGGGTTCCGGGTTTTCAAGGTTGCGACCGCCGAAGAAGGGCTTTCGTCGATATTGTCGTTTGGCAGCAAGAAAGGCAAGGTCAAGCAAGGAGATTTTCTTCTCTTTAATCAACAATTTTCTGCATTGCTTCGGGCGGGGATACCAGTACTTCAGGCCATTGGATTGTTAAAGTCACGCTCGCAATCTGCAAATCTGCGTACGGTGCTTGCCGACGTCGAAGAAAAGATCAAGAGCGGCGTGCCGTTGTCGGAAGCGTTCGAGGCACAGGGCATATTTCCGCGAATTTACACGGCGTCAATACTAGCGGGTGAACGGAGCGGCGCGCTCGATGAGGTGCTCGCGCGTTTTGTCGATTACCTGAAACGAAGCGTGGGTGTCTCGCGAAAGCTTCGGGGGGCACTCGCCTATCCGGCGTTCTTGCTGCTCGCAGCAACTTTGATGGTCTCGTTCCTCACGTTTTATATCGTTCCAAGGATGTCGGACCTTTTCAGGGGCCTGAGCGCCAATCGGCCACTTCCGACGATCACGCTCGTCGTCCTCGCGGTCTCGAACACGATCGCATCCAATTTCTGGTGGATCGCTCCGGTCGCACTTATCGGCGGCTTTGCTCTGTACATCTGGCTCCGTACCGAGAACGGACGCCTAATGCTGCACAAGCTGCTGCTAAAGATCCCCATCGGCGGCAAACTCATCCGAAATATGGCGACGGCGCAGTTATCGCGCTCCATTTCGACGCTGCTTTCGGGCGGCATCACGGTACCGGACTCGTGGGAGATCGCCTCACAAGCAATAACAAATTTGGAACTTCGCCGACGCAGCCAGGGCGTACTGCCGATGATCCGAGAGGGCCGCGGATTTACAGAGGCCTTGGAAAAGGCGAACTGGCTTCCGGAACTTGCCCTGGACATGATCGGGATCGGTGAAAAATCGGGCAGCTTGCGCGAGATGCTGGACGAGGTCGCCCTGTTTTACGATGCCGAGGCCGAGGTGCGGCTCGAACAGCTGACCACATTGCTTGAACCCGCGATCCTTGTCTTTATGGCCGGGATCGTCGTTGTCATTTTGCTCGCTATCTATCTGCCGATCATCCAGACTATTTCATCAGGACCGTTCGGCAGCAGGCACTAGAGAGAAAACGAAGATGAGTACTGAAACAGCTACCGTAACCAATCCGTCGTCGCCAAAGATCGAGCTTTCCGATTTTCTGGAAAACGAGCCGCCCGAGGTCATTGGGGCAAAACAGCTTGCGCGGCGTTATCGAATGCCCTTCATCGACCTCTTGCCGCCGGACGCGCCGTCGCCGGTCGATCACGAAGAGTTGTCGAAGATACCCATCGACCTGATGCTGCGCAACCAGTTCGTACCGCTCAAACGCGAAGGCAACAACCTCCACGCGGCACTGGCCGATCCAAGCAACCTGGAACGGCTCGACGAGCTCGAGAACGTGCTGAATGTGAGGATAGTTCCTTATGTCGCCACGCCCGGAGCGATCGACGTTGTCCTTCGCAAAGGCGACGCAACACAGCGCGTCATGGCCGAGGCGGCTTCGACCTTCAAGATCTCGCTCGTAAAAGAGACCGAACAGGGGGACGAGGTGCTCGATCTCGATCGACTCGCGAACGACTCCGAGATGTCGCCGATCATCAAACTCGTCGACACCATCATTTACAATGCGATGGAATCGCGGGCATCGGATATCCATATCGAGACACATGAGCGCGACGTTCAGGTCAAATTCCGCATCGACGGTGCTCTGTACGCCAAGGTCGACCCGATCGATATTGCTTATCACCAGACTCTGATCTCGCGTATCAAGGTCATGTCCGAACTCGACATCGCCGAACGGCGTATCCCGCAGGACGGACGTTTTCGCGTGCGATACAAGGGCAGGACGGTCGATTTTCGTGTGTCGATCATGCCGACTGTGTACGGAGAGGACGCCGTTATCCGTATCCTCGACAAGGAACAGATCAACGAGAGCTTTAAGAACCTGGATCTTGATGTGGTCGGATTCGACCCTGAGGATATTTCTCGGTTCAGGTTATATATCAAGGAACCGTACGGGATGGTCCTCGTTACCGGACCGACGGGCTCCGGTAAAACGACCACGCTGTACGCCGCGCTGAACGAGATCCGCAACACCGAAGACAAGATCATAACGATCGAGGACCCCGTCGAGTATCAGCTCAGCGGCATCGTTCAGATACCTGTCAATGAGAAAAAAGGGCTGACATTTGCTCGCGGTCTGCGGTCTATTCTCCGACATGATCCTGACAAGATCATGGTCGGTGAGATCCGTGACGAAGAAACGGCCCAGATCGCCATTCAGTCGGCTTTGACGGGCCACCTCGTGTTTACGACTGTCCACGCAAATAACGTCATCGACGTTATCGGCCGATTTCTGAATATGGGAGTCGAGCCGTACAACTTCGTCTCGTCACTCAACTGCGTTCTGGCCCAGCGACTGGTTCGGCTGCTTTGTCCAACTTGCAAAAGGGCATATCCACCGACGCCCGAAGAGCTTCTTGAGTCTGGCCTACGGCCGGAAGACGTCGGCGGAAGAAGTTTTTACCGAAACGTCGGTTGTGATGCCTGTAACCACACGGGCTATCGTGGCCGGACCGCCATACACGAACTTCTCGACATGTCCGACCGCATCCGCGAGATGATCATCGAACGCCGTCCGGGTTCGGAGATCCGGCGTCAGGCTGAGAAAGAGGGCCTTGCGTCGCTTCGCGAGTCGGCTGTCAAGAAGGTCTACGCGGGCTTGACGACGCTTTACGAGATCAACCGCGTGACGTTTGTTGAGGAGATCAAAGCGTAACCGCGGAGGGATGGGGCAGAGCTATTACGCGAGGATGCCGCTGTGAACGGAAGCATCGACATTGCCGCCGCTGACCACGACACAGACGCGCTTTCGACTGAAGATATGTTCGTTGTCGAGGATCGCCGCGAGACTTAAAGCGCCAGTCGGCTCGGAAAGTAAATTGGCCAGTTGATGATAGGTGCGAACGGCTTTCGCGATGCTTTCTTCCGGGATCTCAAATATTCCCGCGACCTCGTCCTTGATGATCTCCCAGTTGAGCTTTCCTACAGAAACGGTCCTCGCTCCGTCGGCGATGGTCATTGGTTCGGTCTCGTTCGCGACGATGTGACCGGCTCGCATCGATCTAGCCGCGTCATTACCAAGGAGCGGCTCGGCGCCGTAGATCCAGGCCGCGCTGCCTCTGCGGCGCATTCCGCGGACGATTCCCGAGATCAGGCCGCCGCCCCCGACCGGTGCTACCACGACTTCAAATTCACGATCTGCTAGCTCTTCACCCAGTGAAGCGTTTCCCTCGATGACGTGCTCGTCGTCGTAGGCACTGGCGAAATAGGCATCCGGCATGGTTACCGCCAATTCCGCGACCCGCTCGTTCCTTCCGACTTTCGTCGTATCTACGAGATCGACCATCGCGCCAAAACCGCGAACCGCATCTATCTTGACCTGAGCGGAGGTGACCGGCATCACGACCGTGCAGCTCTTGCCGAGCAGCTTGCACGCGTACGCAAGCGCCTGTCCGAAATTACCTGACGAGGCAGTCAAGATCGACCCTTGTTCGACGTTAAGTGCCAGATTGTATCCGGCGCGAAACTTAAAACTCCCGGTGTGCTGGAATGTCTCGGTCGCGATCGTAATGTCCAACCCAAGGAAGTCGCGCAACTTGATCGGCTGGAGAAAAGTCGACGGGCGGATAGCCTCACGCAGTGTTAGCATGTTAGATCAGAGTTTATTACCGTTGAGAAACACGGGCAAGTCTATCACCATCCGAGGTTCGAGCGTTCAAATGTCAGGTAACGCGGATAAAGAAATTCAAAGCCTTCTTGACCAGCTTTTCCGACAGGCGAAGATGCAGTTTGGCAGCGCCGTCAAGTCCCGCTGGTTCCACGACGGCGACGGCTGCCCCGGTTGCGGCGGCGTGATAAACACGATGAAGTGGAAGAAGAAGAAGAATTTGTTGTCGCTCAACGCATTCATCTTCCGCGAACACAACGTGCTGATCGCGTATCTTCTATGCGGCAAGTGTGCCAGGCATATTTTTGAGGAATCCGAAAAGGATCCGTACACGCCTACAGCATTGCACAGCGAGATCGAGAAGAACCTTAAAAGGGCATTCATAAGGCACCTCGGACACTGATGGGCGAGTTCACGATCCCAGATGAACTGCGAACGCACGTGACCGAGTCGCTTGGGCCGAAAGGCCGCGAATGGCTGGCCGATCTGCCGCGAATCGTGGCCGAGATCGAGTGGATGTGGGAGATCCGTAGCGGAGAGCCGTTGGCCGCCGGCGAATACAACTATGTGGCACCTGCAACGCGGACTGACGGCGAGCAGGTGGTCATCAAGATCGCCCCGCCTTTCGAACATGATGAGTGTTACTCCGAAGCCGCCTTCTTGAAACACAAGGCAGGTGCCGGCTGTGTCCGGCTGCTCGCAGCGGACCGAGAGTACCGGGCGATCATGCTTGAGCGCGCGATACCGGGGCTCAACCTTGTCGAGCTGTTCGGCAGAAACGAGGGCGAAATGATCGCTCCGGCCGCTGCGGTGCTGAAACGGATCCTTGAGCCACCGCCTCAAGCCGTCAACGGTATCATTCGTCTGGACAACTGGTTCGCCCATCTCGAACGTGCCGAAGGGACGGATTTTCCTTCTCGCTATGTGGAAAAAGCTCTCGGATTTTACCGCGAGCTGTCGCGGAGAGCAGAGCTTTTTTACCTTCATGGAGATTTTCATCCTGGCAACATCGTTAACGCGACACGCGAACCTTACCTTGCCATTGATCCGAAAGGCATAGTCGGGCCAATGGGTTATGACATCGCTGTTTTCTTGAACAACATTCATTGGTTTCACGCTGACCATACCGACCTGACGAAAAAGCTTGCTCGTGCCGTAAGACAGTTCGCTTCGGCGTTTGAACTGCCGGAGATCGACGTCAGAAAGTGGGCCTACGCCGTTCAGGTGATGGGCTCGTGGTGGAACTTTGACGAGATGCCCGCTCTCTACAGCGGCGGTGTGGTAAAAGCAGACATTTGGGAAGTATAATTCGCTGATATGGAACGCGCACACTTTGGGATGATCGGGCTCGGCACGATGGGTCGAAACTTTTTGTTGAATATCGCCGAACACGGCATCAGCGGCGTCGGTTACGACCTCGACGCCGGAAAGCGAGAGCTGCTGCTAAAGGAAGGTGGGGGCCTGCCGCTCGATGTCGGTTCGGATATGGCCGATTTCATTGCAAAGCTCGAGACACCTCGAAACATAATGATGCTCGTGCCAGCCGGCCCGATCGTTGACAGCGTTATCGCCGATCTGCTCCCGCATCTCGAAAAAGACGATTTGATCATCGACGGAGGAAACTCGCATTTCACCGATACCGACCGCCGCGAGGCCGATCTTGCCGCGAAGGGCGTCGGTTTCATGGGCGTCGGCGTCAGCGGCGGCGAAGAAGGTGCGCGGCACGGTGCCAGCATTATGCCGGGCGGCCGGCGGGATTTCTACGACCGTATCGAATCTACGCTCCAGGCCGTTTCCGCCAAAGTGAACGACGAGCCGTGCGTGGCTTATATGGGCACTGGCTCGGCTGGCCATTTTGTGAAAATGGTCCACAACGGCATCGAGTACGGTCTGATGCAGATCATCTCCGAATCGTACGATTTTATGAAACGCGTTTTGGGCATGAACGACGGCGAGATCGCGTCGACATTTGCCGACTGGGACCATGGCGACCTGAACTCGTTTCTGATCGAAATAACCGCAACAGTGCTCAGCAAAAAGGACCCTGACACAGGCAAGCCGCTCGTCGAACAGATCCTGGACACGGCGGGCCAAAAGGGAACCGGCAAATGGACGTCGCAGGCCGCGATGGACTTTGGCGTGCCTGTGCCGACGATCGATTCGGCCGTCTCGATGAGGCAGATCTCTGCCCAAAAGGAACTGCGTGGCCGGCTCGCGGTCAAGTATCCGGACAATCTGACAGGTCATCATACCGCCCTTGGACCCGATGACCTGGAATGTGCCTTGTTGAGCGCATTCCTGATCACATATACACAGGGGATGTCACTGTTGACCGCGGCCTCCGCGGAGAAAGGTTACGGTCTCGACCTCGCGAATATCGCCAAAATATGGCGCGGCGGCTGCATTATTCGCTCCGCGTGGCTCGAAGAGATCCGTGCAGCATATACTCGCGACCCCGCGATGCCAAGTCTGTTGCTCGATGACAAGTTTGCGGATTTTCTGCACCGTCACAGCATAGCGCTCCGCAAAGTGGTCGCCGGATTCACCGGCCATGGCGTCCCGGCGATGTGTTTTTCGTCCGCTCTCGCCTATTTCGAGTCCTTCCGGACTGCTCGGCTGCCCGCAAATCTCATTCAGGCTCAGCGTGATTTCTTCGGGGCTCATACATACCAGCGCGTCGATAAACAAGGGACATTTCATACCTCGGATTGGGACACACAATGAAGTTGAGAAGCAACAAGATACCGTTCAGCCGCGATGAGCGCGGGGTCGCGAAAAATGCGTTCGATAGAATGAACCCGACACAACACCTATCATGAGCACAGCAAACAGATCGATGATCACAGACAAAGTCGTCGTCGCTCGCACAGGGTCGTCAATGGAAGATTGGTTTCGCCATTTTGATTCTCTCGGCGCTGCTAAACTAAACAGTCACGATCTATATGAGCTCGCCGCGAGCATCGACGGCCTCAAATCGCTAGGTGAATGGAACATCGGCCTGTTGTCAACTTCATACCAATGGAGCCGCGGTCTCCGAGAACGGGGCCAAAAGGAAGGAGGTTTTGAAGTAAGTGTAAGCAAGACGATAAACGCCCTGCTGTCAGAGGTTTACCATGCGTGTGTTAATGTATCACTTCGACGGCATTGGCTCGACGAAGATATAGAGATCACGAAGAAGACCGAGAACAAGTCGGTTCGTGCTCTGTGGGTCGACGGCGTCACGCGTTTGAGCATGGACTTTTATTCCAAGGGCGATACCAAATCACAGATCGTCGTACAGCACCTAAAGCTCCCCGACGCTTCGGCTTTCGCCGCAATGAAGCAATTTTGGTCCGAAAGGCTCGATATCCTTAAGGGCCTGCTTGAAAACAAACGATAAACGAGGAGACATCTCGAACTATGTCCGGTGAAGAGAACAAGGCGATCGTAAAACGTTTCAACCTTGAGTTCATTCAAAATGGATCGATGGATGCTTTCAACGAGATCATCGATCCGGCCTTCATCAACCACACCGCACCGCCCGGAACGCCGACAGGCCCGGAAGGCGTGCTTTATTTTTTCAATCAGATGCTAAAGCCCGCGTTCAGTGGCTTTAGGGTTGATATCCACGAGCAATTTGCCGACGGCGATGCCGTCACGACCCGAAAGTCGTTTCACGGGACGCATACAGGCGAGTTTTTCGGGGCGTCACCGACGAACCGGCCAGTCCGCATGGATGTCATCGATATCATCAAACTACGAGACGGAAAATTCACGGACCATTGGGGCATCCTTGACATGGCTGCCGTCATGGCCCAGATCACCGGCTAGTTTGCCTGTTCGACCACTTCCCAGGCGTGTTCGGCCTTTAGGAGCTTTGACATGAGCAGGGCGTGGACAGAATGCCCGCTTTTTTCGGCGGTTATCTTGCCTTCGATCGGCATGCCGAGCAGGGCGAGGTCGCCGATGATGTCGAGGATCTTGTGACGGACGAATTCGTCGTCGAACCTCAGAGGCGAGTCGTTGAGCATGCCGTCGGGCGTAAGGACGATCGCATTGTCGAGCGAGCCTCCGAGAGCGAGGTTGGCCTTTCGCAGCATCTCGATCTCGGTCGTAAACCCGAACGTCCGGGCCGATGCGATCTCCTTGCCATAAGACCCGTTCTCGAATACGAAATTCAGTTTCTGCCGTTCGATAAAAGGGTGCGGAAAGTCGATCACGCATTCGATCTCGAATTTGTCCGACGGTTCGATCGACATACGACGGTCGCCTTGCTCGAAATCGACTTTTTCGAGGATCCTCAATGAATGCCGGTTCGCGTCCTGCCTGACGATGCCGGCCTTCGCGATCAGTTCGACCCAGTCCTCACTCGATCCGTCCATTATCGGGATCTCGATATTGTCGAGCTCGATAAAACAGTTATCAACGCCGCTACCGCGAAGTGCGGAGAGAAGGTGCTCGCAGGTCGATAGGACGACGCCGCGACGCATCAACGTGGTTGCGTACGAGCAATGAGATATGTATTCGACCGATGCCGGTATCTCGAAGTTGTCGAGGTCCGTTCGTACAAAGATGTAGCCGGTGTTTTCGGGCGCGGGACGGAGCTTCAGGTTGACACCGACACCGGTGTGCAGGCCGGTGCCCTTTATGCTTACGCTTTTTGCGAGTGTGGCTTGTTTCATTAAAGATCCACGATTAGTGTGCAACGTGCGTGCCAACCGAAACGCGCTCGCGGGAACGGTGAGATCCCGGCACAATTGACGTTCTGCCTCGACCGTGTTTGGCCGCGATTGTGGCGCAGGTACCACAAAGGTGTGGGCGAATTTACTATTGCAGGCTCTCGAATTACAATTAACGACAAGTATGGCAATCGAGACCGCCGGCCAGAAGGCCGCGAAAGTTACGAAGATCAGGATCGAGAATGCTTCGAGCCTGGCATTACCGAAAAACGCAGAGGCAACCATAACAAAGCTGCTCGATTTTATTCCGGTCGAGCAATACCGCGGCGTCGAGAAGATCAAGCTCGTCGATTTCATTAACGATCCGCGGTTAAAGAACATGGATGTGCCTATCAAGGGCGATCTGCCGGGCCTCTATCATCCGCGGGTCCAGAACCAGGCGCCGTGGTTCGAGATCTCGACAGGTGCGTTGCTGCAGCCGACCGAGGGATTTGTTAAGAAGTTCATGGCCAAAAGCTCGTTCAAGGGCAACCTTGCCGGGCTGTTATTTTCGCTTGTTGGGCAGCATTATTATTTGACGCTGCGCCATTCGGTAAAGAAGGGAAGTTTAGAGCCGCAGATCAGGCAGTATGCCGAAAAGAACCTCAAGGCTTGGAGCGACAAAGAGGCGGAAGGCAACTGGAGAGCAAAACTGTTCAAACCGCTCAGGCCGTATCTCGAACGCTGGGCGAAATGGCTAAACAAGAAGGCCGCGGAAGCGAAGAAGTAGGCCTCGGAGTGGTGAGCGGTGGATGGTGAGTGATTAGTCAAAGAGCTGATGGCTGATTGTGAAGAAATTCAAAGATTGCTGACCGCATCAATAAAGACAGCAAAGTCTAATTTGGAGAGATCTACGAAAAATAAAATGGATTGACGGTGAAATGACGGCGGTGTCTGGTCAGTCTCTGAACACTCATCTTTCACCATTCACCATTCACCGCTATAAATATTATGAACTACTGGATGGTAAAGCAGGAACCGGAAAGCTATTCTTTTGACGCGTTTGCAAAGGACAAGAAGACGGACTGGACCGGCGTTCGTAACTATCAGGCCCGTAATTTCCTGCGGGACATGAAGAAAGGCGACGAAGTGCTCTACTACCATTCGGGCGGTGAAAAGGCGGTCGTTGGTTTTGCGACGGTCACGAAAGAGGCTTTTCGCGATCCGACCGCAGATGACGATGCCTGGGTGGCTGTCGAGCTAAAAGCCGGGAAAAAGCTGAAGAACCCCGTGACCCTCGCTCAGGTCAAAGCTGAACCCAAACTCGCCGACATTCTGCTCGTTCGCAATGGCCGGATCTCCGTCATGTCGCTCAAAAAGGCCGAGTTCGATCGGATAGTCAAAATGGGAAGCTGACGCCCGAGCGCTCAAATATGCTGAAAACGGCCGTCGACCACTATCACGAACTCCTCAAAGATCGCGCGCTGGCGTCCGAGTCGCAGAAGATGCTTGATGACGGCCTCGAGGCGTCAAAGCTTATATTTGGCGGTCGGCGGCTGTCGCCTTATTTGCGGCCTCACTTTGTGACTGCCGACGACTGGGCTCGTATTTCTGCGATCTCAGGTACGATCTTTGGCGCCCTGCAAAAGGTGAAAGATGCCGCTATCACGAGCGACGTGATGCTCGATGAACTTGGCGTGACCGATGTCGAACGCGAGCTGGTCAAGATCGATCCTGGATATTCGCATGTTTCGCCGACCTCACGGCTGGATTCTTTTCTTACGGGCGATGCGTACAGCTACGTCGAACTCAATGGTGAAAGCCCCGCCGGCATTGCGTATTCCGACTCGGCGACAGAGATCTTCTGCTCGCTGCCCGTGATGAAACGCTTTGCCGAACGATACGACGTTAGGTCGCTCGAAGGCCGTTCCAAGCTGCTCGATGTCCTGCTGGCCTGCTACGCCGAGTTTTGCGACGGCAAACCCGATAAAAAGCCGGTGATCGCCATCGTCGACCTCAAGGGCCTGCCGACACTCAAGGAGTTCGAACTTTTTCGCGAATATTTCGAGTCGCATGGGTATTCCGCACTGATCGCCTCTCCTGATGAGCTGGAGTTTGACGGCTCTCGGCTCTCGCACAACGGTACCGAGATCGACATCGTCTACAAGCGTCTGCTGCTAAACGAATATCTTCCTATCATGGACCAACAGCCCGCGTTGCTCGATGCTTACCGTGCCGGGGCGATCTGCATGGTAAACAGCTTTCGCGGCAAACTCGTGCACAAGAAGGCGGTGTTCGCTGTCCTGACGAACGAGCGATACGCTCATATGTTCACCGGGGACGAGCTATCAGCGATAAACGCTCATGTGCCGTGGACAAGAAAATTTCGTGAGGAACATACGCATGTCCCGACAGGCCGGGTTGATGGACAGGTCGCCGAAGCGGCGGACCTTGTCGAATGGACCCGTGCAAATTCGCACCAGCTAGTCCTCAAACCCAATGACGATTACGGCGGCCACGGCATATATATCGGCTGGAATTCCGGCGTGTCCGAATGGGATGACGCGATCGAAGCGGCACTCGCGGACGGCGATTATCTCGTGCAGGAACGCGTGAAAACAGCCAAGGAGATGTTCCCGATGCTCACCGACGACGAAGGGAATTGGGAAATGGTCGAGCAGCTCGTCGATCTCGACCCGCTTTTATTCATGGGAAAGGTCGGGTCGGCGTTCACCCGGCTTTCGTCAAATGAGCTCGCGAACGTAACGGCCGGCGGCGGCATGGTGCCGACATTTATCATTAGCAAATAGCGGGTTATGCGCTCGTTCCTGAAAGAAGGTTTTCTGTTCGGCTTCTTGCTGTGGCTGATCGGATATGTGTTGAGCGTTTTTCTGTTCGGCATCATGCCGGTGGCCTATATCGGTTGGGTGATCTTGCCGATCGGTATGGTTCTGACGATCTGGGTTTTGCTTCGGAAGATAAGAAACCGCTCGATCGCGTATTACGCCGGTGTCGCCGCTGTATGGACGCTGATCGCGGTGGCGTTTGACTACCTGTTTATCGTAAAGCTCTTTTCACCGCCGGACGGTTATTACAAGTTTGACGTTTACTTGTACTATTGTCTTACTCTTGTGTTACCGCTCATTGTCGGCGGCCTGAAGACATCGCGAGCGATACCCTTTGAATGAGATCAAAAGACACCAAGCCCCGCCTCCGTGCCCTTACAGACGAATATCTCACGCTTGAACGTAAGCTCAAGCTCGGCGGCGGCCCCGAAAAGATCGATAAGATCCACAAACAGGGAAAGCTGACGGCTCGAGAACGTGTAGAACTCTTAATCGACAAGGACACGTACTCGCAGGAGATAGGGCTGCTAGTCGCCTATGACGAATATGGTGGCCAGGCCCCAGCAGCAGCGGTCGTGACGGTCGTTGGCAAGGTCGAGGGCCGCGAATGCGTCATCGTCGCCAATGACGCGACCATTAAGGCCGGTGCCTGGTATCCCGAGACGATCAAAAAGATCCTTCGTGCGCAGGAGATCGCCATGCGAAACCGCGTGCCGATCATCTATCTTGTCGACAGCGCGGGCGTTAATCTTCCGTTTCAGGGCGGCGTCTTTCCGGGGCAGTACGGCGCGGCACGGATCTTTTACTACAACTCGATCATGCGCCGCTATCTCAAGGTGCCGCAGATCGCCGCGGTGATGGGAATGTGCGTTGCCGGCGGAGCCTATCTGCCTGCCCTCTCGGACGTGATCCTGATGGTCGAGGGCACGAGTTTCATGGGCCTCGGCGGGGCAAACCTCGTCAAGGGAGCGACCGGCCAGACGATCGACAACGAAACGCTCGGCGGTGCCATGACGCACAACGCCGTTTCGGGCGTCGCTCACTACCGCACCCCCGACGACAAATCCTGCATTGCAAAGATCCGTCAGTTGATAAACGAGCTGCCGAGAAAACCGAAGGGAGATCCCCCTGCATCAGCGGGCGGCCCGAGAACTAAATCAAAGGCCGCGTCCGCTCCACCCGCTAAAGCAGGTGGTTCTCCCCTTTATGACATCCTTCCCGACGACCATCGTGCTCCGTACGACATGCATAAGGTCCTCGGGACCTTCCTTGACGACGGCGACATCGATGAATTTCAGGCGGATTATGCTAGGGAAATGATCTGCGGAACCGCCCGCATCGGCGGAATGCTGGTCGGCGTGATCGCCAACAGCCGCGTCATGTCAAAGGGCAAACCCGGACAGCCGCCGCGGTTTGGCGGCATCGTCTACACGGAGTCCGCCGAAAAGACAGCCTATTTCATCGAGAACTGCGAACGCCACTCGACGCCGCTGCTGTTTGTCCAGGACGTTTCGGGATTTATGGTCGGGGCCGAAGCCGAGGCAAGCGGCATAATCCGTGCCGGGGCACGCTTTGTCGAGGCGATGGCAACCGCCACCGTGCCGAAACTTGTCCTGACGATCAATCACGCTTCTGGAGCAGGTTATTACGCAATGGCGGGTCAGGGTTTCGACCCAGATTTCATTTTTTCGCTGCCGACCGGTCGGATGGGCGTTATGGAAGGCGATTCCGCCGTGCAGGCCATCTTCGGCACGCAGCTCGAGAAAATGAAGAAAGAGGGCAGATCGCCCGATGCCGCCCTCGAAGCCGAGATGGAGAAGGTCCGCCAAACCTACGACCGCGAACTCGACGCCAAACACGCCGCCGCCCGCGGACTTGTGGACGCCATCGTTACGCCTGACAGCGCTAGAGAAGCGTTGATATTGGCGTTGCAAACCTGCCTAAATACGTCGACTCCACATATCGGGGCATTTGTTCTGCCGCCGATCGCGTAAGATGGGCAGGCCTCTCGATGTGCGGCAACCCGCACTCGCCGAGCGGGAAAGCTGTGCTTTTCCGAGAGGCGCCATATAGTATCCCGGCGGCTGTGCCGCCAATCTTAAGATAACGTGCGGCATAGCCGCAATAAGGACTGGGAATCTCGATCCGGAAGAGCAAAGCTCTTCAGCTCGGAGAGAGGCATGCGGGCTTAGGCTTTATTTGATCCTCTCGATCCTCGACACCGGATGGATCTCGGTCCAGCCGTTGTGGCCATCTAGTACGAATGAGCCCGTAACGCGGACCTTCTCGCCGACCTGCGGCAAATAGACTGAGTTTGAAAAGTCCTTGCATGTGTCGCCGACCTTTTTGAGCTGTGTTGGGCCCGCGCAAACGGCCTCGACTACCAGGTTGCCGTCCTTTTTCTTCTTATTGCGTTTATTTATCAGATCTTCCTGGTCGGGATCGAGTGTTAGCAGCATGTGCTCGTCACCGTCTTCGTCGGTGTTTCGCTCCGCGATAGTACCGGTCGCAGTGACACAGTCTTTTTGTACTTCGAGTCGATCAGGATTGTAGACGTGTTTCCACAGGCTGGCGTCGCATGCCCCGTTATTTGCGGTGCTGTTTGTGGCGTTGTTTACCGCCGCCTCGTTTGCCTCAGTTTCGTGTTTCTTTTTCTTATCCGACTTTTCGGTCGACGAATTCGCGTTTGCATTGCCATTCGGCGCCGGAGCGGAGCATGATGAGAATGCGACCGGAATGGTCAATAGTATTGAGAAAGCTGCTGCCCGTAATGACTTCATAATGGATCGCTCTCATCGGTTTCCGATGTGTTTGCTTCAGGCGCGAATAAAGACCAACCATTCGATCATCTATGACTATGAAGTCTCCGACTGTATGAAAGCGTTCATAGTAGGGAATTTACCCTCGATCTGGCTTCGATAGCCCTCATTAGCCATTTATGCTCCAACATTTCGAACAAACGCGGAGCGTTTTCGTATAGAATGTGGCAATCGGAACACATATGTTTTGCCCGACATGCGGTAAAGACAATTCGAACGAGCTCAAGTATTGCGCCTCGTGCGGGACCAATCTTGAGGCCGTGACCCAAGCTCTCGCCGGCCGCGAAGAGGATTTCTTTACTCGAATGGATACGGGAATGGATTTCTTCATTGCCCGCTATTCGGAACATGTCTTTAAGTCGGCTCCTCAGGCCGCTGGCGAGCGGAAGCTAATTAATTCGTGGAAGCTGCTTGGTCAGGCTGTTGTCACGTCGATGATCGACATCCTGCTGTTCTTCCTAATGTGGAACTTGCTTCCACTGCGGGCGATCATTCTGGTGATCTCGACACCGTTCCGGCTCCTGGCTCAGAAACACGACGCTGCAACAAGCGAAACCAGATCGGTAGGGGCCTACAAGCCGCCGGAGCTTGCTCCCGCAAAGGGGAACTGGCTCGATAGCTCGGCCGTCAGCGTAACCGAGAACACGACCAAACATCTACAATCGGTTGACCGCGAAGGGAAGGCATCTTCTGCCGTGACGGGGCAGTTTGAATAGGTGGTTCGCCGATGACTACTGAAAAAGCGAAACTTCTCACCGCCTGGGGCTACCAGGGCGATGCCATGAATTTACCGGTCGCTGACGCCGAAACCTCCGCTTCCTACTACCGACAGATGATGGGCTTTACGGTCGTCGAGCAAACCGAGGAGCCGCATAGAAAGGTCGTACTCGAACGCGATCGCATCCGAATGGCGGTTGCCGAAAACGGCGGCGACCCCGAGCAGGACGGCTGCGCGTTTCGCACCAATAATGTCGAGGCTCTCAGGAACGAATTCATAGCGAACGGCCTCGCAAATATCGGTGCCATTGACGATGACATCCACGACGGTTTGAAGTTTCGTGTCTTTTTTGTTGTTGCACCGGACGGACTATGCTTCTGGTTCGGTGAGGAGCAATCGAACTAGGCGGCGTTCGCCCGAGTTTCTACAGATCGACGGATACTCTTGACCAGATCATCGAGGCTTCCTTCTCCAAAGTAAGTTCGGCAGATAAGCGATGATTGGTCCAGGATCGCAGATGCGTCTTTGGCGTCAGTTGCCGGGGCCGCTCCGGCCTCTTTAAGGAGGTCTATCCTGAGACCACTGTCCTTCAACTTGCCCAGTTCAGCGATCATCCAGCTCAGAGCGTAAAACCGGTCGCGTTCCAGCATCAGCAGCCAGCGGCAATTGCCCGGCGGCGGCATCTTGTTGTATGGAGAATTGACGATCTCGGCTATCAGGTATTTGGTGAGTTCGGGGAGGCCTGAAGCACTATCGGTAAGCTGGACCGCACCTTGCAGGGCCTGAGGGTAGATGCTCAGCCAACGCAGCTTTCGTCGCAGCTCGTGGACCTGCGACTCAAGGTTCGTGAATCCCCCTTCGAATTTGGAAGCGAATTTATCGATCCCATCGATCGACCGCTGATAATAAGCGGCGATGGCCGCTATCTCGTCTTTATCGCCGAGCCAGTCAACACGGCGAAGCCGTTTACGGATCTTGGCGATCCGCTTTGCCTTTGGCCCAAGCCATTTTCGATCAACGAGCAGGCGGTTCAGGTCGGCGGTCTTCTGAGAGGCCCTTTTGCGGGCAAATTCGGTGACTTTCGCCGGCATGCTATTGTCCAGGGCGAATTCCTTTGCAAATCCGTCGTAATAGTCGATAGCACCGAGAGCGTCTTCGACTAGTTTTGCCTGCGTTTCGACTTTTTCGAACGTTTTACGGTCATGGAGCCTGCTGTAGAGCCGCGCCAGGCCTTCGAGCATGAACAGCGGCGTGCGGGCATTGTTCTGATAGAGCCAAAGGCCCGCGTCGGGCTGCTGCCCCGCCTGTAACAAAAGCTCCTCGAGCTTGTCGAGGTAGAATTCAAATCGTGCTGGGCCATTTTTCATATTTGATCGGGCGCCGTATTCAGTTTAGCTATTTATACCTGAAGTACAGCCATATACCAACAATGTTATTTATCGTAAGGGCGGCGTTCGTCACCGCGAATACCCAATTTCGCGTTACGAGGCTGTAGATCGTGAACCCAACGGAGGCGCCCAGCTGTCCGACAAAGAGCCATTTTGAGAGACCATCGCTAGACCGCGAGATCCATTGTTTGTGTACCTGCTTGACAAGCGTGGCCAGCAAAATTGCCGAGCTTCCCCAGCCGAGTAATTCGATCGGCATAATATGATGAACACAATCTCACACGATATCGGGGCACGGTAAAGTATGCCGGCGAACGCACGGGTGTGGTTAAATCGAAACAGATGGAAAGTCTTGTCCGAATAGGAACGTGCGGCTTTGGGGCGACCAAAGAAGCATATCGTGAGCGGCTTTCGACCGTCGAGATACAGCACACTTTCTATCAGCCGCCTATGATCACGACGCTGGAGCGTTGGCGAATGGAAATGCCGCCGGAGTTTGAATTTACGCTCAAGGCCTGGCAGTTGATAACGCACACGTCAAAAAGTCCGACGTTCAAACGCCTGCGACGGCGTCTGACCGAGACCGAGTTTAACGAAGCGGGATCGTTCAAACCTACGGCGATCGTTAAAGAGGCATGGGAGATAACGCTCGCTTGTGCAACGGCCCTGCAGGCAAGGACGGTTTTGTTTCAATGCCCGGCGAGTTTTATTCCATCGAAAGACCATATTAGAGACCTCGAAACGTTCTTTACGTCCGTCGAGCGTGGCGGCCTGAATTTTTGCTGGGAACCACGTGGCGATTGGGACGATTCGCTGGTCCAATCGCTTTGCGAGCGGCTCGACCTCTGGCACGTGGTCGATCCTTTCTCCCGTTCGACCGTGACTCCCGATCGGTGTTACTTCCGGCTTCACGGGCGTGTCCGCTGGCGTTACGAATACGAGGACGGCGAACTCGAAGAGCTCGTGACCATGCTGCCGAAAGACAGGCTCGGGTACGTTTTCTTCAACAACATTACGATGCGGCAGGACGCCGAGCGATTTCAACGGATGGTGAAGGACAGCGAATCTTATTAGTTTTTGACGAGAGTATCCCCAGGTCGGCAGATAAACTGCTATGAATTATGCCGTCTTCGGGATATGATGACCGTTGGCCGGGAGATTCCGGAAACCGCACTCGAACACCTGCATACAATGAGACCATCGATATTGGCAACAGTGCTTTTTTGTGCCGTACCGTGCTTGTTCACGTTGACGGCGAAGGCCCAGCAGCGTGACCTTCCGACACGCGATCGCCGGGCCAGCGTCGCTCGTAAGGTCGGAACGGAGGCAATGGTCGTGGTGGCCACGACGGGCCGCGTAACCTACAAGACGGCAAAGTTCGTTGTCAAGGATATCGCCGAGCCGGTCGCGGTGCACGTGATCGGGCCCGCAGCGAGACGGGCAATGCCGCCGGTCGGACGTTTTGTGGTGCGAAACGCACTCAGAATAGGTGTTCCACTGGCGGTTAGATTGAGCCTGCTTTGAATCACATGAAATTCACTATCAACGAGCTTCTGGCCAAACTGCCGCTGCCTGCAAATGAAAAGTGGAAACAAGGCGTTTGGGACCTTGAACCATTCGAAAAACACGGGGTAAAGCTCGTTTTCTTTGCACCGAAAGAGATCGACTATCAGACGGCCCACGAAGAGGATGAGTTCTATTTTATCGCACGCGGCAGTGGTGAAATTCTGATCGGCGACGAGCGACACCGATTTGAGGCGGGCGATGTCTTCTTTGTCGAGGCCGGTGTTCCGCACCGGTTTGAGAATTTCACCGACGACTTTGCGACTTGGGCGATCTTTTTCTAGATATCGAATGAATGCAGCCAGTTACGCCCCCGGCAATCGTCACCGACAAGATCGATCTCAGCCTGATCGTGCGATTCACGCG
Organism: Pyrinomonadaceae bacterium; assembly: GCA_044228265.1. GTDB lineage: Bacteria > Acidobacteriota > Blastocatellia > Pyrinomonadales > Pyrinomonadaceae > OLB17. Next base: position 64,121 of record JBGAVC010000007.1, read on the forward strand.
GCCGGAGATCCGAAATCCGTTGTCGATCAGCGTTCTAACACAGCTTCGATCGATCGTAGAGGGTCTTGACGGTGACAGTTTGGTTGAACGCCTCGTCCTCACAGGCACGGACGGCATATTTGCCTCCGGAGCGAACCTGCGCGAGATCGCCGCGGTAACCGCTGAAACGGTGAGGGAATTTTCGATCCGCGGCCAAAGCCTGATGACGACGATCGAATCGATGTCGCAACTTACGGTAGCGGCCGTCAATGGACCATGTTATGGCGGCGCATTGGACCTGGCTCTTGCATGCGATCGTCGAATCGCTTCGCGAAACGCAACTTTTGCCCATCCCGGAACCGGCTTGGGAATAATTACCGGCTGGGGCGGTACACAGCGCTTGCCGCGACTAATTGGAGAGGCGGCGGCCCTCGAGACGTTCTTTACCGCGGAACCTATAGATGCCGACACCGCGTTGAAATTCGGCTTAATAGAACGGATCGCGGACGACGTAGTGGCCCAAGCCCTCGCATTTGATCCGTCGCGAGCAATATAATGGTTGCTATGACGAAGACATTGGCACTGACGCTAGGTAAGCTGATCCTGCTTCTGGGATGCTCGGCGATTCTCGCCGCGTCGTGCCAGGCGACCAGCTCACAGCCTGCTGAGCCGACCGTGGTGGCGACGCCTACCCCGACTCCTGCGAAAGATCCGGCTGACGATATCGGTCGCCCGACCAGCAATCCCTACACTGGCGACCTCGCGATATTTGAAAACTCCGAGCGGGCCAAGAACCTGCAGATCGATCGCGTCATGGATATCCTCGGCATCACGGAGAAAAAGGGCGTGGCGGACATTGGGGCGGGATCCGGCTGGTTTACCGTCAGAGCAGCAAATCGCGTCGGTGCAGGCGGCCAGGTCTATGCGGTTGATATCAACCGGGAATACATCGATCACATCAACGAACGCGCCAAAAACGAAGGTTTTGCAAATATCAAGACGATCCTCGGTAAGGAGGACGACCCGCTGCTGCCGCCAAACTCGGTCGACGCTGTACTGATCCTGAAAACCTACCACGAGATCGCAAAACCGATCATTCTGATGAAAAACCTCCGCAAAGCACTTCGAAAAGGTGCCTGCGTCGGCATCATCGACAGGAACGGTAAGGGTGACGATCACGGATTGAATAAGGATATCGTGATCGATGAGCTGAAGCGTGCCGGATATGTGCTGAAAGACCAGTATGATTTCGTAAAACCCGACAAGATGGACTATTTCCTGGTGTTCGAGGTCAAGCCATAACAATTATGAAGATCCAACTCGTTAAACTCGCCCACGCCCGATCGGGCGATAAAGGCGACACCGCCAATGTCGGGATCATTGCCCTAAAAGACGAATATTATCCACTGCTGGTGCGAGAAGTAACGGCAGCAAAGGTCAAGGATCATTTTGGCGATATGGTAAAGGGCAGTGTCGAGCGGTTCGAACTGCCAAACCTCGGCGCCTTGAATTTCCTACTTCACGAAAGCCTCGGCGGCGGCGGGACACTGAGCCTGATGACCGACGCTCAGGGCAAGACATTTTCGACGGCCCTGCTTCGGATGTGGATCGATGTTCCGGAAAATGAGGCGGTTGGACTCGGCCTGCAGGCGTAACGGAGCGGTTATATCTCCTTACATCTGGCAAACGTCGCGATATAGTTCGAGTATTTCATTGAAACGTAGTTTTTGCCGTACATTGGTATTTTGAGTTTGCCGGTGCCTAACGTCCATTTGATCGTCCGCGAGCCATGAGCCGGTTCGTATGGTGGTTTTCTGGCGAATTTTATTGTGAGTATCGGGCCGGTCTTTTTACCGGTGAACGCAAATGTCTCCGCTGATGTCCCGTTATCATAACTGCCGGATTCCATCGTCCCCTCGACCTTGTTTCCGGTGACCGTGAATGAGACCGTTTGTGTTACCTTGAGTCCGTCGTTTTTGAAACAATAGTCGCGTTGAGCGGCGGCGTTCACAACGCAGAAGGTGAGGCTGACTAAGATGGACGCCAGCATTTTTTCCATAGTCTGATCTCCTGTTAGAATGTGTCGAAACGAGTGTACTCGAAATTCGCCATTTATTGTTAGGTCCGCTCCGGATTCTCTGATCGCTTAGACAATAATTTTCTCTTTGCAAAAAATATGTTCAAAATGATCTTCCGTTCGACTCTCGTCTTACTACTATCAAGTTCGATCCTTGCTCAATCCATGCCCGCCCGCGGGACTTTACTTGGGTTCTCAGACGCGACGTCTGGACAGCAGCGTGAACTTGAAAAGAAATTCGATTCATTTTTGCAAGCCAACAATTTGCGCGACTGGTTGAAACGTCTGTCGGCACGGCCGCACCATCTCGGGTCGCCATATGACCGCGAAAATGCGGAATTCATAGCCTCGCAATTTCGTTCGTGGGGATATGACACCCAGATCGAATCGTTCGATGTCCTGTTCCCGACGCCCAAATCGAGGCTCGTCGAGATGACCTCGCCGGAGAAATACACGATGAAGCTTCAGGAGCCCGCGCTCAAGGAGGATGCGACCTCGGGACAGCAGGACGAGCAGCTTCCGACGTATAACGCGTACTCGATCGACGGCGATGTTACCGGGCCGCTTGTCTACGTCAATTACGGCCGGCCCGCAGATTACGAAGAACTCGACAAAGCAGGGATCGACGTCAAGGGAAAGATCGTCATTTCTCGCTATGGCGGCTCGTGGCGCGGTATCAAACCAAAGGTCGCCGCCGAGCACGGTGCGATCGGCTGCATCATTTATTCCGATCCGCGGGACGATGGATTCTATCAGGGCGATGTTTACCCGAAAGGTGCGTACCGAAATGAGAACGGCGTACAGCGCGGCTCTGTGATGGATATGCCGCTCTATCCGGGCGATCCGCTTACCAAGGGTGTCGGTGCTACAAAGGACGCTAAACGATTGCCGCCAAAGAGTGCTCCGACGCTGACCAAGATACCCGTACTTCCGGTCTCATACGGCGACGCGCTGCCGCTGCTTCGGAATCTGGACGGAGCGGTCGTTCCCGACGCATGGAAAGGTGCGTTGGCGACCACTTATCATTTTGGAGGCAAGACGCCTACCGTTCACATGAAGCTCGAGTTCAATTGGGACATCAAGCCGATCTACGACGTCATCGCAAAAATGCCAGGCTCCGAGCGGCCCGACGAATGGATCATTCGCGGCAATCATCACGACGGCTGGGTCAACGGAGCTGACGATCCGCTGAGCGGCCAGGTCGCGATGATGGAAGAGGCGCGCGGCATAGCCGAGCTTGCAAAGACCGGCTGGAAGNACATCGTCCCCTCGACCTTGTTTCCGGTGACCGTGAATGAGACCGTTTGTGTTACCTTGAGTCCGTCGTCAGAAACAATAGTCGCGCTGAGCGGCGGCGTTCACAACGCAGAAGGTGAGGCTGATTAAGATGGACGCCAGCATTTTTTCCATAGTTCGATCTCCTGTTAGAATGTGTCGAAACGAGTGTACTCGAAATTCGCCATTTATTGTTAGGTCCGCTCCGGATTCTCTGATCGCTTAGGACAATAATTTTCTCTTTGCAAAAAATATGTTCAAAAATGATTCTCCGTTCGACTCTCGTCTTACTACTATCAAGTTCGATCCTTGCTCAATCCATGCCCGCCCGCGGGACTTTACTTGGGTTCTCAGACGCGACGTTGGACAGCAGCGTGAACTTGAAAGAAATTCGATTCATTTTTGGCAAGCCAACAATTTGCGCGACTGGTTGAAACGTCTGTCGGCACGGCCGCACCATCTCTGGTCGCCAGAGTATGACCGCGAAAATGTGAATTCATAGCCTCGCACCTTCGTTCGTGGGGATATGACACCCAGATCGAATCGTTCGATGTCCTGTTCCCGACGCCCAAATCGAGGCTCGTCGAGATGACCTCGCCGGAGAAATACACGATGAAGCTTCAGGAGCCTCGCGCTCAAGCGAGGATGCGACCTCGGGACAGCAGGACGAGCAGCTTCGACGTATAACGCGTACTGATCGACGGCGATACCGGGCTGCTGAGTCTACGCCAATTACTGGCCGGCCCGCAGATTACGAAGAACTCGACAAAGCAGGGATCGACGTCAAGGGAAAGATCGTCATTCTCGCTATGGCGGCTCGTGGCGCGGTATCAAACCAAAGGTCGTCAGCGAGCACGGTGCGATCGACCGCATCATTTATTCTGATCCGCGGACGATGGGATTCTATCAGGGCGATGTTTACCCGAAAGGTGCGTACCGAAATGAGAACGGCGTAAAGCGCGGATCGGATGGATATGCTGCTCTATCCGGGCGATCCGCTTACCAAGCGGTGTCGGTGCTACAGCTGACGCCAAACGATTGCCGCCAAAGAGTGCTCCGACGCTGACCAAGATACCCGTACTTCCGGTTTCCATGGCGACGCCCTCCGCTGCCGCGGAATCTGGACGGAGCGGTGGTTCCGGACGCATGGAAAGGTGCGTTGGCAACCACTTATCATTTTGGAGGCAAGACGCCGACTGTCCACATGAAACTCGAGTTCAATTGGGACATCAAACCGATCTACGACGTCATCGCAAAAATGCCAGGTTCGAGTGGCCCGACGAATGGATCGACTCAGGCAATCATCACGACGGCTGCCAATAACGGGGCTGACGATCCGCTGAGCGGCCAGGTCGCGATGATGGAAGAGGCGCGCGGCATAGCCGAGCTTGCAAAGACCGGCTGGAAGCCTAAGCGCACCATCGTCTACTGTGCATGGGACGCCGAGGAAGAAGGTTTGATCGGTTCGACCGAGTGGGTCGAGACCCACGCGGACGAACTTAGCCAAAAGGCCGCGGTCTATATCAACACCGACAGCAATGGTCGTGGCCTCAGTACATGGTTCGCACACACTCGAAAAAAGTTTATCAACGAGGTTGGTAAAGATGTCTCGGATCCGCAGACCAAGATGTCGGTCTGGGCACGCGCCCGGGCAAACCAGATCGTCAACGCACCGGTCGAGCGACGCAGTGAGTTGATGAACCGTCCGGATATGCGGATCGGTGCTCTCGGGTCAGGGTCCGATTACACGCCGTTCCTCCAGCATTTAGGCATCGCTTTGTTAAACCTCGGCTTTGGCGGCGAGGACGGCGGCGGTTCCTATCACTCGATCTACGATTCATTCGATCACTTCACACGTTTTGGCGATCCGGGATTCGCGTACGGTATCGCGATGGCAAATGTCGGCGGCCACGCTGTATTGAGGTTGGCTAATGCCGACACTTTGCCGTTCGATTTTTCAAACTTTACCGACACGATCGCCCAATATGCCACTGAAGTCACGCGACTCGCCGAAACGATGCGTGAGGAGACGAGGTCGACGAACCAGCTCATCGCCAACGGGATGCTCAAGGCGGTCCAGGATCCGACGGAAACGTTTGTAGTTCCGAAACAAAAGGAGAATGTGCCGTTCCTGAATTTCGCGCCGCTTCAGAACGCTCTCGCTAAACTTCAGGAAAGCACTCGGGCCTACAGACAGGCGGCGGCGGGCAAACAGCCTTCCGCGGCCGTTCAAATGCAGCTCGATGAAATACTCTTCAAGTCCGAGAGGGCATTGATCCGCACGGAGGGATTGCCGCGACGTGACTGGTTCAGGCACCAGATCTATGCACCCGGTTTTTACACTGGTTACGGTGTCAAAACGCTGCCGGGCATTCGCGAAGCCATCGAACAGCGTGACTGGAAAGAAGCGAGCGACGAGATCGTGATCGTCGCGAACACGATCGAGAAGTTCGCCGCCGAGATCGACAAAGCGACGAAGCTGTTTTGAACCTCGATGAGCGATAACGTCGTCCTCGACAAGTCACTTGATTTTGCTCTGCGCATTGTGAAGCTTTGCCACTACCTGAATGAGACGAAGCGCGAGTTCGTTTTGTCGAAGGAGTTGCTCATTTCAGGTACGAACATTGGGAAACATGTTAAGGCCGCAGTTGGAGCTGAGAATCGGGAAATATTTATCGCAGAATTTGGCGTAGCTCGTCGTAGAGCTTTGGAAACCGAGTACTGGCTACTCGTTCTTTTTCACGGCGATATCCTAACCGATGCCGAATATCGTTCTATCGAAGACGACCGACTGGACCTGGTCAAAATAATATCTTCGATAATCTCATCTTCAAGAACTCGGAGACTTAGCGTAGTTAATTACTAATTATTAATTACTAATTAATAATTATCTTTGGCAATGATTGGCTCAAATGACCTTACTGACTTCAGGATGAAGGTTCGACTCGCATTCTCACGCTAAATCGGCCCGAGAAGCGCAATGCGTTGAATGACGAGCTCATCGCCTCGATGAAGGATGCCTTGCGTGAGGCTGACGCGGACGAAAGTCTGAGAGCCGTCGTGATTCGGGGTGCTGGAAATGACTTTTGTTCGGGAGCGGACCTGGCTTCGATACAAAAGATCGCAAGTGCTTCGTACGAAGAGAATGTCGAGGACGCCCGTTCGCTTGCCGAGTTATTTGAACTGATCCGTAACGTCCGCGTACCGGTGATCGCGGCGGTTCACGGGCGGGCTCTAGCGGGCGGCTGTGGACTCGCGATGGCATGCGATCTCGTTATCGCGACGCGTTCCGCAAGGTTTGGTTACCCCGAAGTGAAGATCGGTTTTGTTCCCGCGATGGCGGCCATCCTGCGGCGAAATCTGGGCGAAAAGAAGAGCTTTGAGCTGCTGACGCAGGGTTTCGAGTTCTCGGCTGAAGAAGCTGCGGCGATCGGCCTCGTTAACGCCGTTTTCGACGACGATGCCTTCGACACCGCGGCCATCGAGTACGCTTCGCGTTACGCACGAGTAAGTGGCTCGGCCGTCCAAATGACAAAACGTTTGCTCTATGACATTGACGGACTGTCGATCTACAGACGCCGTCCGCCAAAGGCGTCAAACGCCTGGGCCCGTATGACCGACATCGACCGCGTTCTTAAACAAAAAGTGAACTGAAGGTTAAGCAGACTTGAGCATCATGCCAACATCCTATTGTCCAGAATTACCAATCTGCCTGGATCAGTAAGACCGAATAAGCATGACCGACGATCCGTCTCGTGCCTGCGGACATCCGCCGAGATCAAACCCTGGATTCTTCAAATTCCTGGAGAAACTCAATTAGATGCATGTCGCACAGGTTGAAATGATGCACGAACGGTAGATAGTAGGAACTGCCGCACGGACCGTCAGCATCGTTTGAAGGAGGAAGTCCGGCACAGAGTGCTTTATGGCTGGTGCTTACGATGACATTCGACTATCCCTCATCGTTGTTCTTTGTGGGGGTGGAACAACCGGCCGAAACACATGCAGCCGCTCCCCCTCGCAAAGGGAATTCAAATCGATCAGGTACAGCCAGCGAATGAGGTCTATTCAACCGTTATTTTTGCGAATAGGCGTCCCGAATGACGTCGTAACACGGGCAGGTAAACTCCTAGGCCGGAGCGGTCACGATCGTGATCTTTCCGCGTGAATCGAAGCCGTGTTTTTGCAGTTCGATCGCGGTGTTGGTGACGCTCGTACGATTTGAGCCAAGCATGATAGCAAGAAACTCCTGGGTAAGATGCGGTATCGTTCCGCGCGGTCACGGCACATCAAAAGCCAGCGAGTGAGCCGTTGCTTGTATCCGGTTGCACATTGCGGTCTGGCTAATCTGAACGAAAGTTTTTGCGTAAATTGCAGCAGTAATTTCTGGGTGATCCCGCCTCGTTCGAATTCCAACGTCGTCCGGACCTTATTCTGAGGCCGCCGTTGGCCAACTGAACTATGTTTTCGTACGGCGTGCTTTCGGCTCCCAACACGATCGAGTCCGACCGACCCTCACTTCCGATCACCGCACCTCGGTTCCCTGGCCTTGCTCGGTATATGCGACGATCGAGACCATCGCGTGTTCGGGGAAGTAAACATGTGATATCGCTTCGCGGGGCTGTGCAGGACCTTTCCGAGACCAAGGTCGAGTCGGAGACGATCCGTCCAAATGCCTCGTCGGGTAACGCATTCAAGATGGTATTTCCTGTAACGGATCGTGATCCATTCCGTTTCCTTTTGCGTTGTCGCGTGTTTGAACACAGCAGACGGCAAAGGAAATGAATAGTGATCAAATTCCGAGTGTCGAATGGTGGATTCTCGACCTCAGACCAAGCGAATCGTAGCATCAATGGCCCGATTGAGCTAGGTGTCTCCAAGCATCAGCCGTTACGCCTCGACGATATCGACTTTTGTCTCGATCAGCGACTTCGGGATGATCATTATTTCTTCGACACTGGGCGGCCGCCGGCGAAGCCTGTGACGCCGGGAGGGCCGGTGAGGATGAGCGGCGCGATCTCTTTGGTGAACCGCTCGACGGACGCGCGGTCGTGGCCGCGGACGCCGATGCGGAGCTGGACCTCTGGATAGTCGCGTGTGTTACTCGACGAGAGAACCACCCCGTCAGCCGAAGCGGCGTCCACCCCTCCTTCGTAAGCGAGGGGAGCTAAAGCGAGATGACCGTGGGTGGCGTTGACGCCCACGAATTCGGTCAGGATGGTGTCAAATTTCAGGCCGAGATTGTCGAGACGCTGGCGGAGGATACGGTCGGCGGCCTGGGCTTTGGCGTATGCGTCGGGCCAGGCGTAGACGAGGGTGCCGACTGATTTCCAGCCGTCGAGTAGGCGATCGGGAGACCTTGTAAAAGTCGGTTTTTGGATGTCCTTTGATGCCGAAGACCTTTACGCGATTCTCGCCGTCCGCCGCGAGCTGGATCGACGCGAAATCGGCGACGACGTCCGGCGTGATGTAGGAATGCGGATCGCCCATCTCGTAGAGAAGCTGCTCTTTGACCGATTGGACGTTTACGCGGCCCCCCGTGCCCTCATGTTTGGTGACTACGAACGTGCCATCGGGTGAGGCTTCTACTATGGGGAAGCCGATGTTGGCCATGTCGGGTATGTTCTGCCAGTCGTATTGGCAATTGCCGCCTGATGACGAGCTCCGCATTCGATAATATGGCCGGCGATAGTGCCTGCCGAGATGCGGTCCCAGTCGTCAAATTTCCATCCGAATTCATGCATGGCGCGAGCGAGCGTCAGCCTGTATCCGCGAGGCGGCCGCCCACGATGATGTTTTTGCACACCTGCCGAGAGCCTCGACAAGCGGTGCGGCGCCGAGATAGACATTTGCCGATTGAACTCGATCTCGGATGGACGCGAGCGGCTCGCCGGTGTCCATCGATTTGATCTCGACGCCTTGTGCAAGCCAAGCGTCGAGCTTTTCTAAGCAATCATCGCCCGTGACGACGCCGATCTTTACCTTTTCCCTGCAGACCGAGTTCCGTAGCGACATGGGCGATAGCAGACGCGCATCCCTCGACGTTGACGCCACCGGCGTTAGAGAGGACCTTGATATTCTTTTCAACGCAATCGGGGAGAGTCTCCGCCATCAGGGATATGAAATCGCGGGCATAACCCCGCCTCGGGTCGCGTGACCGTTGTTTCTGCAGGATCGACATCGTGACCTCGGCTAGATAGTCGAGCATCAAGTAGTCGATAGGCCCTTTCCTGACCTGGTCGATCGGAGCGGTCAATAGATCGCCCCAAAATCCTTGTCCTCCGGCAACGCGGATCATATTTTTCATATGGTTGCTCTAAATAAAAAGAGGCGACGCCCCGACGACAGGTCCGTCCGGTTGCGTTCGCCCCCTGGATCTACACAAGCCCTACAGATGACCGTTAGGGTCGCCTTGGCTTACGCCCCATGACGACAACCTTGGTTTTGTGCGCCGTCTTGCGGCCGATGCGGTAACTCTTTCGCCATACCTTTTTCGTGACCCGCTTGCCGTGTCGCCAAGTCGTTATGGTCACGCGTTTGCTGCGGCGATAGACCTTTCGCGAGACTCTTTTGGTTTTGGGTACGATCTGTCCCGCGAACGGGGCATTCGATGATGCTGCCGACGTTCCTTCGGCTCCGAAAACCAAGATCCCGCACCCGATAGTAACCGCCATGAATACTGCAACAAGTTTTTTCATTAATCTCTCCCCTTTTTCTGTTTTTGAAATGTATCGCCAGCTCGTCATGCCAGACGTTCGCGGGCAGACATAAATATTCGAACTGACGTTAATTGTGCCGCACGCGGCTGCGGATGAAAGTGATGATGTCCTCGGTCGAGGTTCCCGGCAAAAAGATCTCCGAAACGCCGATCTCCTTGAGCTTTGGAATATCGTCCTGCGGCACGATGGACGAGCACAAGCGTGTCGTCCATTCCGTTCTGCCCGAGTAGTTCGATTATACGCGGACAAAGCGTGTTATGAGCCCCGCTAAGGATCGAAATGCCAACCGCGTCGACATCTTCCTGCAGCGCCACCGCTGCTATCATCTCAGGGGTTTGGCGCAAAGGCCGGTGTATATCACCTCCATTCCTGCGTCACGAAGTGCGCGGGCGATGACCTTGGCTCCCCGGTCGTGGCCGTCGAGCCCCGGTTTTTGCAACCAGGACCTGATCTTTCTCTCGCTCATATCGCAACTAGTATATTAACGCACGAACCGTCCGAGCAAACCGCTGCGTTTGATATACGGCCGAAGCTGGCTCCAGGAGAAGAAGAATTCGCCACTTGGCTCGAGTGCCTGGATCACGTGTGGGTAACCGTAGTCATAGAGGAAACGTTACACCCTTGTTACTGACAGTAAACCCGGATAAGTTCTTCAACTCGGTTTGTCGGGTCCCGGATGAAATTGGTTGTAAATTTCGTCTTCACGCTGGCTTTTCAGCGTATCCTTTTCTTCCGACGAAAGCGAAGTTTCAACCAGTACCATTGAACGCCGGATCAAGTCACGCAGACCCCGCGTTTTGGCTGCGTTGAAGAGATCGTTGAGCAATAGGCGCTTGCCGGTCCTCGTGTCTAATACGATGTATTTCGTACTCGAATCCGGATATGCACCGCTCCCTTCGGCAGTCAACCAGATATCGAAAATATGATTCTTGTTGTATTTGACCTCGTAGTCAAAACTGCTAAGCCACGTGTCGCCGCGAAGATTTTCGCGTAAAGACATCTTGAAAACTCGCCAGTAGTCGATCTCACGCTCTATTTTCTTCTTGACGGCGACCGGTAATCTGCTCTGGATGACGGGGTAGGTTACCTCGAACGATCTTTTGTGATCCGGTACATCTGCGCCCCGACGTTTGTATTCGATCTTCTTAGACTTGACGATCAACGAAGTCGTCTGAGAATAGACCGTTGCCGCGGTCACTGCGATCACGGCGGCGGCGACCGCGAAAAGTGTCAGCGTTAGTCTAACTTTCATATTTTAGATCCAGATCCATATTTGGCGAGGCGAAGACGCAGCGGAGTTTTCGACGAAAGCTCGGCTGTCGCTTGATCGCATGCCACATCTCGACCCATGCGTGAATGTTGATCCAGAGCGGATTGTAGCTTTGTATCGGCTTGATTATGCCGTACCGCGGTGTTTCGTTCTCGTCAACAAACGTGCCGAAAAGTCGGTCCCAAATGATGAATACCCCGGCGTAATTCCGATCGAGATAGGGCAGATTGACGCCGTGGTGGACGCGATGGTGTGAAGGCGTGTTAAAGACGTATTCGAGTGGGCCGAGGCGAGTAATGAACTTTGTATGTATCCAGAACTGATAGATCAGATTTACACCGTGCATAATAGCGAACATCCACGGCGCGAATCCCATAAGCATAATGGGCGCGTAAAACATCCAGTGCAGCAGTCCGCTGAACCAGCTTTGCCGGACCGCGACGCTTAGGTTGTAGTGTTCGCTGGAGTGGTGGACCACATGAAAGTTCCACAACAAACGGACCTCGTGGCTCGCACGGTGAAAAACATAATATGCAAGATCATCTACAAACAATAGGATCGCCCACGACCACCACGCGTCCACCGGAAACTTGAACGGGGCGATCTCGTAGGCAAAGACGTAGACCAACCCAGTACCCAACCCGAACAGAAAGCCGAATGCCACACTTACAAAACCGAGCAGGATATTGACCCACGTGTCTTTTCGATCCTCGTATTCGTTTGAACCGAGACGATTCGCAATGAATGCCTCGATCGCGATCATCGAGGCAAAGACAGGTATCGAAATTACTACGGGACTCAGCGTGGCCATAAACGAAATACCATAGCAATGATACCCCGAAATCGTACGTCAAGGCGTGCTTTGTATAGCGCAAATCGCGATCAAAATCTTTTCAGTTCCGGGCAATTATAGTAGCATCAAAAGATCGGGTCTTTGCAGACGGTCGCGCCGGGCAACAAAGCTGTGTGCATGATCGGACCGAGTAACCTTGAACCGCGCAATTGTTGAAGAAAGCTATCACAATCATTTTCGTCCTGTTCGTTATCGGCTTCGCGTCGCTTCAGTTTTTTCCGATAGACAAAACCAACCCGCCGGTCGTCGCCTCTGAAACTTTAGAATCGGCCGTAAGCGTGCCTGAAAATGTCCGCGTGATCCTCGATCGTTCTTGTAACGACTGTCATACGAACAAGACGGTATATCCATGGTACGCGAATGTCCAACCTACGGGCTGGTTCCTGAAGAACCACATCGATGACGGCCGCAGACATCTTAATTTCAGTGTTTTCAATACTTACGAAAATAAAAGAAAGGCAAAAAAACTCGAAGAGGTGTGCGAGCAGGTCGAGTCGAAAGAGATGCCGCTGCCTTCGTACTTGTGGATACACCGCGATTCGGTCATGAGAGAGGGCGACGCCAAGATACTCTGCGACTGGACGGAGAAAGAAAAAGGAAAGTTTGCGGATTGAGCCATTCGCCGCTTCGTTTGCAGTCCCGCCGTTATGCCGATCCTCGATATCGTACATTTTCCGGATCCTGTATTACTGACCGCCGCCGATCCGGTTTTGCCGGGCGAATTTGGTGCCGAGCTCGATAAATTGATCACTGACATGTTCGAAACGATGGAGTCGGCGCGAGGTGTCGGGCTGGCCGCTCCGCAGATCGGCCTTTCGAAACGGCTTTTCGTGATGGATGTGCGGGGTGAATCGGGCGAACCTAACCGGCAGGTGTTGATCAATCCGGAGATCATCCACTACGAAGGTGAACAGGTTGGCGATGAAGGCTGTTTGTCCTTTCCGGGCCTTTTTCAGACCGTGGCAAGGCAGTCTCGCGTGATCGTAAAGGCACACGATCGTGAGGGAAAGGAAGTCGAATTTGACGAGACGGCCCTTGCAGCGAGGTGTATTCTTCACGAAACAGACCATTGCGACGGGATAGTATTCTTAGACAGGATGACCCCGTTGAAACGCGAGTTGGCAAAGCGTAGAATAAAAAGATTACAGAAGTCGGGCGAGTGGAACTGATATGGCGCTGGAAGAAACCAAACTCACCGCGGAAGTAGGTTCGATCCGTGAATTGAACCTCTATTTATTAAAAGGCTGGACACTCTTGCTTAGCTACGTGAAGCATTCAAACGACACACAGCAGCCGCGGTTCATCGTTGGCTGGCAAGACAAGACCGAGCCGCAGATGCCAGAATTGCTGGACGAATGGGAGCTGCATGAGATCGACCGGCAGCGATACCGATAGATCGAAGGTTATATGAAGACACAGACAAGTCTCGACGAATTTACCAATGAAGCTTTGACCGATTTTTCCAAGCCGGAAAATGCCGAAGCCATAAGTGCCGCGATCGAAAAGGTCCGAAGTGAACTAGGTCGTGAATATCCGATCGTGATCAACGGCGAAAAGATCGCGTTAGATCGCAAGTTCCGTAGCGTCAATCCGGCGAAAGTATCTGAAGTCGTCGGCGTTTTTTCTGAAGGAGACTCAGATACTACGCTTGTAGAGAAGGCCATCGATGCGGCGACCAAGGCATTCGCTACATGGAGCAGAGTACCTCCGGTGGAAAGAGCGGACTATCTCTTTAAGATCGCCGACGTAATGCGTAGGCGTAAACACGAGCTTTCCGCCTGGATGATCTTTGAGGTCTCCAAGACGTGGGCCGAGGCAGACGGCGATACCGCCGAGGCGATCGATTTTTGTGAGTTTTACGGCAGGGAAATGGTGCGGTGGAGCGCCGAGCAACCGGTGACACAGAATCCGGGTGAAGCAAACACGTTTGAATATATTCCGCTCGGTGTCGGTGCAATAATTCCGCCCTGGAATTTTCCGCTCGCCATTATGGCCGGTATGACCACCGCCGCGATCGTAGCTGGAAATACAGTTGTTCTAAAACCGTCTTCCGACTCTCCGACGATCGCTGCGAAGTTCGTTGAGATCCTCGAGGAAGTAGGTTTACCGCCGGGTGTTGTCAATTTTATCAGCGGAAGTTCGAAGACGGGCGAGGCGATGGTCACGCATCCCAAGACACGTTTCATTTCGTTCACCGGATCAAAGGGCGTCGGTTTGCACATTAACGAAGAAGCGGCCAAGACGCGGCCCGGTCAGATCTGGATCAAACGCGTCGTAGCTGAGATGGGAGGCAAAGACGCGATCGTCGTGGCAGATGACGCCGACCTTGATTCAGCCGCCGCTGGTGTGGTGCAGGCGGCCTTTGGTTTTCAGGGTCAAAAGTGTTCTGCGTGCTCGAGACTGATCGTCGACCAAAAGGTGCATGCCGAACTGTTGGAAAAGGTCGTCGATCTCACGCGTAAGCTAAAGATCGGTCTACCGACCGAAGCAGATACCAGGGTCGCGGCCGTCATCAACAAACGCTCGTTCGATACCACGCTCGAGTATATTCAGAAAGGCGTCGACGAAGGCGGTAAGGTCCTTGTCGGCGGCAGCGGCGACGACTCAGAAGGCTTCTATATCGAGCCGACGGTCGTCGACGGCGTTGCTCCGGGAGCCACGATCGAGCAGGAAGAGATCTTTGCTCCGGTGCTCGCGGTCATCAAAGCGCGTGACTTCGATCACGCCATCGAGATCGCCAACGATACCGAGTTCGGGCTCACCGGATCTTTATACTCGAAGGACCCCGAGAGGCTTGAGAGGGCGCGGCGTGAATTTCATGTCGGCAACCTTTATTTGAATCGAAAATGCACGGGCGCCCTCGTTGGCGTCCATCCCTTCGGCGGATTCAATATGAGTGGGACCGACTCAAAGGCCGGCGGACGCGAATACCTGCTGCAATTCATGCAGGGCAAATCCATCGCTCAAAAACTGTAGAACAAGACCAACGATCCCGAAAAATCAACCAAGAATATGAAAATGCTGCGATCTATTGTCGTAACAATGGTCGCCGCCGTCCTGCTCACGGGGACGACGGCATATGCCCAAAAACAAAAGCCTGCCGCGAAAACGGCCAAGCCGATGATCTTCGCCGTTCTGAACGATGGCAAAACCCTTGAACCGATCGCCTATATAAATAAAGGAAAACTCGAGACGACGGTTAACGGAAGCGACGAAAAGCCGATTTTGACGGGCTTTGCCAACTCCTATTACAGGCCGGGCAGCGCGTACAAAATGATCTTTGGCGGCGCAGCTGCCGGCACAGTCACCGTAAAGTCGTCCAACGTGAAATCCGAATGTGCGCCAAACACTGCAAACTCCACGTCGCGATCGACTAAAACGGCACTAAAAGGGTTCGTGATGGCCTTGGCGACCAACGCAGCCGTCAAGAACACAACTGTTTTTCGCAGAAAGCCGACGGCGGCCGAAAAGTCGGAGATCGACGCCCTGGTCAAGGCTGAGTATTCATCGCACAGCTTGAACGCGACGACGCTTCATTACCAAAACCTGACCGCGATCGACGTGAACAACGACGGAAAGGCGGAATTTGTCGGTTCTTACTGGATCGAGGCCAACAAGACGTCGAGGGCGTTGTTGTTCTTTATCGCCGAGAAAGGTTCAAGCGGAAAATATGAGTTCACGTACTCGGATTTTCGCTCCATCGACAGGTCCGAGGTCATGAGTAAAGACCTAAGCGATGTCGACAAAGGCGTCTATCACGAACTTCTGCTTGATAGTTTTGATTACGACGGCGACGGCGTGGCGGAGATCTTTACTTATCAACAATCGTTCGAAGGGGCAGGCTTTGCCGCGTATAAGAAGTCAGGCGGCAAATGGGAGAAGACCTACGAGTTTTCCAATTACCACTGCGGATATTGACGTGACAGGGAAGCCGCTGCGACCCTGGTACGTTTCCGTTGTCAAAGGTGTTAAGTTCCATGGCGAACTTAACACTTTTGACCGTTTTGGCACCGAAACGACGGAAGCTCAGGATGTAAATATCGGATGAAGATCGTTTTCATGGGAACACCCGCTGCTGCGGTCCCGTCGCTGAGAAGCATCGTTGATGCCGGCCACGACGTCGTCGCTGTGTACACTCAGCCTGACCGTCCGGCGGGCCGGGGCAAACGTGTTGCCTTTTCACCGGTGAAAGAACTCGCCTTGGAGCAGGGTCTTACGGTATTGCAGCCACTTAAGATCAGGACGCCTGAAGTTCTATCGGAATTTCGTTCGCACAATGCTGACGCTGCTGTCGTGGTTGCATACGGTCGGATACTTCCGGATGAGTTTCTCACTGCCTACCGGAACGGGGCAATGAACGTCCATTTCTCGCTGTTGCCCAAGTACCGCGGCGCCGCGCCCGTAAATTGGGCCATCGTAAACGGCGAGACCGAGACCGGGGTAACGACGATGAAGATCGATCGCGGCCTCGATACCGGCGACATTTTGTTGCAAAAGAGTGTGTCGATCGGCGAGGATGAGGATTCCGTGAGCCTGATGACGCGTCTGGCAGAACTCGGCGGTGAATTGATCGTGGAGACGCTCGCACAACTCGATTCGATCATGCCTCGGCCGCAGGACCACGCTGCTGCGACACTGGCGCCTATCTTGAGGAAAGAAGATGGGTTGATAGACTGGTCATCGAGTGCCGAGAGCATTCGCAACCGGATAAGAGGATTTCAGCCTTTCCCGACATCATATACGTTCTTTCGGTCGGGGAGGCTTACAATATGGAGTTCAAGCGTATCGGCGACCGGCGATGACGTCTTTCGAGAGCCTGGGACGATAATTGCGGCTGCCGGCGGTGAGCTGGTCATCGAGTGCGGCCAGAGATCGCTGCTTAGAATTGAGGAGCTTCAACCCGAGGGGCGCAAGCGGATGGCCGCAAGGGATTTTATTAACGGCGTTCGGCCGAGAATGGGTGAGCGGTTGGGATAAAGATATAAAATGACCGAAAGTGAGCAGTTTCAAATAATCACGTTTTTCGAATTCAAACCGCTTTGCGACCTCGCTTTGATCCGGCAGAGTCTGAAAGATGTAATGTTTGAGACGGGCGTCCGAGGGACGATCGTGATCGCCGAAGAAGGATTCAACTCGACAGTCTGTGGCAAACCGCAGCAGATCGCGACATTTGTTCCGGCCGTCGAAGAGATATTTCAGACACGGCTGCGGTACCGCTCGTCGCTGCACGATACGGCCCCTTTGAGGAAGATCGACGTCAAGATACGGCCGGAGATCGTCACGCTTAGGAAGAACGTCGAGATCTCGCTCGGCGAGGGAACTCACGTGTCGCCGCACGACTGGAACTCGCTGATCCAGGACGAAGAAACATTCGTCCTTGACGCTCGAAACGACTACGAATATATGAGCGGTACGTTTCGCGGAGCCGTTAATCCCGGCACGCGAAAATTCAGCGACCTGCCGCGTTTTGTTGCCGAGCATCTCGACCCGGCGGTGCACAAGCGAGTCGCGATGTTCTGCACCGGTGGCATACGTTGCGAAAAGTTCGCGCCATTCATGAAGCAGCTTGGATTTGAGAATGTTTATCAGCTTGAAGGCGGCATACTCGGGTATCTCGACGAAACGCCGCAGGATGAGTCGCTTTGGGAGGGCGAGTGTTTTGTCTTCGATGAACGCAAGACGGTCGATCACAACCTGAAAAAAGGCGATCTGCCGGACTATTCGCTCCGCGGCCATGACAAACGCCGATGATATGCGGCCTGGGCTCTCACCGATATGACTATCTCGCCTGCGAGAATCTCAGCTTTCGAGATCCTTTCGCGATTAGAGCAGAACCGCGGAAATTCGTCGGAGCTGCTGGCTAAGCTGGCCGATGACCTCTCCGATCGCGACCGCAATCTTGTGCACGAGATCGTGCTCGGCTCGCTTCGAGATCAGATCCATCTCGACCGCTTAGTCGATACCGCGTCAAACCAGCGAAAATTGGACCTCGCCGTTCAAATTTCGCTTCGAATGGGGCTGTTTCAGCTCCTGCGTCTCGATCGCGTTCCGGCGTATTCTGCTATAAACGAGAGCGTCGAGCTTGTCGCGAGGGCAGGTAAATCGTCGGCAAAGCCATTCGTGAATGCGATACTCAGGCGTGCCTCTCGGAAAGAGCTGGTCCTGAAGTGGTCCGACGACCTCGACAGGCTCTCGGTCGAAACTTCGCACCCGCGTTGGTTGTTAGAACGCTGGATCTCGGAATTCGGCGCGGCCGAAGCCGGGGAGATCGCAGCTGTTAACAACAAGCGGCCACGGCTGGCGTTTCGCCCCACCGCCCGATCTCTAACTGAGCGATCTTCCAATGGGATTGGGCCTCTCGCAGGGTATGCGTCTTCGTCGTACGTTAGCCACTGTTACTTCGCCGACAGTATGACGCCGGAGCTCCGGACCCTTGAAAGTGAACGTTTGATCTACTTTCAGGACGAAGCATCGCAGATCGTAGCGGATGCGGTTGTTCTCAAACCGGGCGATCGATTTCTGGATGTATGTGCTTCGCCGGGCAGCAAGACGACGAGGATCGCCGCGCCCGGGTCCAATGTAACCCGGGCGAAGCTGATCGTCGCCGGGGATCTCAGTGACAAGCGTGTAAAATTCCTTGCGGGCAATTGCCGCCGGCAGGGCGTCGATTTCGTCAAGTGCGTTCGTTACGATGCCGAAATGCCGCTCCCGTTCTCCGACGCGAGCTTCGATGTAGTCCTCGTCGATGCGCCGTGTACCGGCACGGGAACGATCCGACACAATCCGGAGATAAGATATAGGATCCGGGAGTCAGACTTTGCCCGCGCCGCTGTCAGGCAGATAGCAATTCTGCGAAACGCGTCGCAAGCGGTGAAGGACGGCGGTATGTTGGTGTACTCAACGTGCTCTCTCGAGATCGAAGAAAACGAATCGGTCGTTAAACGCTTCTTAGATGAGGACCGTCGGTTCACCGTCGTGACCCCGGCCGTAGACGAGAGATTTCGGACATTGGACGGATTTGCGAGGACGCTGCCGACGCGAGATGATATGGACGGATTTTTTCTGGCCGCAATGTTGAAAAATGCCGATCGACGCGGACCGAGCGGTGATTGACGGTTTCTTGCGTTGATAGAAAGATGCTACTATTTCCATTTGATCGGAGCGTGGACGATAAGTGAGTTTTGCCAGTAGAAGTATATCGGCCATCGGCAAGTTAGGCGCCCTCGCGCTGCTTCTGGCGGCTTTTG
>JBGAVC010000106.1:0-13310 GCA_044228265.1 Pyrinomonadaceae bacterium
GAGGTCACCCGTCGCGGTCCAGACTCCAGATGCGGGATCGTAGAGCTCAGCGCTTGTCAGGTAGGGACTGCCACCGCAGTTGGCACCTACTCCGCCCCCTGTGACGAGCACCTTGCCGTTTGGCAGCAATGTTGCCGTTTGCCATACGCGGCCCGTTCCCAGGCTTCCAGTCACAGCCCATGCTCCAGTTGCCGGGTCATAGAGCTCCGCAGTAGGTAGACCGGTACAGCCTTGTGAACCGCCGGCTGCTAGCACCTTGCCGGTCGGCAACAAGGTCGCAGTGTGCTCGGTGCGGGTCGTCCCCATGTCGCCGGTTGGGATCCAGATAACCGCGGAAACATACGCCGCGGCGAATAACAATATTGCACATACAGCTAGACGTGCAAACGTACTTTGGCCGCGAGATGAGGCCGTCTTATCGATTTTCCTTTTGATTGACAAATTCATATTGTGGGAGGCGAAAGAAGAGCAACCAAGATCGCGCCTTCTTTCCTGACGATTCTTGCGTGTCGTGTGCGACAGGCGCGATCGAGCACTTTTTCCTAGCTCGTTTAAATCCGGCGTGATGTTTGATGCGCTGTATTGATGCATCGTCCGCCGCGAAAGACTTATCTGCAATTTACGATCTGTTCCTTAATCAACTTTTCATTTCAGACCAAAGCGGCTGGGGAGCGGACGAAGCGTAACACCTAAAAGAAGGGCCAGGGTCGAAGGGACGAAGCCGTCGGGCGAAAAACATTGTCAATCGACAAAAACGCGCCGACGCTTCCTAGTCTATCTCATTGGCTGGCCTTCGCAGGTGACATACGTCACAATCGTGGAAATACTGTGTAATTACCGCGAAATTATCACACATGCAATTTGTTCCCGTTATTGACACACATGGTAAAATTTTAATAGATGGTTGATCGTTGTTCGTCGACGGGCGGCCGGGATCTTTGACAAAAATTAGTTTGATGTCTTGAGTCGAGGGCCTGGAGCAGGAATGACAGAGTTTATCCTTGCCTCCAAAGACCATGAGCCGCTTGAATGCCCGCGTAGCGGGCTAAAGCATAAAGCCACGGGTGCCAACCCGTGGAAAGTTCGGTTATGATATCCAAGCCCGCGGAGCGGGCGACAGCCCTATGCCGAGATCATACACGAATCTTCTGTACCACATTGTCTTTTCCAACGAGACCGGCTTTTGATCCTCAATATTTGTGGAAATAAATAGGCTGTCGCCGTTTTCAACGGCTTGGGCCCGTCGTTTTCTCTTTCCCACGGGCTTACGCCACGTGGCTCTACGCTTACGCCGTCTACGACGGCTCGGAATCGACCGACCCAGTAGATCCATCACCGAAAACAAAAAAGGAGGAAATGTAAACCTTGCTCAGGACTAACAACAAAGTGGAAACCTATTCCAGGATTACCACCTGATTGTGTCAACTTTTTTCAGGACGACACCAGCACGATTTTTGCGCAAACCTCTCGTGAACGGGGTGAAAATATAGCGGTAACTGTAATTGTGACAGCAGTTACAGCGTTCCAAGGCAACATGGAACGTTCACGGAACGCTTCCATCGCGAAGGTCCCTTGTTTCATTCACAGAATTCTGTGGCTCGACAGCGGCCGACATTTTGTCTTCAAATTGCCTTTGGCTATAATGTCTTTGCAAGAGAATTCTATAGATATCACCCTAAGGTTCGATACGGCCGCCGCCAATCAGTGGAGAAAATAATTACAATTTTCGGTGGATCCAAGTGTAACGACGGGTCCGATGAGTATCAGCAGGCCCTCGAGCTTGGCCGGCGGCTCGCTGCTTCCGGTTTTACGATCTGTACCGGCGGTTATCTCGGGATCATGGAAGCTGCCTCTCGGGGCGCGCGGGAACGCGGCGGACGAGTGCTGGGCATCGTAATGAACCAGTTCAAATCCGAACCTAACAGGTTCCTTACCGACAAGGTCGCGACCGACCATTTTTACGACCGGCTGCAGAACCTCATCACCCGTTCGGTCGGATTTGTGGCTTTTCGCGGGGGTATGGGGACGGTCACCGAAGTTTCGCTTGTCTGGAACAAGCTCCAGACGCGCGTAATAGAAAGCCGTCCACTCGTGCTGCTGGGAGAATGCTGGAAGCCGGTGGTCGCGGCCTGGCAGCAAAACCTGGTCGTGAGCGACAGTGACGTGTCGTTCCTCGATTTCGCGGCTGATGCCGGGCAGGCGTTTGAGATAATCAAGAATAAAACCGCCCAAATAACCCTATGAATTGTCCGAAATGTAATACTTCGCTGATCGACGGAGCTCGATTTTGCGGTTCGTGCGGATTTACGTTACCCGATCCGAATGTGACGCCTCCACCGCCTCAGCAGGCTGCCCCAGCGGCAACGTCAGGCGGAGCGTTCCGATTTGACGCCGACGGACGCGGCCAGGGCCGCGGGTACACTTGGGCGATCGAGCACCCCGGCGCGTTCGCTTTGGCGGTGGTTAACCTCCAGCCCGAGCAGGCGATCTGCGCCGAGGCCGGAGCGATGGTATCCATGTCATCGAACGTGGAACTCTACGCCGAGATGAAAGGCGGCGTTTTTGGAGCTCTTAAACGTGCCGTTGGCGGCGAATCTGCATTTGTATCGACATTTACGGCTCGTGGCGGCCCGGGCGAGGTCACGTTCGCACCGGGAGCACCGGGCGACGTCGCCGGCATCGAGATGCAGAATCAGGCATTTTGCGTGCAGTCGAGTTCATATCTCGCGGGCGACACGTCATTGGTCGTCGATACGAAATTCGGAGGTGCCAAGTCGTTCTTTGGCGGCGAAGGGCTGTTCGTGCTCCACGTTTCCGGCACCGGCCTCCTGCTCGTCTCGTCATTCGGTGCGATCCATCGTAAGGTCCTCGCCCCCGGTCAGCATTATGTTATCGACACGGGTCATCTCGTCGCGTGGGAGGCCCAAATGCAATACAATCTTCGAAAGGCCTCGAAAAGCGGCTACCTGCGTAGCTTCTTGAGCGGAGAGGGGATGGTGGCCGAATTTTCCGGGCCGGGTGAAATTCTCATCCAGACCAGAAATCTCGCGGCGTTTGCCGGACTCCTCAAACCGTTCTTCCCGTCACAAAGCGGCAGCGGTGGCGGATTTAATTTCAGCCTCGGTGACTAAACAGCATCCTATCGCTTGATATTGAAAAACCTGGCAACACTTTCGACGGGTGAAACCGGCTCGGACGAGCGGCGGCTTGAAGGCACGGCCGTCTCACG
Organism: Pyrinomonadaceae bacterium; assembly: GCA_044228265.1. Classification (GTDB taxonomy): domain Bacteria; phylum Acidobacteriota; class Blastocatellia; order Pyrinomonadales; family Pyrinomonadaceae; genus OLB17. Next base: position 3,230 of record JBGAVC010000106.1, read on the forward strand.
GGGCATCGCAATAGGCCGCGCCGTCCGGTTGTTCGGCACGAACCGACAGTTCTTCCGAAAAGAGATAGGGCCCGCTGACGTGCCCGCTGAGATCGGCCGGCTTAAAGCCGCGCAAGATACGGCGAGGGCCCAGTTGGTTGAGCTTCTGGACGGTGAACGCGGACTTCCGACCAGCGCCGCCGAGATCTTTCGTTTTCATCTGCTCGCTATCGACGATCCTAAGTTCGCCGCCGCCATCGAAAATGCCATCCGGGACCAACATCTCAACGCGGAGTGGGCGGTCAAGATCGTCACCGAGGAGTTTATCGCTCGACAACTGTCGGCAGACGAGCCGGGCTTTCGCGATCGATCGATCGACATCGAGGACGTGTCGGAGAGGATCTTAAGCTCACTGGCCGACGAAAGCGATATTCCCAGGGAAATGCTGGACGGGTCGGTCATTATCGCCGATTCGATACGGCCATCGACATTGGTGGCACTTAGCCGCCGGCGCCCTCTGGCGATCGCGACCGAGCATGGCGGATGGACGTCGCATGTTTTCATTATGGCCCGCGAAATGCAGATCCCGGCGGTCACGGGCCTTAAGGACATAACGCGATCTGTAACAGATGGCGACGAGGTGATCGTGGACGGATATAACGGCCGGGTCGTAATGCGTCCGACGCAGTCCACGTTGCAAGGCGTTAGATTGCCTGACGGCCGGTTTCATCTTGGCCCGCGCTCCGCCCGTCCAACGCAGCCGCCTACGACACTTGATGGCCGCGGCATCACGATCCGGGTAAACGCCGAGAGCATGGAGTCGATCGAAGGTTTGGCCGAGAGCGGCGCCGCGGGTATCGGCCTGGTCCGATCTGAGTATCTGGTTGGGCATTGGAACGCATCATTACCCAACGAACAAGAACAATTCGACTCATACGAGGCTCTGATCGACGCCGTGGCACCGCAGACCGTTCGGATCCGCACATTCGACCTTAATGCGGATCAACTCAATTTCCACGGATCAGGTCGTGAAGCCAATCCGGCGTTGGGGCTTCGCGCCATCAGGCTCGGCTTGGCGGACGAAGCACTGTTCCGAACTCAGGCGAGAGCGATCCTTCGTGCGGCGCGCGAGCGAGACGTCGCTTTTCTTTTACCGATGGTCACCGGCATCGATGAGATCGTTCAGGCCAAGCGAATGATCGATCAGGAAAACGCTCTGCTGCGCAAGCAAGGGCTGGAAACCAGCGAACCCGGCGTCGGAGCCATGATCGAGGTGCCTTCGGCTGTCGTCATGATCGATGAGATTCTGAGGATCGTAGATTTTGTTTGCGTCGGCACCAACGACCTCGTACAATATATGCTGGCGGTAGACCGTGATAACGAGTCGGTCGCGGAGATCTACCAGACGCTTCATCCCGCGGTCACCCGGTCGATCTCGACCGTGATAAAAGCCGCTGATCACGCCGGCCTGCCCGCGGTGCTCTGCGGCGAAATGGCCGGATCCCCCTTCTACACACCCGTACTCGTCGGCATGGGCGCACGCGAATTCAGTATGAACTTGAACTCGATCGACCGCGTGCGGACCGTTATCGAAGGGATCTCATTCGATGAGTCCCGCGCGCTGGTCGAAGAGATCGGTTCGGCGTCCACGTCACGCGAGGCCGAAGTCACGGCCCGGAGATTTTATTCGAATAAATGGCCGCATCTGTTCAATGCCGATCTGCTAAATCCTGAGTCGACGGGATCCGATCTAATTTTCCACAAAAAATAGAAAATTGCTCTGTTTAGTTCTTTAAACACACTCAGGGGACCAATCGGTCGCCGCGGAGCGTCATTTACGCTGTTTGACCGCTTCGTCGATTTCGCCCGTAAACAGCCTTCAATCCGGCATATCCAAATGAATACGATATCAATGATCCGGAATCCTGTTTTGCCGGCATTCGTGCTTGTGATAGGCGGCCTTTTGGCAGTTGCTCAACAAACGCCGGCGCAAACCACCGACGGGATCGGCGGCAACGTCGTCCCGCCGCCCCGACCGAGGCTTGTGATCAACGGGCCCGGATCCGAATCCGCCAGAATCGATGGGACTGCGGCTACCAAGGTCGAGATCACAGCGAGTTCGGTAACGGGTACGCCGAAAACACTTGATCCGTCGGCAGGATCGGCGGGTAAGGGGCTCGACACCATTCGCACCGCCGGAATGGATCCGACTTCGATCTATCGGATCGGCATTGACGACATTTTAGCTATTGAGATCGCGAGCGTTCCGGCCCCTGCTAAAAGCGTGAAGGTCCGGACAGACGGCACTATCGATTTTCCGCTCGCTGGAGGAGACATCGTGGTCGCGGGCAAAACACCGCGAGAGGCGGCGTCGGCGATCGCCGGTTTGGTGAAACTGGTCGCTCAACCGCGAGTCACCGTACGAATTCGCGAATACGGCAGCCATTCGGTCAACGTCTGGGGCCTGGTCGAACAGCCGGGCGAGCAGCAGATCCAGCGCGACGCCGTGCCGTTTTATGTCATCAGAGCCGGCCTGACCGCTGATCCGCGGGCCAAAAAGGTACGGATCACTCGCTCGGCGTCGGGCAATCTGTACGAATACGCACTCAGCGATCCCCGGCTCGGCGACATGTTGATCTATCCCGGCGACTCGATCGAGTTTGGCAGCTAAGATCCCGTGTAGGAGTTTTCCTACACCTACCGCTTTCAGCGTTCAACATTTTTTGTTATACTCATCAAGCCTTGTGTCGGAGTGCGCCGGGCAATCGCTTTTCCCGAATAGGGGGAAGAGGAAAGTCCGAACACCATAGGGCAGCGAGCCGGATAACGTCCGGGCATTCCGTTTTGACGGGATGACGACAAGTGCAACAGAGAGTAGACCAGCCTCCTTCGGGAGGTGATGGGTGAAAGGGTGGGGTAAGAGCCCACCGGCGCGTCTGGTAACAGGCCGCGGCCAGGTAAACTCCTCGTGGTGCAAGATCAAATAGGGACGCGTCAAACGTGGGCTGCCCGCCCATAGTTCGTTCGGGAAACCGTTCGGCAGCGTGTCCGGGTAGATCGCTCGAGCCGTCCGGTAACGGCCGGCCTAGATGAATGATTGCCGTTCGCTCGCAAGGGCGAATACAAAATTCGGCTTATAGGCGTACTCCGAACATTCAGGCACTTTATTGACCGGTATTTTTATGGAGGGGACTTGCTCTCATGGCTAACAGGAAGGGTGTCTTTATCGGAGCGTATGTTCCGAACGAACTGAAGGAATCACTCCGCAGGCGGGCCGCGGCCGAACACCGCACGCTTTCACAGGAAATAACCCGCATTCTGGTAGAGGCAGTCCACGGCAAAGGGCTGCCTGCGGGTAGCGTCGACCGCCGAAACGTGAATGCCATTCCTCGCCGCCGAGCAACGGATCCTCCGATCCGACGTCGTGCCGAGGACCTGCCATATATCCCTGACGAACGGAAAAAATAGTTCCTTATCATTTCGCGAATTTCTGAAAGACCGCCTGCAATCGGCGGTCTTTTTCAATGCCGAACACATTTTGTTAAGATTTTAACTAATGGATAAGCGGACTTTGCTGGCTGCCGCTGCAGGCCTGGTCGTTGGCCTTATCGGCGGCTTTTTGGTGGCGAACGGTATCAACAAGTCGGAGTTGTCCGAGCTCCGCACGAAAGCTACTCAGCCTCCATCTTCAGGTTCGAACAGCGGTCCGCGGGACGAAACGTCGATCGGTGACGATGAGATCAAGGCAAAGATCGCTCAGGCAGACGGCGATCCGGGAAATTTCGAATTTCAAAAAGACCTCGGCCGTGCACTCTATCGATACGCATCGATGAAAAACGACCGAACGCTTGCGGCCGAAGCCCGCCGGATCCTCGAACGAGCCTATTCGATCGATCCCAAGAATTACGATGTCATCGTCGACCTCGGCAACGCGTACTTCGATGCCGCATATGACTCAAAGGACCAGGCGAGCTTTACAAAAGCGCAGCAGTTGTACCAAAAGGCCCTTGCGATAAGGCCAGGTGACGCCGACGTTCGCACCGACATGGGGATCTCGTATCTGTTGACCGAGCCGCCCGAATACAAAACGGCAGTTGAGGAGTTTCAGAAGGTACTAAAACCTAATCCCGGCCACGAACGCGCTCTCCAGTTCGCGACACAGGCCTATGTACAAATGGGGAATTGGGCCGAGGCGGCGAAATCGCTTGAGCGGCTAAAGAATATTAACCCGAAGAACGCAAATATCGACTCTTTGGCAGCCCAGATCGTGGCCAAACAGGCTCAACCCATTAAATGAGAACCGCGCTCGTCATACTTGTTCTAGCAGTTATACTGCTCGCATGGACCGCCATCCGTTATCGCAAACACATCGTCGGCCTCATCGGTTTTGTGCGAATGATCCGCGATGCCGCAGACCCGTCGAGGGCACGCGGGCAGATCTCCAGCGAGAAAGCGACTGGCGCACATGAACTGGTCCATTGCTCAGCGTGCGGAACCTGGGTACCACGCGACAGGGCGATCCGATTCGACGCAAAAACGTATTATTGTTCAAAGGATTGTGTAAGGACGTCACTAACGGCCGTTTAGGGAACGAAGGTCTTTAGATACCACGCGATCATCTGCTCGCCGAACAGCATTGCGATAATCGAACCCGTTCCCAAAAAGATCCCGAATGGGATCTGTGCCTGCATGTTCTTGTCACGCCGCACGATGATCATCGATGCGCCGGCGACCGCACCGGTAAAGGCCCCAAAGAATATCGCCAGCAACGCGAGACGCCAACCAAGGAGGGCCCCGACGCCGAACATCATCTTGACATCACCGAACCCCATCGCCTCGACGCCGCGAAGTCTCTTCCAGATCTCGCCGACCAACCACAGCGAGCCACCGCCGGCCAGGGCTCCCGAAGCGGCACCTGCGAGCGAAATCAGCCAGATCGGATTTCCGCGAAGGAGATTCAATGGCCATTGCGGAAGGTCGGAGAAGTAATTCAATGTCAGAAACAACGGAAAAGCGATCCGGACGATCACTGCAAGCACAAAGAGTGGGTAAGTGATGACGTTCGGAAGGATCATGTGCTCGGAATCGATAAAAATGAGCGCGAGCATCGTCGCAGCGAAAACCAAAGCGACGGGCAAATACGGAGTAAGCCCGATCTGCCAATAAACGACGATGAATAATAGAGCCGTAAGCAACTCGACCGCGGGATAACGCCACGCGATGGGAGCCTTGCAGTCCCTGCATTTGCCGCCAAGCATCAGCCAACCCAGGATCGGAATGTTGTGATAGAACCTGATCGGCTTGTTACACAATGGACACGCCGAGCCAGTTAGGAGCGACTTTTCATTCGGTACACGATAAATGACGACGTTCAGGAAACTGCCGATGCATGCACCGATGACGAAAACGAAGACGTAGATCAAGGTTTCAGGCACTGGGGATAAAATGTTTTGTAAGTCCTTTTATAGAAAAGAAATGCATCTTAATTTATCATAATTGACGTAAAACTATTCAAGACTTCAGGTGAACACTTTTGAAACCGACAAACATACAAGACCCTGAGTACTTTCATAAGGTTGTAGACTGCCAGTACGCGTGCCCGGCACACACCCCCGTGCCCGAGTACATTCGTCTGATCGCCGAAGGCCGTTACACCGAGGCGTACATGATCAACTGGGACTCGAATGTGTTCCCGGGGATACTCGGCCGAACATGCGACCGCCCGTGCGAACCGGCGTGCCGACGCGGACGCATCGACGAGGAACCAGTCGCGATCTGCCGTTTGAAGCGTGTCGCGGCAGATTTTCGGGACGATCCGCTGCCGATGATGCCCCAAGGGCCGTTCGCTCCTAACGGAAAGAAAGTCGCGCTAATCGGCGCCGGCCCGGCCAGTTTGACGGTCGCACGAGACCTCGCTCCGCTTGGTTACGAAGTGCATCTCTTTGACGAACAGTTCAAGGGCGGCGGGTTTATGTTGACGCAGATCCCGTCGTTTCGCCTGCCTGAGAAAGTTCTCGACGAAGAGGTCGATTACATCCTGCGTCTCGGCATACATACTCATTTCAAGCGTTACGTCGCGTCACTTAAAGAAGTACTTGAACAAGATTACGACGCTGTCTTTGTCGGGACAGGTGCTCCGCGGGCACGCGATCTGCCCGACCTGCCTGGCCGTCAGGAAGGAGCTGCGAACATCCACCTCGGCATCAACTGGCTGCAGAGTGTCGCTTTTGAACACACAACGAATATCGGTAAGACGGTGATCGTCCTCGGCGGCGGAAATACCGCGATGGACTGCTGCCGTACAGCCCGTCGTCTCGGCGGCGAAGACGTCAAGGTCATCGTCCGCTCACCTTTCGCGACGATGAAAGCAAGCCCGTGGGAAAAAGAGGATGCGATGCACGAGGACATCCCGATCATCGACAACCACGTACCGAAGAGTCTCGTCAGCCGCGACCGACGACCAGGTCAGTGGCAATGCAGGCGAGTGGTCAGCCGGGATGCCTGCTCCCGAGGCAGCCCGTTTCCAGTAACCCGCACGTAAGTAAGGGCTCAACGTCCGGACTCAGAACGGTGGCGATCAAAATCCCCGTCTACGGGGAATGCTTTTCGAAAAGGTCGAGGCCAAATACGACGAGAACGGCAAACGCTCACTAGTTCCGACCGGCGAGCCCGAGGTCTTTTATCCCGCGGACGATGTATTGATCGCTGTCGGGCAAGAGAACGCATTTCCGTGGATCGAGCGAGACATCGGTCTTGAATTTGATAAATGGGAAATGCCGGTCGTCGATAAGACGACTTTCCAGTCGACGCATCCGAAGGTCTTCTTCGGCGGCGATGCGGCTTTCGGGCCGGAGAACGTCATAACGGCCGTCGCTCACGGGCATCAGGCGGCAATATCGATCGATCTTCTTTGCAGGGGCGAAAACCTGCTGCAAAACGGTTGCTGCCGATGGTCAATCTCCACTCGGTAAAGATGGGCATTCACGAATGGGCGTACGACAGCGAGATCGACGAATACGACCGCCTCGTCGTGCCGCAGGCGCCGAAGACAAAGACGCTCGTCAACCGTAAACAGGAGGTCGAGCTGGGTTTCGACCCGCTCGCCGGCTACGAGGAGGCTCAACGCTGCCTCAATTGCGATGTCCAGACCGTTTTCGAGGCCCCCAAATGTATCGAGTGCGACGCGTGCGTGGACATCTGCCCGACGAGCTGCATTACGTTCACGGCCGACGGCGAAGAGACCGACCTTCGCACACGCACAAAGGTCCCGGCGCTCAATCTCACGCAGGACCTCTACGTCGAGGGCGGCCTCAAGACCGGCCGCGTCATGGTCAAAGACGAAGACGTCTGCCTCCACTGCGGCCTCTGCGCCGAACGCTGCCCCACCGCCGCCTGGGACATGCAAGCCTTCTGGTACAACGTCACCAAAGCCGGCGAGGTCAAGTACGGTCCGACCGTCATCGGTAACGTTGTCCAGATCACGAGGAATGGTAATGGTGCGTCGTAAGAAATGACTTGTAATGGCCAGGTTGTCATGGTGATAGAATCTTGCTGAGGTATGAGAAATATGTCGGTTGTTGCGAACGTCGAAGAGCAAGCATTGAGTCTGACAGCAAAGGAGCGGGGTGAGTTGATCACGAAGCTTCTCCGTTCACTACCGGCGTTTCCGGCAGATCCGGATGGCGGAATAGCGGAAGCAAAGCGACGTCGGGGAGGAAATGAAAAGGATCCTGAGATCGGTATTTCGCTGGACGAACTGACCCGACGAATGAAGGAACGCTTTCGATGATCGTAACGTTTCATCCGGAGGTCGATAACGACCTGCTCGATGCCATGAAGTATTACGAACGCGAGGCGGTGGCGGATCTGGCCCTTTGAATTTTATCAGGAATTTCGGCGTTGTGCAGAGGTCGTCGGGCAACGGCCGAGATCATTCCCGGAGATCGATGATGGTATACGGCGGATGAACTTTAACCGATTCTCGTTTCATATATTGTTCGAAATAATTGATCCCGATACCGTCGAGATCTTCGCGGTCAAACATGACAGCCGTGATCCCGATTTCGGACTAGATCGTTAGTTGCTGCCGAAATGCTCGGATTGATCGCAAACAAAGTTGCCTGGGTCTTCTTGCTGGTGCACGCCGCTCTTTTTGTCGTGGGGATGTATCAAAGAGGACCCGGCCAGTTCCATTGGACCTACGAACCAATCGTTCTGATGATGTTAACGATAGTGGATTTCTTCTGGCTCTGGTTGGCGGATCTTATGCAACTAGGAACGTGCTGCGAGAGCCAACGCCAGGCTTAATCTTCATGGGAATAGGCGGCTAAGTGGTTCCTTATTGGTTACGGATTCAGATTGTCGCGAAGCACGCGACAACATAGCTTATGAAACCCAGCACAAAACGGATCATTCTTCGCATTGTTCATCTTGTTGCCGTCATACCGGTGCTTGGATACGTCTATCAGCCTGTGGCCGAGGCCGCCGAGTACCAGCGGTTCACGCAGTTGGTGTTTATCCCGCTCGCGATCCTGACCGGCTACTGGATGTACATGGGCCTCGTCTGGGGCATCCTTGGCGCCGGATCGTGGGTCGCGTTGAATTACCTCATCGGTTCTAACACCGGCTTCGGTTATGCGTTGCTCGCCCAGATCGTGATATTCGTCGCGCGGTTTGTTTGGAAAAGAACACGGAACAAAGCCGCCGTTGCAGAAGCCCGCACGCAGTAAGGGCTCCCGCGGAAATTGCCGGTGCCCTTACTAGGTGCGGGCTTCTGCAACCGTCAGTATTGTTTCTATGAAACCAGACCGAGTGTACGCACTGATCTTTGCGAGCGTCTATCCGCACTATGTGAAAAAGGCCGAGACCAAAGGCCGTACAAAGGAAGAGCTTGACGAGATCCTTCGCTGGTTGACGGGCTACACTCAGAAAGGCTTGGAAAAAGTGATCAATGACCGCGTGGATCTCCGGACGTTTTTTGACAAGGCCCCGAAGATGAATCCTAACACCCACCTGATCACCGGAGTCGTCTGCGGCATCCGCGTCGAGAACATCGAAGACCCGCTGATGCAAAAGATCCGCTACATGGACAAACTCATCGACGAACTCGCAAAAGGCAAAAAGATGGAAAAGATCCTGCGAAAGCCGGAATAGGAGGAATATATGCTCCGAATCGTGTTAGGCGTAATTGGCGGATTTGTTGCCTGGTTAATAGTCTGGGTCGGGGTCGAGAAGGTCATTTCGGCCATCTGGCCGGCGTTCGGCGATCATCAAAAGGCGTTCGAAGAAGTCATTAAGAACGGCGGTCAGTTCACCCCGGACGCTACCATGCTCCTCACCCATATTGTCATGGGCTCGATCGTCTCAGTGATGGCCGGAGCACTGGCCGCATTGATCGCAGGTGAGAACTCGAAAGCTCCGCTCATCGCCGGCTGTCTACTGCTCGCAATGGGTATCGCGAAGGCGGTCATGTCCTGGCAGTATGTTCCCATTTGGTATCACGTTATCTTTACGGCGATCCTGCTTCCAATGGCCATCGTGGGCGGTAAACTGATGAACAACACTTAGGAGAAAAAAATGAAACTTGGTTCAATATTTTTTGGACTGGTCGTTCTCTTTGTTGTCTTGGCGGTCGACGCAAATGGTCAAAAAGTGAGTGAGAAGGACGAATTGCTCACCTTTGATCGGCAGTGGCAGGAAGCTGTTGTAGCCGGCGATGTGAAATTTATCGAAGAGCGAACTGCCGACGACTTTGTCTTCACACACGGCGGCGGAACCATGGTAGATACTAAGGTGGATTGGGTCCGTCGGGCCAAACAAGTTCCTCAGAGACAAAACCAACGTAAAGCCAGCAACCAAACTGTCGAGATACACGGCGATATTGCTATGGTTTTCGGCCGCCTCGACGTACGCGCAATAACGAAGACCGATTCGCCGCCAGTTTGCTACGCCCTTGAGTACGTGCATTTATATGCTCGTCGAGAAGGCCAGTGGATGTTTCTGTCGCACCGGACGACGCAAGGCATCGGGGCCGCCCACCAATGCAGCGAAAGTGAGAGCAAGTGATTCTACCTTTCGAAGGGATCGATCAAATTTCAACAAC
>JBGAVC010000008.1:0-79268 GCA_044228265.1 Pyrinomonadaceae bacterium
CGTAGCCGGGAACCAATAAAGTATTATCCCGGCCGTCACGGGCGGCCGCTTCGGGTCGGGCAGCCTCCACGGACCGTGGTAAACCACCGGATCGGAGCCTCCGCCGCTGCCCCTCGAACCGGACATGCCGCCGCCACCGCCGCCACCGCCTCCGCCGCAGGTTGCCCAAACGGGGGTCCAAACAAGAACTATGACGAAAACAAACGATACGACGCGGTTCAGAGTAGTTTTCATGGCGGTGATATTAGCAGACCTGGCGCAAAAGCGTCCAGCGAAACTCCTTGCCCACAATGGGCGTATTTGAATAAGATGGTCGCGAGAACCGTAATGAAACTAAAGACTACTCTTGCATTGATGCTACTCGCCGCGTTCTCGTTTGCTTGCAGCAGATTTGGCGACGTACCGAACATCGAGTTTCCAACTCCCGAACCACCGCCGCGAGCGACGCCGCTGCCGAAATTAGAGCTAAAGCACGATCCCGAGCTTGAAAAACAGATCGCCAGGATAGCCGAGGCCGCAAAGGGAAAGGTCGGCGTCGCCGCTGTTGTGCTCGAAACCGGTCAAGCAGCAACACTGAACCCGGAAGATCATTTCCCGATGCAGAGCGTCTATAAGCTGCCGATCGCGATGGCCGTCCTCGAACAGTTTCGCATCGAGGACCGCAGTCTCGACGAGCTGGTTGGCGTGACAAAGGACGATATGGTCCGGCCGGGCCAGCGTTCACCGCTCCGGGATAAGAACCCGAACGGCGGTGATTTTACCATCCGCGAACTCATACGCCTGGCCCTTGTCGAAAGCGACGGGTCCGCAAGCGACATTCTGATCCGAGTCGCAGGTGGCCCGGATGCCGTCCAGTCCTACCTGACGCAGATCGGCATAGCGGATATCAAAGTAGCTAACACCGAAAAGGAGATAGGGAAAGACTGGGATACGCAGTACCGGAATTGGGCCACACCCGCGGCGGCGGCCGAATTGTTGAAATGGTTGAATGCGAGTGTCAATGCCGAGAACGGTAGTGACTCGAGCGATTCCGGAATTGGGAATGAGCTGACGGAAATCATCAATTTCATGACGGATTCCACGCCCGGAGCACATCGTCTAAAAGGAAATTTGCCGAAAGGCACTGTCGTCCCCCACAAAACCGGTACGTCCGGCACGCAAAACGGCATTACGGCTGCCACGAATGACATCGGCATCATCAAAATGCCCGACGGCAAACACGTTGCCATCGCCGTATTCGTGTCCGACTCACCCACGGACGAGAAAACACGTGAAGCCGTGATCGCCAGGATCGCAAAGGCGGTTTGGGATCGGTGGAGCAAGTAGTTTTAAGTCACAATGGATCTAATGTCTGAAGATTAACGAAATGGGAATTCCAGAATCCATAGTTATTTTTGCGGGCTTTGTCTTCGCCCATGCCGTTTGGAATGTCTCCGACTTGCCGAAGAACGAGTTGCTAGTTCCAATTGTAATGGTCGAGAGGTCGGGGAAGCGTGAATTGATGCGGTTTGAGGCAGAAACACAGGTGGAAGCTATTGCAGCCGCCAAAAAATGGCTGGAAAAGAACGGCAGTATCGTTGATTCCTGGGTTTTCGCGCGTGAAGGACAAATGAAGGAATCCGATCATTATGTGGACACACTTATCGTCGAGGCGAAAACCAAAGGAATGAAGGAGAGTGTGATATTCATTCAGAAATTTCAACCGTGCGCGAGCGGTAAATTCGTGCTTATCGGTGATCCGGAAGTTGCGATCGGCACGAATATTGTGGGTGAAAAGGATGCCGTCACGTTAAAGGTCCAGCTGATGAAAGGAGTCCAAACCCACTCAAAGGCCTTTGAGCTTTGGAGTACCTGGAGTCCGCCGAAAGGAACGAAATAGTGTCCATTGCCTTCGAATCCGTCCGCGAGATCGCCCTCGAATTGCCAAATGTCGAGGACGGCCTTTCGTACGGTGCTCCGGGCTTGAAAATTGGCGGTAAACAACTTTTCGTCCGGTGCCGTGAGGATCTCGATGCCGTGGTTCTGAGAACAACGTTTGAAGAGAGAGACGAATTGATGGCGGCCGATCCGGATGTGTATTTCATCACGGACCACTATCTAAATTACGAATACGTCCTGGTGAACCTCAAGACGGTTTCGCTGGAGGCGTTGACCGACATGGTTCGCCGGTCGTACGCATTAGCGGCAGCCCCGAAGAGGCAGAAACACGAGCGGTAGCGAGTGTCCCTGTAGGCCGTCATCGATATTCGGGAAGGGCAAGCCGCCAATGCACAAATAAATTGGTCACATCAAGGCACACTCGCTACCGCTCGTGTTTCCGCCTCGAGTGCTCCTATTGCGAGGGTTTCGCTGCCTTCGCATCCGCGATGCGCTTTTCGAGCGGAGCAGTATCCGCCTTCTCCGTTTTACCGATCTCTACCGCTTTTTCACCTGCAGCTATAGCCTCTTGAGTGCGTCCGGCGAGGAACAGAATGTTCGCTTTTCGGGCGGTGTTCGCAAAATTCGGCTTGGCTGCGATGTTCATATCGATCGCCTTTAGTGCCTGGTCGATCCACTTATTGGCGTCGTCATTGGCCTTGACGCTCCTGGCAAAGCTTGCGGCCGAGAGCGGCGTCGCAAAATCTTCCGGCTTGGCTGCAGCAACAACGGTCCGAAGTCGAGCCAGTGCTTTGCCATTAACGTCCGGAACCTTGACGGTAAAGGGTACGACGGCTTTTTCCCAACGCAGCGTAACATTTGCCGAATCCTCGGTGACTCCGTCGATCGTGTAGGTCAGAAACTCGGCGCTTTCGGTTCCCCACGAAGGCTTTGTCTTTACGCGAAGCACATCCTTGCTGGCGTCATAGCTAAACGCTCCCCACTGGTCGGCGTCCTTATTAAAGATGATCGTCCAGTCGCCATCCTTGGTAGGGATCGCGGCCAACTCGTATCGCCCGGCTGCCAGCGGCTGGCCGTTGATCAGAACGTCGTCGTTGATCGCAAAAACGGTGGCCTCATTGGCCCCGGCCCGCCAGACGTGGCCCCACGGAACGAGGACCGCATCCTTCGGACGGGTATTTTGATTGTCGAGAGTCGCTTCTCCCGCCGCGGCTCCGGCCCACGCGTCACCATAAACCTTTCGGCCCTTTACTGCCGGCCGGCTGTAAACGACGCTCACTTCGGTGAGGCCGATACGCTGCATCACACTCGCTTTTTGACTGACCTGCGGCACTTGGAGCCGCTGAGCGGCGACCGCAGAAACAAGTGCAAAAACTACGACTGACAGAACAACTGCACGCTTATACAAGATCATAGAGTGCCTCCATTTTACGTAAGGTTACTTTTGGATTTGATATCAATTATGCAGCGACGAGAATAAATTTGCTATTCGCTGACAGTTTTTTTGTGATACGCAGATCATCGCCGGATAGTTTTTGTACGCTGTCATACAAGCTACGCAAAAACGCAAATGGCATACCAATTCGTGTTGTGCTCGTTAAGCGAATCCACGAAACTCCAGCAAATACAAGGAGTTACAGTTGTGGCACGCCTTTCGCTATGACCCCGAGCGGAGGTATTGCAATAATGAATACAATCAACATCAAAAGAACGATCAAGGGTTTGGGTTTAGCGACGGCAATGGTACTTGGACTGATAGTAGTTTCAGGCACGACCGCCAGCGCACAGTACAGGGGCGACCGCGACCGCGATAACGGCAACTATCGCGGAGGCCAGGTCGGTGACTATAACAACCGCAATTTCCGCGTCGACAGACGACAGATAAAGGCGGCCTACGATCGCGGTTTTCAGATGGGCTTCCAGGAAGGGATCCGTGAGTCCCGCAATCGTCGGGGCGGCTACGGCAACAATGGCGGATACGGTAATAACGGCTCGTGGGGCAACAACGGCGGGTACGGCAATAACGGCTCGTGGGGCAACAACGGCGGATACAATAATGGCAACTATCAGCTGCAGGAAGCTTTCCAGAAGGGTTTCCGTAAGGGATACGACGAAGGCGTCAGGCGCGGACGTAACAACCGTCGCGGCAGCATCTGGCCGTTCTAAGTTCTCCTAATTACTTACTAGACAGAAAAGGCCGCCCGGAATGGCGGCCTTTTTGTTGTTTAAACAACTGATCAGTTTCCCGGATTACCCGGCTATCCAACCAGGTTGAGAAAATGGCCCATACGAAACTTTTTCACCGAAAGGTATTTTTCCGTATGCTTTGAGGGTTTCATCTCGATCGGAACGCGTTCGACGATCTCAAGTCCTCCGAGACGCATCGCCTCGATCTTTGCCGGGTTATTTGACATAGCCCGAACTCTTTGTACTCCCATGTCGGCCAGTATCTCGACGCACTGTTCGTAATGTCGGAGGTCAACGTCTAATCCGAGCCGCAGATTGGCCTCAATTGTGTCTGCGCCGTCGTCCTGCAGAGCGTAGGCCCGGATCTTGTTGATAATGCCGATCCCGCGGCCTTCCTGATGCTGGTAAAGGATCACGCCCCTGCCTTCTCTCTCGATGGTCTTCATCGCCTGCTGCAGCTGCTGGCCGCAATCACATTTAGATGAGTGAAAGACGTCTCCCGTCAGGCACTGTGAGTGAATGCGGACCGGAACGTCGACATAGGGACTAATGTCTCCTTTGAAAACGCAGACGAACTCCTCGTCGCTGATCAATGACCTGTAACCGGCGATGCGAAAGTCACCGAACTCTGTCGGCAGAGCCGCCTCGGCGACCTTGACAACAGTCGAGACCTTCGCCGCGGCCGGGATCGAAGCTGAAGTGGAGGATAATATGTACATAATCTTTTTTTGAGAACGCTACACGGCTACTGACGTTCGCAGTTCCGCCCGTTTTTTTCGCGTCAATTAGTATTCGGTAAGGTACGATCGTTGGATTCAGACTTTCGCAAGTCAGTAGGTTGATCCCGGATAAGCGCGCGCTGGGCGCCAAAAAAAGACCGGGCCTCGCGGCCCGGTCTTATGCCGATAATGGAAACTAGAATGACCTAGTCTTCGTCATCGCTTGCTCTGACGCGTCCGGCCGCGACAGCTTCGTCGATGACCTTTTGGGAAAGGTTGCCAGGCAGCGGATCGTAATGCGAAAACTGCATGTGGTACGAGCCTCGGGCCTGCGTCACGGAATTGAGCTTCGACTGGTAATCGAGCATTTCCGAGAGCGGCACCTTTGCCTTGATCACCTGTTGCCGGCCGCGCATCTCCATGCCGCCGACGCGTCCGCGGCGCGAATTGAGGTCGCCCATGATGTCGCCCGAAACTTCCTGAGGCGTAAAGACCTCGACATCCATAATGGGCTCAAGCAGTGTCGGTCGTGCCTTTTCCATGGCCGCACGAAACGCTTTGCGGCCGGCAGCGCGGAAACTGTGCTCGTCCGAATCGACCGTGTGATAGCTGCCGTCGATGAGCGTCACCTTGAAGTCCACAAGCGGATAACCGGCGACCGCTCCGCCAGCGGCGGCTTCGAGGATGCCTTTTTCGATCGCCGGACGGAAATTTTGCGGAACGGACCCGCCGAAGATCTTATCGACCCATTCAAACCCGGCGCCGCGTTCGAGCGGTTCAAAGATGACCTTGCAATCGCCGAATTGGCCGCGTCCGCCGGACTGTTTCTTGTGGCGGCCCTGGACCTCGACCTGCTGGGTGATCGTTTCCTTGTACGGGACTTTCGGCGGATGGAGCGTCACCTCGACGTGATATCGCTGTTCGAGCTTCTTGACGACAGTCTCAATATGAAGCTGGCCGGATCCTGACAGGATGAATTCTTTGGTCTGAGCGTC
Organism: Pyrinomonadaceae bacterium; assembly: GCA_044228265.1. Classification (GTDB taxonomy): domain Bacteria; phylum Acidobacteriota; class Blastocatellia; order Pyrinomonadales; family Pyrinomonadaceae; genus OLB17. Next base: position 5,780 of record JBGAVC010000008.1, read on the forward strand.
GCGATCGAAATGCAGGCTTGGGTCTTCCTCGAGGATCTTGTGCAAGGCGGCCGAGATCTTATCTTCGTCGGCACGTGACTTTGGCTCGATGGCAAACGCGATCGCGGCTTCCGGATACTCGACCTTTGGATAAACGATCGGGTTCGCCTTGTCGCACAGCGTGTCGCCCGTCTGCGTATCCTTAAGCTTTACGACGGCGATAATGTCGCCCGTAGCAGCCTCGTTCACCTTATCGAGCGTCTTGCCGGCGATGACATGCAGCGCGCCGAGCCTTTCCATCGTCTCACGGGTCGAGTTATAGACCGTTGCGTCGGTCGAGACCTTGCCGCTGATGACCTTCATCACGTTGATGCGGCCGGCGAACGGATCAGCGATCGTGCGAAAAACATAGGCTGAAAATGGTTCGCTTGCCGAATATTTGCGGCTGACGCGGTCGCCCGACATCTCGTTATCGGCAAAACCGTATTCGGCCTCGTGGGTAGCCGGTGTCGGGGCAAATTCGACAATGTGGTTGAGCAGGATCTGCAGCCCGGCCAATGTGGTCGACGATACGGCGTAAACGGGACAGAGCTTGCTTTTGGCGATGGCCGAAGCGAGATTCGGATAAATGTCCTCTTCGGGCAGAGTGCCGTCCTCAAAATACTTCTCCATCAAGGCGTCGTCCGACTCGGCGACGATCTCGATCAGACGCTCGCGTGTGCGTTCGAATACGTCACGGCCCTCTTCGGGCAGCGGGATCTCCTTTGCCTTGCCGTCCGGATCGAACTCGTATGCTTTTTGATGTACGACATCGACGACACCTTTGAAATTCGCCTCACTGCCGATCGGGAGTGTGAACGGGACTATTGATCGGGCAAACGACTGTGTCGCGGTCTCGAGAGCGTGTCCAAAATCCGAATGCTCCTTATCGAGCTTATTGATGACCATGAACCGCGGCAGCATGAATTCGTTAGCATAATTCCAGGTCTTTTCGGTTTGTACCTCGATGCCGTGCACTCCGTCAACGACGACCAGTGCACTGTCGGCCACTCGTAACGCCGGCCTCGCATGTGAAACAAACGCCGCGTATCCGGGCGTGTCGATCAGGTTTATCTTTGTGTCTTGATATTCGAGGTGGGCAAAATTGTTGTTGAGTGATACCTTTCGTTCGATCGAATCTTCTTCGTAATCGGTTATGGTCGTTCCTTCGTCGACTTTTCCCCAGCGTCCGGGCATTCCGGCGGCATGCAGCAGTGACGAGACAAGCTGGGTTTTACCTGCGTCGCCGTGACCAATGACAGCCAGATTCCTGATATTCTCAGTAGCAAATGCTTTCATTTTCGGCAAGATCTCCTTAGTAGATGGGTCTTTCGCTTCCGGTTAGTGCCGTCGATCTTCGCCCTCGAGATAAGATCAAGTCGCATATTGCCGGAACTACACAACTTTAACGGTTGGTAATTGATAAATTTATATTACAACCCGTAAAAGGGCAAGATTGGACCGAAACTACCCGGTAGTGCGATCTTTCAGGGCAAAATATGTTCATTTTGGACTTATTGATCTATTATAGGAGACGGAAATCCCGTCTCGCCGCCGCAAAATCATTTGAAAGTAAACGTCAACAGGTGGGATTTCATCCGAGCGATGTCGTTCCCGAATTGTCCTTAAGCATTACGAGGCCCCTATGATCATGATAAACAGGTTTTTGAAGAGTTACATGGCCGCGACCTTGGTCGCGTCGATCCTCCTGAGTGTTGCTACGGCGTCCGGACAGGACCTTGTTCCGGTAAGCGATATCACCGGAGGATCGAGCGTTTTTGTCTTTCGACGAGCAGCGGCGCGCAAGTTCTCGACCACCTCACGCGCGACCAGGACCAAACAAGCTCGCCTCGAATCGACCAAAAAAATAAAGAAGCAGAGCGAAACGATCGCCAAAACGCATCCGCAGCGTGCTAAGAGCGTTGTCGTGGCACCGGATAAAGTACCTGTAAACATTACAAAGATCCCGAAGGAAGAAGCTTCGCGTATCTTCGCGGGAGTCGGGGAGTATTATTTCAACCAGAACGATATTGAGAAGTCGATCAATTTTTTCCGCGAGTCAGTCAAACTTGACGCAAAAAACCAAAAAGCGATGCTCGGCCTGAGCGACGTCCTGGCCTGGAAGGGAAACGATCTGCTGGTCGGCGACGATCCGCAGTCGGCGAAACCGTACTTCCTCGAGGCCATCAAGAACAACCCGAAGAACGCTACCGCGTACTACGGCCTGGGCGAGTTGAACACCGACAAGAACGAGGCCGAAGAGGCGATCACGAATTTTGAAAAAGCCCTCGCGAATAACCCCGAATTGACCGAGATCTATACGCCGCTCGGCATCCTTTACTACCAGAAGGGAGATATCGCGAAAGCCGATACATATTTGTCGAAGGCGGTGATGCTCTCGCCGGACTCGGCCGAAACACAGGTCTTCCTCGGCATAATCCGCGCATCACAGAATAGAAATGACGAAGCTCTGGCCGCTTTTGCCCGTGCCAGGTCGCTCGATCCCGGCTATGCCGAAACGTACTATCACAACGCCGAAGTGCTGATGCGACTGGGCCGCACGCGTGAGGCCCTGGCCGACTATCAAAAGGCCCGCACTATCCGCACCAACTATTTTGAAGCGTGGCGAGGCGCCGGGACGGCAAACATCGATCTCAAGAACTATCCTGAGGCGATCAACGATCTCAAGCAGGCCGTGCGTCTGCGTAACGACAACGCCGACGTTTACCTCGCTCTCGGCGACGCATATCGCCTAAGCGGGAAGAACATGGAGTCTGAATCGAGCTACGCTACAGCCCGCGACCTTATGCTTCGCAGCAAGGACTACAGCCGCGACGACGTTGCCGACGTGAACAGCAAGATCGGCTACGTGATCGGCGTCCAATGCGAACAGAACATGAAACAGGCTATGCCGTGCAAATGGCCCGCGGCGATCAAGGCCCTCGAAAAGGCGGTCGAACTGGGCGGCGGCAACAGCGTAGATTACTCGAACCTAGGCTGGGCGTACTACAGCGCCGCTCGAGTCGACTTTTATGCGAAACAAGACGCCGAGGCCAAGTTGAAGCTTCAGCAGGCGAAGTTGAATCTCGAAAAGGCCGTGGCCTCGAACCCGCAGTGGGTCCAAGGCCCGATGCTGAATCTCGGGATGACGCTCACCGACCTAGGGGACTACGCCGGGGCTGCGGACATGCTGAAGAAAGTCGTCGCTAAGGAACCATGGCCATTTGCTCTGAATGAACTAGGTATCGCTTACCGAAAACAGAATAACTACAAGGAAGCGATCAATCAGTTTCGCAGGGCGATCGATAAGGACGACAGCTTTGCTGCGGCGCACTACAATCTGGGCGAATCCGAGTTCCGCAACGGCAATCTCGGAAACGCGAAGAAAGAGTACCAGAAGCTCAAGAAACTTGGCCGTGAGGACCTGGCGGGCCAATTGATGATAATTTCGAACGGCGCTGTGGGGCGATAAGCGGATTTGCCTGGAGCACTCGAAATTCAGGAATACATTGGGCTCGCGCCCTACACGACCCTCAAGGTCGGAGGCAGGGCGCGGTTCTTTGCCCGCGCGACCCAGCCTGAGCACGTCGCGGCGGCGGCAGCGTTTGCCGCAAAACGCAGCTTACCGCTTTTCATCCTTGGCGGCGGCAGCAATGTCGTTATTTCGGAACGCGAGTTTCCGGGTTTGGTCCTCCACATTGCGATCCTCGGCAAACGAGTTGTGCCTCCCATTGAGGGCGTGAAAGAGAATTCCGTGGTCATGAGGGCGGCCGCGGGTGAAGATTGGGACGGGTTCGTCAAGTATTGCGTGGGCTGGAACCTAGCCGGCATCGAATGCCTCAGCGGCATACCGGGATTCGTCGGTGGCACACCGATCCAAAATGTCGGTGCCTACGGCCAGGAGGTTTCGGAAACCATCATCGGCGTCGAGGTGTACGACCGTGTCGAGAGCAGGGTTCGAACATTGTTGAATTCTGAATGCGGATTCGCCTACCGGTCGAGCATATTCAATACGACTGATCATGAACGGTACGTCGTACTGAGCGTTGACTTTGACCTTGTCAAAGGCGGCCAGCCGAAGCTCGCGTATAGAGACCTGCAGCAGCACTTCGGCGAAAGCAAACCGTCGCTCACTGAAGTGCGCGACGCTGTCATCGAGATCCGACGTGCGAAATCGATGGTGATCGATCCCGGAGACAAGAACTCCAGGAGCGTCGGCTCGTTCTTCAAAAACCCTGTCGTCGATACACCGGTTTTTGAGAAGATCGCGGAGAGGTTCGGAGGCGTTCCGAGCTTCCCGGCAGATGGCTCTCAGGTCAAGATCCCGGCTGCCTGGCTGATAGAGAAGGCAGGTTTTCACAAAGGCTACGAGCGTGGAAACGCCGGCATTTCGACCAACCACCCCCTCGCACTCGTCAATCTGGGCGGGGCCACTTCTGACGATATTATCGGCCTGATGAGCGAGGTCGTCGCCGGCGTTGAGAATATGTTCGCCATCACACTGGTCCCCGAGCCGGTTTTTGTCGGTTTCTGATGATCCAAGCAAAAACCTAGCCTGATGCCGTCACGTTTGTATATGATTGAATAGAAACCTGGGGGAGAATTATGAAAGACGCAAGGGCAGTTATCAGAGTCATAGTCTCGACCGCGATCATCGCTTCCATGCTGCCGCAGTTCTTTGTTACGACGGCACAGGACCTGGTCGCAGCCGACAGCATAACTGGCGGCTCAAGCGCTTTTGTCTTTCGCGGTTCGCGTAAAAACCCGCAATCGCATCTTTCTGCGGGCAACGCATTCCTCGGCGGCAACGATTCACGGATGGCTGCTGCGGGGCGTTCTAACGCATCGATCGCAGCGGCGGCAAAGCGTAGGCGTGCGGCTGCTGCCGCGGCCCGCAAAAAGGCGATCGCCGCAGCGGCAAACCGCAAGATCGCGCTTTCGAACACGCTTACCGCTAAAGGCGAAGGTTACCTGGATTCTGACAAATATGACCTTGCCATCGCCGCGTTTCGCGACGCGTTGGTGCAAAATCCGAAAAACGACCGGGCGACGGGCGGATTGAGCGAAGCGCTGACGGGAAAAGGCATCGAGGTCGCCGGGGATCGGAACAACGAGGCAGCAGCCGTGTACTTTAACGAAGCCGTGAAACTCGATAAGGAAAACGCGGTCGCATACGCCCAGCTAGCCGCTATTTACGGCGCAAAAGGCGACAATGATAAGGCGATCCCAAATTATGAAAAGGCGATAGCGCTGGACACCGACATGGTTGGGCTGAATGCCCCGCTCGGACTTGCTTACATCGACAAAGGCGACATCGCTAAAGCCGAGGCGTGTCTTCAAAAGGCAAATGCGGGCCACGTCGATACGGTTGACAGCCGGTACCTGCAGGCACTCATTTATTTCAAGCAGAACAAAAATGCTGAAGCTCTAGCGGCGTTTGACCGCGTTCTGCAGCTCGACGGCAAGAACGTGCTGGCAAACTACTATCGCGGCCAGGTTTACGACCGTATGAACCAGCCGAATGACACCATTGCGGCGTACAAGCGGACGCTGGAGATCGCGCCGGGATTCGGGCCCGCATCGTATGATCTGGGTGTCGCGTACTACAACGCCGGCGACTATAACAATGCCGCCGCCGCGTATCGCCAGGCGATACAAGCCGACAACGGCAATTCGCAGGCGCACGCAAACCTCGCGAGCACCTATCGACAGCTCGAGCGTTACCCCGACGCGAACGCGGAGTACAAGATCGCGTCTGAGAACATCAAGACCGCTGATCTGTACAGCGAATGGGGCTATTGTCTCGGAAAGACGAACGAATGGGACAAATCCGTCGATCGCCTTGGAACGGCCCACACGCTGGAACCCACGGCCATCGACGCGTCGAATGTCGGCTGGGCGTACTACAATGCCGGCCAGGCTTACAAAGCTGAAAAGAAAGACAATGAGGCCAAAGCAAGCTATGAGCTCGGTAAAGCTGCTCTGCAGGAAGCCGTCCAGAAAGATCCGAAGCTTGACGCTGCCTATCTCAACCTCGGTTCGACCTACAACGGCCTCGGGGATTTTCAGGCCGCCGTTAACGCTCTCAATATCGCAATAAATCTTCGTCGTGACTGGGTGATCGCCATCAATCAACTCGGCGTCGGCTATCGCGGCCTTAACGACCTCGTAAATGCCGTCAGCGCTTTCAAACGCGTCACCGATCTCGACGGAAACTACGCGTACGGCCTGTTCAATCTGGGTGAGGCGTACAACGCAAGTGGTAATAAGAAAGAAGCCAAAAAGGTCAATGACCGTCTGCGAAAGCTCGACCCCGCGATGGCGACACGTCTAGAAAACGTGCTCTCGGGCAAGGCGATCATCGACGCAGGAAAGCAAAAGATCGAAAACAAGATACCGAAGATCCCTAAATTTCCGTACTGACACGTTCTCTCTAATTTGTGAGTAGAGCGAGCTAGATCTTCTGCCTCAGGCCCGCAATATTTGCCGTGCTGCGTGCTAACTTTGCGTCCTTTGCGTCTTTGCGTAAAAAACAACCCTATCTCGCGCAAAGACGCGAAGATCGCAAAGAACGGTCCAAATACCCTCTAAAATCATCACCGAAACTGGAGAGCTTTAATTCCTTTACTTTGGCCGGTTTTAGTGTTATTTATTACTGGCAAATTAATAATTCTCGCTGCCTTTTGACTGCTCCGGTCATCGATCGCGCTGACCGGATCCAGCTCGCCGCTTTGTATTGAAAGAAGGAGTTTTTCTGTGATGAAAGAAGCCGATCACGAGTTAGAAAGAACACACGAAACGACGAATGAGGACGCTACCGGGCGTCGAGGATTTCTTCAAAAGCTCGGGAAAGCGGCTGTTATCGGGACGGCCGTTGGTTCGCTTGGGGGACAGACGGGGATCTTGGGACAAGTAAGACGCTCCTCCGACGAGATCGTCGAGGAAGCGACGGCAGCAGCAGATACGACGCGCTACAACCGGATGGCCGAGGCGTGCAATTACCGCATCGCGATGGCCCAGGACGAGCGCATCGACGTCGGGCTCCAGCACGGCAACGGCGACGACACGCGATTTACAGATTTCAGCGGCAATTACAGCAAGGCGTTACTTCACGACAGCTTTGGGATACCAAATTCCGCCTCTTATCGCGGCCTAAGGAATGCATACAAGACACGTAGCGCGACCGATTTTGCCAATATCATCATCGGGACACCCGGCGGCGGCGGGAATTCGAAACTCAATGGGCCGCAGCTTGCACTCGCGTTTGACCTGCAAGGCCTCGACGCTCATGCGACAGTTATACCTCCGTCGCCAAGCGTTGCAAGCGCGCAGACGGCGGCGGAACAGGTAGAACATTATTGGGGGTCGTTGCTGGCGGATGTGCCTTTTTCGACCTACGCCACTGATCCGCTTGTTGGACAGGCGGTGGCCGACATGAACAACTTGTCTTTCCTGGCCAGCCCGGCGAACACACAGTTTCCTTACCCCGTGACGCGTCAAAACCTATTTCGCGGGCAGTTTGTTTCGGGCGATGGAAACGTGCAGGGGCCATACGTCTCCCAATTCATGATCCAACCGACGTTCTTCGGCTCGCAGCCATTGAGTCAGCAGCATCAGGTTTATCTTCCTCTGAGCGGCGGCGGTGCTAACTTCATGACGACCGTGAGCGAGTATCAGTTGGTTCAAAATGGCGGCGACTCGGGGCGGCAGGTTGTGTACGACCCGACTTTTCGATACCTGAGGTGCGGCCGCGACCTTGCAGCTTATACCCGCGTGGACGTGCTTTATCAGGGTTATTTCACCGCGTTCCTGGTGCTTGCGGGACTCGGAGCCGGTCCGAATCCAGGCAATCCATATATAGGATCGCTTTCACAAAAAGCCTTTGGCACGCTTGGAGGACCCGACGCGGCCGGAACGGTCGGCGAGATGGCCACCCGAGCGCTTAAGGCCGCATGGTTCCACAAGTGGATCAAGGACATGCGTATGAGACCCGAAGAGTACGGAGGCCTGGTTCACGCACGTAAAACCGGCATGAACCCGATGCCACAGGCTGCAACGGCCCTCCATAACGACGTACTAAATTCGACGGCTCTAACGCAAACGTTTGCAAAATATGGCACCTATCTGCTGCCGCAGGCGTTCCCCGAGGGTTCTCCGACGCACCCGTGCTATCCGACAGGACACGGTACCGTGGGCGGCGCTTGTACGACGCTGCTCAAATTCTTCTTTAACGGCAGTCAAAAGATCAGGCCGCTGCTTCAGAATGCGGGCCGTGATGTTTACGAACCCAGCGTCGACGGGCTGTCGCTGAACACCTATTCCGGGGCCGACAGGGACAGCATGGACATCAACGGCGAGCTCAACAAGCTGGCATACAACATCACCTTTGGTCACGGCATACACGCCGGAATTCATTTCCGCAGCTCCAGCTATTGGTCGGTCCTGCTTGGCGAACAGGTCGCACTCAGCGTCCTACGCGACAAAGCAAAGTCGTACAACGAGCCGTTTACGATAAGTATCAAGAAATTTGACGGCACAACGGCGACCATAACCAACCAGTAAGCCGACCGTCTGCCCAAATGTGAAAGTGCGGTTCTGCTCAGGGCCGCACTTTTTTGTATAATGACGAGTTTAGAAAATGCCCAGACGCGACGACATACACAAGATACTTATCATCGGCTCAGGCCCGATCGTCATCGGGCAGGCGTGTGAGTTCGATTATTCCGGGACCCAAGCGTGCCGTGCGCTCATGGCCGAGGGATACGAGGTCGTGCTGATCAACTCCAATCCGGCCACGATCATGACCGATCCCGAGATCGCGGATCGAACCTATATCGAGCCTCTCACGCTCGAGACCGCGACGGCGATCATTGAAAAGGAGCGTCCCGACGCCCTTTTGCCAACGGTCGGCGGCCAAACGGGACTGAACCTATCGGTCGAGCTGTACGAGCAGGGAATTCTCGACAAATACGGCGTCAAACTGATAGGCGCTAATATCGAGGCCATCAAGGTCGGCGAGGATCGCGAGTTGTTCAAGGCCGCGATGGACGAGATCGGCATTCCGAGCCCGAAGGGTGGATTTGCCCACACATGGGAAGAGGCACGTGCTCTGGTCGAGCAGACGGGTTACCCCGCGATCGTCAGGCCGAGTTTTACACTTGGCGGAACAGGCGGCGGAACAGCCTTTAATCCCGAAGAGTTTGAAGATATTGCAAAGAATGGACTTGCCGCGTCGCCGGTCTCACAGATCCTCGTCGAAGAGTCGATCATCGGCTGGAAAGAGTACGAACTCGAGGTAATGCGTGACCTGAATGACAACGTCGTCATCATCTGCTCGATCGAGAATTTTGATCCGATGGGCGTCCACACGGGAGATTCGATCACGGTCGCCCCGGCACAGACGCTGACCGACAGGGAATATCAGAACCTGCGTGACATGGCAAAAGCGTGCATTCGCCGTGTCGGCGTCGAAACTGGCGGATCGAACATACAGTTCGCGGTCAACCCAAAAGATGGCGACGTGAGGATCATCGAGATGAATCCGCGCGTTTCGCGTTCATCCGCTCTCGCGTCTAAAGCCACAGGTTTCCCGATAGCCAAAATTGCCGCCAAACTGGCCGTCGGGTACACTCTCGACGAGATCCCTAACGACATCACGCAGAAGACGCCCGCATCGTTCGAACCGACGATTGATTACGTTGTCACAAAGATCCCGAAATGGGCGTTCGAAAAGTTTCCAGGTGCCGAAGACGTGCTCGGAACGCAGATGCGATCGGTCGGCGAAGTGATGGCGATCGGCCGCACGTTCAAGGAATCGCTGTTTAAGGGACTGCGTTCACTCGAAGCGGTTAAACCATTGCGTTTACATGATGTTCCTGGTGAGGAATTGCAGAGAAAGCTCGCCCGTCCAAACTCGCAGCGGTTCTCGTATATCACCTACGCATTGCGGATCGGTTACTCGATCGAAGAGGTTCATCGTTTGACCGGGATCGATCCGTGGTTTTTGGACCAGCTTCAACAGGTCATGCAGCTTCAGTCTCGCCTCGAATCGCGGCCGTTGGGAGAGATCGCGGATGATAGTTTTAGGGCGGCGAAGGAGTTCGGGCTTTCTGATCGCCGGCTTTTTTATTTGACGGGTTCCGAAGAATCGGAGGTCCGGAGTCGTCGTAAAGAACTGGGCATTGTACCGGTCTACAAACGTGTCGATACGTGCGGCGCGGAATTCGAGTCGTTCACGCCATATCTCTATTCGACATATGAAGAGGAGTGTGAAGCCGATCCGTCTAACCGACGGAAAATAATGATCTTAGGCTCGGGGCCGAACAGAATAGGGCAGGGTATCGAGTTCGATTATTGCTGCTGTCACGCGAGTTTTGCCCTCCGCGACGCCGGGTTCGAAACGATCATGGTCAACTGCAATCCTGAGACTGTCTCGACCGACTACGACACGTCCGACCGCTTGTACTTTGAACCGCTCACGTTCGAGGACGTGATGAACATAGTCGACGTCGAGAAACCCGAAGGAGTGATCGTGCAGTTCGGAGGTCAGACGCCGCTCAATCTGGCTGATCGACTTGGTGAAGCAGGCGTCCCGATCATCGGGACGTCGCCTGATTCGATAGACCTTGCCGAGGACCGCAAGCGATTTGGCAAACTCCTTGCCGACTTGAAGATCCCTTGTCCAGAAAATTCGAGCGTTACGTCAGCAGATGAAGCGAAAACAGTTGCAAATAAAATAGGTTATCCGATCGTTGTTCGTCCGAGCTTTGTCCTCGGCGGCCGTGCGATGGCGATCGTCTATGATGAGGAATCGCTGGACGAGTACATGCGTTCGGCGGTCGACGCATCGCCTGAAAAGCCGATCCTGATCGATAAGTTCCTTGAGCGAGCCGTCGAAATAGACGTCGATGCTCTCGCCGACGAAACGGCTGTTGTTATCGCTGGTATCCAAGAGCACATCGAAGAGGCTGGGATCCATTCCGGTGACTCTTCGAGCGTGCTGCCCGTCCAGAAGATCGCCCCGGAGCATATCGAGACCATCGTTCACTATACCTCGCTCCTCGCCGGTGCCCTGAAGGTCGTAGGTTTGATGAATATTCAATTTGCGATCAAAGACGACCGTGTTTACGTGCTCGAGGTCAATCCGCGTGCGTCGCGGACCGTTCCGTTCGTCGCCAAGGCCACGGGCGTGCCGATCGCAAAGATCGCATCCAGGGTGATGGCTGGCGAATCCAAGCTCGTCGACCTCGGTTTGCCTGACGTTCTGCCGGTCCCGCGGATCTTCGTCAAATCGCCGGTCTTTCCGTTCAAGAAGTTTGCCGGAGTCGATCCGGTCCTCGGCCCGGAGATGCATTCGACCGGCGAGGTCATGGGCGTCGGCGACAGTTTCGGCGAGGCCTACGGCAAAGCGATGGAAGGTGCAGGCTTAAAGCTGCCGCTTAAGGGGCGTGCGTTTATTTCTGTGAACAATAGCGATAAGGGGCAGGCTGTTATCCTTGCAAGGCGTCTGCGTAATCTCGGATTTGCCCTGGTAGCGACGTACGGCACGGCCAATCGCCTCCGCGAAGTCGGGCTCGAATGCGAAACCGTCTTCAAGGTAAACGAAGGCCGCCCAAACATCGCCGATCTGATCCGCCAGGGCGAGATAGCCCTGATCATAAACACCCCGCTCGGCAAAGCGTCATTTTACGACGAACAGGCAATTCGTAAGGCAGCTCTTCAGTTCAACGTACCATGTGTGACTACGATAACCGGCGCCGAGGCCCTCATCGACGCGATCGGGACTAAATTGTCTGAAAAACATGTTAACGTGCGCAGTTTGCAGGAAATTCACCACGAAGAACACAGAGAGCACGGAGCCTAATCAGTGTTCACGTCAGTTTCGTGCCGAAATTGCACACTCCTATTTCTCAGCGGCCTATGTGGACTCCGTTCTGAATTCTTCTGCTACTAAATCTTGACCAATCCCGCACATTACAATAACTTTAAGTGAAGTTTTCTGAAGTTTAGCAGTTACCTAAAGATAAATGAGTGAATCGCATGACCGCGAGATCATCGGCGGGCATTTGCTTGTCATCGGAGGTGCCGAGGACAAGTATAACGAGCGCCGCATCTTGAAAAAGTTCCTTGAGCTCGCGGGCGGCGAGCGGGCCGAGGTTTTGATCGTTCCCGTGGCATCGGACTTTCCGGAGTTCGCGGCAGACGTCTATACTCAGGCATTCCGCAATCTTGGCGTGTCAAATCCGCGAGTTCTGAGGGCGACTTCGCGGCAGGACGTCGTTAATTCGGACGTGGAGCGTCTGCTTGACGGCGTGACAGGTGTGTTCATGACCGGCGGCGACCAGATGCGTCTTGTTTCACTCCTCGGCGGTACGAAATTGGCCGAGAAGCTGCGTCGAATGGTTCGCGAAACCAATGTCGTGATGGCCGGCACGAGCGCAGGTGCCGCTGCGATGAGCACTTCGATGATCGTTCGCGGTGAACCCACGTCTCATCCGCACAAGAACGCAGTCAAGCTCAGTCCTGGACTCGGATTTCTAAAGAACGTCATCATCGATCAACATTTCTCCGAACGCGGCCGGATAAGCCGGCTGATCACAGCCGTCTCGTACAATCCCTATAACCTCGGCATCGGAATAGACGAGAACACTGCGATCATCCTGGACGGTAAAGGTGTACTTGAGGTTTTCGGCGCGGGTTCGACGACGATCGTCGACGGTTCACAGATAACCTTCAACGAGATCGCCGAAGTTAGTGATAATGAAAGCTTTAGTGTCTGCGGTGTACAATTTCATGTATTACGTGATGGCCTGATTTATAACTATATTGAACGTCACCCAATGCAGCCGCCGAACGAATTCCTTCTACCGGATCTCGGATAAACTTCGATTTGCAATTTGCGTATGGATATTCTCGAAACACGCACTCTTCGCGGGCCCAACTATTGGAGCGGCTATTGGAAGAAGCTGATCATAATGCGGCTTGATATTGCCGATTACGAGGATCGGCCGACGGACAAGATCGACGGTTTTCACGACCGGTTGATCGAAGCGATGCCGTCAGTTAGGTCGCACGGATGCAGCTATCAGGAAGAAGGCGGATTTTTGCGTCGCGTCAAAGAGGGCACGTGGGCCGGCCATGTGATCGAACATTTTGCGCTTGAGCTGCAGACGCTTGCCGGTATGGATACTGGCTACGGGCGTACCCGCGAGACTGGCGAGCGAGGCGTCTACAACGTTGTCTTCAGCTATTTGGAAGAAGAGGTCGGCCGCTACGCAGGCCGTGCGGCCGTGAGGCTCTTCCTCGATCTGGCCGAAGGCCGGCCGATGGAAGAGATAAAGAAGGAGCTTGCGGACGAGATACAGGAGATGCGCGAGATCCGCGAGCGTGTACGATTCGGCCCATCGACGGGATCGCTTGTCGATGAGGCGGAAAGCCGCGACATTCCATATATTCGCCTAAATGACCAGTCACTGGTCCAGCTTGGATATGGCGTTCACCAAAAGCGCATTCAGGCCACGACGACCGTAAATACCAACATGATCTCGGTGGATATCGCCGGGAACAAGCACGCCACAAAGACGCTGCTTGGCGATATGGGCGTGCCGGTTCCCACAGGCTACCGCATCCGCGATATTGAAGATCTCGAAGACGCCTTGACCAGTGTCGGCTTTCCTGTCGTGATCAAACCTCTGGACGGTAACCACGGCAAAGGTGCGACGGTAGGTGTCAACTCACTCGCCGAAGCTCGATCTGCCTGGGAGAAGGCAAAAGAGTATTCGCGTTATATCATCGTTGAGAAACAACTTGTCGGAGCCGATTATCGCGCTCTGGTCGTCAATAACCGGCTTATTGCTGTCGCTGAGCGGGTCCCGGCCCACGTCGTCGGGGACGGCAGGAGCTCGATCAACAAGCTTATCGAGAAGACAAACGCCGATCCGAGGCGCGGCTATGGGCATGAGAACGTTTTGACGCAGATCGATGTCGATGGGCAAACACTGCGTTGTATTGCCAAGGCCGGCTACACGCTCGATTCGGTGCTCAAAAAAGGCGAAATCCTGCATCTCAAAACAACGGCCAACATCTCTACGGGCGGAACGGCGATCGACTGCACCGACGAAGTGCATCCCGAAAACGTCTTTCTGTTTGAGCGTATTGCACGGATCATCGGGCTGGACGTCGCGGGCATCGACGTAATCGCTCCCAACGTCAGCGAACCGCTGCACGAGAATGGCGGCGGCATCATCGAAGTAAACGCCGCGCCGGGTTTCCGTATGCATCTCGCACCGAGCACTGGATTAGGCCGCAATGTGGCGGAGCATGTCATCGACATGTTGTTCCCACCTGGATCGCCTGCGCGGATCCCGATCTTCGCGATCACCGGCACAAACGGCAAAACGACCACCACCCGCCTGATCGCTCACATTTTAAAGAACGCAGGCCGCACGGTCGGATTCACAACGACCGACGGCACGTATATCGGCAACCAGCAGATCGTAAAAGGCGACAACACCGGGCCCGTCTCGGCACAGCTTGTGCTCAAAGACCCGACGGTCGATGTCGCGGTGCTCGAAACTGCACGCGGCGGCATCATTCGCTCAGGGCTGGGGTTTGACCATTGTGATATCGGCGTCGTGATGAACATCGCCGCCGACCACCTAGGCCTGAAGGACGTGAACACGCTTGAAGACCTCGCACGGGTGAAATCGGTCGTGCCTCGTGCAGTTTCGAAAAAGGGCTTCGCGGTTCTGAACGCCGAGGACCCACTGGTTTATGACATGAAGGAGTTGGTCGACGGCAAGGTCGTCTGTTTTTCGCTGGATGAAAACAACAAAAATATACGCCGCCGTGCCGAGCAAGGGCGCGTCTCTTGTGTCTATGAGAACGGATACATAACGATCCTGAAGGGGAAGTGGAAAGTACGTGTCGAAAAGGTGACGAATATTCCCCTAACATACGGCGGCCGAGCCGAGTTCATGGTGCAAAACGTGCTGGCCGCAACACTTGCGTGTTTTGTCCACGGCGTCTCGCTCGAGGACCTGCGCACCGGCCTCACGACGTTTAACGCCGGCACCGCACAGACGCCCGGAAGGCTGAACTTTATTGAGGTCGGCGATGTCACCGTTCTTATGGATTACGCACACAATCCTGCCGGGCTCAGGGGGCTGGCTGCCTTCATCTCAAAGCTGCCGAACAAATACCGGACATGTGTGATAAACGGAACCGGCGACCGACGCGACGAGGACATACGCGAATTCGGTCAGATCGCCGGCGAAACCTTTGACCGGATCGTCATCCGCCGCGGCAACTACCTCCGCGGGCGGGACGAGCAGGAGACTTACAGCTTGATAAAGGAGGGCATTGCCGCAAGTGGCCGCGAGCCGGCAGTCCGCATCATTCCCGAAAGCCGCGACGCAATCCATCATGCGATCAAATACGGACGCAAAGGCGAACTCGTCGTCACCCTCGCCGACCGCGTGCCCGACGACATCGGTTACGTGCAGGAATTCCGCGATATGGCGGCGTCCGACAAGGCCGCCAAAATTCAATAAAAACCAGTTGTTGAACGAGGTTACAGTTACAAATATGAAAACAACGATTTCCGCGGCGATCTTCGCAATTGTCCTAAGTTTCGCACCCCAATTTGTCTTCGGACAGGCCCAGGACGCTTCCGTCGCTGAGTGGACGATCATGTGCTACATGGACTCCGACAATAACCTCGAAAACCCGCAGATAAACCTAAACATCAACTGGATGATGGAGACGGGCAGCACCGATAAGGTCAATATCGTCCTCCTGGTCGACCGCAGCCCAAAGGGCGAACCTGAAAAAGGTTACACGAACAAAGGCGTCGGCGGTATCCCCGGCTGGACGACGGCCAAATACCTTTATGTCGAAAAAGGCAAGCTGCGGGATCTTGGCGATTGGGGCGAGATCAACATGGGCGATCCTGCAAATCTCGTCAAATTTGTTACTACTGCGGAGAAACAGTTTCCGGCAAAAAAGTACGGCCTGCTCTTCGGCGACCACGGTGCTGGATGGTACGGCATAGTCGGTGACGAGACGTCCGGCGGCGACAATTTGAACATGGCTGAGCTATACAGCGCTCTAAGTGCCGTTACCAAGTCAGGCAAGCTCGAGCTGATCGGTTTTGATGCCTGCCTGATGGGAAATCTCGAATCCGCGCGGATCGTCAGCCCGTTCGCCAAGTACATGGTCGCGTCTGAAGAGATCGAGCCTGGAGTGGGGTGGTATTACCCTAATATCGTCCGCGGCCTGACTGCTAAGCCCGAGATCGACGGCGCCGGCCTCGCAAGCGGTATCGTTTCCGCTTATAAGTTCCTCTATACCTCTCCGGAAGCGAAAGAAATGGGTCAGGCCGCGACTCTCGGAGCGATCGATCTCTCAAAGATTGACACAGTGGTCAAGGCGACCAATGACCTCAGTGCCGTAACAGATGCCTTCGTCAAAGCGGGCGGACGCACGGCGCTCCTAAAGACCGCTAAAGCTCGTTCAATGACCGAGGAATACGGCAAAAGCGGCGGCAAATCGGAATTCTTCTTTTTCGACCTCGTCCATTACGCCCAGAATATCAAAGCCCAGACCGGAGATCCGGCCGTGTCAAAGGCAGCAGACGGTGTGATCGCCTCTGTCGCTGCCGCCATGCTTAGCAAAACGAACGGCCCGGCGATGCCGCACGCTAACGGGCTCTCGATATGGTTCCCTAACAAGTCGAGCGAAATCGTTGATTCGGGCTACGCGACTTTCTTCGATTCGGCGCAGCTGAAATGGGGCGGATTTCTTACGAGTTTTGCTTCGCGCATAGGAACCGACAAGGAGCCGCCGACGATCGCTGATGTTGCCTCAACCAAGACCGAGGTGGCGGCAAATGCCGTTACGACCGTCACCGCAAAGGTAAACGCAGACGACCTCGACGAGGCGACCTTTGTTCTCGCAGAGCACAACGGTGACGAAACAATAATAGTCGGAGCAATACCTGCCGAACCGGACGAAAAAGGTGTCTTGAAAGAAGAGTGGGATGGAGAGTGGTTCTCGATCGGTGACGGAGAGAATGAGACTATTTGTCCCGTTACAGATTTTCGCGAGTTGGACGACGCAGAAGACGCATACTGGATCGAAGTACCGGTGCAGGTCCGCTATAAGGGCGAAAAGCTATGGCGCGACATGACGCTATATTTCGTCGTTGACTTCAAAGAAAAAGAGCCTGTTGGCAAGTTCGTCTACGCCGTCGATTTTGCGAACAAACAGGCCCGGCAGATCGACCTAGAACTGGGCGACGCCGTCCGTCCGGTTTATGAGTCGATAAACGACAAAGGGGAAAGCACGCTGATCGCCGCCACGGACGAGGCCGACGTCCTTCACATCAAGAAAGAAGACAGCCTGACGGTTGGCCGCGAGCGGGTGGCTCCCGGCAATTATCTTATCGGGTTTGCGGTTACGGATCTCGCAGGCAACGCGAATGATAAATTCGTCGGCGTAACGATCAAGTGATCGATCGGATACCGGACGGCGAATGTCACAGGTTCTACCGGTAGATCTCTACAGACATCTCGCCGTCCGCGGAGATGGAGCCTCTGTACATGCCTTCGGAGTTGAACGGCATCGCGATATTGCCAAGCGTGTCGACAGCGATGAGGCCGCCTTCGCCATCGATGGACGTTAGGCGGTCGATGGCCTCGCGCGCGGCTTCGGACAGGGAAGATCCTTTGTATTTAATGCGGGCGGCAACGTCGTAGGCCGAGACGCCGAGCATAAAATATTCGCCGTGGCCGGTGCACGACACAGCACAGGTCTCGTCGGCGTAAGTGCCGGCACCAATTATGGGCGAATCGCCGACGCGGCCGTATTTCTTGTTAGTCATTCCGCCGGTCGACGTGGCGGCTGCAAGATAACCGTTCGCGTCACATGCGACGGCCCCGACAGTCCCAAGGCTCGAGCCTCTCGCCGCAGGCTCGTTTGCCGAAACGGCAGCACCCACGCCTGGTTCCGATAGTTCTCCGAGTTTCTGTGCCTCTGCGGAATGATCTAATCGTACACGTCCCGAGGCGATCGCTTCCTGGAGCTGCAACCAGCGGTGTTCCGTGAAAAAATATTCGTCCGTCTCCATCCTAACCCCGGCTTGTTCGGCAAATTCGTTCGCTCCCTCTCCCGAAAGCATTACGTGAGCGGTCTGCTCCATCACGAGCCTTGCGAGGCTGACAGGATTTCGGACGTTTTTGACAGCGGCCACTGCTCCGGCCTTGAGCGCATGGCCGTCCATGATCGCGGCGTCCATCTCCTGCTCGCCTTCGTGTGTAAAGACCGAGCCGCGACCCGCGTTGAACAGCGGAAAATCTTCGAGCGAACAGACGGCCGCTTCGACGGCGTCAAGCGAGTTCCCGCCACCCTCGAGGATCGCCCAGCCCGACCTTAATGCTCTCTCAAGCCCGGCACGATATTCTGCTTCGAGCGCTTCCGTCATTTGCGACCTGTAGATCGTTCCCGCTCCTCCGTGAATAGCCAGCGCGCGTTTGTTCATAGGATAATATTAACAGGATTCGACGAGCCTGAGAGATTTAAATGCTCAGCTAGGTTGCTGCCTGAAGGAGGAGTTAATGAGATCGTGGTCACTGCCGGTCGGTAAATATTTCGGGATCGGGGTCTATATCCACTGGAGCTTTTGGATATTGATACTCTGGATCTTTCTGATGCACAGTGGCTCGGACGGCGGCGTCGCGGGCGGACTTCGCGGCGTCGTTTTCATTCTGGCTCTGTTCGCGTGCGTTGTTTTGCACGAATTTGGCCATGCCCTCACCGCCCGGCGCTTCGGCGTCGTGACTCGCGACATCACGCTCTATCCGATTGGCGGCATTTCGCGGTTCGAGTCGATGCCCGAAAAACCGGCTCACGAGCTGCTTATCTCGCTGGCCGGCCCGATGGTCAACGTCGTGATCGCTATTCTTCTAGGGCTTTATCTCAGTTTCTCCGGACAGATGCCGGATCTGGTCGCGCTCAACGAAAGAGACATTAGCCAGCTTCCGATCCTTTTCAGCCTCTTGTCGGCGAACACCATCCTCGCTGTTTTCAATCTCATCCCCGCGTTCCCGATGGACGGAGGACGCGTGTTCAGGGCGCTGCTCGGATTTGCGTTCGACCGAGCCACCGCGACCCGCGTCGCTGCTTCACTAGGTCAAATGCTCGCTATCGGTTTCGTTTTTCTAGGGTTTTTCTTTAATTTTTGGCTCGTATTCATCGGTCTTTTCATCTTTCTCGGTGCCGGCGGCGAGGCTGCCGCTGAGCAGACCAAGGCGGCTTTGGCAGGACTGACGGTGAAAGACGCTTTGATGCACCGGTTCACGGCTCTGTCGCCGGACGCAACGCTCAGCCAGGCCGTCGATGCTTTGCTGAACAGTCAGGAATCCGAATTTGTGATCGCCGAAGGCGATAAGCCCGTCGGTCTGCTGACGCGAAACGAGATCGTCAAGGGTTTATCACAGGGCGGCAACGACGCGACGGTCGCGAGCTGCATGATCACGGATTTTTTTATCGTAAGTCCGGCGACAACCCTCTATGATTTCTTTCAGCAGGCGTCTGAGAAGAACATGTCGGCCGCCCTTGTCTTGGATGGCACGACGTTCGCCGGGCTTATCGACATCGAAAACGTCCAGGAGAAACTGATGATCCAGGAGGCCCTGAAAGGCCGGCAGTAGGGTAACCTAAGAACGGATCGGCCTCTCGCGAGATCAAACCAAGATGAAAAGAGTCAATCACCTTCGCCCGACGTCAACAAACTGGTACGTCGTCACAGGAGGTCCGTGCTCGGGCAAAACGACGCTGGTCAACGCCCTTGCGGTGCGCGGCTACAAAACCACCATCGAAGACGCCCGTCATTACATAGATCTCCAGCTCGCTGACGGCAAGACTGTCGACGAGATCAGAAAACACCAGGTAGATTTTCAGCTAAAGGTCCTAAACATGCAGATCGACCAGGAGAGTGCGCTCGATCCCGGCGACATCGTATTTCTCGACCGGGCGATCCCTGACGCGCTCGCGTACTATCATTTCCTGCACATTCCCGAGGACGAAGAGCTGATAAAGATGATGGCGGTCGTCTCCTACAAAAAGGTGTTCATCCTGGATCCTTTGCCCCTTGTCGACGACTACGCACGCCATGAGGATACTGCTGCCCAAAAAAGGCTGCAGACACTGATCACAGCGGTTTACGAGTCGCTGCCGTTCCCGGTCGTTCACGTTCCTGTTCTCCCGCCCGACGAACGTGTCGAATTTGTTATCGCGAATATGTGATCGAGTTATTTCAGCCTGACGTGTTTTGAATCGTCAAAGTTTCGCGTTCCTCAGACGCAGCGCGTTCGTGATCACGGAGACCGAACTGAACGTCATCGCGGCACTTGCGATCATCGGTGACAACAGGATGCCGAAAACAGGGAAGAGTACGCCGGCCGCCACAGGTACGCCGATGATGTTGTAGGCAAACGCAAAGAACAGGTTCTGTCGAATATTCCTCATCGTCGCAAGGCTCAGGTTTCGCGCTCGTAATATTCCGGTAAGATCGGGTTTGAGCAGCGTGATGTCGGCCGACTCGATCGCGACGTCAGTTCCGCTTGCAAACGCTATTCCGACGTCTGCTTGCGCCAAAGCCGGAGCGTCATTGACGCCATCGCCGGCCATCGCGACGCGTTTGCCCTGAGATTGCAGCTCTTTTACTTTATTCGCTTTGTCTTCGGGCATGACCTCGGCGAAGACCTGATCGATGCCAAGTTCATTCGCCACGGCATCAGCCGTAGCTTGGTTGTCGCCGGTCATCATGACGACCTCGATGTTTTGGCGATGCAGCTCGTCGACCGCGGCCTTTGCGGACGCTTTTACCGCGTCTGCGATGCTGATCGATCCCACGATCTTGTCGTCGATGTAGACAGATATGACCGAAACCGCGCCGCTCGTGTCAGAACCGGGAGCGGTAGCGACCGGGTTCCGGGGCCGACCGACGAAAACTGTGTGTCCGTCAATGCTGGCTTCGAGCCCCAATCCGGCAGTCGATTTGAAGTTTTGAACGTCTTGCAGCGAGATCTTGCGGCCAACGGCCTCAGCCACGATCGCGGCTGCCAGAGGATGCTCGCTGTGTCGCTCCAGGCTGGCGGCGTACGTTATTACATGGTCTTCGCTAAGAACCCGGCCGCTACCGCTCGCGGTTCTGACTTCGACGACCCTGGGCTTTCCTTCGGTCAGCGTGCCCGTCTTATCTACCACGATGGCATCGATCTTTTCAAGCGTTTCGAGGGCCTCGGCCCTTTTGATCAACACACCATTCTTTGCTCCGTGGCCGGTGCCGACCATGATCGACATCGGCGTAGCGAGGCCGAGTGCGCAGGGACAGGCAATGATCAGGACCGAGACGGCGGCCACGATGGCATAGGCGAGGCTTCCCAAAAGCAGCCAAACGGCAAACGAGATCAAAGCCGCAATTATGACCGCGGGAACAAAATATGCCGAGACGACGTCGGCGAGGCGTTGGATCGGTGCGCGGCTTCGCTGTGCTTCGCCGACCATTCGGACGATCTGGGCGAGAAGAGTATCGCTGCCGACCTTTTCGGCCCGCATCGTAAAACTCCGGTTGCCGTTGATCGTACCTCCGATGACCTTGTCACCGGCGTGTTTTTCCACAGGCATCGACTCGCCCGTCACCATCGATTCGTCGATCGAGGTGTCACCGTCGACTATTCGGCCGTCCGTCGGGACCTTTTCATTGGCTTTGACCCGCAGCGTCTGGCCCGCCGTGACGTGGCTAAGGTCGATCGTTTCTTCTTTGCCGTCGTCGGAGATCACCGTTGCGGTTTCGGGAGCGAGTCTTAATAATTCCTTGATCGCAGACGAAGTTTGCGAGCGGGCTCGAAGTTCCAAAACCTGGCCGAGCAAGACAAGCGTGGTTATGACAGCGGCAGACTCAAAGTACGCTGGTATCAGCCCAGTGTGAGCGTCACGCATCGCCTCTGGGAAGACACCGGGAGCGAACATCGCCGCTATGCTTAATAAGTATGCGGCTCCCGTGCCGATCGCGATCAGCGTGAACATATTTGGACTAGCGTTTCTTACGGAGGCGACGGCTCGCTCAAAGAATGGGTATCCGCCCCAAAGCACAACCGGCGTCGCAAGAATGAACTGCAGCCAGATCGACACAGTTGGCGACACTGCCATGTGGAACGTCGGTAGCATTTCGAGCATCGCCAGCACAAACACCGGCAGCGTTAGGACCGCTGATATCCAGAAACGGCGCTTCATGTCGATGTACTCGGGGTCCGGAGCGTCCGTTAACGACACCTCTTTCGGCTCGAGAGCCATCCCGCACTTGGGACACGTGCCGGGACCGATCTGAACGATCTCCGGGTGCATCGGGCAAGTGTATTCCATGCCGGAACCGCCTCTCTCAGGCGAGAGTGCAGGCCTGTCAGACTGGCCGTCCGCTGACGCAGGCGGTTCTGACAAATACTTCAACGGGTCGGCCGCGAACCGGTCACGACAGCCGGGCATGCAGAAGTAATACGTCGTTCCGTCAAACTCGTAACTGGCGGCCGCGCTCTGCGGGGTAACGAGCATTTTACAGACCGGATCGACGTGCGTTTCGAATTCGGGTTCGTCCGCTTTTTTGCGACCGAGAGTGACCATTTGTTGCGGCATGCAACTATTTTATCGCAGACGAAGAATTTTTCTGGTATCCGTCGCGAATTCATAATATGTTTAACTAGGTAAAACTGAGTTTTGCCGCCTTAACCGAAAAGGCAATTGCCCCGAGAGGGCAAGCGCAAAGCCGTGAATCTCGAAAGTTTGAGAAGCGTCCGGCTGCCGAAGTGAGGTCTGATGAAGAGAACAGCCACCCTTATTCTGGGCATTTTCGCCGCGTTGGCGATAAGCACAGCCGCCCAAACCAATAATTTTCAAAACACCGCAAACGATCTCGTCAGTCGAAATGTCGACGACGGCCTCGTGCGTTCGCGTGTAGTCGACTCGCCGGATGCAGGCGTCAAAGCGTCGGTAGTTGTAAACACTGCGGCGTTTGAGCGGACCGTATTCGCGTTGATCAATCAGAAGCGTGCCGAGAACGGTGAAAAGCCGCTTGTCTGGAGCGACGATCTCGCGACGGTCGCCCGCCGTCATTCACAAGATATGGCGGACAATAAGTATTTCAGTCATCGCGGGCTCGACAACTCGATGGTCTCGGACCGTGCTGACCGCGCGGGTGTTCTGAAATGGCGGGCCATCGGCGAAAACATCGCTTTTAACAGAGGTTATAAAGACCCTCTCGAAAAAGCCGTCGAATTGTGGATGGGATCGACCGGTCATCGGCAAAACCTGCTTGATAACCATTGGAAAGAGTCGGCCGTCGGTATCGCCGTCGCGGCGGATGGATCGCTCTATTTTACGCAGGTGTTCCTGTTGAGAAAGTAGTTTGCTCGCTTTCTGGATGTCCTGGCCTCGTTCGCGGTTGAGAGTCGCGAGCGAGGCCTGACGCATTTGGTGGTCAACGTCCATGCATTGCTCAAGCCGTAAATGTCCCATATCCTAAGTGGATGCAATTGGAGTTCACGTTGCCGTCCTACGCCAAGGTAAACCTCGGTTTGCGCGTACTCGGGAAGCGTGACGACCGTTTTCACGAGCTGTGCACCGTGTTTCAGACGATATCGCTCTGCGACGAATTGACGTTTCGCTCGTCTGTCGAAGTCCGGATGACGTGCAGCGACCCGATGTTGCCTGTCGACGAGCGAAATCTGGTGGTTAAGGCGGCAAATGCGTTGCGTTCACGGTGCGGCATCGAGCACGGCGCCGATATCCACCTCGAAAAGCACATCCCTTCGCCCGGCGGCCTGGGCGGCGGTTCGTCGAATGCTGCAGTGACGCTGCTCGGGCTCAAACGACTCTGCAAGATCGAGATTTCGGACGAAGAGCTGCAAAGCATTGCTTCTGATCTCGGCTCCGATGTCCCGTTCTTTCTTTACGGCGGAACGGCGTTCGGGACCGGCCGCGGTGAGATGATCGAGCTGATCGGGGACGTCGAGGTCCCTTACATTCTGGTCGTAACACCGTCGATGGCTGTTTCCACGCACTCGGTGTTCTCTGCGCTGCGTCCCGAAAACTTGACAAATAGCGACCGTAATCGTATTCTTCGAGTTTGCCGTGACGAAGCCCGATCTCGGGACCTTTATCAAACGGCATTGACAAACGATCTAGAAACACCGGTTTTTGCGATGTTTCCCGAGATCGGCGAGATAAAAGACGCACTGCTTTCGCTCGGAGCGGCCAATGCTCTTATGAGCGGCAGCGGGGCGAGCGTCTTCGGGATTTTTGAAAATGAAGAGACACGGCAAGCAGCTATGAAAGCCCTTGGTGACACACCAACCTGGCGAAGTTTTGCCGTAGCAACCATATCGCGCTCACGTTATTGCGACGAGCTTAATGCGTTAGGTTGTTTCCGATAAGTTTCTGATATAGCCGTTGGGGCGTAGCCAAGTGGTAAGGCACCGGTCTTTGGATCCGGCATTCGTAGGTTCGAATCCTCCCGCCCCAGCCAGTTATGAAACCAAAGCGGTCAGTCTCTTTTGCGGGAGTGGCCGTTTTTTTGTTTCGGATAGAGTTGATGTTCAAGAAGCCCTTACAACGTTCGGGCTACTGACAAAACATGGGAGTTTCGGGAAAAATCAAGGTCTTTTCGGGCAACGCTCATCTTGAGCTTGCTCAGGAGATCTGCCAAAACCTCGATATCGAACTGGGGCGAGCGAGCACCGAGCGATTTTCGGACGGCGAGTTCAACTTTCAGATAGGCGAGAACGTCCGCGGCTCCGACGTGTTCATCGTGCAGCCGACGTGCCCGCCCAGCGACCGTCACTTGATGGAGCTGCTGATAATGATCGACACATTCGTTCGAGCTTCGGCAGAGCGTGTGACTGCGGTAATGCCGTACTTTGGCTATGGCCGTTCGGACAAGAAAGATCGTCCGCGCGTGCCGATCGCGGCAAAGCTCGTCGCGAACCTGTTAACGCAGGCCGGAGCACAGCGTGTGTTAACGATCGACCTGCACGCGTCGCAGATACAGGGTTTCTTTGACATACCGGTCGATCACCTCTATGCGGCTCCGATAGTGGTCGATTATTTCCGGACCAATGCGATCGAGAACCTCATCGTAGTCGCACCGGATACGGGTGGTGCCGAACGTGCACGTGCCTACGCAAAACGCCTGAATGCAGGCCTCGCACTTTGCGACAAACGCCGCGAGCGGGCAAACGAAGCAGACGTCATGAACATCGTCGGTGACGTCAACGGCAAAAACTGCCTGATCATCGATGATATGTGCGATACGGGCGGGACGATCTGCAAAGTGGCCGAAGCGCTTCACAATGCGGGTGCGAAAGAGATCTTTGCTTGCTTTACCCACGGGGTTTTCTCGGGCAAGGCTGTCGAGAACATTACAGGTTCGTACCTTAAGAAGGTGATCGTGACCAACACGATCCCGATACGGGACAATGGGCTGCCGCTGGTGGAAGGCGGCAAGATAGAGGTTTTGAGTGTCGCCAAGCTGCTGGCTTCGGCGATAAAGTCGATACACGACGAAACCAGCGTGTCGTCATTATTTATCTAGGAATGTACCGGATCTGTAGATCCTGGAAATTCGAAACAGGGAAAGATTATGGCAGAAAAGATAGTTGTCAAAGCCGTCAAACGAGACCGCGGCGGCAAAAACGTGAATCGGAGGTTGCGGGCCGATGGCAAAGTGCCGGTAGTCGTCTATGGCGGCGGCGCGACGGCCTTTGCGGCGGCAGCGGAGCTTAAGGACCTGGCGGCCATCCTCAGGACCGACGCGGGCGTCAACACGGTGTTCTCTCTCGATGTCGAGGGCGAAGGCGTGAACGACGTCATTTTTCAGGACAGGCAGATCGACGTGCTTAAGGGCCGTCTGATCCACGCCGACCTGCGAATGTTCGCCAAGGGCGAAAAGATCGAAATGACGGTGCCGATCCGCCTGATCGGACAGCCAACCGGTCTCAATGAGCCCGGGGCGGTCCTTACTCAGGCCCTGCGTGAGATCAAGGTACTGTGCGAGCCCGCGAATACGCCCGAGTCGATCGACGTGGATATAACGGACATGGATGCGGGCCACGCGATACACGTGTCGGATCTAAAAGTGGCCGAGGGCATCGAGATCCTCGAATCGCCCGAATCGGTCGTAGCCGCGATCGCGAGCATCAAGGAAGAGGTCCTCGAGCCGCAGATCGAAGAAGGTGCCGAACCTGCCGTGGTGGGTGAAGCCCCGGCCGAGGAAGAAGGCGAACAGTCGTAAGCCGCTTGGGCGACTCACGGCCCTTCGGGAAAGATGGATCTGCCCGATAGCAACTGGCTGATAGTCGGTCTTGGCAATCCGGGCCGTGAGTACGAGAGCACCCGGCACAATGTCGGGTTCATGCTGGCGGATGTTCTCGCCAACGAGTGGAAGACGCAAGTGCGTCGCGAGGAATGCCGGGCCTTGATCGGTAGGGCGAAGGTGGACGGCCGAACGGTCGAGATCGCCAAACCGCTTACGTTCATGAACCTGAGCGGCAACGCCGTCGGTTGTTTGATATCAAAAGCCTCGAGATCGGTCGAGAAACTGATCGTGATCTCGGACGACCTGGCCTTGCCATTTGGCACGATCAGGATCCGGCCACGAGGCTCACACGGCGGGCAGAATGGTTTAAGGTCGATCATCGACCAATTGAAAACTCAGGAGTTCATTCGCTTGCGGATAGGCATCGGGCCGGAACACGAGGTGAAGGACCACGCGAATTTCGTGCTTCAGAATTTTACGCGGACCGAAGCCGCTGAGTTGGACGAAATATTGGAGAGATCGGCCGTGGCCGTGAATGCGATAATTGCCGACGGCGTGGAAGCCGCGATGGCAAAGTTTAATTGAATTGATAAGTATCCTTACTTCATCCCGTGATCGGATGAGGTTGGCAACCCGAAAGGAGATAGTAAATAGATGGCACTAAGAACGTACGAAGTAATGTATATAGTCGATCCGGACACGGACAGCGCCAAGATCGAAAAGCTCAACGAGGCTGTGGGCAAGATGATCGAAAAAGAAGGCGGCGAGGTAGTCCGAATGGACAATGTCGGCATCCGCACGCTGGCTTATCCGATCCTGAAAAAGACCGAGGGCCACTACGTGCTCTTTGAGATCAACGGCTCCGGACAGGAAATACTCGAACTCGAACGCCGTATGCGTGTCAACGACATGATAATGCGCTATATCACGGTACGAGTGGACGAAGACCGTAAGGCCGCCGATAAGCGAAGGGCGAAGCGTGAAGCCAAGGCCGAGAAACGAGCTAAATTCCGCCCCGCACCTGCGTCGATGGAGGCACAACCGGAGGCCTGAAGCGCCGGCTAGAGAGGAGATTTTATGGCTGAGAACAACATTGAAATTTTGGATGAGCGGGGCGGACTTGGCGTCGGCGAAGACGTCATCGGCGACCGCCCGCGACGCCCCTACCAGCGGCGACGCCCGCGTCAGGTCATGCCGGATTATGTCGATTGGAAGGACGTCGATTTCCTGCGACAGTTCGTTCCGGAACGCGGCAAGATAATGCCGAGACGCATTTCGGGCATCTCTGCCAAAGACCAGCGCCGCTTAGCTAAGGCGATCAAGCGTGCCCGCTCAATGGCGATGCTGCCATTCGTCGCGGACTGATAAAGGATTTACTCATTTGATCGTTTGAGCATTGTTTCATTCGTAGAATGACCCAATGTATGAATGGATCGATGACACAATAAGGAAAACCGTCATGGCAAATACAACAGTTCTATTGCGCGAAGACCTCGATAATGTCGGAGGCCGAGGCGAGATCGTGAAGGTGAAAGCCGGCTACGCCCGTAACTTTTTGCTTCCTCAGGGCTTCGCTACGCTTGCCACTAAGGGCAACGTCAAACAGATCGAGCAGGAGCGTGCGGCCCTGCTCAAAAAAGCTGCGATCGAAAAGGCGACCGCCGACGCTCAGAAGGAGCAGATGGAGAGCATCGCACTCACGTTCGAGCGAAAGGCCGGTGAGGGCGGAACGCTTTTTGGCTCAGTCACGTCAATGGACGTTGCCGACGCGCTTAAGGCAAAAGGCTACGAGATCGATCGCCGAAAGATCGTTCTTAAGGACGCGATAAAGGAAACGGGCGAGTACACGGTCAACGTCAAACTGCATCGTGAGGTCACGCTCGCTGTTCCCGTGACCGTGGTTGCCGAAGGCGGCGAAGCGGAACCAAAAGCGGAGAGAAAATCTAAAAAGAATGAACCGGCCGTCGAGGCCGCTCCGGCCGCTGCTGCCGAACCCACCGTTGAGGAAACGGCTCCCGAGGCTGTAGAAACGGCCCCAGAAGCCTCCGACGAAACGGAAGCACCTGCCGCGGAATGATGCCCAGGCATTAGTTGGTGGCCTTTTTTCGCGGTAAAAAAAACGTCCGCGATTCTTTGTAAGAACCGTCTGGATGGGAGTAAGATTAGAGACTGCAAATTCTAAATTTGCGGTCTCTTTTTTTCGTCGAATGCGCCTTTCTTCCAGCGTGTTCCCGGCTTTTCACACTAATTTCGGAGCGGCATCGATCAATGACGAGTGTTTTTCCTGAGTCACGCCGGGCGCAGTTTCTCGAAAACCCATTACCGAGCAGCGAAGAGAGCGAGCGCGTCATTCTCGGATCGATCCTGCTCGACAATTCGGTCATAGCTCAGGCTATCGAGCATCTCAAGCCCGAAGATTTCTATTCGACCTTTAACCGCAATGTATATGCGGCTATGATCGCTCTGTTCGAACGACAAAAACAGATCGATCCGATCCTTGTCGGCGAAGAGCTGAAAAAAGACGGTTCTCTCGACGCGATCGGCGGGACGGCCGCGATCGCGAACCTAAGCTGGGGCATACCGCACTTTGCCAACATTGCCGAGTACATAACCCTCGTCCGTGAAAAAGCGCTGATGCGTGAGCTGATACGCACGTGCAATGTCATCACGCAGGACGCTTCCGCTGAGGAGGACGACGCCGAGAACGTTCTCGACCGTGCCGAACGGATGATCTTCATGCTTGCCGACGCCCGTACGCGGCAGGGTTTTTCACGGATCGCCCCGATCGCTGATAGTGTGATCACGCGGATCAAGGAGCACATACATGGCGGCTCGCCCGGAATTACCGGTCTTTCCACGGGGTTTACAGAGCTCGATACGATGACCTCCGGACTGCAGCGGACAGACCTTGTCATCATCGCCGGACGGCCGTCGATGGGCAAAACGGCGCTGTGCCTCACGTTGGCGCAAAATGCCGCCTTAAAGTCGAACGCCGTCGTCGCCGTGTTCTCACTCGAAATGTCCAAGGAACAGCTCGTTACCCGTATGCTCAGCAGCGAGGCCCGTATAGACGCGAGCCGGTTTCGTACGGGTCACATAATGACGAGCGAATGGGAACGGCTCGGGCAAGCGATCGGGACGCTTGCCGAAGCACGCATCTTTATCGACGACACCCCCGGCATCTCGGCACTCGAGATCCGTGCAAAATGCCGCAGGCTGGCCGCTGAACAGAAGGCCCTCGACCTGATCGTCGTCGACTATCTGCAGTTGATGGGTGGCGGCAAGCGAGCCGAGTCTCGGCAACAGGAGGTCTCGCAGATCTCCCGTGAATTAAAGGCACTGGCCAAGGAACTCGCCGTTCCGGTCGTGGCACTTTCACAGCTCTCGCGTGCTCCCGAGGCACGCAATCCGCCAAAACCGCTGATGTCCGACCTTCGCGAATCGGGCAGTATCGAGCAGGACGCGGACGTCGTCGGGTTTATCTACCGCGAAGACTATTACAAACCGTCGGACGAAAATCAGGGCCTCGCCGAGCTCATCATCGCCAAACAGCGCAACGGACCGACCGGAACCGTCAGGCTCGCGTTCATCAAGGAGTACACTCGGTTCGAAAATTACTACAGCGGTTAGCCCGCAACCAGGGGTTTTTATGTCCGAAGACCTTCGATATCCGATCGGCGCATTCGATCAAACGGCCGATCACTCGCCCGCGGAACGCACGTCCCGTATCGCCGACATTGTCGAGCTTCCCTCGAAAATGCGAGAAGCCGTTGCCGGCCTCGACGACCAACAGCTCGATACTGAGTACCGTCCTGGCGGCTGGACCGTCCGGCAAACGGTTCATCACGTTGCGGACAGCCACATGAACTCGCTCATCAGATTCAAGCTTGCTCTGACCGAGGATTCGCCCCCAACCATCAAGCCCTACTACGAAGACCGCTGGGCGGAACTTGGCGACAGCAAGCTTCCAGTTGATGTGTCCCTTCGAATGCTCGACACGATCCACGCCCGCTGGGCTTCACTCATCGGATCGATGAGCGACGCCGATTTTCAGCGTAGGTTCATTCACCCTGAGACGGGCGAATGGTCTCTCGAAGCCGCTCTTGCGCTTTATGCGTGGCACTCAAAACATCACACCGCACACATTACCAAACTACGCGAACGCAACGGCTGGTAACGATCCGAAATAACGATTAACCAATAACGACTAGTGTTCCGATCGATGTTCGTAATAAGTTTTTCGCTATACGTTATTCCTAAAGTGCGGTATCTTTCTCGCAATGCAACCACAGGGAAGGCTGATCTCGCTTGATGTGTTTCGCGGTATGACGATCGCGGGAATGGTGCTGGTGAACAATCCCGGCGGATCGCCCGTTTACTGGCCGCTCGACCACGCCGAATGGAACGGCCTGACACCGACCGACTGGATATTTCCGTTCTTCTTATTCATTGTCGGCGTCGCGATCTCGATCTCGCTCGGAAAGGTCCGAGCCGCCAGCCGTATCGACCGCGGCAAGGGTGTTTACACCAGGATCATCAGCCGTTCGCTCTCGATCTACCTCTGCGGTGCGGCGATCTCGGTTCTTCCGTTCTTCCAGTTCCAGGCGACCGATGCTCCCGATCCGTTGAAAATGTTCGTATGGCTGCTTTTTTCGGGGGCGCTTCTCTTTCTGTTGCTGCGAAACTACAAACTCGCGGCTGCGTTTGGTGGGGCGGCCATCCTTGGGGTCATCGGCATGAACCTCGCCGGTTACAACGTCGTCGGCTACAACTGGACGACCTTTCGCATCGCCGGCGTCCTGCAGCGGATCTCGGTTTGCTATCTCATAGCATCTCTTCTCTTTCTGCATACAGATTGGAAGCAGCAACTCGGTATTTCCCTCGTGCTCCTACTCGGATACTGGCTGATAATGACCGTTATTCCGGTGCCCGGCTGCGATGTGACGTCGGTTAGCGATAAGGCGTGCAATCTGGCCGCCTATATTGACCGCATGGTCCTGACCGAAAATCATATCTGGCGCTTCGGCAAGGTTTACGATCCCGAGGGCATCCTCTCAACGATACCAGCGATCGTGACCACGATCTCCGGGGTTCTGACGGGAACGTGGCTCCTGTCGGAACGGCCTGCGTCAGCAGGCGGCCAGTTGACAGATAAGGAAAACGCGCAGGCGAACGGGCCCGCTGCTTACGCGGCGGGTTCGGACAAAGTCTCCGGCATGTTCTTCTTCGGAGTAGTCCTGCTCGCATTCGGGCTCATCTGGAACAGCTATTTCCCGATGAACAAGGCGCTTTGGACCAGCTCGTACGCACTGGCGACCACTGGCCTGGCGCTGCTAGTGCTTGGCTGCTGCTACTGGCTGATCGATATCAAAGGCTATCGCCGATGGGCATGGCCGTTCGAGGTTTTCGGTTCGAACGCTCTTGCTCTGTTCGTCTTCAGCGGACTTTTCGCCCGCATGATCGCCGCTTACCGCGTTACCGGAGCCGACGGCCAGCTCATCTCGATCCAGAGATGGACGATGAACAACATTTTCCTGCCCATCGCCCAGCCCATCGACGCGTCGTGGATGTTCGCTTTGAGCTTTATACTGCTGTGGCTATTTCTGATGTGGTTGCTGTATCGAAAGGGAATTTACGTCAAGGTCTAGTTCGAGGCAGAGCGATTCTATCACTTCACCTCAAAACCCTTGATCTCGGACGCAAGCTGCTGCGAAACCTCTATTTTCTGAGCCTCGAGAGCCTTTCGCTCTTTTCCAATTTGTTCGATCCGCGTTTCCTGGTCGTTGGCCTTTGCGATGTATCGGTCTATCAGTGTTTTCGCGTCGGGTGTTTTGGAAAGTGCCTCGATATTTTCCCGTAGCCGTTTCTGATCGGCCTCGATCTTTTCGACCTCGTCATCGTACGACTTCATCGAATTGTCGAACTGTGCGATCTTGGTCCGCAGTTCCAGCAGCCTTTCCAGCTTTGCACGGGTCGCGTCATCTATTAGACGCCTCGTTAGGAAAAGGGTCAGTTCGTCACGATTTATCGCGATAAGCTGGAATGAATCCATCAGAGGCTGCCGTTCGCCTACTGTCAGGTCTGCCTTTGCAAATGGTTTGAGTTCGACCCGGAAACGATAGTATCGATCGGTGATTACATCGGGTGTTTGAGTATTCTCCGTGAGGCCCCACGTTTTCCGCACCGGGTGCTCGATGTAAATGACCTTGTTCTTATTGGTCTGATTGGTCAGATGATAAATCTTCTCATCCGTTTTGAAATAATGGACCTGAAATGTACCGTTGACCACTTTGATCAGCTTCACAATATCACGATCCTGTTTTTCTTCCGCGGATATCCGGGTCCCCAGATCCAACGCGAATGAGACGAGTCTCTTTTCCTGCGGCTTGAGGCGCTCCATCAGGGCCTCGCCGGCATAGGCGTCATTATCGAGGACGGTAAGGCTGCCGCCCTCAAACGTCAGCGACGTCGTGTTGGTGAGCATCATGCCGCCCATCGGCCTGTCCTTTCGAGCTCCCTCGTTATATATCGAAACTCGTTCACCATCCATAATGGTCTGAACGATCGGGATCAACGCCGAACGGTCTCGGGGAACGGAGACCGCGTTCTCGATGGTGTACTCGAACAGGTCGCCGAGTTCTTTACCGGTCGCGGCGGTCGAAACCCCGGACTGCTCACTCAACAGAGCTTCGCTCACTGACGTCTCGACCTTCATATAATTTGAGGTGTCGCCGGCCGATACGTTGACGGTCTCGTTTGCCCGGCCAGATCCAGAACCAAATCCGCTTCCATCTCCATTGCCGTTCCCGCTTCCGGATCCCGAACCTCGCCCCTCGGCATCATAAATTTGGGGGTCGAGATTCAAGTCGTCCGGAATCGGGATGATGGGTCGATATCGATAGAGTGGTTTCTGAAGATTCTGAATAAACGAGATTGGTGAACCCGACACGAGCGAGAGTTTTATGTTGGTCCAATCTTCGTCACTCACATTGTCCACGATCGCCCATCCCTGAAAGAACGGCTTGCCCTCTTTGTCTAGAACTACACGGTAAGTCGTTTTCCATATCGGAGCAGCGATCGTATAGCTGACGACCAGCTCGCGTGTCCCTGCTCCGTTCGAGGTGACGACTATCGTTTTGGCGTCCCGTCGCCGAGTTGAGGCCGTCGCCGAGGCAAACTCGTTGATATCGTGCCGCGTGCCGTCGTCCAACAGCTTGACGCTCCGGACCTCCGCCAGGTCAAAGCTCGATATTTCGCCGGAGTCCGAAGCGATCACAAGAAAGGTGGCGCTAGCCGCCGGCCGTTCGTTTTCGGTGGGTATGACACGCCTTTCAACCGTTAGGATCGAGCCGGTAAGCGTGCCTTTCCCAGACGTGACGCTCACTTTGGCTCCCTGCAATTGGGACAACACCCCAGCCATGCCGCCATTCTCTTTGGTTTCGGCGTCTATGGCGAACGGTATCTCAGCGGTCCGCGCCGAAGCCGGAGCCGACGAATTATAGCTGACCGCCCCGATCTTGCCCTGCCCGAGGTCGAGCACGATCATCGATTTGAGCACATCGTCGACCTGGGACTGCTTGAATGACAAATCGACCTCGGCGTTGCCGGCGACCATTCCGCGTCGCTCGATGTACGCGACGCCATTCGAATACAGGATTACGCGGCGGATCGGAAGCCTGCCGCCGGTCGCATTCTCTACAGCCGCAGCGGGAATGGTCGTTGATACTGCCCGCCGTGGCCCTTTCGCCTGTGAAGCGGCTAAAAACGAACACACCAATACCATCAGGAGCGCTTGTATAACTCTCATCGCTTTATTGCCTCGGTTGGGAGTTCAAGCCTTCGCTTGTCCCGGTTTTATTTGACTTGGTTAACTCTGTATCAAGAGATGACCGAGCCTGCCCGAATGGTTGCTTTGGGCGATAGTCGCTATCAGCGGCGCAACTAGTCAACGTCCACCCGGAGCGGAGCAGGCCGTAGGCGCGGGATCCACTGCGGACTTTGCGGTTTCCTTTGCGATCCCTGCGTTAAAAAGAGCGTTAAACGCAAAGGACGCAGAGAGTTAGCGAAGGTCGCAAATAGCTGTTCAAAGCTGACGTTACTTTAGTAATTTGAAATCTCAAATGCGAGATCCCAGATCCAGCGAAAAAGCCCGAACCGACGATATTTAAGCTAAATTCCATCGGCCAGTAATTACCCAGCCGCGGCGACGACTTTTTGCGCAGCATCCGCCATCCCTTCAGCGGGGATAATACCGATGCCGGATTCACGGAGGACTCGGCGGCCCTCGTCGACGTTGGTGCCTTCGAGACGAGCGACTATCGGCACTGTGACGCCTAAATTTTTGGCGGCGGCGACTACGCCGCTGGCGACCATGTCGCAGCGAACGATACCGCCGAAAATGTTTATGAGGACGGCCTTGACGTTTTTGTCAGCGAGCAGGATCTTGAACGCCTGTTCGACGCGTTCCTGCGAAGCGCCGCCGCCGACGTCGAGGAAATTCGCGGGTTCGCCGCCCGCGAGCTTGATGATGTCCATTGTAGCCATCGCGAGGCCCGCACCGTTAACCATACAGCCGATGTTGCCATCGAGCTTTATGTAGTTGAGATCGTGCTTGGAAGCCTCGATCTCGAGGGGTTCCTCTTCGTTAAGGTCACGCAGTTCGACGTAGTCTTTGTGCCGGAACAGGGCGTTGTCGTCAAAATTTACCTTGGCGTCGAGCGCGATCAGGCGATTGTCTTTGGTCAACAGGAAAGGATTGATCTCGACAAGCGAGGCGTCCGTCTTTTCGTAAGCATCGTAGAGCGAAAGCATGAATTTCGCCGCTTGATTAACAAGTTCGTTCGGAATACCGAGGTTGAACGCGAGCTTGCGGGCCTGAAAACCGCGAAGGCCGACCGCCGGATCGATGGATTCCTTGAAGATAAGCTCGGGAGTCTCTTCGGCGACCTTTTCGATGTCCATGCCGCCAGCTGGCGAGGCCATAAAGACGTTGCGGCCCGTTACGCGGTCGAGCGTGATGCCGAGATAGAATTCCTTGTCGATCGGCAGGCCCTCTTCGACAAGCAGCGTTTTCACCTCACGGCCCTCGGGCCCCGTCTGATGCGTTATAAGCATCATGCCGAGCATCTGGGCAGCGATCTCGCGGGCCTCAGCTGGCGATTTGGCAAGCTTGACGCCACCGCCTTTGCCGCGGCCGCCGGCATGGATCTGGGCTTTGACGACGACCACGTCGGTGCCAAGTTCCTTGGCGGCTGATTCAGCCTGTTCGGGCGTGCGAGCGACGATGCCTCTAGGCACGGGGACGCCAAACCCTTTGAGGATGGCTTTACCTTGGTATTCGTGAATTTTCATAGCTCTTTGGAAACTTAAGTTTAGCGTTCGAGATGGACGAAATCAAAAGGCCGCGCGTACCGCGCGGCCTTTGGGGTAAACGGAGACTGATCTGACTGCGGGAGCGCGAACGCGAGATCGGGACCCGCAAGACGCTCGTGGTCCAAGCAATCAAGGTATATTCACCATCAACTTGAGCATCTTCCATTCGCCGTCCCTATAAACGTACTCGGTCTCGAAGCGGACGCTGTATGGCTTGGTGTCGAACTTTCCATTGGCCACCAGTATTTTCAGGCCCTTCTCGGTCCTCAGCGAAGGGGCGGAGCTGAATTTCGGATCCTGTGACTTGGCCTTGTTCAAGATAGGCCCGACGAGCGACTTTTTGTCGACATAGGCTTTGAACGTCTTCTGGACCTCGTCGATTGTGTATGTGCTTCTGAAATCCGAAGACGCCTTTGAATAAAGGTCCGAAAAATCGCCGCTGTTGACTGCAGCTGCGAGCAACCCGATCGTGTCCTTAACGAGGCCCTGAACGACCGCATTTGACGGCACGTCACTGTCATTATTGCCCGTCTTGAACGGATCGTTCGACGTCAGGTTCGAGGCATTGCCGGATTTGTTGGTGTCGAAAAGCTTGTTGCATGTACAGCCGAGCGCGACCGACAACACGATCGACAATGCAAGTGAGCCGCTGATCACGGTATTTTTTCCTAATAGGATATTTGAAATTAACAACTTCATAATGTTTTTCGTGCGCGCTCCGGGGCTTCGGGCAGTATTGCTAATCCTTTGTTGTGTCGACGTTTATTCCGACGAGCTTCCATTCGCCGTCTTCATTTACGTACTTAAAGACGAATTTCGTCTTGTTCGGTGTCGTTGGGAACGAGCCGTCGGCGATCAAGACGTCGAGGCCGTTCATATGCTCTACTGACGGAGGCTTGTTGAACGACGCGGTCAAGTTCTTGACCGCCGCGAAATTTATCTTTGCGTCGATGAAGCCCTTGAAGTTATCATGCATCTTCTCTTGCGAGGATTGCTCCTTGAACGGTTTCGAGGATTTGGCGAGAAGATCGCTGAAATCGTCATCCTGAATGGCATCGTTAAAATCCAGGAGAGTGTCCTTTACAAGTCGTTGGACCTTATCGTCAGAAGGAGCTTTCAACGAAGACGGGTCGGACTTGGTGTCCGACGTTGATTTGTCGGGCTTCGAGTCGGATCCGCCCCCGCCTTTTTTATAGACCACACCGCTCAATGTCATCCGATCGCCCGACGGCGGCTTGTCGATGGTAAAGCTAGGGCCAATGCCGGCGAACGTGATCTTGAGCGTTTTGGCGGCCGCGTCGACGACGATGCCGCCGTTGGAGACGGTCGTACCACCTGATTTATAGTCGGCGGAGCCGTCGGCACGAATTGCCATGGTGCTCCCGTCTTCGCCTGTCCAGGAGCCGACATATTCGGCCGGCGGCGGTGTAGATTTACCGCATCCAAGGACGACGAGAAGAAGTGCTCCGAATACGATCGCCGACGAGATAACGGGGCGGGATGAACTAGGGTGCCGAACTTTAAGTTTGTGATCCATTTGCTGCTTCCTCGAATTTTTTGGTCTTTGAAAATTTAACCCTATTTTTTTCGCCAGGGGGCGATCAAATTGCGCCAGCTGTCTGTGGTTCGCTGGTACTCGGACTCGCACCTGACCGCCCTTTCCTTTGGCAAAAAGCCCTGAGTGACTATGTTCTCGTATTTTGACGGATTGGAGCCGTAGATCATACAGAGCGAATTGTAAAAGCGCTGTTCCTGCAGCAGGTGCTCATCGGCGAGATTGCGTTTGTCTGTTGCCGTGCCGCTCCGTGATTCGATCTGAAACGCCTCGGCGGCGGCAAACACAGCGTTCACACCGTCTTGACCGAGTTCAGTCAGGTTTATATAGGCGGAGCAGCGGTCGGCGGCGTCCTCTTCATTGCCTGTAACAGGCAGTTTGTACGTGTCTATCAGGGCATGCCCGATCTCATGCAGGAAAACGAAGCGGACCGCGTCGAACATTTTCTGGTAGGCTTTGTCACCCGATGCTCCACCGCTGCGAAAGACCTGATAGAAATGCTCCATCAGCTCATAACAAACCGTGACTGACTGATCTTCGGGACTGTAGAACGCATTTACTTCGTTGCATTCCTTGGAACGGAGCGTGATGTCGTGGGGCAGTATCAGGGAACGGTTGAGTTGATCTGCGGCCTTTTCGAGCAGCTTCTCACGGCGGACCTGGCTGTCGATCTCGGTGTATTTTGAGGTCTCAACGTCGATATGCTCTACCTTGAAGTCACCGGCATCCTTGGCCGGATTTCGGGATACGGGCCCCGTGTCCTTGTTTGCTGATGACGCTGAGTTTGACGTTGATACCTCATTTGAGGTACCGCCAGGCTCCTGGTCGCGGTCAGATCGGCAAACACACGCTGTTAGGGCAAATAACAAACCGAGCACGAACACCAGGTTGGTCAGATTGCGTTGCATAGCTAAAGGGCTGCGTCCGGGATATCTGGATTAGACAAGATTTGTTTGTGTCATGTCAATCCGGAAATGCGCGAAAAAGGCGGGCTTTCTCCGGGCCCGCCTTTTTTCAAAATATCATACGTGTGCAGCGCTCATTGTGACCGCTCGACGAGCTTTAGCAAGGTGCGAACAGCGACACCCGAAGGGCCCTTCGACTGCCAAGCTTTGGCAGAGTCGAGCCACGCCGTGCCTGCGATGTCCAGATGCGCCCATTTTGCTTTGTCAATGAACTCCTGTATGAATACCGCGCCCATGATCGTTCCGGCCTTGCCGCGAGGGCCGATGTTTTTGATGTCGGCAATGTCGGACTTGATCTGCTTACTGTATTCGGCACTGACCGGTAATTGCCAGAACCCTTCACCGCTGTCTTTGGCACAGCCGATGATCTCATCGACGAACACCTGATCGTTGCCCATGATGCCAGTGTTCTGGTCGCCAAGAGCAATGATAACGGCGCCTGTCAGCGTAGCCATGTCCACTATGCGTGTCGCTCCCTGGCGTTCCGCGTATGCGACGGCATCGGCGAGAATGAGGCGTCCTTCGGCATCGGTGTTGAGGATCTCGATCGTCTTTCCGGTCATCGCGGTGACGACGTCGCTCGGACGCGACGCCTTGCCGTCGGGCATGTTCTCGACCGCGGCAACCACGCCAAGCACCGGCACCGTCGGCTTGAGCATCGCGATCGCACGCATTGTCCCGAGCACGGTCGCTCCGCCGGACATGTCGTATTTCATCGAGTCCATGCCTTCGCCAGGTTTAAGCGATATCCCACCTGTATCGAACGTGATGCCTTTGCCCACCAGCGCGAGCAGATCGCCTTTCCTGCCCGTGTTTTTTGCCGGCGTATATTTGAGAATGATCATTTTCGCCGGCTGGTCGGAGCCCTTGGAGACGCTCATCAGAGAGCCCATGCCGAGCTTTGTCATTTTGGCCTCGTCGAGGATCTCGCACTTTAGGCCGACCTCCTTGGCCATCACGGACGCACGGCGTGCCATCTCGGTCGGCTGCAGGATGTTTGGCGGCTCATTTGCCAGATCGCGAGTAAAATTTATCGATTCGCCGATGATCTGGCCCCGGGCAAGGCCTTTCTTTAGGTCCGAGGCCTTTGCACCGTCGACGCAAACGACCAACGTGGTCACCAACTTCGCGTTTTTGTCCTTGGTCTTGTACTTATCGAGCTCGAACTGGCTGATGACAAACCCAGCAGACGCGTTTTGACCGATATCCGCGGCGTCGCCGACGAAACGCGGCAGTAGCGCAAAGCTGGTTACATTACGGGAGCGCAGGAATCGGGTAGCGGCACCGGCAACGCCGCTTACGTCGGAAACCTTGTATTCGGCCTCGTCACCGACTCCGACCAGCAACAAGCGGCTTGCCTTTACGGAGCCCTTGGGAGCGAACCGCAGCAATGCTGTTTCGCCCTTGTCGCCCTTGAACTCCTCAGCTTTTACGACCGAGGCGACAAGTCCGCCGGTAAGCTTATCGAGCTCTTTCAGTACTCCGCTTGAGCCCGATTCGCCTTTGAAAACGGCGACGGCCAACGCCTCGACATTGGCTTCAGTAAAATTTCCGGTGATACCCTGGAACTTCATCCGCACCTCTTAGAATGATCTGATAATCTGCAAAAACCCTTGTAATAGCTATAACTTATCTAAGCTTTTCTTTCAACTGGATGCGAGTTTCTTTCTCGATCGTCTTACGCATTTCGGTCTCGCGTTTGTCGTACAGTTTCTTGCCCTTCGCGACTCCGACCTCAAATTTGATCCGGCCATTCTTCCAATAGATCCTCGTCACGACCAGGGTCATTCCCTTGATCGTGGTCTCTTTTATCAACTTCTCGATCTCACGGCGGTGGAGAAGCAGTTTACGCGGCCGCAGCGGATCATGGTTATTGATATTGCCATGGGAGTATTGAGAAACGTGTGATCCAAACAGCCAGACCTCGCCGTCCTTGATCTGTACGTACGACTCTTTAAGTTGAATCCGGCCGGCCATAATGCTTTTGACCTCGGTTCCGACAAGCGCTGCCCCGGCCTCGTATTTGTCGAGAATAAAATACTCGTGATAGGCCTGACGGTTATTAAGTATCTCCTTGTCCAAGGACATAAACCTATATTCTGCATTTAGCCACAGCGATTGGCAAAGCCGGTTGACACAGCCTGTGCCGACACGTAAATTATTATTTGTTCTGGGAGATCGTCTAATGGTAGGACTGCAGTCTCTGGATCTGCCTATCGGGGTTCGAATCCCTGTCTCCCAGCCACTTTTCACCTTTTCAACATGGACGGCTGGCAAGAAACCGAAATTCGGGTCCGCTACGCCGAAACCGATCAGATGGGCGTTGCTCATCATTCGAATTATCTGATCTGGTTCGAGGCCGGCCGCAGTGACCTTTGCCGCGCCAAAGGATTCTCCTACAAGGACATGGAAGAGCACGACAACGCACTGATGGTTGTCGCCGAGTCCTATTGCCGCTACAAATCGCCCGCCTTTTATGAAGATGTCCTGACCATCCGGACCAAAGTGGGTGAGATCCGGAGCCGAAGCTTGCGGTTCATCTATGAGGTCTATAGAGCTTCGGACGATACGGTCATCGCTGAAGGCGAAACGCTGCACCTCGTCACCGATCACAATAAGAGGGTTCGAACATTGCCGGAGTTCTATCGCGACCGTCTGACAGAAGCTGACGAAAACGCTGTCCCCGCGCACGAAGCTCCCCATTAGCTCCGAGAATTGAAGCCTGCTATTCTGTCGCCGCCAACGCGCTTCGTCGAGAAGTCGGCGCGATTCGGCCGATCCATTGTCCGACTTGATACTCCATCTATTGACGCCTAAACTAGTCATATGCCGGGATTTGGGCGGGCCGAACTTTACTTCATCTCAGCGATGATGTTTCTCATTCTCATCGTATGCGGAGTGGCTGTTTACGCTTTTTTTAAGACGTATCGCAAGGAGATGAACGAAAAGAAGGATCGGCAAGTCTCTGCCCCGGAAATCGAGAAAGATCGCGACTGACCTTCGCACAGCACCCAAAATGTCTCATCCAAACATACTTCGACCGGACAAGGCCGCGCTGGTCGTGATCGACATCCAGGAAGCGTTCCGGCACGTTATATCGGACTTCGCTGTGGCCGCAACGCGTGCTCTGACAGCAATATGGGGTTTTCAAGCCCTCGGCCTGCCGGTGCTCGTCACCGAACAGTATCCCAAGGGGCTCGGGCGTACCGCCGAAGAGATCTTGTTCGCTCTGCCGGACGATTTTGAGATATTTGATAAGACGGCGTTCA
Organism: Pyrinomonadaceae bacterium; assembly: GCA_044228265.1. Lineage (GTDB taxonomy): Bacteria > Acidobacteriota > Blastocatellia > Pyrinomonadales > Pyrinomonadaceae > OLB17. The sequence continues at coordinate 47,327 of JBGAVC010000008.1, forward strand.
GTTCGTGCGGTTCCCCGGCTTTCGTTTCGCGGTTCGATGGACTTGGCGTCTCGCAATTTGTTCTGTGCGGCCTGGAGACTCACGTTTGCGTCAATCAGACCGCACACGACCTGCTCGCCTCGGGGTTTCAAGTCCATCTTCTGACCGACTGCGTCCGCTCGCGTTTCGAACACGACAGGGTCGCCGGTATCGAAAAGATGAAAATGAGCGGCGTTGTACCGTCGTCGGTCGAAATGTCGCTGTTTGAATTGATGGGTGACTCTCGTCATGAGAAATTCAAGGAAATACAATCACTTATCAAGTGATCCGGGTTAACGACCGTTCCTTAGGACCTTCCGCAAAATGGACTTATTCGACAACTTAAATCCTCAACAGGCCGAAGCCGTCCGAACGGTCGATGGACCGCTGCTGATACTCGCTGGTGCGGGATCGGGCAAAACGCGCGTGATAACGGTACGGATCGCGTATTTGATCGCCGAAAAAGGCGTGCCGCCGCATAATATTCTCGCCGTCACATTTACGAACAAGGCGGCCGGCGAGATGCGTTCCCGCGTCGACAGGCTCCTCGAAGGCAGCCGGCGTCAGTCTGCACCGTTGATCTCGACGTTCCACAGTTTGTGCGTGCGGATACTGCGTCAAGACATCGAGAAACTCGACGAAGGTTACAAGAGGACCTTTACCATCTACGACACCGACGACTCGCAAAAGGTCATCAAAGCGTGCATCAAAGACCTCGGCCTCGATGAAAAGCAGCTTGCCCCGCGAATGGTGCGGAACGCGATCAGCTCCGCCAAAAACCGAGGTGAGGACGCCGAATTGTACGCTGCTCGAGTTGAGTATGGCGATGACAAAAAAGCCGCCATCGCACGGGTTTTCAGGATGTACGATCAGCGGCTGAATACCGCGAACGCGTTGGATTTCGACGACTTGCTGATCAAGACGGTCAAGCTGCTGAGAACGTCGGCCGAGACTCGGGAAAAGTACAACGACAGGTTCAAGTACATTCTTGTAGACGAGTATCAAGACACCAACGCATTGCAGTTCGCATTGATCAGCTTTTTGACGGAAAAACAGCAAAATATCTGTGTCGTGGGCGACGACGCTCAGAGTATTTACGGATTCAGGCAGGCCGATATTCGTAATATCCTGGAGTTTGAAGAGCATTTTCCGACCGCAAAGGTCATACTTCTCGAGCAAAACTATCGTTCTACACAGACGATACTCGATGCGGCCCACGCGATAATCGAAAATAACGTCAATCAAAAGAAAAAGAAGCTCTGGACCGCAAACGCGGGAGGCGATCGGATATCGTATTTCCAGGCTCTCGATGCCGACGGAGAAGCTCGATTCGTCGCCTCGAAGATCGACGAGATCCGCCGGCAGAATCGCGATGTGCGGGTCGCCGTACTCTATCGGACCAATGCCCAGTCCCGGCTGTTTGAGGAAGCCCTGCGGCGGCTTCGGATCGAATACAACATCGTCGGCGGATTCTCGTTCTACGAACGGGCCGAGATCAAGGACGTCGTCGCATATCTCAAGCTGGCGCTCAACCCTTTCGACGATATCGCGTTGCAGCGTGTGATCAATACGCCTGCCCGCGGCATCGGCAAGGGCACGATCGACGAACTGCTGCGGCTTTCGCGCGTCACAGGATCGTCCATCTGGATGACGATCACAAAACTGACCGACCCCGAGATCCCGGCCGAGGCCAATCTCACGCCGCGAGCGAGGGAGGCTCTGCGTGCGTTTAAGAAGACGATCGATACGCTGATCGGCAAAACTCGCGAAAAGTCCGAAAAACCCGTATCCGAGGCCGTTATCGCGGCGATCGAGGACACGGGCTACGCCAACGCTCTGAGGCTTGAGAATTCGGATGAATCGGCGGCCCGGCTTGAAAACCTCGAAGAGCTTGTCAACGCGTCGGTCGACTACGACAGGCTCGAGGAGGACGCCCTTCGAGAGTTTATCGATCACGCGGCGTTGACGTCGGACACTGACAAATACGACCAAAATGCCGCCGTCACGCTGATGACGGTCCATTCGGCAAAAGGGCTCGAGTTTCCGGTCGTCTTCCTCGTCGGGCTCGAGGACGGCATTTTCCCGCATTCGCGTTCGATCAACGATCCCAAAGAACTCGAAGAGGAGCGTCGTCTCGCCTACGTCGCTATCACGAGGGCCGAGAAGGTGCTGTTTGTCACCCATTCGATGCGGAGGCGTGTTTACGGCGAGTACATCGCCGCCGAGCCTTCGCAATTCCTCAACGAACTGCCGCTTGAGATGATCGACGACCTCTCGCACGGGGCGTCGTGGCTGTCGTACTCGCGCAGCGATTCGGCAATGTCGGCAAAGGCGACTGTTGACAGTTTGCGGGGCAACTCGCCACCGCCAAAGCCGAAGAACGTTTACACGGGCCGAACCTATGACAGCGCCGATGCCGTTGCGGAGTTCTTTAAGAACCGCGGGTCGGGAGCGGCGACGCCAACCGTGCCGACGCCGCCAGTCAGTACGGGAAGTTCGGCCTTCGACCGGCTTAAGGCGGCGGCTTCCGAAGCGAAAGGGGTCAAACCCGCCGCTGAAAGCACGGGGCGTTGAAAACTCCCGGCGATCACGTTGCCCATGAAAAATACGGCCGCGGCCTGATATTGCGGCGCGAGGGCTCGGGCGACAATACCAAGCTCACGGTCAGTTTTTCGGGTTTTGGGCAAAAAAAGCTCATTTTGAAATACGCTAATCTGCAAAAGATCTGAACAGCGAACGTCATCAAGGCGTAATAGTCCGCAGGGGGAGACGCTATGAAGAACAAATTCGCGATCGTTTTAGTAACCACAACCTTATCGCCGCTTCACTCGGGTGCTCTTCGATAAATCCGCTGAGCAAAAAGGGTTCGGCTCCGTCACCGACCCCGCGTGACAAGACGTTGACCGATAAAGGCGTCGACGTCGTCGTCGGCGAGGAGAAGATCGGCATCCCGGAGTGCGACGAGGCGATGGACATGATGACCGCCGAGGCGAACAACCCCGATGACGGGTTCATCATCAAGGCCGTCAAAGCCACCTTTTTCAACAAGATAAAGGAACAGATCCGCAAAGCCGTCGAAGAGAACAAGGGCGACAACACAGAGATCGCAAAGACCTGTAAAGACCTGAAGTCCCAGCTCGACAAGTTCAAGGCCGAAGAGGACAAAAAGGCAAAGGAACAATAGCTGGTAGCTGACCGACAACATCATTTGTCGGTTTCCTCCTCGGTGAGTTTGTGTTCCATTCGCTATTGGGATAGCGCTTGTTCATTAGATCGGCGACCTGCTTTTGCAGGTCCTCGTTGTTTCCGCAGCCGTATTTTGTCCAGCCGTTCGCCTGGTGAACGATGTAGAGCCTCGGAGCACGGCTGTCGTTAGGCGAGCGGGCGGCCCAGGCCAGGACTCGATCTGCCAACAGCTTGGGTGCGTCGCCGAGGTCGATCAGCTTTTTGCGCTCGACGGCGGCTGCCTGCTTTTGGGCGGCGGTCAGGAACGGAGGCAGCAGCGGCAAATTCCGTCCTCGACCGCCGGATCGGCGTCCGCCATATACGACGAGCACCACCAATCATTCGCGTCCCATTGGCCGAATTCGTTGTCTGACTTGCCCATTCCGTCCTCGAGATACGGTACGGTGGCAGTTTTTCGCGCAGAATAGTGTCGCGTTCGCGGCGGGCGTCTTCGTTAAGACCGCGATCGCGGTTATAGTTCAGTTCGGCGCAGCGATCATAAAGCGGGTGATCTTAATGATATTGCCAGTGCAGGCAGGTAAGCCGGAAAGCCAGATGGCGATGGCGAATTTTGACCTGAGATAGTCAGGCAGGGCCTGCGAGCGTTCGACCTGCAGCAGCAGCGACTGCGGGAAACTCCTGTTCATCAGATCGATCGTCGCTGTCGAGCATCATGCGGTCCTGCCAGATCCTTCTTCTTAAAAAGCGGTCCCGACGTCACGGTCGAACGCCTCGCGGCCTTCCTTGTTGTATTCGGGATCGTAATATTTCTTTTGTTCGGCGATCAGCTCATCGACCGAGCCGATCGAGCCGCCAAAATCGAACGCGTAAGGCCGGCGAAGCGAGTAGGTCAGGAATTCGTCAAGGTTGACCGCGAGCCGCAGGCGAAGCCCGCGGAACTGGTTCTGCACCGATACGGGAATGTCGCTGCCGGCCGTGACCATAGTGTCAATGATCTTTCGGGCTTCGGCGTTCTTTCCCAACTCCAGATAGAGCCGGGCGGCATGATAGACGATGGTCAGGTAGCCGGGAGCGGTACGGTTCGCCTGTTCGGCCGCGTCAAGCAGACGTTTGAGGTCGGTCGAAGAACTTTCGGCCTTGGACAACGCGGTCATCAACCATAGGTCAGAACCCGTTTCGCGGTAACGTTTCAGCGAATAGAGATATGCTTCCGGCCCGTTCATCTGGTAAACGAACAGCCAATTCGTCAGGTCGTCGCTCTTTAGAAAATCCGGCAGCAGCGATGGGCTGAGCCTTGTATCGCCGTAATAGCCGCCCTCGTAGTCCGGCTGGCGGTTCTTGCTGGACCGTTCGGCGCAGCCCGATTGCCGCATCTCGCGGACGTGTTTTTTCTGGTCTTCGCCGAGCGGTGAACCGACCTCTTTTTCGGCGGCGGCGATCGCTTCATCGTCGGTTGCGTCGGCCTTGACGTAAAAGGTCCACGATTTTGAGTAATCGGGGAGATAGACGGTGATCTCGATCTCGTCGGCACTTTTGGCCTTTCGGTATTCGAAACTGCCGTATTGGAATCGGTCCTGTTGGCGTTCGCGGGATCCTTTCGCCTTTCCTCTTCTCTTTACTCTTGTCCTCGGCCGTAGTGCCTGCGTCTCGAATTTATCGAGCAGCCAGGTGTAGTCGACCACGTCTTGTTTGAAATTATCGTTGCCGCTTGCTCCGGCGATCTTCTTGCCGAGCTCGACGACACGTTCCTTTGGTCGAAGACGATACGAAATAGGCCCTTCAAGACGATTGGCCGAAGCCGAGAATTTGCCCGATCCGCTCAGGAAACGCTGCAGCCGATTTTAGGCCTCCTCGTAGAGCGGTGGCGGATTTTTCCGCCGACTCTGAAAGGTTTGCTTCGCGATCAGAGTGCGGGCGACAAGGTAGTCAGCAGTTTCGCTCCATGGCGACGCGGTATCCTGTGCGATCTCGTCAAATCGGCGCTTTGCATCCCGGTAATTGAGCGAATAGAACGCGGCTGCCGCTTTTTGATAGGACCTGTCTTTTGCAGCCATTCCGGAGCACCGGTCGGCGGGTCGTCCGGCATTTGTTTGCCGCTCGAACAGTTGCCGAAAACCTGGTCCTGACCCTTGACCCATTCAACGACATTCGGATCGGTCGCACTGTGGCCGGAGATACGGTTCGCGAGCGTTTCGGTGGCCGTCTCGAACGCGTTCTTCGTACAGTTCGGGAAAAAATCGTAGCCGCCGTAGCTGCGTTCGGCGTAGATCTCGGGCGTTTTTTCGTCTTTGTCCACCACTTTGCGCTTTTCTACCCACGCTTTTAGTGCGTCTCCCAGATCGTCTGTCTGCGTATAATCGCGGTCGATCTCGGCCTTCCACAGCTCGACCAACGCGTTTTGCTCGTCGGGCGTGAAATTACCGCCGTTCACGTAGCGATAAACGGCCAGCAGCAGCGAGCGCCGAAACTTAGACTGACGATACCCAGACTTCCGGCCGCATAGTTGGCGTAAGGGTTTTCCGGTGCGTTTTCGTTCTCGAAAACCGGCATTATCGCGCTCGGCCCACACGGCAGGGCGTGAATGACAAAGCAAACGACAAGGATCAGCGAAACGGCAAATTGAATAGTGGTTTTCATGGGTCGAAGAGAGCGGTCTAAGATGGCTAAATATACTCAATTCAGGAGATAAACGATAGCGGCCTCTACGCTTCTTTCAACGAGCGCATGTGGTTTGAATATTATGTCACCGAGGTCTTACTTAACCGCCTTCATCGAGTACAGGATCGCCTGAAAGTCGTCTTTGTGTTTGTCGAAATTCGAGGCCTTTGTCGACGTCATAACGTTTATCTGCTGGGTCTGGCCGAGGTAGCGGCGGTAGGCGATCCATTGGTGGCGGCGCGGGTCGTCTTTACCGGGCGGCGGGGCTTCGATGAACTCGACGCCGGTCATGCCGTCGATCTCGACCATCTTTACGCTCTCGTATTTGCCGTTCTTGAGCTGGAGCATAGCCTGGTCATAGTAGGCCTTGAGGCTCGTCTCCATCGGGAAGGTGTCACCGAGATCGGAGACATTGACCAGGAGAAACGCGAGGTCCGGCGATTGGTAGTTGAAAGACTGTTTCTCGATACTCATCTTCTTCCAACCCGACCGCAGTTCCCACGAGACGCCCTGATCGTCCCATTTGTAAAACATAACCGGCTTCATCGATGGACTGGTTGATCGGGGTGAGAAAGTCGTCGACGTTGATGACGTCGAAATTCAAGCCTTTGTCGACGCATTCGAATTACGTTTATCGATAGCGACTTGGGTCGTCCGTAAGCCCGCAAAACGAGAGAGCTGCAGCCAAAAACGATCCGAGATCGATCTGATCTTTGCCACTTTGTCGGCCGCAGCTTCTATGAACAGATTGCGAGGCATACGCCGATCAGATCTCGACCAGATTTACGCTAAAAGTCATGTAAACGCCCACCGGCGGTTCTTCGGCTGGCTGCACGGCATAAAAGCCGAACAGCAGCGCGCCCATGAACGAGAACATCGCGATCTCGTCTCCATCGGAGAGCAGGTGTCGGCGTCGATCGTCAGGAGCCACATTGACAACGAACATTGAAAAAGAAAACGACCGTTGCGACTGATAGTATCGAACCGACGTAGCTCTCGTCGATGCTCATCTTCTTCTGGAGCCCGACTCGAGGAAATCGACGGATATCGGCAGCTCGTGATCGTCCATTTGATCTCGGGCCTCTGTGTCGTCGGCTTCGCTATGGACTGGCTGGGCTTGGGGAGGCTTTAGCGGGCTTGCTTTGGTGATCCAAATGTCGATGTATTTTGACGGATACTGGGCGGCGTTGGACGTAGAGGTTCGCCTCAACGGGTGTCATTCGCTTGCCCTTGGCAAAGTCGGTCTCCTGTTTGCCGTTCGCGCTGTTGACGAAGAGTTTCAGGTCCTGATTGAGCGTGCCGTCCTGAGCCAGCATCGCGTCGCTCGGTGCGAGTTTGATCCGTTTACGTCGCCCGCGGAACGAGAGAGCAGCTTCGACCGTGGTCCAAAACTTTATCGCGAGGATCGATCTGATCGGTCTTGTGTTCTCGAACTGGAACACGCCAAGATTTTGAACATGACCGCGGCGATCACCACGAGCACGATTACGCCAATAACGATCTCCTTGCCCGAGATCTTGTCCGTTGCTGACATAGACTGATGTCTCCTTCTGCTGTCGAAATGTCGTCTGGTTGGGTGGAACTGTCGAGTATTCTAACCCAAGCCCGTTTATTTGCAAACGACATCGGCAGATCCCATTAAACGCAAAGCACGCGAAGTTTAAGACAGCGCATCTCAAAGATCCGGACTTATTGCCGGTTCATGTGACCGGTGACACTTTTTCCAAACGCCGGCCTCATTTATGCAAGAAATCTGTCCATCGAGCGTTCCCATTACAAAGGAGACGCTCTCCCGCAGCAGTAAACCTAAAGAAGCGAGGAGTAAATTATGAATTTTCGAAGCATGAAAAGTGCGGTCGCGCTGTCGGTGCTCGTGGCCGCCGCGGCCGGAGCGTTTGCCCAAAGAGCGGATTACCGTATCTCGGAGCCGTTCACGTACAAGAATTTGAGCCTTTTCCTGATCCACGGCAAGGACCAGAATACGAAGGGCAACATCATCACGCTGCAGGAAGCGATGGAGCGAAAGCTTTTCGTCGTCTACGAAACGTCCGAGGTCAACACTCTCGAAGTAGAGAACCTGTCCAAAGAATTTGAGGTGTTCATCCAGTCGGGCGACATCGTCAAAGGCGGCAAACAGGACCGTATTCTAGCGGTCAGCATCATAATTCCGGTGCGGTCGGGCCGCGTCAGGATCGACAGTTTCTGTGTCGAGTCGGGCCGCTGGACAAAACGCGGCGACGAAGACTCGGGCAAATTCACGAGTTCGAACGACCGTGTCGTTTCCAAGGAACTGAAGATCGCCGCCAACGGAACACGCGTTCTCAGTCCGAAGTTTGGAACGAGGTGAGCGAGGTCCAGGCACGTCTGGCGAAAAACGTCGGCGGCTCGGTAGCGTCGGGTCAATCGCGTTCGAGCCTACAGCTGAGTCTCGAAAACGGCAAGGTCGCAGCGACCGTCGATGAATACGTCCGAAAAATGAGCGGCATCATTAACGGCCAGTCGGACGTGATCGGTTATGCATTTGCCGTAAACGGCCGCGTGAACAGCGCGGACGTTTACGTGTCTAACGCCTTGTTCAAAAAGGTCTGGGCCAAAATGCTCAAAGCGGCGGCGACCGAGGCCGTATCCGAAGCCAACGGCGTGCGACTCGCCGATCCGGTCAAAGCCGCGGATGTCAAAAGCATGATCGACGACGCCGAAAAGGCAAAGGCAAGCGACCGTTCGACCGCCGGGGCAAAGCTCGTGACCCGCGAGAACAAGAACAACGTACTCTACGAGGCACGCGATGCCAAATCAGATGTCGTTGTGCATAAAAACTATGTAAAGAAACCGTAACTCGGCGAACTCCTGCATTAAAGTTCGGGCCTCGAGGCTGCCTGCATGCGGTTAACGTCGCTGTACTCATGCTGGCAGCAGCCTCGAGGCCCGTCGATTTGAATTCTTGCCTGTAGTTAAGCAAGGCGTGATGCATGAAGCAACTAATTAGCACCGCGATGGCCTGTGCCGCCTTGGCACTGATCCTGATCGCGAGTCCACTGGTACGAGCTCAGAACAAAACATTTAAGTGGTCCGACGCCCTTTGCGACTTTAGCGGGACCTATAACTCGAAGAAATATACACCCCGGCCTTTGGCCGACACGTTAAAACTCTGGCAAGATTACGGCGCGGTCATGGACGCATCGGCGACCGTGTTCACGCCGGACGATCTGCCCAAGCTGAGTGTCGAAAAGCTCGATGCCGAGTACAAACGCAAAGCAGCTCAGATCTCCGCGCTCCAAATCGTTGCGACGCCATATTGGGACACGCAACGGCGGGCGAAGCTCTCTGAGCTGAAACAGGTCTACGAGCTGTCGAGGGTGACGATACGCGGACACACAGACCCGCGAGCATTGATGGAGGCCGCGGGTGTCGAGGAGTGTAAGACAAAATACGCCGCTCCGCTCGTCGCCGGCGGCGATGCACTGTTGACGGCCTGGCGGCTCGTAAATGAGGATTCTCGAAGAAACAACAGCGATCCTGAACGCTTGAGACGCCTATACGAGGCTCAGCTTGCCTCGGCCGACCGAATGAAATACGCGCTTGTCGAGGTGATGACATTCGGCTGGTGGAACTGTGCCAACCAGTCGATAAAGTACGTCGAATACGACGGCACGCAGGAGCGCGAATTCGAAAAACTGTTCGTCCGCGTACGGCGCCACTGCGACGAGCCTTGATCCGGGACTGCTCGGGTCTAAGCCGTGCTTTCTTTGTTCATCAGGCCGAGAACCAAACCGACCACGCCCGCGGCCAGCGTCCCAAGCGCCGTTGCCGCGATAAGGTCGACGATGAAGGCCACCGGCACCTTGAAGATGTGCGTGAACGCGGCGTATTGGAGATCGACGATCAGGATCATGAACGGCATCATGATCAAACCGCCTTTCAGTCCACCGACAAATGTGCGTATGGTCGCCCATCTGTCAAACACGACCGCAAACAGTCCGGCCATCGTCAGGTTCCACAGCGGAAGAAAGATCATGTCGGGCATAGGCTCTTTCAACATGCCCGGGAACTGGTTCATGTACGGTTTCAGCATCGGATCAAGGATCATGGCGAACAGGACGAACCCGACCGCGTAAAACACGATCCCGCCCGCGACGGTCGCGGCTAAAATACGAAGAAGCATAAACAAGTTCTCCTACCTTTGATCAATTTGGGAACGTGCCCCTCATCCACGGCCACCTAGTTCGCCGAATTCTTGTTCATTAACCCGAGCACGAGACCGATCACTCCACCGGCGAGTGCACCTAGCACGGTCGCACCCACCAGGTCAGCGATGATCGGAAGTACCGCGTCCCCTTTCCAAAGATTCATGAAAGCCAGAAACTGAAGGTCAAGCGTAAGTGCGATGAGGAACATTATGATCGCACCGCCTTTCAAACCGCCCACGAACGTACGGATCCCCGCCCAATAATCGAAGACGAAAGCAAACAACAACGCATTTGCCAAATTCGCAGAAACGAGCGCTACCCATCCCGGCGGATCTTTGATAAGGCCCGCATATTGCACCATATTTGCCTTCATGTACGGATCGAGCACAAGACCGTAAATGACGAAGCCCAAAACGAAGATCGCGATGCCGCCGGCAACCGTCGCAGCCAAGATACGAACGAGCATAAAGAATTCTCCCAAACAGGAAAGATACCCTAAAGCCCTTGATAGTTATGTTCTGTAGTGGAACAGCGGGAAATTATATGAATTCAAGGGAAATGTCAATTGTTTTGTGAGGTCTCTCGGCGACCTTGGGTTCTAACTTTGCGTCCTTTGCGATTGAAAGGCTATCTAAACGCGAAGGGCGCAAAGGAAAAGACGCAAAGGCCGCGAAGGGTCGGTACGATCATTTGGCGGCCAGTTCGCGCTGATTGGCGAAGTGGGTCACGATCTCACCGGCGGCTTTGGGGCCGACGAACGGGGCGAGTTCTTCGGCCGAGGCCTTTGCGATGCGTTCGATCGAGCCAAAGCTGCGAAGGAGCCGCATTTTGCGTTTGTCCCCGATGCCCGGGATCTCGGACAGTTCCGAACTGAAGTCACGCTTTTCGCGGCGTTTGCGGTGAAACTCGACCGCCGTACGGTGCGTTTCCTCGCGGATCTGCAGGATCAGGCGAAACGCAAGCGAATGCCGGTCGAACGGGATCGGCTGGTCCTCGCGGCCATGGACCAGCAGGTGAGAGATGTCGCTGTGGCGTTTCGGCGGTTTGACCAGGCCGACGAGCATTATCTGTTCGAGATCGAGTTCTCGCATCGCGGCCGCAGCGGCCGAAAGCTGACCTTTGCCGCCGTCGATGAATACGAGCTGCGGGAGCGGTTTTTGCTCCTCTTTCTGACGTCGATAGCGGCGGAAAACAGCTTCTTGCATCGAGGCAAAATCGTTCGAACCCTCGACCGACTTGATGATGAAACCGGTATCCCGAGCGTGCGGGTTTGCCGTTCTCGAACACGACGATGCCGGCGACATTCTCGGATCCCGAGATGTTCGAGATGTCGAACGACTCGATCCGTTCGGGGAAATACGACAGTTCGAGCAGTTCCTGCAGCTCTTCGAGCACCTTGGCGTTGTCGGCCTTGAGGACTCGGAACCGCTGCTCAAACGCGATCCGTGCATTGGTCTCGACAAGCTCGACCATGCTCTTTTTGGACCCGCGTTTTGGATCGAGGATGTGGACACGCCGACCGCGGCGTTCGGTGAGCAGTTCTTCCAGGACGGCCCGGTCTTCGAAATCGTGCGGCACATGGATCTCGAGCGGGACATAGTCGGTCGAATAATATTGGACCAGCACGCGGCCGAGAAACTCCGATCCGTCAAAATCGTCGCCCTCGGGCAGGTCTTCCCAAAAGAACTCACGGCGGCCGACGATCCGGCCTTCGCGCATGGTGAAAAGCTGCAGCGCAAGCCGCTGACGTTCGCGGTAGTAGCCAATGATGTCGACGTCGCGTTCGGCGGTCGTCGCCATCTTTTGCGTTTCGCTCAGAGCAAGAACGGTGCGGTGAAGGTCTCGGTATTTCGCCGCCAGCTCGTACTTGCCCTCGTCCGAATACTGCCACATTCGTTTCTCGAGCGTACCGGCAAGTTCCTTGTTTCGGCCCTCGAGCAGTACTCGAACATCCGCCGCGGCCTCAGTGTATTCGCTTTGCGTACAGAGGCCTTTGACGCATGGGCCGAGACAGCGTTTCAGGTGATATTCGAGACACGGGCGAGGCAGCTTGCCGTCGATCTCGATCTCGCATGTCCGAAGCTGGAATGCGCGATTGATCAGATTTAGCGTCTTGCGGGCGAGCACGGCTGGCAGGAACGGCCCGTAATAGAACGATCCGTCGCGAACGATGCGGCGCGTGACGACGACCTTTGGGTACGGTTCGTTCGTGAGTTTGAGATGCGGATACGATTTGTCGTCCTTGAGCAGGACATTGAACCGAGGCTTGTGCTTTTTTATCAGGTTCGACTCAAGAACCAGCGCTTCGACCTCGTTGTCGACGACGATGAATTCAAAATCCGTGATCTGAGCGACGAGCTGACGGGTTTTGGGGTCGAGGTTTCGGCTCGACTGGAAATACTGACGGACCCGATTGCGAAGATTCTTGGCTTTGCCGACGTATATTATCCGGCCTGTCGAGTTACGGTGCAGGTAGATACCGGCCGATGTGGGCAAATTTTTGAGCTTTTCCGCGAGCGTCACGTAACGATTTTACCGCACGCAACGCCCGCAAATGAAAAAGCCCGCACGGCTTCGGCAAGCGTGCGGGCCGAGCGGCCTAGGAGTATTACCTCTGGACGGCCGGAAGCAAAAGGCCTATCAAAATTGCGATGATCCCAACTGTAGAAAATATAAATGTTCCAAACATGATAGCGTTCTCCTTTGTTTATCGATCGTGCCCGCTAGTTCGGCCTTTTTTGGCTTGCGTTTCGGTCACATTCACAAGACGAAAAGGCGGCCCGGATTTTGCCGAGGCCGCCAAAGATTTTCTTTGTTCGGATCGAGGAACGTTACGGACGGGCTGAGAGCGTGATGGGCAGGCCGGTCTCGCGCCGGCAAAGCTCCGCGTTCGGGGTGCCGTGCTTACGAGTCGACCGAGCGGACGAAGCAAGCGTTCGTTCGTCCAGCCTAAGGACGCCGCATTCGAGTTCGCCGACCCGCGTTCGGAGCGATTCGATCTGCTGCTGAAGGAAACGGATCTCCTGGTCGTCCGTCCGCGTTACCGAAGGAATGGAAAGCGTTGACCGTGTCGCGGACTCCACACGGTCGAGCCGCGATTCGATCGAATAGAACCGGCTCTCGATCTGGTCCATCCGCCGTGACAGGAACGGGTCCTGTTGTGCCGATACCGGTTGGACCGGGACCAGGAATGCTCCGATACCCAATCCCGCAACAAGTGAAGCGGCCGCGATCGTGAATGAAAGACCGAGCTTACCGAACGCTCGAGCTTCTTGTGCAAAGAAATTGAACTTCATATTACTTCTCCAGTTTGCCTGATTGGATGCCGCGCATGTTTGCGATGTTACCAAAATTTGTCGAAGGATCGGCGCACGTGGGCCGGCCGTTGATGATCAACAGGGCAGGTATTTGGCAAAAAGTGCTAGTATTAGCGAAAAATAACAAACGGAGGAAAGACGGTAATGAAACTGCTCGGGATCGCGGCGTTGGCGATGACGGTCATCTCGCTGCTGCTTTGGCTGGTAAATTGGATCTTGATCACCTTTTTCATGAGCGCATACGGGTTTGGTTCACCTGTGCGTTATGTGGGACAGACCGCGAGCTTTCTTAGCGCGATGTCAGAGTTCATCGCGATCGGGCTGCTCAGTATTGGACTTGTTATTGCGGCGGGCGTTGCGAAAAACACAGACCCACCTCCACAATAGTGCCGTCGATCGTGTCGGATCAGCCCGCGATCTTTGCGTTTACGATCGACAGTATTTCAGCCTCCTGCTCGATGGCTCGTCGCTCGAGTTCGGAGCCTTGTGTAAGGATCTCTTCTGCAAAACTGCGGTCCTTTAGCGACGCCGCGTTTATCTTCACATTGAGAAACGCCCCGATCACCGCCGAACGGGCACACAGAGCACCGACACCGGCATCAGATACCGAGTTTGGATTCCCGCTCTCGGCCATTGCCCGGACGACCTCGAACGCGTCAAAGCTGCGCTGCATCGTTCTCAGCGGCACCTCGGCGGCGTAGCGCGTGGCTGCCTGAATAGCCGCGGATCGGGCGGCCTTTTCGTCATCGCTGGACTTAGGTAAGCCGAATGCCGCCATTACGCCGTCAAACGCGCGCGTGTCCTCGTCAACCAGTTCAAGCAGATCGTCTTTGATCTTCTGTCCGCGAACGGCCCAGTCAGAAAACTCTTCCCAACGATCGTCCCAGCCTGCCTTGTGCGAAGACAGATTTGCCACCATAGTGGCCAATGCGGCACCGAGTGCACCAATGTAAGCCGAGATCGAGCCGCCTCCGGGAGCCGGCGACTCGCTCGCGGTCTCGTCGGCGAACGCCGCGCAAGACAGGTCCACAAGCCGTTGGCCACGCTCTTCGGCCGCCAAAACGCTTTCGATCATTTTCTCCTCCGGGACAAATGGTTTCAGGTCGTCGAGACCCATGGACTTGACCGCGATCTTGACGATCTCGGCCTCGGAAACGCCGAGCGAGCGGTGCTGCTTCGCAAGGTAATATTTCCCTGCGTCTATGATCGCCTTTTTGGGAACAAGACCGACGATCTCGAGGCCTGTAACGCGGATGCCGCGGGCGGCGGCCTTTTCCGAGACCTCATCGAACGCCACGTGAAGCGGCGTCTCGGTAAGGTTGGTAATGTTCATCGAGACCTGAGCGATGCCGTATTCCTCTATGTACCAGCCGATCGCCTTGGTGCCTTTGAGCGTGCCTGGGATCATCACGGGCTCGCCGTTCGCGTCGGTCACGATCTTGCCCGTTATCGGGTTGCCCTCACGACGCGGGCGGCCTTTTTCACGGACGTCGAAGGCGATCGCGTTCGCACGTCGAGTCGACGTCGTATTGAGGTTGAAATTGACCGCCAGCAGGAAATCCCTCGCTCCAACCGCCGTCACCCCGGTCCGTGCGACGCTTTCGTTGAACTCGGCAAGGCCGAAATCGGGCCGCCATTCTGGCGAGACGAGTTTTTCGCTTAGCCCTTCGTATTCGCCCTCGCGGCAGTTGGCCAGATCGCGACGATCTGGCGTTGACGCGGCTTCGCCGTAGAGATAGACCGGAATGCGAAGCTCGCGGCCGATCCGGTCGCCAAGGTATCGGGCAAATTCCGCGGTCTCCTCCATAGTGACGCCTGAGACGGGCACCAAAGGACACACGTCGGTCGCCCCAAAACGCGGATGGTCGCCGTGGTGCCGCCGCATATCGATCAGCCTTGCTGCGGCTTGCACGGAGCGAAAAGCAGCTTCGACAACCGCGTCTGGCTCGCCAACGAAGGTGACGACCGTGCGGTTGGTCGTCGCTCCGGGGTCGACGTCGAGGAGCTTAATGCCCTCGACCCCCTCGATAACGGCGGTGATCTGGCCGATCACATTCATATCGCGCCCCTCGCTGAAGTTGGGGACGCACTCGATAAGCCTTTTCATGTTGAAATCGAACCGGCCGCAGACCTGGCTGCCGGCGGTATAAGCTTAATATAAGCGTTCCGTATTAGAAAATTTGGATCGTCGCGAGGCGTTGCGTTCGGCCTCCGATTGGGTGACACTTCTTGGGAAGTGGACACAGTCGTTACAAAGGATCCTGAAGTCGCCGCGAGCTACGTTCGACGGGGTGGTACCGTCGCGTTTCCGACCGAAACCGTTTACGGCCTTGGGGCTAATGTGTTTGACGCGGTCGCGGTCGGTAAGATCTTTGCCGCCAAGCAGCGGCCGGCGGACAATCCGCTGATCGCTCACATTTCTGCGGTCGACCAGCTCGTTGACCTAGCCGCTGAGATCACCAAAAGTGCCGCGATATTTATTGAGCGTTTCTTTCCCGGTCCGCTGACCGTCATTCTCAAAAAAATGCTCGCAGTGCCGTCCGTTGCAACCGCCGGCCTGGATACGATCGGTGTGCGAATGCCGAAAAGCGAGCTTGCTCATCGTTTTCTCGTGGCTTGTGGGACACCGGTTGTGGCTCCGTCGGCGAACCTGTCGGGCAGGCCGAGCCCGACTACGTTCGACGCGGTCTTTGAAGACCTGAACGGGCGAATAGACTGCATCCTCGAGGGCGAGCCGACCGAGATCGGACTCGAATCGACGGTCGTCGATTGTACCGAGGCCGTACCGGTGATGCTGCGGGCGGGGGCAATATCGCTCGCGGAACTGCAAGCGGCAGTTCCGGAAACGATGGCCTTTGACGGAAGTAAGAGCGACGCGGCCAGAAGTCCGGGCATGCGCCACAGGCATTACAGTCCTCGGGCGAACGTCAAGCTTACCGGCGACGTCAGCGTCGTGCCTGATAGTGCGGCGTATATCGGGTTGTCCAGGCCGAATGAAACATATCGGCGTATCCGAATATGTTCTGATGTGAATGATTATGCAAGGTCGGTCTTCGAGTTCTTTCGCGAGTGTGATCGATCTGGGGTCGAGACGATAGTTTGCGAGGCCGTGAACGAGAATGGCATCGGGGCCGCACTGATGGACCGTCTTAGGCGGGCCGCCGAGCGTTAAGAGGCGTTATTTCAATTTAACGAGAACGATCGCAAGATCGCCGTTGTCACTCAGGATGCGGGAGTCAAGGGTCTCGTTGCGTGTGAGCAGGGATTCGTTTTCGACGGGGACGAGGACCAGAGCCTGCGAATCGCCTCGGGTCTCGATCTCGGCGCGAATCTCGGCCGGAGCGTAGAAACGCCGCTGTCGGCCCGCCGCGTCACGAACGAGCCTGCCGGCGGCGTAGAATTCGGCGTTATGCGAGAGAGTGTTCAGGCACATTACGCGTTCGTCGCCATGCCCCTGTGCAGCGGCGGCCGCGATCAGGCGTTTGACTGAATCTGCATCTGCGTAGCGCGGAACGACCGTTGCGAGTAAGATGACCGAGACCAATATTGTAAATGATCCGACCGAGGCCACCGCCAGACGCCATCGCGAACTGCGATGAACCCGCGGCAAGAGGAAAAGCCAGGCAAAAAGAACCGCCGCCGGCACAGCCGGGAGTATATATCCCGGCAATTTTGACCCCGAAAACGAGAAGAACACCAACGGGACCAGAAGCCATGCGATGGCAAATCGATGGATCGAAGGGCCTTGACCCGGTTCCGCATCTCCCGTGGCCGCATTAGGCCGGCGAAAAATAGCCTCGACACTCTTCCAAACACCCGCCAGAAAGAAAGGCATCCAGGGCAGCACCATCAGCGGCAGCACCCAGAGAAAGAAATAAAACGGCTGCGGATGCTGATATTTGTTGGTCGTAAAGCGCTGAAAATGCTGCTGGATAATGAATTCATCAATGAACGAATATCCATGACTCAAGATCACGGGCAGATACCAGACGGACGCCACGGCCAGCGAGACCAACGTTCCCCAAAAAAGGCTGATAACAAACCCACGGCCCGGCCAACGCATTGACAACAGGAAATAGAACGCTACGATCCCGATCGGAAAAACGATCCCGATGAGCCCTTTCGCAAGCAGCGCGATGCCGATAAAAAAATAGAATAGAAATAGTGAGACCCACGACGGAAAACGTGTTCGAGCTTCGGATCTCGGTCCATTACGGACACGCAGGTCCCAAATAAAAAAGCTCACGAGCGACGCGGTAACCGGAAAGGTGACGATGATGTCAAAACTCGCACCGCGTGAGAACGCGACGATCCCGAGCGTGCTCGCCGCCATCAATGCCAGCCAGGATGCCGAATTAGCGGGCGAAGGGAGGCAATCGTCTTGACTGCTCTCGCTCCACCTCTTGCCAAGGATGCAAAGGCTGGCGATCGTCCCAAGCCCAAACAGAGCGGAACCAAATCTCGCGGCAAACTCAGAAATGCCAAACAGCTTATATGAGCAGATCTCGAGCCAATAGAGCAACGCGGGTTTCTCGAACCAGGCAAAGCCGCCGAGCGTCGGCGTGACCCAATCCCCCCGCTGCAACATTTCACGGGCGACCTCGGCGTAACGTGGTTCGTCCGGGCCGACGAGCGGTATCGTAAGCCCGAAAAAATAAAAAACAATGACCAATGCAAAAAAGCCGAGCCAGACAAAGCTAATTCGCTCGTACCCGCCGCGGCCGTTGGTCTTTGCAACTTCGGACATCTTAAATGAGAATGTAAAGTATTGCTGAAAAACGCTTTGTTATCAAATTATGGCAGACGGACATAAGCTCAGGGTCGCCGCGATCGGGACGGGAAGTCTCGGACGTCACCATGCTCGCAATTTTGCCGAGATATCACGAACGGGCCGCGTTGAAATGGCCGGTGTCTGTGACCTGAACAAGGAAACCGCAGCATCTATCGCCGGCGAATACTCGACAGCGGCATTCACTGACTGGCGAGATCTGCTTGGCAAAGTTGATGCCGTCTCGATCGCGACGCCGACCGAAACGCATTGCGCGATCGCCTGTGCGCTGCTGGAAGCCGGTGTACACGTACTTGTCGAAAAGCCGATCGCTATCACGCTCGACGAGTCCGACCGCATGATCGCCGCGTCCCAAACCTCCGGTGCAAAATTGATGGTCGGCCAGCTCGAGCGATTCAATCCGGCGATGGTCGCGCTTAGGCCACATGTCGCTTCGCCGCTATATTTCGAGATCCATCGCGTTTCGCCTTTCCCGAACCGGTCTCTCGACGTCGATGTTGTGCTCGATGTGATGATCCACGATCTCGATGCGGTGCAATGGCTTGTGGGTGAGGATGTCGCGGTGTCGGAGATCCGTGCGGTGGGGATCCCGGTCATTTCCGACAAGGTCGACGCCGCGAACGCGCGGATCGAATTTGAGAACGGCACAGTCGCAAATATCACGGCCTCGCGGATCGGGACCGAAAAGATCAGAAAGACACGATTTTATCAACGAAACGCTTACGTCGTGCTCGACTACGCAACCAAATTCGCCTCGCTGACGTCGCTGAACCCGGACGCAGCCCACCCGCTCCTCGGGATCTCGATAAACAGGCTGGAGGTCAAGGATGTCGAGCCGTTGCGGGCGGAGATAGAAGCGTTTCTTGGATCGATCGAATCTGACGGGCCGGTGCCCGTAACAGGCGAAGACGGCCGGCGTGCCCTGGCCCTGGCGGTAGGCGTGCTGGAGCGGATCGCGGCGCACCGCAGCCGCTTAAATGTTTGACCCGGACTTCGACCAACGAAGGTCGGTCGATGTCCGGGTCAAATTCATTACGACTCTAATTAGGCGCTCGCTTCGCCGGTCTTGGACTGGCTTTGAGCGGCAGCGATCTGTTCCTGAATGGTCTTCATCCATTCCTGGGTCTTTTTGACCTGCTCACGGCCGTCGGGCCTGTCATAGATCACCTTTTCGAGATTCTTCATGGCGTTCGGATTTTGGAAACGCTCACGCAGTTCCTCGAGGATCGGTTCGATCTTGGCAAACACCATGATGTGTTCGCCGACCGTCTCGTTGAACATATCGACGTCGATAGCTCCGTGATTGACCAGCGCCGCCGCCATGTCCCAGTACGACACTACCATTCTCAGGTAGCCGCCGACCTCAGGGTCCATCATGGTTTGCCAATAATGGTCCACGCTCGTCGGGTTGAAGGAAAATATCCAGTTTCGGGCCTCGCGCATCTTGGTCTCGCGCCGAAGGTCATAAAGTTTAAGTATCAAGTCCGCAGACTCTGCTTTAGACATAGAAAAAGATCGCCTCCGAATTAAGAATTTAGACTCGTGATTGTATTAGTCCGCGGGCAGGTTGTCAATAATTCGATCCATGAGCAAATGCCGATCCCGATCTTCTCTGATTCAGCGAACCAAAACGCGTTCGGATCAATATCGCATCAGGAGATCGCCGGCCGTGCCGAACTGCATCGAACTGAATCCGCCGACTGCGTTACCCGACTGGCTTGAATTCAGGATGTACCAATAGGTGTCGGATGAACGATAGACCGCGATGTCGGTCCTGCCGTCGCCGTCGTAGTCTGCTGGTACTGGCGTGTCCGAAGCGATCCCGAACTGGACGGCGCTGAAGCCGGCCGTCGAACTCAGGATGTACCATGTTCCGCCGCGGTAGACCGCCACATCAGCACGTCCATCGCCGTCATAGTCGGCCTGCACCGGCTTGTCGCCCGCTATGCCAAACTGGATTGCCTTGAAGCCGGCGGTACTTCCGAGTATGTACCAGGTCCCGTCGCGATAGACAGCCGGATCCGCCCTGCCGTCACCGTCGAAGTCTGCCGAAACTGGCAGATCGGTCGAGATACCGAATTGAACCGCCTTGAAGCCGGTTGTCGAACCCATGATGTACCACGTGCCGTTCGATTGGCGAAATACTGCAAAGTCCGCTTTGCCGTCACCGTCAAAGTCGCCGGGCAGAGGCACATCCGTCGGCAGGCCAAAACCTGCCGATGAGAATCCGGCGGCGCTGCCCAGAATGTACCACTGACCGTTCCGGTAGACTGCCGCATCCGTGATGCCGTCGCCGTCATAGTCGGCGGCGACCGGTATATCTCCAGCCTGGCCAAATCGAATTCCTCGCAATCCACGGCCCGAGCTGGCCCAATGGTACCAGGTGCCGTCCGAAGGTCTGAACGCAGCAACGTCCGAACGGCCGTCACCGTCGAAGTCGAACCTTGTTGGACGAGGCCACCAGTTGCCGCCGCAATCCGGAATGCCGGTGGTGAATGTGATCTCATTGAGGTTGCCAGGTGGTACCAGTGGCTGATTAAGTGTTAACGTCGCGTTTCTGTTTGGAAGATTGACATTCAACGTTCCCGGCGGGTTAGTGCCCGTAAGGGTTGAGGACGTGATCCCGCAAAGCTGGGTTCCCGGTCTGGCGACTTCCGTCACGATGATGCCGGTCCCCTGATTGAATAGCCCAACGCTCGCGAGATCCTCGGTCCCGGGAAATGGCCCGTTTACAAAAGCACAAGAGCCGGTATTAACAGTGAACGGAGCGGTCGGATACGGCCAGGTAGTAAGTGGATCGGCCGGTGCTATGTTGAAGGAAAATGGAGTACCGGGCGGCATGCCAACGCCCGCTACATTGCAGAGCTTCAATGCGGCCGGACGATAGACGAAGTCCGTGAATGTGATCTCCGTTTGCCAATTTGTAGCAACGAAGATCACGCTATGGCCGACATAGCCCGTTGCGGGATTTCGAAATTCGGGATTGCTCAAGCCCGTCAGGCTCGGGAATACGGCAGCCGCTATATAAGAGGGCAAAGTTGTGTCCGACACAATAGATGAGATACGTATCGCAATGCGCGTTGCCTCAGTTCCCAGCGGCAGTGTGGCCCTATTCGCAGCCGAAAGCCCCTTCTCACCTATGAATAACGGTGAGCCGTCGACCCAGGTGTCCGGTGCAAACGCACAAAAACCGCCCTGGCTCGATGGGCCCGCAAGCACATCAAAAGTGTAAGTTGTGAGAGCTCCAGACGCGGCAGTGCCCGTCATTTCAAAGGTGAACGCTGTGCCGATAGGTATGTTGGTCGGATCGGCAGAGATCTTACAAACCTTCACACGGCTAGCTGTAACGCTAGTTTCAGACGCTTCGACCGGCGAAACAGGCGACAGAGTCACCGATACGCCAAACAAGAAGATCACGGCAAAGACGATCGCAATTGTTGTGAGAGATTGGCGGTTCGTGGCTTTGGTTCGCATAGCTTTTGATCCCCGTTCAGAATTCCAAAGTGGTCTAAACCGTCACTAAGAAAGATGTTAAGAGCTTTATATGTTGGGTACTACTGCAGCCTATTGACTAAATGATCAATGAACCCATATTTCCCGGAAAATGCTTGCGTCAACAGAGAGCCGACCGTCAGCCGAACCTGCTGCCGCCCCTCCCGATCAAGGAGGGAATTTTGGGAGGTCAGCGAAGTCCCTGGCCGAACTGTTCGGTGCCAAATGCTCCGATGCCGCTTAGGCGAAACGTGAATGCGAAACGGTTCTCGCGGCGGACACCGACATTGAAGGTGTAATACTGGAGAGCCAGGGCACAGCAGTCATACGCGTATCCAAGTGAAAAGAGGGAACTCACCAACGGCGATAAATGCGCCGCTCGCCGGTTCTCGAGGTCGAAGAACAGCGAGGTTCCTCCGTACCAGCCTTTGTCCCGGTTGCCGATGAACATAGACGGACTCCACTGCGAGCCTCGCAGCGTTCCGGCTTCCTTTCCGTTCGGGTCGGCGTACTGGGCGAGCGACGGCATCAGAGTCACGGCCCGGGTGTAATAGAAGGTCTGGAAGAATTTAAGCATCGGCGTATCGTAAGCAATGCTGGTGGAGATCGACCGAACCGCGTCGCCCTGAACGCCGATGTCCATACGAGTATTCACATAGATGGTCTTCTGGGGCCGGTAAGTGGCGTCTATATTGATCGGCGAGAATCGCCGCGGGACACCGCCAAAGGTGTAAAAGCTCAACGCGGTCATCGGTTCGATCTCGTTTCTCCGTCCCGGTGTCAGGGCACCGCCGAATGTTTTGTCAAAGAAGTACTTTCCGCGGACGGTCACGCTGAATATCTCGTACGGCTGTATCGAGGTCGCATCTTTTTTCGCGGCAGCGAGGGTCTCGTCCTCCTGTTTCTTTTCCTCGGCCTCCTTTTCGAGCCGAGCGCGGCCGCGCAGGCGAGTTTGGGCCTCTTTGGTCACCGCCTGGCCGTAACGCCGAGTGTAGAAACGGTTGGTCACTCCATACTCGATCTCGTTGGTGTTCGTCACTGTGTCGATGTAGTCGAAGCGAATGATCTTGTTGAAATTGTCGACGCCCTTGACCAGCCGATACGTGACGAACGGCTCGATCACATGTCGAAATTTGAAGGAGTCGTCACCGGCGTAGAAATTCCTGGCCAGCGCGACCGGCCGGATGTCGAATTCGAATTGGCCATACCGCCGCGTCAGGTTATCGCCGACCACGCGCCGCATGTCGTCGAACGAATCAGAATAGTAAGTGACCCGCGCGGCAGCGGTCGCCGTGAAGTTGAAATAGTTGGTATGAAATGGAACGGTGATCTCGGGATAAACATCGAATCGTTGGCCCAGGGTCGGGGTCACCGTCGGATCGGTACCGGTCTGGGCCCTGTAAAGCGTGATGTTATCGACTTCTTCACGCCGGGATACGCCCTCGAGGCTCGATTTGAAGGAAAAGTATACGCCGTCGAGAAACGAAAGCATCGACGGACGTTTTTCAAAGCTGATACTCGGCAGGTTGCGGGTCTTGACCCTCACATTGGGGATCGAAATGACCTGCGACCGGGCAAGGAGGTCAAGGGTGTAATTGTTCCAACTCTTATTGACGAAGACCTGCGAAACCTCGATCGGCGAGATGATCTGCTGTATGCCGTCGGAAAATGCCTGTCGAAATGCGAGGCTCGACGTCAGACGGACATCCGCCGAGGCGGTAAAACCGTTGGGAAAGTAGTGAACGCCGTCCGCATAGACATAAGAACCGCCCTGGTCGGGGTGCGAGGCGTCGGCTTTTGGGCCGAAAATACGGTCCTTGACGGCAAAAAAACCGATATTAAAGAACGAACGCGAGTTGGCACGCGTACGGAGGTCGAGGCCGTATCCGACACCGCGCGAGGTGTACAGATCGCCGCGAAACGTAACATCTGCGGAGTCGCCAAGCGTCTTGTAATACGCCGTCATCAATCGAAAGCCCTTGCTGCCCGAGAACGCGAACGAAGGGGTCAGGAAGCCGGAGCTTCGGGCTTTTGGCTTGATCGGGATCGACGCGTACGGAAGCGCGACAAGCGGCACCCCTTTAACGCGAAACTTGGCGTTTTTGAGCTTGATCTTGTCCTTTATGCTGATGGTCGCCTTTGCAGCCGTAAAGCTCCACTTCGGGACCGCCTCTTCGCATGCGGTAAATCTGCCGTTAGTCACTATGATCGTCGTCAGCGAAACTCGCTCCACGCGATCGGCGACAAAGTAGATGACATTGCCGTCGCTGGTCTGGTTCGTAAAGCCGGTGGAGTCTTCAAAGTAGCCGAGCTTAGTATTGTAATTCCATACGCCCTTGGCACCGGTAATTCGCTCGTCGTCGCCCTGGTCAAATATCACGCTGCCCTCGAGCACCATCTTGGTCTCAGCTTCGTGGACCGTGACTTTGTCAGCCTGCAGGCGATAAATGCCGAGGTGAACGTCGACGTTGCCTTCGTGAACGACGATGCGCTTGCCCTTTTCGCCCTCGACGGTCTGCTTGTCCGAGTAAACGACGAGCTCGCCATTGCCGCCTTCCTGTTCGAAGCTGGTTTTCTTGGGCTTGGGCGCGGCGAGACTTTGTTCCGGGGATATCGGATTGATGTTGGGAGTATCGGTGATCGGATTTGATACCTGGCGGTCGACCGGGTTGGTCTGCTGGGCAGAAATGCTCGCGGCCGCACAGATCAGAAACAAAATTGCTGTAAGTGCCGTTGGCAGCCGCATCGCTCAGATTAGTTAATAGTTGATGCTAACACGAACGGAGAGAAACAATAAAGCCTTGTGCTAGACTAAGTTTCGCAATCAGTACCAGTGGTCGAAACCTCAAAACAAAACGTACTTGTCGTCGAAGACGAAGAGTTGATGCGGGCCATACTTCGGCAGTTGCTCGAAGATGCAGGCTACTCGGTGGTGACCGCCGACAGTGCCGAATCGGCGTTGGAAGCGTTCTCGTCAACGGACATCGCGGTGACGTTGACAGACATAAAAATGCCAGGACGCGACGGCATCGCGCTGCTTGATCAGATCAAGGCAGTCGATGCCGAGGCCGTGGTCATCATCATGACCGCCTACTCGTCCGTCGACTCGGCGATCGCAGCATTGCGAAAAGGGGCTTACGATTACATCACCAAACCGTTCATAAACGAAGATCTGCTTCAGACCGTCAAGAATGCGGCTACGCAGCGGCAGCTATTTCACGAGAACCGGGTTCTGAAACGTGAGCTGCGTCGCCAATATGATTTCTCCGAGATCATTGGCAAGAGCGAGGCGTTGCTCGAGGTTTTCGACATCGTGAAGAAAGTTGCCGGTACGAACGCCAACGTCCTTATTCAGGGAGAGAGCGGCACAGGCAAGGAGCTGATCGCGCGGGCTCTGCACTTTAGCAGCGGCCGCGGCGACCGATCATTTCTTGCGATCAATTGCGGCGCGTTGCCGGGTGCGCTGCTTGAAAGCGAGTTGTTCGGCCATGTCAAAGGTGCTTTTACCGGCGCAACGGCGGACAAAAAAGGACATTTCAGGTCTGCATCGGGCGGCACCTTGTTTCTGGACGAGATCGGCGAGATGCCGATGGAGCTGCAGGTCAAATTGCTACGTGCGTTGCAGGAGCACGAGGTAACCCCTGTCGGTTCAAGCATTTCCGAGAAATTTGACGCGCGGATAGTTTCAGCGACAAATAAAGATCTGGCGACCGAGGTCGAAGAGGGCCGGTTTCGCGAGGACCTGTACTACAGGCTTAACGTGATCGAGGTAACATTACCGCCGCTGAGAAAACGCCGGGACGACATTCCGCTGCTGGTAAAGCATTTCGCTTCCAGAGCCGCACGCACGCAGGGCTCCCCGCACGTGAACGTCAACGAGGATGCAATGGCTCTGTTGACCGGTTACGATTGGCCGGGAAATATCCGGGAGCTGGAAAACGTGATCGAGCGGGCCGTGATCCTCAGCACCGGCGAGATCGGGCCTGACAACTTGCCGCGCAAGGTGACGGAGAGCGGTAGATCATACCTTCTTGGCGACTCCGAAAGTAAAGCGACGCTCGACGAGGTCGAACGCCGATACATTATGGAAACGCTGATCTCGGTCGACGATGACAAGGTCCGTGCGGCCGATATCCTGGGCATCGATCTATCGACGCTGTATCGAAAACTAAAGAGGTATTAGCGATCTGAGGCGGGTCATCTCGCGGTCGCTTCGAGAATAAAATAATTGGTGCCTTCGATCCTGACCACGCGGCCTTCGTTGAACGGCTCCTGTAGGAATGCATTGGCCGCGTATGATGTGCCTTTCAGGGTGTCATCGCCGCTTATGTTTCCCTGGGCGATCAGGTCGTCGGGGTACCAGGTCTCGTTGTCCATCGTCACGCTCTGCGGCGGCCTTACCTTCGCGGCTTCGGCGACTATCTTGTCGCTGTCGGCAGGCGAGAACCGAAAGACAGCAGTCAGTTTCTTATGAGACGGGCTTTCCTTCCAGACGATGTCTTCGGCAGTGTATGGAACGTTGATAATGACTCCGAGTTCTTCGATGTTGGTTTTCGGGCTGTTCGGGTTTTCGTTGGCCGCCAAGGCGGTATTTGCATTGGACGTGGTGTTCGAGTTTGGCTTTCCACCTCCGCATCCCGCAAGCGATGCCGTTAGCAAAAAAGTTGCCAGGATTACTCCAATTCTGAGGGATGTCATTGGCTAATTGTATGCAGAAGCAGGTTTGTTTTGCAATTTTACGTGCCTGACAGATTATCGACAATATGATCTACAAGCAGGACTCGAATCTTGTAAATGACCTCAAGCGAAAAGACTACTAGCGACAATATAGCCCTCACTTCCGCGAGGCCGGACAAACTGCGCATTTTACAGGTTTGTTCGGCCGACTATTTTGGCGGCGGCGAGCGTCATGTCGTCGACCTGTCCGACATGCTCACGGCGAGAGGGCATGCGGTTAACCTGGCTCTGCGGCCGGATTCGCCGATCTCTGAAAAATTCGCCAATGTGCCGAAAGGCCACATTGAATATTTTCCGATGCGGAACGCCGCGGACGTTGTGAGCGCGGCGGCGATCGGTCGATATGCGAAGCGGGCCCGAGCGGACCTGATCCACGCACATCTAGCCCGCGACTATCCGCTCGCCGCTCTCGCGTCCAAACTCTCAGGCGTGCCGTATGTGATCACCCGCCACGTCTTGTTCCCGCTTGGGCGAGCCCACCGAAAACTGCTGAGCAAGGCATCCGGGGTTATCGCCCCATCAAAGGCGGTGTTTGATGTGCTGACGGATTCGGCGATGTTTCCGGCAGAGAAGCTCAGACTCATTCGATACGCCGTTGACAGCCGCCCGTTCGGCTCCGGCGGCACACGGACAAATGACCTTATCACCGTCGGATCGGCCGCACGTCTGACACGCAACAAAGGCCATGACGTCCTTGCCCGCGCGGCCCGTGAAGTGCTTAGACAACGTCCGGACGTCCGGTTCCAGATCGCTGGTGAAGACCCTCCAGATCCGAAGGAACGCAGCGAGATCGAGGCCATCATCGACGAACTCGGTATCGGTCAGTCGTTTGTTTTACTCGGCAAGGTGGACGACATTCCCGGCTTTTTGGCAGGCCTCGATATTTATGTCTCGGCGTCAAGGATCGAGTCCTTTGGCCTCGCGATAGTGGAGGCGATGATGTCAAAATTGCCGATTATCGCCACCCGAAGCGAAGGTGCGATCGAGATAATCGAGGACGGCAAAACCGGCATCCTCGTCCCGATCGGAGGTCACGACGAGATAGCCCGTGCCATACTCGCACTCGCCGCCGATCCCGCATTACGGGCCCACGTTGCTTCTAACGCGCGAAATACAGCCATTGAAGAATTCTCACTCGATCGGATGGTGAACGAAACCGAGGCGTTTTATAGGGAAGGCTTGGCTCGAGGTCTGTAACATCCCGGCAAGTGCCTGTAAAATCGTCTTTTTGATTTTGTTTTCAGAAGGCTGGTGTGAATACAATGCGATTCATCCCCGGAACCGAATATGAAAACATCGAAAGGTGCTGTTTGGTACGCCTTGATCGTTCTATTTGCGATCAACACGCTAAATTTTTTCGACCGAAATATATTGGGCGCGGTCGGCGAATCGATCCGCCGGGAATTTCAGCTTGATGATACATCGCTGGGCTTGCTGGGCACGGCCTTCACGCTGCTGTACGCATTTATTAGCGTTCCGTTCGGCCGATTGGCCGACAAGATGAACCGGACCCGTTTGCTCGCCGCCGGTGTTTTTGTCTGGAGTGCGATCACGGCAGCCTCGGGCCTTGCCCAAAACTACTTTTCACTTTTTGCACTACGTCTCGGCGTGGGTGTGGGTGAGGCGTCCTGTGCGCCATCCGCGACCTCGTTGATCGGCGACCTGTTTCCGGCAAATTGGCGCGCTCGGGCGATGTCGTTGTTTATGCTTGGCTTGCCGATCGGAGCAGCGCTGAGTTTTGGGATCAGCGGGACGGTGGCCAAACAATATGGCTGGCGTTCGGCCTTTTTTGCCGCAGGCCTGCCCGGCGTGATCCTGGCGATCGCTGTTCTATTCGTTCGAGAACCGTCTCGAGGGGCTTCGGAGGCCCAGGACATCAGCTCTCTAAAGCGTCCCGGCTCCCCGTATTGGCTTATACTCACGTCGCCGACCATGCTCCTCATTATCCTCTCGGGGGCCTTACATAACTTTAATAGCTACGCGATCGCTTCGTTCATCACGCCGTATCTGATGCGATTCCACGGCTCCGATATTCAGTCGGCGAATCTGATCGTGACCGTGATCTTTGGATTGATGGGAGCCCCCGGGTTAATGCTCGGTGGAATGATCGGCGATGCCATGCTAAAGCGTCGGTCAGACGGAAGGCTGCTTGTCCCGACAGCGGCGATTTTGATCTCAGTGCCTCTCCTTTTCCTGGCGCTGAACACCGGGCAAGGAAACGTTTTGACCTTTGCGGTATTGATGGGAATCGCGTGTTCGTTGATGTACTTTTACTATGCGTGCGTGTATCCGTCGATCCACGACATCATCGAGCCGGGCCTACGAGGGACGGCAATGGCGGTTTACTTTATGGCCTTTTATGTTCTTGGAGGGTCGCTGGGCCCGTACGGGACTGGGCTTTTGAGCGATCTTTTTACGAGGCGTGCGGCAATTGCACAGGGAGTCACAGATCTTTCGCAAACCGCTCTCGAACCATTTAAGGCTGACGGCCTTCATGCCGCGATGTATGTTATTCCGATCCTGAGCATTTTTCTTGCGATTGTTCTTTTCGCGGCTTCGCGAACCATAAAGCGGGAGATCGAATCTCTCCAGGCATGGATGAACGAAAATGCGGATTCACGAATGTGATAAAATCGTCGTTTATACTCGAATAACGTAAACGATATGACCCCTGAGATCAAAGAAGCATCAACAGCGGCCGAGGCCGAAAAGCAGCGCTGGGAAACTGAAACTCTGCACAAGGTTCTCGAAAAAGCTCCCGAACGAAGGAGCTCTTTTGAAGGCGTTTCTTTGGAACCCGTCGAACGGCTTTATACCGAAGCTGATGTCGAAAACATCAGTGATGTGGGATTTCCGGGTGAATTTCCTTACAAACGCGGCATTCATCCCACCGGTTACCGCGGCAAACTCTGGACGATGCGGCAGTTCGCCGGATTTTCTTCCCCTGAGGAGACCAACCGTCGCTTCAAATATCTGTTGGAACAGGGCCAGACCGGCTTGAGCGTCGCGTACGACCTGCCCGCGCTAATGGGCATCGATTGCGATTCGCCGCTTGCCGAAGGCGAGGTGGGCAAATGCGGTGTCGCCGTTTCGTCGCTCGCCGATTTCGAGGTGCTGTTCGATGGAATTCCGCTGGACGAGGTAACAGTTTCCCAGACGATCAACGCTCCGGCTCCGATCTTCTTGGCCATGTACCTGGTCGTCGCGGAGAAACAAAAGGCCGATTTTCGCAAGATCTCCGGTACGCTGCAGAACGATATCCTCAAGGAATATATCGCGCAAAAGGAATGGATCTACCCGATCAAGCCCGCGATGAAGCTGGTCATCGACACGTTTGAGTACACTACCAGGCACGTTCCTAAATACAATCCGATATCGGTGTCCGGTTATCACATTCGCGAGGCAGGCGCGACGGCGCTGCAGGAGCTCGCATTCACGCTTCGTGACGGCGTCGAGTACGTCAAATACGGCGTCGATCGCGGAATGGATGTCGACGAATTCGTCCCGCGCATTTCGTTCTTCTTTAACGCCCACAACGATTTTTTCGAAGAGATCGCCAAGTACCGAGCGGCTCGGGTCGTCTGGGCCCGGACGATGAAGGAGCGATTCGGGGCGAAGAATCCAAGAACGATGCAGCTTCGTTTTCACACGCAGACCGCCGGCGTATCGCTCACCGTACAGCAGCCGATAAACAACATCGCGCGCGTCGCGATACAAGCTTTGGCGGGAGTCCTTGGCGGTACACAGTCTCTCCACACTGATTCGTACGACGAGGCTCTGGCACTTCCGTCCGACGAAGCGGCTCTCATCGCTCTGCGAACACAACAGATCATTGCCGAGGAGACGGGCGTCGCCAACACCGTCGATCCGCTGGGCGGCAGTTATTATGTCGAATCGCTGACGCAAAAAATGATCGATGGATGTCTCGAGTATTTCGACAAGATCGAAGGGTTCGGAGGAATGGTCGAAGCAGTCGAGGCCGGCTTTCCCCAGCGCGAGATCCAGGAGTCGGCGTTTCAATACCAAAAGGCCGTCGAGCGCGGTGAGCAAACGATCGTCGGCGTCAACAAATACGCGATGGCTGAAGGTGATGCAGCGGTCAATATCCTCCAGATCGACGAGAGCATTCGCGATCATCAGCTTTTGCGAATGGAGCACGTCAAATCGGTCCGTGACGGTGGAGCCGTTGCCAATTCGCTCGATAAACTCAAGAAAGCCGCCGTCGCAGGTGAAAACACGATGCCGTCGATAATTGAAGCTGTCGCTGCTTACGCCACGGTCGAAGAGATCTGCGTTGCATTGCGGGATGTCTACGGTATCTACGAAGAGCCGGCATTTTGAGAAAACGGATCGGACGCTAGAGAATTGTATCGATCTGCGCCTCGATAAACGGATCAAAAGGGAGTTATTCGGCTTCTAGATCGAAGCCAAGTCGATATTGCAGAGGTTCGGAATAATCTACATCGTGTTTTCGCGTGATCCTTGCGAACGTGATCGAAATCCATTCTACCGTCTGGCCGCCGCTTGATTTTCGACTGTAGCTGGCGAGCATTGCGTCCGTAAGGATCACGGTAAGCACCAACTTTTCTTTTTTAGGATCTGAGAAGTAAATAGTGATCTTGCGAGCGCTGGCTGCCAACGTTTCCTGGTAGAATAACGGCGAATATTTGTCAGTTTCGCGGGAGATCGTGACCTCAGTAATTGAGGGCTTTGTCTTCTCCCGAATACCCGACTCACCGCTCTTGCCGTCTATGCCCCGATTGCCTCCAAATTGACAACCAATCAGCTCGACCTTCAAGGTAGTCCCGCCGTTGAAGTTCGGAATTTCGGCGTAAATTAACATAATTCGTCCTCTCTCCGCGATCAGTCACCTAAAGCGAGAAAAATCGGTTCAAAACCTCTCTGGCGAAAGTCTCTAAATCTTAGTCCTTTAGCCATCAAGAATTCAACAATATTATCTGAACAAGGCCAGGGAGTTGCATCATCAAAAAGACCGCATCTACGTGAAGCTTGGACTATAATTCTAGTGTCGGAAAACCATTTGTCGGAAAACCATTTGCTTACGGCGATAACGTGGCGGGTAGGCTGGGAGGCCCGCTCTTAGAGATCAAGCGAACGCGCACACCGACGTGTAGCATCACAGATGAAATGAAAATTTCAACGTTATTTGCCCTTATGACGATCGCAACTTTGGCCGGCGCTGCGTTCGCAGGGTTTTCATCGGCGCCAAAACTACACGCGGCGGCTGCTTCGCCGGCCGCCGGTGCCGATTGCTCTGACGGCTGGCGGGTCACCGGGTATTACACGCCTGTCGAAACTGACTATACGTCCGGGCCGGTGCGTGAGATCGAAATTTACGGTAAGGGACGCGAAACGTTCAAAGAGAGCTTTAACGCCGAGTTTCTCAAGACCGTATTCGACGACGATCAGGGCTTTGGCGAAGGCTGGGGAAAGACGCGATTCGGCTGGTATTTGGGCGAATATCGCGGACGTTGGCATAAGGCCGACGCACCACTCGACGCTAACGATCATCCTCTCGAACCCGACACCGTTGCGGT
>JBGAVC010000107.1:0-11316 GCA_044228265.1 Pyrinomonadaceae bacterium
ACCGTATTTCTGAACGACACCGTAAACGATGACGATGAACGCACCGGTCGGTCCGCTGATCTGTGCCCGTGAGCCACCCAGAACCGCGATCACAAAGCCTGCAAATATTGCTGTATAAAGGCCCTGCTCCGGCTTGACGCCCGAAGCGATGGCCAGAGCGATCGATAGGGGCAAGGCCACTACACCGACCGTCAGCCCGCCGAGAAGATCGCCCTTGAACTGCTTGAGAGTGTATCCCTCGCGAAGGACCGTCAGCAGTTTAGGCTCGAGCTTTCTGTACATTTAGGGCCTTTTGTTGAGGGGTTAGTGTCGAATAATGGTCAGTACGTATAGAACGAGCGGGCGTCGATCTGCGACTCCTATCTCCGGATCTTCGACACTATTTCCTTTCTTGCCACTAATTCCTGCTCGCCCGAAACCATGTCTTTTAACGTCACTTTTTTCTGTGCGATCTCGCTTTCGCCAACGACGCAGACCCAGGGTACGTTGATGGAGTCGGCGTATTTGAATTGCTTCCCGAGTTTGTCTGTTTCCGGGTAAACCGTAACCCGAATGCCTTGCGCGCGAAGTTCGTTTGCGAGTTTGAGCGATTCGCCGGCGGTTTCATCATCCCAGATCGTGACCATCACATCGGCTGGCGTCGATTCCGCGATCTCGGAAGGGAACATACCCCGTTCTTCCATGACGACAAGAATGCGTTCGAGCCCGAGCGAAAATCCGCACGCCGGGATCTGTTCTTTGCCGAACATTCCTATCAGGCCGTCATAGCGTCCGCCGCCGCCGAGGCTGCCGGCCAGGTCCGGGACGTTGATCTCCATGATCGCGCCCGTGTAGTACGAGAGTCCACGAGCAAGGCTGGGGTCGATCAGGATCGGGGCCTTTTCGGCAAATTTTAGGATCTGGCCAAGCTCGGTGAGCGTTTCGTTACTGACGATGTTGATCAGATTGGAAACGATCGTCCGGTTGATGTCTTTTTCTTGATCCAAGATCTCGCGGGTGCCGGCGAAGATCTCCATCAACATCGTCGACGCAGCTTCCTCGATGCCTCGATCGCTCAGTTCTGTCGCGACGCCCTCGGTCCCGATCTTGTCGAGCTTATCGATAGCGACCAGCGCGTCGGAATGAAGGTGGGCAGGCACTCCTGCTGTGTCCAAAATGTCGGTCAAGACCTGTCGATGATTGAGCCGGATCGAAAAATCGTTAAACCCTAGTCGACGCAATATCTCACTGACCGCCGACATCAACTCACCTTCGACGATCATCGACGTCGAACCGATAGCGTCGACATCGCACTGATAAAACTCGCGGAACCGTCCGCGTGCCGGCCGGTCGGCCCTCCAGACGGGTTGTATCTGATACCGTTTGAAGAATTTGGGCAGCTTGTCACGGCTGTTTGCAACGACGCGTGCGAGCGGAACCGTGAGGTCGTAACGCAATGCCAGGTCCGAAAGATCACTCTCTTTCGAAGTATTCGCAAAATCGAGCTTTTCGCCACGTTTTAGTATCTTGAAAATAAGCTGATTGCCTTCCTCGCCGTACTTGCCCATGAGAGTCTCGATGTTCTCGACGGCGGGCGTCTCGAGCGGCTCAAACCCGTAGCTTTCGTAGACCTGTTTGATGATCGAGATGACGTACTCGCGTTTTCGGACATCTGCCGGGAGAAGATCCCTCATTCCGCGGGCGGGGTTCGTACTTGCCATAACGAAGATTTAACCACAGATAAACGCAGATATACACAGATACAAAAACACTTCTGAATTGCGTTTATGCTTACCTATCTGTGGTTTCATAATGCCGCTTCAGCTCGATGTAGTTTCTCCACGAGCGGTCGAGATACGCTAGCTCGTCATCTGTAAGTTCGCGCTTGACGCGGGCCGGCGAGCCGAGGATCAACGATCGCGGCGGTACGTGCGTGTTCGGGGTGAGCAGAGAGCCGGCGCCGACGAGCGAGTTCCTGCCAACGTGCACGCCGTCCATCAGGATCGCCCCGATGCCGATGAGGCAGCCGCTTTCGACATGACAGCCGTGCAGAGTGACGCCGTGGCCGACCGTGATCTCGTCTTCGAGCACGGTTGAATGCGTTTTGGAACTGACGTGAATGATCGTGCCGTCCTGGATGTTGGTCCGTTCGCCGATCCTTATGAAATTGACGTCGCCGCGGATGATGGATCCAAACCATACGCTCGAGTCGGCTCCGATCTCAACATCGCCAATCACGATCGCGTCATCGGCGATGAACGCGGAAGAGTCTATCTTCGGCTCGATGGCTTTGAAAGGTCTTATCATCGCGTTAACGCTCAATATCAAATCAATTAATAATTAATAATTAGTAATTAGTAATTAGAGCTATTTGGGACCGTTAGCAGTTATACAACTCTCCCCTATCGTCCCAATTTTCTCCGCATCGTTCCATAGACCTGTTCAAGCTCCGTGACACGCATTAGTTTCGCAGCGATGACAAAGGCAAGGCCGCCAAGAGCGATGGGTACGAATGCTTCAGCCAATTTCAACGTGAAAGTCCCGGCGCCGAACCGGCCGTACATGAACTGATAGCTCGCGTAGCAAACAAGTGAAAGTATGGCCGATGCGGCGGCGATCTTTGAAAACGACAGCAGGATAAATCTACCGTTGAGACGCTTGATCCGCTTGCGCATGATGATCGCGAGGGCAAAGAAATTCACAAGGGCTACGAGTGACGTTGCGGATGCGACTCCGACGTGGCCGTAGCCGTACGGCGATTCGGGCGTCACGCCAAAGTGCGAAAACCACTCCCGCAGGAAATAGCTTCCGATGAAATTCACAGCTATCGAGACGATCGCAACGATCATCGGCGTTTTGGCGTCATTCAAGGCGTAGAATGCCGGCGACAGGATCTTGATCGCGGCGTATCCGGTCAGGCCGATGGAATAGCCTGCCAAAGCCCACGCGGTCATCGGTACGTCCGATTCTTTGAACGCTCCGCGCTCGTATATCAGCCTGATGATCGGCTCGCCGAGCACGATCAGCCCGCAGGCGCTCGGCAGCGTCATCAGGAACACGAGATTCATCGACGACGAGATCGTGTCGCGAAAATCCTTGATCTTGTTCTCGCTCGCAAGCCTCGACAACACGGGTATTGCCGCAGTGCCGACAGCGACGCCGAACAATCCGATCGGGAATTGCATCAGGCGAAACGAGTAACTGAGCCACCCTTGAGCACCCTGAATTTCAGAAACGAAATAAGTGTTTATTAGGACATTGATCTGGACTGCGGAGGTTCCGAGTATCGCCGGCGTCATCAGCGCAATTACCTTCTTCACGCCCTCGTCGGTAAAGCTCAGGACGGGCGAAAATCGGAATCCTACCTTGATGAGCGATGGCACCTGCATTAGGAACTGTGCGATCCCGCCGATCAGCGTGCCGATCGCCATCCCTATTATCGCCCATTGAGACGACCAGTCTGGAACCGTGTTCTTGTCAAACGAGTTCTGCCAACCGCCACCGCTGAGCCAATACGCAAATCCCAGCCCGGCGGCTATCGACACGACATTGAACACCGTCGAGGCCGAAGCCGGAACGCCAAAAACACCTTTGGTGTTCAGTACACCCATCGCCACCGCCGCGAGAGCGACAACCAGGATGAACGGGAACATTATCTGCGTGAGCGTCGTCGCGAGCGCGGCTTTTTCGGGCGAAAATCCGTCGGCGACGAGATCGATGAACTGATGTGAAAAGATGATCCCGACGATACAAATGACGCTCATCACGACCGCGAGCGCGTTGAGCACCAGACTCGCCAGTCGCCAGGCTTCCTTTTCACCTTTGTTGATCTGGTAATCGGTGAAGACTTTGACGAAGGCCACGGAGAGGGCGCCTTCGGCAAACAGGTCTCGGAGGACGTTCGGTATCCTGAACGCCACAACATACGCGTCATAGAGAAATCCCGCACCGAAATAACGAGCGAAAATCATTTCGCGAACCAGGCCCAGCACGCGCGAGAACATCACCGCTATCGAGACGATTCCCGCGGAGCGAGCGACGCTGGTCTGTTTTGTTACTGGTTTGGGAGGTTCAGCCGCTTGCGACGCTTCCGTGGCAGATGGTTCGGCTAGTAGTTCCGGCGATTCGAGGATGGGTTGCTCGTCTTCGGTGTCACTCATCGGTCAAGTCGGAGATTATCTCACTTTAACGGTAAAGAAAAAAGGAGGCATTCGAGATGCCTCCTAAAAGCGAGAATAGAGTGTACAGCGAGAGATCAGTCGTTGCCGAGCCCCTGGTCGGCGGGATAGCTTATCCTGGTCTGGGCGAGCCGGGCGTCGAGCGGTATCGGTGTATAACTGACCGGTGCCGGGCCGCCATATTGTCCTTGCACGAGCGACACAAATGCGTTTTGGAACGCACGAAATCGCTGAACGCCACCGTGATTGTTGAAGATCACGAACAGCAGTTTCCCATTTCGGGTGCTTATTTCTCCACACAGAGCGCTCACACCGGCGTCGGTGTTGCCCATCGTTCCTGTTTTTCCAACCACGCTGCCGCCGGCGAAATCCGTATCAAACCGGTTCTCGAGGGTCCCTTTGTCCACCCCGGCGACCGGCATGATGTCGGCGAACGTCATATGGTAGCCCGCAAGGTCGCTTCTCAGCGCCCGCAGGAGCTTCATCATTGCATTCGGCGTCACCCGGTTGTAGCCGAGGCCGCTGGCGGTTTGTATCGAAAACTCAGCCGGAGGGATCACGGCACCCTGTTGAACGAGCCTTGCGACCGCGTAAGGGCCGCCAAGCATATCGCCCAGCTTCTCAGCGAGAAAGTTGTTCGAATAACAAAGTGTTGCCTTGATTATTTCGCGGATCTTTGCCGACTCGTGCGTGAACAGCAGGCGCAGGCTGCTCGGGATCGGCTGCACATTGGCCTTACCGGCGAAAGAAACATTCGGAACCCCCGTCACCTGCGATGCTCTGCCGGCGTTAGAGAGGTAGTTTAACCAGATGCGGTTCGCTGCCGGCGAGCGCCGCGTCGAATCCATCGTGTCCATTAACATCTGTGCGGATCGAAGGGGGCTGCCGGAGAAGTTCATCGAAAAATCGCCAGTCACGAGCAGGTCACCGCTGACCGACCGTATCCCAAAGCGGTTCAGCTCGTTAGCGATGTCGACCGCATGTTCATATGCGAAGATCGGATCGCGACCGGATACGTATACGTTGCCCGTCAAGACACCGGTCGTCCGATCCAACGTCCCGTCGACGTATACATTTGTCGGGAAGCGAAATTCCGGGCCGAACGTTTTCAGTATCGCGTAAGCTGTCGCGACCTTTACGTTCGAGGCCGGATTGAACGTGAGGTTCGAGTTGCTTTCAGCTATGCGGCTCCCATCCAACGTTTCGACGAGCATGCCGGTGTACCCTGGGATCGCTACCTCTGCGATAACCGGATTCGAACTGACCGGTTTATTGATGACCGGTGCAGAACTTCCGGTCTTCAATACGAGCGGCGAGCTGGAAGGCGTCGGACCTGAAGACGGATTTACGACCTTAAGGTCCTGAAAAAAAGGAGCTGGGCCGGACTGGCCAAACGAAACGACGGCTATTGCCAGGAGCATTGCAAGGACGCTTATATATGATCCAGGATTTCCGTGGCGCAGTGTCATCATTCGTTTAACCGATCTTTGATCGAAACGCGGGGCCGACGCGGATCTTGACTTGAAGTTATAGGGCAACATACCACAAACCAGTGCGAAAACAAAGCTTTTCTCTACTCGCGATCTGCTTTTCATAGTGTAGAGACGGTTAATTCGATGGCTTTTGTCAAAAATTCGATGCAAAGTATAAAAAAAATTTGTATATACGATGCTGAACGGTTATACACCAACCGGTTACGTCGTGTAAAGCACTTTTTTGGAGTCCCAAGTATCTTACTGGATGGTCGAAACGGTCGATACGGTATCGAACCCGTGACGTGTAAGGGGGACGCCGTTGAGGTCGGCCAAAAAGGCGCGTAAGTCATCGAACGGCATCGGCGCGGCAAAGTAATAGCCCTGGCCGCCCTGACAGCCGAGATCCTCGAGCACTTTTAGCTGAGCAACAGTCTCGATGCCCTCGGCTATGACATTCAGATCCAGCGAATGAGCGAGCGTGATGATCGCCCGCACGATCTCGTCATTTTCACCTTTGCTGCCGATCATAGCCACAAAAGAACGATCGATCTTCAGGGTCGAGATCGGCATCTTTACGAGATAGCTGAGGTTGGAATATCCAGTTCCGAAATCGTCGATGTGAATGTCGATCCCGAAGTCCCTTAGCTGCCGCAGCATTTCGATACCGCGGTCCGGATGTTCGACAAAAACCGATTCGGTTATCTCGAAACGCAGTAATTCGGGCTTGAAGCGGGTTTCGGCCAATATCCGTTCAATACTTTGCGCAAGCGTGGCCTGGCCGAACTGTTTACACGAGAGATTAACGCTTAGCGTCGGAAAGGCATTTTCTGCAAGGGCGTCGCCCAATGAGCCGATCTCGCGACAAGCGGTGCGGAGGACATGTTCAGATAGCTTGTCGATGACACCAATCTCCTCCGCGACGGCAATGAATCGGGACGGCGAAAGGTCGCCGAGTTCGCGATGATGCCACCGGGCGAGGGCCTCGACGCCGGTGATCCTGCCGGTGTCTATCGAGCATATCGGCTGATAATGGACGGTCAGCTCATTGCGCTCTATGGCGCGACGAAGTTCCGTCTCTATCTTGAGCGTATCGCGGGCTTCACGGTACATGACCTCGTCGAAGACCTCATGGCGCGCCTTGCCGGACCGTTTTGCGTGGTACATCGCCGTATCGGCGTCTCGCATCATGTCCTCCGATGTGAGATGGCCCTCCGAGGCGTGAAGTATGCCGATGCTCGCCGAACTGTACACTTCGTTCCCATTAAGCTCGAAGGGGATGCTGAATTTTTGATGAATACGTTCTGCGATGTGAGTAACCTCGTCCTCGTCATACGAGCCTTCGACGAGGATGGTGAACTCGTCTCCGCCGAGTCGTGCGACCAGGTCTGTAGGGCGCATCGATTCGCGAAGTCGGTCGGCTATCCGTTTGAGCAGCAGATCGCCCGCCAGATGTCCGAGGCTGTCATTGACATACTTAAAGCGGTCAAGATCTATGAACAGTATGCTGACTCGATGACCGACGGAACCGCGTGCCTTCTGAAGTGCGGCGCTGAGTCGCGACATAAAGTACGATCGGTTTGGCAGGGAAGTCAATGCGTCGTGCGTAGCATCGTGCTGCAGCCTCTCTTCGGCAGATTTTTTGCCAGAAATGTCCTGGATCTGAAGGATGAGCCGCTGGTCGCCCGCCGAAACGTCATTGGCTGCCGATGCACTCCATGAAGTCCAAACCGTCCGCCCCGACTTGTGCTTATAGCGGTTCTCCGCCTGGCAGCTGGGGACCAGGCCTTGCTTCAGTTTTTGCAGCCGTTCCTGGATGTCTCCGATGTCCTCGTCGACGATCATCGACCTGTATTCCTGTCCGACTAGCTCTTCTTCCGGATAGCCAAGTATCTCGCACATCGCGCGGTTCACCTTGATCCACCGATCGTCGGGACCGACAAGGCCGATCCCGATCGGTGCATGATCGAACGCACTTCTAAACCGCTCCTCCGACTCGCGCAGGGCTTCGGACTGGATCTCAATTGCCCTCGCGTACTGTTCGGCCTGTTCGGCCTGCTGCATCGAGATCTCGATGTTCTTGAGATACATGCGATATGACAGGAACACGAAAAAGATGATCGGCAGCGTCGCTAGTAACATGCCGATGCCGACATAGTCGGCAACCTGTATCAGAAGTCCAGCGCTTGCCGAGCCGATAAAATACGAAAAAGATGTCCACACGTACTTCT
This sequence comes from Pyrinomonadaceae bacterium, assembly GCA_044228265.1. Classification (GTDB taxonomy): domain Bacteria; phylum Acidobacteriota; class Blastocatellia; order Pyrinomonadales; family Pyrinomonadaceae; genus OLB17. Next base: position 7,861 of record JBGAVC010000107.1, read on the forward strand.
TTTTCCACGTGTCCCAGAGCGGGAGACCGTCTTTTGCGGCATCGTGAACAGCAGCGAGCGATGTGTTGACAATGAACTGAGTAAGTGCGATCACGGACAGCACGATGATAAAACTCTGCTGACCGTAGTCGTACCTGTGATTGATTATCTGGTCATAGAGGCCGAATGAACGAAGGACGAAAACCACCGCACTCATCGATACGGCCATCGTCGCGGCATTAAAGAGGATCGTAAATTTGCGGTTACAGAATCTACGAGCAGAAACGGTGGCTTCGAGAGCGGCGAGCATGACCGCAAACTCGCCTCCGTACATGAGCAGCACGAGAAATATCAGTGTGTCCGAGACGGAGATATGCGACTTGAACCGCGGGATCCGCAGTATCGCTCGAGAACTTACAGTGATCGTGAACAGAGCAAAGACAAGTAGATAGGCATCGGCGCGGGAAAGATCGGCGGTCCACAGTGCCGCAAGAATGCAGTACATTCCCGCGGCGATCACGGTCGCCATAAATAGGTCGGAGATCTTGGATCTTTCCATTTTTCCGGCCAGAAGGTCTGGTGTACGAAGATTAAACGTGGAAGTTGTCTTGGTCGAGGCCCTTTTGATCAGGTTGGCCTGTCCGGCAAGCCCGTTTTTGTCAACATAAAAGAAGGCCCGGAGCAGCCTTCTCGATTATCGATTGTTTTAACATGTTTGTCCAGCGTTTTATTGAACAAAACGGACCGGCCGAATTTGATCGGCCGGTCCAAGTCCTCAAACAAACAACATGAGGAGAATCATCAAGCCTGCCTACCATTCATAGGTCGCGTTATATGTCGCCGGGATCGGCTTGTCGGTACTCGTTCCGAACGGTTTCGCACCGAAGCCTGTGGTAGAGCAGTCAAAATACCACATGCCTGTCGACGGCCTGAACACCGCAATGTCGTCACGTCCGTCACCGTCGTAATCTCCCGGTACCGGTATGTCTTCACCGCTGCCAAATTGTCTGAAGGTATAACCGCCATCCGAGCTCCTGAGTATGTACCACATACCGTCACTCGGCCGAAACACGGCTACGTCATCCTTGCCGTCTCCGTCGTAATCTGCGGGAACGTAGATATCGCTTTCCAATCCCCATCGGATTGCCTCAAAGTTGACGGACGGTGTTCCGGATGCGTTACTCATAAAGCACATCTGTTCGTCCGGGCGATATACAGCCAGGTCCGTCTTGCCGTCACCGTTAAAGTCCATGACCATCGGGATGTCGCCCCAAGTACCGAACTGGAACGAGTCGAACGTTTGCGTTTGACGCTTAAATATCCACCACGTGGACGTCGACGGCCGGTACACGGCAATGTCGATCTTTCCGCAAGCATCATAGTCGCCGGTCATAGGGATATCGCCCGGTAGTCCCCATTCGAACCCGGTATAAACGAATCCGTTGCTGTTCAAAACGTGAAAGTCCGCAACACCCGCTTCGGCCGACGGTCGGAATACCGCGAAGTCCGTCTTGCCGTCCCCATCATAGTCGCCCGGAATGAGCGTATCCGTTCCGGATCCGAAGCTTACGGCCTCAAATCCATCAGTGGACCGGTCGATATACCAGATGCCCTCGGACGGACGGAACACCGAAATGTCCGTCCTGCCGTCGCCGTCAAAGTCGGCCCTCGACCAGAACGATGTGAACACGTTAATGTTATTGGATGTACCAGCGGTCGCCGCAGTTATGTCACTTGCGGTGATAGTATGAACGCCGGTCAGGTTAAAGGTCGCCGAGAATGTGCCGGTACTGTTGTTCAGCGTGCTGTCGGCCGAAAATACAGCCGTGCCGTCCGAGCCCGTAAAATGCACGGTGCCTGCATAGCCCGTAGCCACGTTATTGAACGCGTCAACAGCCGTCACCTTGAAGCTGAACGCGCGGCCGATACCCGCTCCGTACGGCGCCACTACCTTGAAGCCCCGAGCCTCAGCGCCCAGGACAGTGATATTGTTCGACGTGCCGGCGATCGAGTAGTTCGACAGATCGTATACGGAGATCGTTTGGATCCCGGCCTTGAAAAGCCTCGGGTTGTAAGTTTGCGTACCCAATACCAAAGTGCCGTTCGCCGGCAGGTCCGCTGGTGAGTTGTCCGTGCTCGTGAAATGCACGATGCCGCCGTAGCCCGACGCTACGTTTCCAAATGCGTCGAGGGCTGTCACCGTCAGGATGAACGGAACCCCAGCAGTAACCTGATCGGGCCCGGTGATGCGTAAGTGGGTCGCCGGGCCGCCCGTGTTGGTCAAAAGGAAGATGACGGGCGTGAGACTGCCAGAGGAGGCGGTCACTTCATACGGCCCGCCAACCGTCGAATTTGCTAACAGCGGTGCCGTCGCAATGCCAAAAGCGTCTGTCAAGACGGCGATCGTGTTCGCGCCGTTCACGAACACTCCGCTCGCTCCGGTGGTCGGTGCGGTGAATACAACGCTTGTGCCGGGGATCGGAATGCCGACGGCATCTGTCACGGTGACCGCCAATACATGTGCGAACGCAGTGTTGATCATTGTCGACTGAGGTGTCGTCCCGGTGTTCGCCGACATCGACATTGATGTCAGGTAGTTGGCCGTGACGGACTTCGCAGCGTCCATGCTCACCGTTACCGGGTTGTTCGATGACGCAATGTCACCCGTCCAGTTCGAAAAACTGTACCCGAGAGCCGGAAATGCCGTGAGTTGGACCGCCGTACCCGCCAGGTACTGCGAAAGGTTTGGAACCCTGCCCACGGTTCCATGGTCGGATGTGACGTTAAGCGTATAAAATACCCTGCATTTGCCGGCGCTTCCTGCGTTGTAGATGTCCTCGATGTTCTTCTTGGTGAGAGCCCTGTTAAAGATCTCAACCTCATCCAACGAACCGTTGAGTACAAATGCCCCCTCGGCCATGCCGATGGTGAGGCCGTAACTTGCATCCGGTACGACGCTCGTATCGGTCTTGCCGTTTCCATCACCGAGCTCTACACCATTTACATAGAAACGGTAATTTGAGCCGCCGCGAACTACGGCAACGTGGTACCAACGGCCAGATTCTGGCGCGAAGTTTTCACCAATGTATACCTGGTGCCAAGCCGTATCGTTGTAGTGAAGCTGTAGTTGTCCGCCGCTGAACCAGAATATCCATTTATTTTGATACCCGCCGCCGTCGTCGTGAGCAACGATCGCCTGCGGGCCGCCCGTCGGGGTTAGCTTGACCCAGGCGTCGATCGTAAATTCATTCGTCCCAAGATCCCAAGCCGGATCATCCGGCACCTGAATGCCCGGATCATCTCCGTCAAAATCGAAGGCCTTGTTGACCACTCCCGTTTCATAGTCCACGTCCTCGGGCAGCATGCCGTTGTGACCGCTCTTGATATCGCTCATGTCGTTGTCGCCCGGCCACCAACTGACCATGCCCTCAGGCGGCGGCGTACACGAAGGAGGAAACATCCACGTGTAACTTGCGC
>JBGAVC010000108.1:0-11078 GCA_044228265.1 Pyrinomonadaceae bacterium
ATGGCATAGGCGTCCTTGCCGATCAATATCCGCGGATTATTTTCCTTGATCCCTTTCACGATCACCTCTGCCGCCGTTTCGGGCGAGGTTTTGGCCACTTTGTCAAAGAATTTTGCTCCCTGCTGTTTCCATTCTTCGGGAGTATTCTCGCCAACGCGTGAATTGCGGGCTATGTTGGTCTTGATCCCACCAGGGTGGACGGACGACACGAAAACGTTCGTTCCCGCCAACTCGTGACGAAGGCTCTCGGTAAAGCCGCGAACGGCAAATTTTGACGAACAATATGCAGTCTGTTCCTCGGGAGCGATAAATCCGAAGACACTCGAGAGATTGACAATGTGGGCGGACTCATTCTGCTTTAGTAACGGAAGGAAGACCTTGCAGCCGTAGACGACACCCCAAAAGTTGATGCCCATCAGCCATTCGAAGTCCTCGATGGACATCTGTTCGAAAGTGCCGATCAATCCGACTCCGGCATTGTTGATCAGATGAGTGACGCGGCCGTGCCGCTCGATGATTTCGCCGGCGAAGCGGCGCACCTGTTCGACGTCCGAAACATCGACGACGTGGACCGAGACCGCGGCACCGGTTGCTTCGACGGCCTTCCGAGTGGCCTCAAGTCCCGTCTCATCAACATCCGCGATCGCTATGCCCGCAATGCCTTCGCTGCCGAGTCTGATCGCAAGAGCTCGTCCGATGCCGGAGGCTGCTCCGGTCACCGCTGCTACGCTATTCTGGTCGAGCATATTTTTTCGGCATTAGCGCCGGACGATCGCTCTGGTATTTCCAGCGTTACTGTTTACGTCAAAGACACGGATCGTAACCGCGTACTCACCGGGAGATTTGACCGGTATTTCGACCGTATATCGCTCTTTCGGACCATCCGAGATCCCGTCATCGGGATAAACGGGGATCCACGGACCACCGTTGACGCTGTACTCCGCTCGTGCAATATAGCTGCCTGTGTCCGAGGCGTCGAAAACCACTCGCGCGATATCGCCATTGACCTGCGGCGTACCAGAACTCACCACCGTCGGCGGGGTATTGTCGATATTGACGGGCTCTGTCATACGTTCGCCCGAAAGCGAGAGCGGCGGCGGGTTGGATGGCGTGTCCCGGGCAACGATCTTAAAAACATACTGGCCATCAGCAAGTGACTGGCCGTCGACCGTGATGAAGTTCTCCGCCACGTCTGAGCGCAGCAGTTTGAACGCCGACTCGCCTGTTTCCTTGTAGTAAACGTCGTAAACAAGCTTGTCGCCGTTGCGGTCCTCGGCCGTCCATTGCAGCGAAGTCGCGCCACGCTGGAACACACGTCGCGGCGGCACCGCGGCATTCGGGATACCAAATGTGATGGCGTCCATGCCCGAAAGCTCGATGTTCGGGTCTATCTGGACCGGTGGGTTTGGCGCAAGCCCGACGTTTGTGGGCAGGATCTGGATCGAGAGCACCTCGGGAGCGATGTTTCGCGCGGCGAACGAGACGTTCACTTCATTTAGCGACGTCGAGGATCCGGCCCGGAGCGTTGCTTTCCACTGGAAATACCGGGCTCTCGGGCTCGCGATCTGGACTCCCTTCTGATCGGCTGTCGCATTACTCCAGGTGCTCCAAGTTTCGTCCGGTTTTTCTGTATTGCCGCTTCGCGTTTGAAGCGATACGCTGCCAGAAGAACGCCACCAAAGGCGGCCCCAGGCGGCTGAGCTGCGGGCGTCGAGGACGGCAGATTCATAGGATCCTTCTCCAACTGTTTCGCCGCCGACGCGATAAAGCGAGCCTTGATTGCTCGAAGTAGCCATCATCCCGGCGGTCGATCGAATGAATGTGGATATCTGACTCGCTCCGGTTTGAACAGCAAGTGTTTCCCTGCCCTCGTTGCTTACGTTGTAGATCCTGCCCTTGTCGGACGTCCCGATCGAGACCCCTTTGCCGTCGCCGCCGGCCATGATCGAAAACCCGGTCACCGATGCGGAAGACCAGATCACATCGGTCTCACCCTCGGGCTTGATGCGGTAGACTGCGGATTTTGCACTCGACAGGTCGTATCGACTCTTGGCTGCGGGCTCCGGAGTCAGTGGATTTGGCTTATCGACCGTGACAGGCTTGTTCTCTGTCGCGGCCGGTGTCGCTGAAGCTTCCGCGGATTTGGCGGACGCAGCAGCGTCGCCGACCGCAAGAGCATAGACCGCCCCATCCGGGCCGACCGACAACGCATGTATCTCTCTTAGCGGCGAATCCATCAGCGCAAACGGCCTACCGTCAGCACCGAACCGGTACACGATACCGCTCGGATCCGAGCCCGCATACAGATTTCCTGCACTGTCGGTCGCTAGCGAAATGATGTGAGCATCGCTCGAATCGAACAGGAGCGAGTTGTCGCGGCTAGCTCCCGCGTCCTTAACCTTGTACAGCTTTCCGGCATCGCCAGTGGCGACCGCGAGGCTCCCGTCCGAAAGAACGGCGAGCGACCAGATGTATTTTTCTTTAGGTTCGAAATAAACCTCGGCTTTGCCGGTGGCCGATATCCGGTAGACTTTGCCGTCTGGCGACGTCGCCGCAAAAATGTCGCCGTTCTTCGCTAACGCCAACGCCGAGACGTTCATTTCATTCAGGTCCACGAGCATTGAGCCCTTGCCTGACGCATCCACCTTGAATATCTTACCGTCGCCGCCGGTCCCGAGATAGATATTGCCGACCGCATCCGTTGCACTCGACCAGATATACGGCTGATCGGTCTTAAAAACCTCGGTGAGCTTGGGCGCGAGCGTTATCGTGCCAGCATCATCGACCGAAACTCCTCGAGCGTCGCCTTTCAGGACCTCGGCACGCGAATCGACCGTCCAGATCGCCGGATCGGCTGCAAGTATGCTGATCGAGAACGCAATTATTGCGAAAAAAATGAATGAAATTCTGTTCATCTGGTTGTAAACGGTCAAAGACCTGGAGTTTGGCACGGATAATGATAGCAGACAAGCTGTGGCGTGGTCATCGGGGGCCGGAGCGCGTTGGTCGCCGCCCGGTTGTCACAGCGGCTTGCCGGGCCGGCGTTTGGCTGGTATGGACCGCATCTACAAGCTCGCCTGCGTCGCCCGTTATAAGCCGGGCGCTTCGCTCGCGGGTGAGATATGCCCAGAACCATTCGAACATCACGGCAAAACGGTTACGAAATCCGATAAGAAAGAACACGTGTAGAAAGAGCCACATCAGCCAGGCGATGAATCCCTTGAATTTCATGCCGGCGCCTTCGGCGATCGCCTTGCTGCGGCCTATGGTCGCCATCGTGCCCTTATTGACGTAACGGAACTTGCCTCTCGGCCTCTTCTTTAGATCGTCTAAAATGCTCCTTGCCGCAAACCGTCCCATCTGCATCGCCGCGGGGCTTACGCCGGGAACGGGCTCGCCATTTTCCTGCAAAAGCCAGACCATGTCGCCAATGACGAATACGTTTCGATCTCCGGGAATAGAAAGGTCCGGTCCGACAAGAACGCGGCCTGCCTTGTCCGTTTCGACGCCAAGAGCCGTTCCTAGTGGTGATGCAGCGACCCCCGTAGCCCAAAGCACAACGTCACAGTCGAACCACTCGTTACCGACACGCACGCGGCCGGCTTCGATCTCGCTCACGAAGCTGTTAAGGCGAACCTCAACACCGAGGCTCTCGAGCTGCGACTTGGCGCTTTCGGAAAGGTCTTTCGCAAATGTCCCGAGAACGTGCTCCGACCCTTCGAACAAGATCACGCGAGCCTTGGTCGTATCGATGATCTTGAAATCCTTGGCGAGCGCCTGTCGGGCGATGTCGGCGATAGCTCCCGCAAGTTCGACGCCCGTCGGGCCGCCGCCAACGACAACAAACGTTAGCTGTCGTTTGTTGCCAGTCAGATATGCTTCACGCTCGGCGTTCTCAAACGCGAGCAGTATCCTGCGACGCATTTCGACAGCGTCTTCGAGCGTTTTCAGTCCCGGTGCAACTCGTTCCCATTCGTCATGGCCGAAATATGAGTGCCTCGCCCCGGCCGCGACGATCAGATAGTCATAACCGACCTCCGAGCCGTCGGCGAGCCTGACGAGCCGCTTGTCGCGGTCAAATCCGACGGCTTCGCCAAGTATCACTTCGATGTTCTCGTAACGGTGAAGAATACGGCGTATCGGCTGGGCGATCTCGCCGGGATTGAGCACGGCGGTGGCGACCTGATAAAGGAGCGGCTGAAAAGTGTGGTGGTTCTTGCGGTCGATCAGCGTGACCTCAACCGGCTTGCCGGCAAGAGACTTTGCTGCCAGAAGACCGCCGAATCCGCCGCCTATTATGACCACTTTTGGTTTCTTGCCCATGGATGATCGACTTTGCCCTCTAGCTCCCGACAAACCGTGCATACAGCGAACGCGCAGCCGAGATATCGTCCGTTCCTTTTATGATCGCCCGGCCGTCTCGAAAAACCGTTATTTCATTATCGCCGACATTGAACCTTAACAAGTACTCGTTCTGCGTGACCGCTGCTGTGTACTTTATCCTTTCCGACAGCGCGTCGAGGTCGAGGTCAGTCGGGACGGGCGGGGCAACCTGCACGGCATTCCTGCCGCACAGGACTGAAGACACGCCGGACGACTCGGCGTTGAGAAACTCGAATTCCCGCTGCCCGCACGTTCTGCAGTCGGGATCGGGCGGGCCGAGCTTTATCCTCTGTCGGTCGTTGGCCCAGACGTCAAACTGCATCAGCGAGCCGTGCAGCGAGTCGATATCGCCGACCAGAAACTTGATAGCCTCGGTGACTTGCGTCGCAGAAACAGTCGCGATGATCGGCATGATGACGCCTGCCGTGTCGCATGTCGGAGAAGAACCGGCGTCCGGCATTTCGGGGAATATGCACCGCAGACAAGGCGTTTCGCCAGGCCGAATGGTCATCGTCGTACCATAACTCGAAACGGCGGCTCCGTAGATCCACGCGGTGTTGTGCTTTACGCAGGCGTCATTGAGCAGGTAACGGACTTGAAAATTGTCGGTCCCATCCATAACGAGGTCGCAGCCTTTTATTAGCGCCTCGATATTCGAGTGGTTAACGTCGGCGATGATCGCGTCGACCTCGATCTCGCCGTTGATCTGTGCGATCCGTTTTTTCGCGGCAGCCGCCTTCGGCATACGGTCAAGCGCATCTTCCTCGCTGTAGAGCGTCTGCCGCTGCAAGTTGGTCATCTCGACAAAATCGCGGTCGACGATCCGCAGACGGCCGACACCCGCGCGAGCAAGCATCTCGGCATGTGCCGCCCCGAGAGCCCCGCAGCCCACTATGAGCACGCGCGAAGCAAGCAGCTTGACCTGACCGTTCGAGCCGATCTCATGAAATAGTATTTGGCGGCTGTATCGCTCGTTCATTGCCCTCAGTCAACCGTGAAAAAGTCTTCCGATGATCGATCCCAGATCGTTTTCGTAGTCATGCTCAGACGTACTTGCGACTCCGGCCCGTGACTCGATCAATGCCATCCGTCGCGCTTCGTCGCGAAGACGCGCACGTTCATCCGCCAGGTCGGCGCGTTCTCTCTGCCGCGCTAATTCCATACCGCCGGTTTGGATAAACTCGATTATCTTCGGCAGCTCGTCCGCGTCGAACCACGCACCGTGTCTCTTGCAGGTGTCGATGATCACACCCGAAACTCGCGCGAAGTTGTTTCGGTTCATCAACTGTTTGCACGTGGGGCATGGAACGTAGCTTATTTGTGAAAGCGGCTGTTCCCTCGTCTCGCGGCTTCCAACATAGCTGAGAATCGCCGATCGCTCTTCGGTGTCGGAACAGATCCTTGTGAACGTTTCCTCGTCCGCCCAGAAGCCGCCGCATTTTTGGCATTCATCCAGCGTCACGCCGCCGACTTGCAAAACGTCCAGCCTTATCCTGCAACGTGGACAATCGCCCCCATCGCTATCGCTGACAGCAGCCTGAACCGCCTTTTTGCCGCAATGGTCGCAGAACTGTGCGCCGACAAACATCAGCTTGTAGCAAGCCGGGCACGCCATGGTCTTTAGCCGGGACAGGCAAAAAGGACACTGTGTCGAGTCGGAGCCGACGCCGGCACCGCAATTCGGACAATTTAACGCATCGGCTGACATAAGATCATTCAGATCCGTTTCAGAACGGCGTCACGCATAACGTCAAGAGGGGCGTTGAGCCCAGTCCAGATCTCGAACTGCCGCGCCCCTTGCGCGATGAGCATCTCGCCGCCGCCGATCGTCATGGCTCCGGCGGCCTTAGCTTCGCGAATCAGCGGCGTGTCTTCACCGGACGTTACGAGGTCAAAGACGAGACGAGCACCGTCGATCTGTTCGGCGGTGAAGAGCGTAGCCTCTCGCATCGGGCCCTTCATCCCGATCGGCGTTGCATTGACGAGAATATCAAATTCCGCTCCCGGCCTCGCACCGGGTTCGGTAAGCTTCGTCAACTGTCCGAAGCCAATGCCGAATTCACCAGCGAGAGCCTCAGACTTTGCTTCATCACGAGCAAAAACGGTCACCTCGGCCCCTTCTTCTCTCAGTGCATATGCGCATGCCCGGGACGCTCCGCCGGCACCGCACAGTGCGACACGTAAGCCCCTAATGTCGCCGAGCGCTCTTTTCAACGGCGTTATGAATCCATGAGCGTCTGTATTGTGTCCCGTCAGTGTACCGCCGGAGATCTCGACGGTATTGACCGCCCCGATCTTCTCCGCGACCGGATCGAGCCTGTCCAAATGCGGAATGATAGACCGTTTATGAGGCATTGTGACCGAGAAACCGCCAAAATTCAGCTCTATTTCGCGTGTAGCGGGCCGCACCATTCTCGTCATAAAGGCCGCGATGTCTTTGACGAGCAGAGGAACAAAGACCGCGTTCAGTTTCGCCATTGCAAATGCCGCATTCTGCATGTAGGGCGACAGCGACTGCGCGATCGGATCGCCGATGACGCCATAAACGCAAGTCTCGTCGTTCAGCGACTTTATCCGATAAATATAGTGCAGATCGTCCGCGGTGATCTGTCCCGGCGCGGTTCCCCCATCGACAGCAAGCGACGCGTACGTCATGAAAGCACCATGAGAGGGACCGAGGATACGTGTCCACTTCCCCGCCTCGCCCATAGCGATCGGAAGCACCTCTTTTGACCGACTTTTGGCCCGATCTATTAGCCGCCACAGAGGTATCGCATCGACCGCATCGTCGGTTTGGCAAGCGACCTTGACGATGTCTGCGCCCGTCGCATCGAGACGTTCGAATATCGCTTCTAGATCCACCGGAACGCGTGAGAAATCGTGGAGCGAAACGATCCGAACCGCGGGACCGTCGTAGAGTTTAGCGGCATCTTCTTCGAGGTCAACACCCCAAACCACGTTTGGAAGCGACCGCCAAAACTCGCGACGCTGGTCGACACTGGGATCCGAATGGCCTCCCTGCTCTTTGGACCGAAACGTCGCCAATAATGGCTTTGAGAACTGGAGGCCATCTATCGCCGGAATGAGTTTTTCGCGCTCAGCAGTCGGCAGGTAATCCAATCGCAGCTCGACTATGTCGGCGCTCCCTTCGGCCCGTTTTATGTCCGTGAGAAACCGGTCCGCCGTCTCCGCACAGACCGGGATGCAGATGCGTGCGTCATTCATAGCTTGAACCCTTCAGGTCCATGACAAAGCTCATCGAAAGCAGCAGACAGGCGATAACGCTGATGGCCGACGCGACGATGATCGTCGTATTGCCGGGCTGGTTGATCGAGATCGCGGCCGCCGCCCAGGCGATCGACAGTGGATAGAGAAAATTTCGAAGACAGAATCGTACCGCGACCGCCGCGATCGTGCCTGCCGCAAGGCACGCTATGCCGATGATATTCCAGCTTGCCGGACTTAGATCGATCCGAGCCCAAACCAGCAGCACGACGAGATTTACAAGTGTCGCGGCAGTGACCCACCCTGCGTAAATGCCGAACGGCAACTTTGTTAACATTGCGTCAATAGGAGACATACGCCCGCGCGTTGCGATCATCAAAGCGATCAGCGTCGCGAGCAAAGCGATTATCATTCCAAGGCAGACCGCGATCATTTCACGGTGCCAAAAAAATATCCAGCCGCAGTTGAATACGCAGCTGAGGATGTAAATCGTGCGTAGCCGCCTGAAAGTCGCGAGTTTTGACGGCAGCATCTGATAGATGCTGAAAGCGATCAAACCCACGTAGATCACGCTCCAGATGGTGAATGCATAGCCTGCCGGCGTCACGACGGTCGGGTATTTGGCCGAGATCGCTCCTGGCGTGATGCCATTGATATAGCCTGTGGCCGATAAGGCGTTAAACGCTATAGTCGCCAAAGTCGCAAGCATTACAAGCCAAGATTGCAGACGATCAGCCGGCGTCGGGGTTTCGGTCATGAGAGACATTATGCCATTATTGTGGCGTCCACACCTCGCTGGTGAGTACGCAAGGCCGGGTTAGCTGCCCCATTAGAGCGGGTTCTGGATTCACGATTTCGTATAAAAATAACGGAAATCGTGAAGTTCTGCGAAAGGAATGAGATTGTTAGTTTATTATTCCAACCATTTGAGCGTTCGATCAATCAAAACTCGCGTGTGGCATTGATATTGCCTCATAAATGGACGGACGCACTTTCCCTCTTTCCCCGGATGCGTGAAATACGAGAGAGAGGAAGGTAGAAAGCGATGAGAGTTGTAAGGAAATTACTGATAGTATTTGGCATGGTCGTCGGCCTGACGTTGGCGGCGTCGGCTCAAAAACCCGACGATAAGAAACCGCCGCCAAAGAACCCGAATCCGCCGGTCATTAACCCGGCGCCGCCCAAAAACCCGCCCGACAACGGCAAGAAAAAGCCGGGCGGATTCTTCGCCCTGGTTGTCTATAAACAGCCGGAAACGGTCTGACCTGGCCATATAAAACGATCCATTAAAAAGCCGCCCGAGCGATAAGCACCGGGCGGTTTTTACGTCTGCCGATCTGATTGCTCGCTCATATTTCCCCAATCGTTTGCTGTTAGTGTAAATTACAGAAAACTCAGCAAGGAGACCCACAAATGAAAAAGGGATCTGGCTCCGGCCGAAAGAGCGTCTCGCGCCGCGATTTTGTCAAAGCTTCCACACTGGCCGCCGGGGCTGGATTGACCATTGTCCCGTGGGTCCGTTCCCTTGCCAGCGAAGTGTCCGTCAATAGCGACCCCGCGTCATCGCCAGCAGCGGCTTCGGCGGTATCTCTAAACCTTCTCGACAGCAAGGCGTTGCTCGTCGATAGCGGCGTGAGTTTTGGCGTCCCGTGGCCGCAAGGCGCGGTCAAAAAGGGAGCGGCCTTTTCTTTAGCCGCCCAAGGTAAGCGGTTACCCGTTCAATCCTGGCCGCTGGCATATTGGCCGGACGGTTCGATCAAATGGACCGGTTTCGCCACGGTTCTGCCTGCCGGGATGTCTGGGCCGATCACCGTGTCGTCCGGCTCGCTCGCTGAAGGCGGCGATCTAAAAGTTGTAAACGATGGAAAGGTGGTGACCGTCACGAGCGGCGGATTAAAGTGCTCGATCTCGTTATCTGGGCAGAATCTATTCGACTCGATCGCCCTCGGCGGAAAAGAAGTGGCATCTGCCGGACAACTGGTCTGTATCCTCCAAAACGGCCCCCAGAACGATCCGGTCGAAACTCCTGATCGAGAAAAATTTGTCAGCTCGGTCAAAAAAGTCACTGTCGAGCAAGCGGGGCCGGTGCGCGCCTGCGTCCGCATCGACGGCATGCACAAAGGGACCAGGACGGCCCGCGAATGGCTTCCTTTTAGGGTTCGGCTCTATTTTTACAGCGGTCAGACTTCGGTAAGGATGGTCCACACCATTCTTTTCGACGGCGATCAGGAAAAGGACTTTATCCAGGGACTCGGAGCCACCTTCGCCGTGCCGATGCGAGAGGAAGTACAGAACCGGCATGTCCGCTTCTCCGGCCATGACAGAGGGCTCTGGTCCGAACCGATCCAGCCTATGGTCGGACGCGGCGGCCGCTTCGTCAACGGTGCCGACGGAAAAGACATTTATCCGGCCCAGCTCGAAGGCCTGCGCGTGCCCAACCGCTCCGAGATGAACGAACAGGGACGGCGCCTTGTCGCCGACTGGGCGATTTGGGACGATTTCAAGCTGGTACAGCCAAATCCCGACGGTTTTACCATTCAAAAGCGGACGAACCCAAAAAGCTCATGGCTATTTTCGGCAGCCGGGCAACGGTCCTCCGGAATGGCCTTTGTCGGCGACGTGACCGGCGGCCTGGGCGTCAGCATCAAGAACTTCTGGCAGTCCTACCCGACCGAGCTGCATGTCCAGAATGCATCGAGTCCCGCCGCGCAGCTCACCGCCTGGGTCTGGTCGCCCGAGGCAGCTCCGATGGACCTGCGTCATTACGATACCCGTGCCCACGGCCTCGAAGCCTCCTATGAGGACGTACAGCCCGGCAACAGCACACCATTCGGTATCGCCCGAACGAGCGAATTCGTGCTCTGGCCGACCAGCGGCGTGCCGTCTAAAGACGAAAGCTCAAAAATGGCCCGAACTGCCGCGGCCCCGCCGGTAGTGGTCTGCTCGCCGCAGTATTACCATGATGTCCGAGCTTTCGGTGTCTGGAGCGTTCGCGATACATCGACTCCGTTCAAAGCCGCGATCGAATCCGGCCTCGATGCGGTCCTCGATCTCTACATCAACCAGGTCGACGAGCGCAATTGGTACGGATTTTGGAATTACGGCGACGTCATGCACTCGTTCGACAACGGCCGAAAGGTCTGGCGTTACGATCTCGGCGGCATGGCATGGGACAATTCAGAGCTTGCCACCGATACGTGGCTCTGGTTCTCGTTCCTGCGTACAGGCCGTGCGGATGTTTTCCGGCTTGCCGAGGCGATGTCGCGCCACACCGGCGAGGTCGACACCTATCATTTCGGCCCGATGGCCGGCCTCGGCACGCGTCACGGCGTCTCGCACTGGGGAGACGGTGCTAAGGAAGCCCGCATCGGCCAGGCGGCATTTCGGCGATTCTACTATTATCTGACCGCCGACGAGCGGACCGGCGACGTCCTGCGTGAGGCGATCCAGGCCGAAAAGTCTATCATCGC
>JBGAVC010000109.1:0-10542 GCA_044228265.1 Pyrinomonadaceae bacterium
GGTATTTCGATCTCGTCAGATCTGGCAAGTTCTTCATCAAGTTCGGGAAACCGCGCGCCGTTCACGAGCATTCCGTTTTCGTTCCCGGCGATCGCGGCAAACAATTCTTCGGCAACATGCGGAGCGAACGGAGTCAGCATAGTCAACAAGGAAATGAGGGCTTCGCGAACCGCAAAAATTTCCTCAGCAGACGCCGCGTCTGGCTCGATCTCAAGTTCACCTATCGCATTTGAGAGTTCCATTAACGCCGCGACCGGCGTATTGAACTGCAGGCTTTCAAAACTGTCACGCACACGTCGAATTGTCTGGTGTGTTTTCTGTCGCAGCTTTCGCGCAGCCGATCCGAACTCATCTTCACTTGTCGCCAAATTTCCCTTTACAGCCGCGCGCCACTTGTAGACAAGCCGCCAAACACGCTGCAGAAATCTAACGGCGCCCTCTATTCCGGCCTCGTTCCAAACGAGCTCGTTTTCGATCGGAGCGGCGAACAACACGAACAAGCGGGCGGCGTCCGCCCCGTATATCTCAACCATCTCATCCGGATCGACACCGTTACCCTTTGACTTCGACATCCTCTCGATGGCGTATCTCAGCGGCCGGCCATCCTGGCCCTCGGCCGAGACGATCTTTCCTTTTGCATCACGAGTGATCTTTACCGCGGCCGGTTCACTATAAGAACGCTTACCGCTCTCGTCGTCGAAAAACGTCTCGCCCACTACCATCCCCTGAGTCAAGAGGCGCTTGAATGGCTCGTTAAAATCAACAGATCCGATGTCACGCATCACCTTGGTCCAAAATCGGGCGTATATAAGGTGCATGACCGCGTGGTCGTCGCCTCCAATATACTGGTCGACCGGCGTCCAATAGGCTGCGATCTCAGGATCGAACGGCAAGATCTCGTTCTCGGCGTCCGTGTAACGAAAGTAATACCATGACGAGTCTACGAACGTGTCCATCGTGTCGGTCTCGCGTCTCGCGGGCCGATCGCATTTCGGACATGCGGTCTCGTAAAACTCAGGGACCTTAGCCAGGGGCGATTCGCCTGTTCCCGTTATCGGAGCGTTCTCGGGCAATCGCACGGGCAGGTTCTCATACAGCTCAGGAACAACGCCGCATTCACCGCAGTAAACTATTGGGATCGGTGAGCCCCAAAACCGCTGGCGCGAGATGCCCCAGTCGCGAAGCCGGTACGTGGTTCCTGCCTCGCCGAAGCCATGTATGCGCGCGTATTCCGTCATTTCTCGCTGGGCCTGTTCGCTTGTTTTGCCGTTCCAATAGTCTGAATGCACAAGCACGCCGTACTCGGTCAGCGGCCTCTCGAGGGCGAGGGCCTGCATCGTGTGATGCTCGTGTACAAGCTGTGGTTCGGAGATCACCTGACGGACTGGAAGCCCAAATTTCTTTGCAAATTCAAAATCACGTTCGTCGTGTGCGGGCACCGACATGACGGCTCCGGTGCCGTATTCCATCATTACGTAGTTTCCGACCCATACGGGCAGGACTTCGCCGCTGAACGGATTGATCACCTTTATACCGGTATCCATGCCGTCTTTTTCGACCTCAGCCTCGCGGTCTTTGGGTCTGAGTTTCTCGGCAATTATCGACGCTATCTTTGTGGTCACGGCGGGGGAAAGAGCGTCTCGGTTGGCTTCAATAACGGGATGTTCGGGCGCGATCACCACCGCATTTGCCCCGTAGATCGTATCGATCCGCGTGGTGAAGACCCTTATCGAACTCGGCGAACCAGTCAAAACTGGGCTCAGCTTTCCCGTCGCGATCCTTATCGCAAAATCGACATAGGCACCCTGGGACCGGCCGATCCAGTCCTGCTGCCGCTTCAACACATTTTGCGGCCACCCTGCAGCTATCTCGCTCATGTCGTCGAGCAGCTGATCGGTATATGCCGTGGTTTTCAAGAACCATTGTTCAAGATCCTTTTTCGTGACGGGGTTTCCGCACCGCCAACATGATCCGCCACTCGCCTGCTCGTTCGATAATGTTGCCTGATCGTTCTCGCACCAGTTGACCTGCGTCATGCGCTTGTAAGCAAGGCCCATTTCGAACATCTTGAGGAAAAACCACTGATCAAATTTGTAATACTCAGGTCTATGGGCGTACATCTGACGGCGCCAGTCGTAACTCAGACCGAGCCTTTCCAACTGGCCCCGCATTACAGCGATATTGTCCTCGGTCCATTTTCGTGGGTTGACGCCACGTTTTACCGCGGCATCTTCGGCAGGCTGGCCAAATGAATCCCATCCGATCGGGTGGAGGACATTGAACCCACGCAGACGCTTGTACCACGCAAGCGCGTCGCCGGCGGAATAATTGCGCACGTGGCCCATGTGCAGATTACCCGACGGGTAGGGCAACATTTCGAGCTGATAAAACTTCGGCTGTGGGCCGCCGGCTTCGGCCTCGAAGACGCGGCTTTCTGCCCATTTACGCTGCCATTTCTGTTCTATCTTTTTTGCAAAATATTTCTCGTCCATCGATATTCTCAAGAGGATCCACCGCGATGCGGATCGGGCAGAAACCAGATTTTAGCGAATAAACCAGGGTCTATCCACTTCGGCCATGTGTTTACTTTGAAATCGGGTCGGTGATCGCGGCGCCGCGTCGTCGAAACGGGTTCGACGAGCGGCTATATAAGGGCGAGTTGGTTCGGAGTGAACTGCATGATGTTAGTGTAAGCCAAACCCTGCAAATTGTCTAAATTTCTCATTTTTTCAATGCCGTAAATGTGATATTCTGATGGGAGCCTAAAGTTGCAGGAGTTTCATTAAACGAAGAACTTGATGATAGAAAAAAGAGTTTTGCGGACAGTCGAAACCTGATCACTCTTGGTCTTCCCGCTCGGCTGTTCGGCCCCGAACAGTGGGAGGTGGAGAAATGGTCGACCGAAATGAAACAACTACCCCATACCTAAACGACCTTGCGTTAAAAGCTGGAACAACTTTGAATTCGATCTCATCTGAACGGCACTTTTCCGCGCCGTCACGGGCTACTGAAGATCTTATCCTGACGCTTGCGAACGCGTACGAGAACCGGCGAGCGATCCAGGTAAGCCAGTGGGAACAGATGCGCCGGCGTACGGTCCGTCAAGCCGCGTGACCCACATCGTTTCACGTTATCTAAGGTCGTGGCTGAAGCTCCCATCGGGGCTCCAAGTGGCTCTGTTGCTCGCCATTTATACTTTTGCATCCGCCGGCTCGTCCGCCCAGAGCCTCGAGACCCTTGCTGACAACATTCGCAATGGGACAACCGAGCAAAAACGCACCGCACTCAGCACGATCAGACGCGTTGGCACAGAGGCCTCTGCACGAATAGCTGTGCCTGCCCTTGCGGACAGCGATGAGATCGTTCGCTCGATGGCGGCCGCAGCGATCGTATGTTTACCCGGCGACGAAGCGTTCAGATCACTCGAACCGTTGCTTGCGGACAGGTCCGAATTCGTCCGCCGCGAGGCGGCATTCGTCTTGGGTGAGACCGGTTCTAATGTTGCTATGAAGCCCCTACTCGCGACGCTTATCAACGACCGAAGCTCTCTCGTCAGATCAGCCGCTGTCGCCGCTTTGGGAAAGATCGGCGATCCGGGCGCGATCGGCTCGCTGGCCGGGGTGTTAACTCGCCGTCCAAGATCAAGCGAAGAGTATATTCGCCGTGCAGCCGCCCGTTCGCTCGGGCAGATCGCGGAGCTGCTCCGAGACGGAACACGACAGACGGCAACTCCACAGGCCTTTCTCCCTGGCAAATACAAGCACACGATCGCTTCCAAACCGGCGGCCGCGATCGTTCCGGCTTTTTCCGAAGTAACGCGAATACTGCTGCGAGTTGCGGCGGACCCTAAAGAAGCCGCCGACACCCGGCGCGAAGCCGCCTACGCATTAGGTGCGATCGGCGACGATCTGGCGTTGCCGTTCCTGCGGGCTAATGTCAACAATCCCGATGCTTACTTTGCGGAGATCTGCCGCGAAGCTCTGCTCAAAATGCCAAAACCGGAATAAATTCTTTTCCTTTATCAACGAATTTGTTTTAATACGCGTATGCAGGCAATCGGCTTTCGGCAAGGCCCGGTGACGGACCTAAGCAGATATTACGCGGACGTCCGATCGTACACTGAGGAGCTTTGTAAGCCGCTCGAAACCGAGGATTACATACCGCAACCGATGGTGGACGTGTCACCTGCGAAATGGAACATCGCACACACGACGTGGTTTTTTGAGGAGTTCGTACTCAAGTCTTTCATTCCGAATTACCGTGTTTTTGACGAACGATTTAGTTTCCTCTTCAACAGTTACTACAACACGGTCGGTGAGCGCACAGCGCGAGACCGCCGCGGCGACCTCAGCCGACCCACTGTCAAACAAGTTTTTGAGTATCGTCGGTATGTCGACGAGAAAATGATGGAATTGTTGTCGGCCAATGTAACCGACGGTCTTCGTGCGACCGTTGATCTGGGACTCAACCACGAGCAGCAGCATCAGGAACTCTTTCTGACAGATCTAAAGTACACCCTTAGCGTCAACCCGCTCGGACCTGCTTACCGCGATGTTCCGGCACCCGAATCGACAACTGAATCCGGAAAAGCGGAATACGTCGAAATACCTGAGGGAATATATGCGATCGGGCACAACGGCCCCGGCTTTTGCTTTGATAACGAGTTGTCACGCCACAAGGTCTATGTTGACCGGTACGCGATCAGCAACAGACTGGTGACGAATGCAGAATTCGTCGAGTTTATCGAGGCCGGCGGTTATGACGACCATCGACTGTGGCATTCGGAGGGTTGGGACTGGATCCAAAACAACGAGATCGGTTCTCCGCTGTACTGGCGTCGAGGTGACGGCAGCTGGACGTATTTCACCCTCGCGGGCCTGCAACCTCTGCCACTCGACGCTCCGGTTTGCCATGTTTCATTTTACGAGGCATCTGCATTTGCCGAGTGGAAAGGGATGCGGCTGCCGACCGAGGCCGAATGGGAGACGGCATCCCACAAGTTGAACTGGGGAAAACGTTGGGAATGGACTGGATCGGCTTATTTGCCATACCCGGGGTTCAAGAAACCAGCGGGCGCGGTCGGGGAATACAATGGTAAGTTCATGATCAACCAAATGGTGCTACGCGGAGCGTCGGTTGCTACGCCCGAAGGACATAGCCGGCCGACGTACCGGAACTTTTTCCATCCTCACTTGCGATGGCAGTTTACAGGAATACGGCTCTGCCGAGTCTGAATATGCAGCGATCTCCGATTCCGGAACGGACGCAATTTGCGAGAGACGTCCTCGAAGGGTTATCTTCGACGCCTAAATACCTCTCGTCGAAGTATTTTTACGACGATGAGGGAACCCGCCTTTTCCAGGAAATAATGAAGCTGCCTGAATACTATCTGACAGGCTGCGAAACGGAGATCTTCACGACTCAAGCAAGCGATATCTACCGATCGTTCGCGAATGGAGGTGACGCGTTCGAGTTGATCGAACTCGGTGCCGGCGACGGCTCCAAAACAGCTATCCTTATCGATCATTTTCTGAAGCAGAACGCTGACATTTCTTATTCGCCGATCGACATATCAGGCGAAGCTCTCGATCGGCTTGTCGCTAAATTTCACGCGGAATTCCCTGCGCTGCAGATCGATGAAAGGATCGGCGACTATTTCAAGATCCTTCAATCGCTGAAAGGGCGGGGCAAACGAAAAGTCATCCTGTTTCTCGGCTCAAACATCGGAAATTATACTCGCGAACAGTCGGTCGCATTTTTCAGGCAGCTTCGGGATGTGATGGAACTCAACGACTGCTTGTTCATTGGCTTTGACCTTCAAAAGGACCCGCACGTCATTGCTAACGCGTACGACGACGCGTCAGGTGTTACGGCCCGGTTTAACCTCAATCTCCTGAAAAGGATCAACCGTGAGCTTGGCGGAGATTTTGAAGTCGACAAATTTGCCCACTACGCCAATTACCGGCCCATCGAAGGCTCGGCCCGTTCGTTTCTGATCAGTCGGGAACGTCAGACGGTAAATATCGCTGCCCTCGAGCGGAGCTTCGATTTCGAGCAATGGGAACCGGTCTTTATGGAAATATCGCAGAAATACTCAATGAAGATGATCGCCGATCTGGCATCTGAATGCGGATTTCGGATCAAGCACAATTTCCTTGACGGCGAGAACTACTACTGCGACTCACTTTGGCAGCCGATCTGATGAAATTCACCATCCTGCGCTTCGATTCGCTCCCGTCGACAAATACGGAGGCCGCAGAACACGCCCGCCGCGGGGCCGACGAAGGGCTGTGCATTATCGCCCGAGAGCAAACGTCAGGACGAGGACGTTGGGGCCGACAATGGGTCTCGGACAAAGACGCGGGACTTTATTTCAGTATCATTCTCCGGCCGCAGATCGAGGCTCGGCTGCTCCCGTTGATAACGCTGATGACAGGCGTCGCTGTTTTCGACACGCTGCAAGATCTAGGACTTAAGCCGGATATAAAATGGGTGAACGACGTCTTGATCGACGAGAAGAAGATCTGCGGCATCCTTGCGGAAACTGTCGAAACACCACGCGGCACTGCGGTCGTGGTCGGAATCGGCGTTAACCTCGCTAGCGTTAATTTTCCCGATGATCTTGGCATGACCGCAACGTCGATCGAGGCAGTGACCGGCGAAAAGGTGACGGGTGATGAAGTCGCCGCGGCCCTGTCACCGTATATATCTAGTTACTACGCGAAATTGTGTAATGAAAACGGCCCGGCCGAGATCATTGAAAGCTGGCGGCTGCGCTCCACCTACTTCAGCGGAAAGCGTGTCCGTGTTAGGTTGTCCGATAGGGTCATCGGAGGAGTTACGGACGGCCTCGAAGAAAACGGGGCTTTACGTGTTAGGCGATCCGACGGATCGGTCAGCATCGTACAAGCGGGAGACGTCGAACTAATGCGTGCGGATTATCAGCGCGATCAGCGCAATTAATGAGACTTTCTGAGTTACATCCGTTTCTTTATCACACTCGCATCTGGCAGAAGCGGGTCTTTCGTCATATCGCCGATCTCGCGCTTCCGGTCCGTTTCGCCGCCGAACAAACGGATGTTGATCTGCCTTTTACCTGTAAGAAACATCAATCGCTCTTGCGGCGCAGGCTCGGCGACTCGGACCCACAGCTTCAGGACAATAAGGTCGAAAATCTAAAGATCGCGTGCCCGACAATTGACGGGATCGTGATCAAACCCGGCGAGACATTCTCATTCTGGCGGCGGGTCGGGGAGACGACCGCCGATAAAGGTTACCGAGAAGGGATGCAGCTATCTCGCGGCGAGGTAGTACGTGGAGTGGGCGGCGGGCTCTGCCAACTTGCAAATCTACTGTACTGGATGGCGCTCCATACTCCGTTGCGGGTAGTGGAACGACATCACCACAGTTTCGACCCTTTTCCAGATGAACATCGGGTGCTCCCATTCGGCAGCGGTGCCGGTGTCTTTTACAATTACATCGATCTGAGATTTCAAAATCTGACGGACATTTCGTTCCAGATACGGCTGTGGATATCGGACGAACATCTCAAGGGAGCAATACGCTCGGACCGCGAAACGCCTTTTTCGTACAGTGTCTTCGAGAGAAATCACAGATTCGTGCACGTGAACAGCCGCAACTTTCGTGAAAACGAGATATGGCGACGTGTCATCGATAGGCGCACGGGAAACACCGTCGAAGAAGAAATACTGGTAAGAAATCACGCCGAGGTTAAGTACGAATTGAACTTTCAGCCGGAGGAGTGTAGTTTGTAGGTACGCCGGTCTACGACATTATGAGCAACGAGTTTGATTTCGACCCTGAATTTGAATTTGACGATGAGCTTAATGACGAGCTTTCAGAATTTGATGAGTTCGACAATGAGCTCGACGAGGTCGAGGTCCGCACGGCCGTGCTTCAAAAAAACGATATGGTCGCACTCCTGTGCATAAAGACAGCATCGGCTGGAGCGGCCATTTGCCGGGTCGATCCGCGAGAGGACAGGCCCGCCGTTCAGATCTACAATGATGCTGACGCTGCTGTCGAGTGGTTTACGCGAAGCCTGAGCACGAGCCGCAAGAACGGCTGGAACGTAGTCTACGACGGCCTCCCGATGCACGGCTAGGAAGTTTAATAGTGTAAGAACATCGGTTTGATACGATTCTCGCCGCGCGATCTGCGACGTCTTCGCATCACGTCATTTTCATTTTTTTACCTTTCGCCGGTTTATGCTTCTCGCGGTTGACATCGGAAACACGCAGACGAAATTCGGCATTTTCGAAGCCGAACAGCTAAAGTCGAAGCTGGCGATCCCAACCGTACGTGAGATCACGTCGAGTGGGCTGGCGAAGGTCGTCGGCAACCGGATAACGGATACGATCGAGGCAGCGATCGTCAGCTCGGTCGTGCCCGAGATCGACGCCGCGTTTCGAGAGTTCGTCGGGACCCAGTACGCAGTGGAACCGGTCTTTGTCGAGAACGATTTCGACTTTGGATTAACGATCAAATATGAACCGCTAACCGACGCCGGTGCCGATCGACTGGTCAATACCTTCTCAGCAGTTGAAAAATATGGAGCCCCTTGCATTGTATGCAGCTTCGGGACCGCGCTTACGATCGATGTAGTAAATAAGTATCGCGTGCTTGTCGGCGGAATGATCGCGCCGGGGATGAACACGCTAGCGGTTGCGTTGAATTCGACCACGTCGAAACTTCCCGAGGTGACGATCGAGAAACCTGCCTCACTCATACAGAACACTACAGTCGAGTCGATCCGCTCGGGCATCGTGTACGGTTATTTCGGGATGGTCGAGCGGTTGCTCGCGTCGACGCGAGAAGAGATCGGCGGTGAGACCAAGGTGATCGCGACAGGCGGTACTGCTTCGATGATCGCGGAAAACACGACGCAGATCGACATTATCGATGACAATCTGCTTCTCGAAGGCCTTCAGAGACTATACGAGCGTCTTTATCCGTCATAAGTGGCGAGATATTTTGGTGGACGACGCGCTTTGGTCGCCTGCTCGAACGCATAAGCGATCTTGATGAGCTTTCCTTCAGAAAATGCGCGGCCAAAGAACGAGATGCCTGCGGGCAATCCCTGGACATAACCCGCCGGCACCGTGATATTCGGATAACCGGCCACGGCCGCCAGACTCGAACTTTCGAATACGCCGCAGTCGCCGCCCACATGATCGGTCAGCCACGCGACTCCGCCTGACGGAGCGACGATAGCGTCAAGCTTGTCCTTGTCCATCACTCCGTCGATGCCCTGTTCCTGGGTCATCATCTTGGTCTGCAGCAACGCTATCCGGTACGCACGGTCAGTGAGATCTGCCTTCTCCTGGGCTTTCAGGAATATATCCTGTCCGAAAAACGGCATTTCCCGCTCCGCATTCCGTTCGTTGAACGCGATGAGGTCTTTGAGCGATCGCATCGAGCCGCCTCGTGCTGTGAGGTATTTGTTCAGGTCCTCTTTGAACTCGTAGAGCAGCACTTCGAACTCGGCATCGTCGAAATTGGTCAATTTGGGAAAAGTGACATCAATAAGTGTCGCTCCGCCGTCTTTTAGTACCTGAAGTTGTGGTTCTATGATCTTGTCCACCTTTTCACTTCGTCCGAAATACTGCCGCCCGACGCCGATCCGCATCCCGCGAAGGCCGTCCTTCATTAGGAATTGCGTATAGTCCTTCATCTCCTTCGCCGCTTGAGAAGTGATCGCATCATTCGTGTCGGATCCAGCCATGACTGTCAGAAGCGCCGCGGCGTCAGCGACCGACCGGGCCATCGGCCCCGCAGTGTCCTGGCTGTGCGCGATAGGTATGACACCCGATCGAGAGACCAGACCAAGCGTTGGCTTGATGCCGACGATCCCGCAGGTGGAGGAAGGACACACGATCGATCCGTCGGTTTCAGTGCCAACAGCTATTGTCGCCAGGTCGGCCGCGATCGCCGCGCCAGAACCTGACGACGAGCCGCATGGGTTTCTGTCGAGTACGTACGGATTGCGCGTTTGACCGCCGCGGCCTGACCACCCGCTCGATGATTTGGATGAGCGAAAATTCGCCCATTCTGAGAGATTCGTTTTGCCGAGTATTACAACCCCTGCCGCGCGGAGCTTCGCAACAAGGAATGCATCCTGCTTCGGCGTCGGAGCATCGACAAGAGCGAGGCTGCCCGCCGTCGTCTTCATCTTGTCTGCCGTATCGATATTGTCCTTAATGACCACCGGAATACCGTGCAGCGGCCCGCGGGTCTTTCCGGCTTTTCGTTCGGCGTCGCAGCGGTCAGCGATCGAAAGTGCATCGGCGTTGATCTCGATGATCGAGTTTAACTTTTTGTCGATTTCGGAGATCCGCGCTAGATAGCCTTCGGTGATCTTTCGCGAGGACGTCTGGCCCGACGCCATAGCTGCCTGCAGCCCGGCAGCGCTCGCGTTTTCAAGATCGATAGGTTGATCTAGGTACTTAACATCTGCCAGTATGTTCCTCGCTGCCAGAACCGCGGAGCCTGAAAGGCCAGCATACTTGAGAAAATCACGTC
>JBGAVC010000110.1:0-10509 GCA_044228265.1 Pyrinomonadaceae bacterium
GACGTCGCCGCATTCACCGATGCGATCATCGACCAGAATCTGCGAAATTCGATCTTCGTCGACATCACATCAAGCCCGGACGTCGTTGCTTGCTATGACAAACTGCTCGCCCGCAGCGTTTCCGTGATCGCTTGCAACAAGATCGCGGCTTCGTCCGATTACGAGGAATACAGCCGGCTAAAGGGGCTCGCTCGCGAGTACGGTGCGAACTTCTTCTTTGAGACCAACGTCGGCGCAGGCCTCCCGGTCATTCATACCCTCAACGACCTTCTTCGCAGCGGCGATCGGGTGTCGCGTATCGAGGCCGTGCTTTCCGGGACGCTCAATTTTGTTTTCAACAACTACGACGGAACACGGAAGTTTGCCGATGTCGTTCGCCAGGCTCAGGACGAAGGCTACACCGAGCCCGATCCGCGACTCGACTTGAGCGGCACCGATGTAGCCCGCAAAATATTGATCCTCGCACGCGAGGCCGGCAACAGGCTTGAGATGAGTGACATCGAGAATGAAGGATTTCTGCCCGAGTCGTGTCTCGCTGGCAGCGTCGACGATTTTTACGCAGAGCTGGAGCGGCACGAAGAACATTTTCGTCGATTGCTCGACGACGCTCGCTCAATAGGGCTGAAACTCAAGTACATCGCCTCGTTCGCTGATGGGCGCGCCTCGGTCGGACTGCAGTCGATCGGGCCGGAGCACAACTTTGCCAACCTTTCGGGCAAGGACAACGCCGTACTTTTTTACACCTCCCGGTATTCTGACCAGCCATTGGTCATCAAAGGTGCCGGAGCAGGTGCCGATGTGACGGCAGCCGGAGTTTTTGCTGACATCATCCGAGCGACACGGCACTAAAAAGGCCGCAATCGCTATGCGGCCCTTTTTAGAAGAACTAGCAAAAGCTTCAATCTTCGAGATAGCCGAATTTGCCTGTTTGAAAGTCATCGATCGCCTGAGCTATTTCCGCACGGGTGTTCATCAGGAATGGCCCGTATTGAGCTATAGGCTCGTTGAGCGGCTCACCGCTCATCACAAGCAGAATGCTGTCCTCTAGCGACTCGACCGTGATCGTTTCACCCACTCGTTCAAAGAGAGCCAGATTGTTGGTCGGTAGCTTTTCGGCACCGTTCAGGGTCGCTGAACCCTCGATCGCCAATAATGCCGTGGTGTAACCCGACGGAAACGTGAGATCGACCTTGTCGCCTCCCTTTAATTTCAGGTTATACAGATGCACCGGCGTAAACGTCGTCGCAGGCCCGCGCACGCCGCCAAATTCTCCCGCAATGATCTCGACCTCGCCGCCACCCGGCAGCGGAACGCGTCCCATCTCGCCGTTGGTGATCGCCTGGTACTTAGGCTCGGTCATTTTGTCCTTTGCCGGCAAATTGACCCACAACTGCACCATTTGAAAGGGACCACCGCGACGGTTGTATTCCTCTTCGTGGTATTCCTTGTGAAGCAAGCCGCTGCCGGCTGTCATCCATTGGACGTCGCCCTCGCCGATCACGCCCCCACCGCCTCGACTGTCGTGGTGGGCGACCTTGCCCTTGTAGGCGATCGTGACCGTCTCAAAACCGCGATGTGGATGCGGCCCGACGCCGAACGCTGTCTCCCTCGGCGGAAACTCGGTCAAGGCGTTGTAATCGAGCAAAAAGAATGGGCTCATCCTCTCACCCGTCAATGGTCCGTGCGGAAAAAACCCATGCACCTTGAATCCGTCGCCGACCCAATGTACTGGCGGCGGTGCGACGATCCTTTCAACTTTTTTGACCGCTGTTTCCAATTTGGTTTCTGCTTTCATCTCATCCCCCTGGAACTTTCATTCTGTGTTCCATAACAGTTTACGACCTGGCCGTAAGTTTTGGCATCGGTATTATGTACGAGTCGGAAGTAATACTTTCGGGTGACCGTGTTAGCGTTTTCGCGCAACCATCAAGCCGTCCCTGATCGGAAGCAGAACATTCTCGACACGTTCGTCGGCAAGTATCTTTTTATTGTAATCGTGCAGGGCCTGCGTGTTCTCATCCTTTTCCTTTTCGAGGACTTGCCCGCTCCAGAGGACGTTGTCGGCGATGATGAAGCCTCCGGGCCGCACCTTGTCAAAAACGAGGTCGAAGTAGTTGGAGTAGTTCGGCTTGTCGGCGTCAATAAACACGAGATCGAACGGACCTGCAAGGTTAGGGATGAGATCGACGGCCTGCCCGAGCAGAAACTCGATGCGGCCGGCATACTCGGTTTTTGACACATATGAACGTGCTACCGCATTTGTGTCCTCTTGTATATCCAATGTAATTACCCTGCCACCTTCGGCTAAACCTTCGGCCAGGCACAACGCTGAATAGCCCAAGTACGTGCCGATCTCGATCACTTTCGCGGGCCGGATCATATGCGAGAACATGCTCAATATGCGGCCCTGGACAAAGCCCGAGAGCATCGCCTTGTCATCGTAGTTCGCATAGCAGTGCTCGCGAAGCTCACGAAGAACAACACTCTCGTCAGAGGTGAAACGCTCAGCGTAATCGGTGATCTCTTCTGTAAATATCATAGGTCCACTCTTACTAATCCTCGCCTGATAGCCGTAGTCGCCGCGGATGTG
Source organism: Pyrinomonadaceae bacterium (assembly GCA_044228265.1). Classification (GTDB taxonomy): domain Bacteria; phylum Acidobacteriota; class Blastocatellia; order Pyrinomonadales; family Pyrinomonadaceae; genus OLB17. The sequence continues at coordinate 2,591 of JBGAVC010000110.1, forward strand.
CGGTCAGACACGCCTATTTTTCCAAAAATATTCTGAACGTGCGACTTCACCGTATTCTCGGAGATGTCGAGTGCAAAACCGATCTCTTTGTTCGACATGCCGCCGACGATCATTCTCAGCACGTTGGCCTCGGTCGGCGTCAGAGATTCCTGGCCAAGATTCTCGCTCAGGACCCGGGCGATCTCGTCCGGAATGTACTTTCGGCCTGCCGCTACAGTTCGTATCGCCTCCACGAGTGCTTCGGGCGAGACATCTTTGCAAATGTACCCGGACGCCCCTTTCTTTAAAGCAGCGGCGATCTCGGCGTCGCCGGCGTGCTCGGCGAGCACGATGATCTTGGCCTTCGGTCGCTCCTTGAAGTAATCATCGAGATCGTCGATCGAGCAGGAGCCGGGAAATCTCAAGCCAAGTATCGTTACGTCCGGCGACGTTTCCCGAAACAGCCGATACCCTTCAGCGGCGCTGTCAGTCTCAGCCGCAAGGACGATGTCGCCGGTATCCGCGAGCACCGTTCGAATGCCGATTCGCGTGAGCGGCTGGTATTCGATCAGCAGGACATTGATCAGATCGGCCATTTCAGTACTTTTCGGCCCTTCGGCCGACGATACCGCCTAGCAACGACGCCGGTGCGAACAGCAGGATCGTGGCTAACTGCGTATAGCGGCTGCCGCTCGAGAACGCCATTGAAAAGGCCGCAAAACCCGCCATGATCGCCGCCAAAATCACATTGACCGACATTCCACGTGTTGCCGCGATCCGCTTGGCGAGGTAGCCGCCGGCAAACGCGAAAACAGCACCGATCACACAAGTCCCGGCGATCAATAGCGCGCCAGCATCGGCATGCGGATCGATGCCGCCAACTTTGAAGAGCAGCGCGGCGCTGATCCCGAAAACCAGATAACCGACCACAACTCCGGCAATGTTGCGAAAAATGCGCATCCTTTCACGCAAGCCCGGCGGCAAACTCGACCAGCGGCCGTATGAGGTCAGTGTCGTAATTCGTCTTGACGTTTTGCATCACGGCCGTGATCCTCTCGAGGCCCATGCCGGTGTCGACCGACGGTGCAGGCAGCGGCGTTAGGGTGAATGTTCCATCTTCATTTTGCGTACGGTTGTACTGCATAAAGACGAGGTTCCAGATCTCCATCGTCGTATCGCCCTCGCCATTCACCCAGACGGCGCTGTTCTTCTCGGGATCGTGAGGCTCATCGCCCATGTAATAGTGGATCTCCGAGCACGGCCCGCACGGGCCTGTGTCGCCCATCTGCCAGAAGTTGTCCTTGCGGCCAAAGCCCAATATCCGCTCCGGTTTCGCACCTACCAACTCCCAAAACCCGCGAGCCTCGTCATCGGGACCGACCTCGTCGTCGCCCTCAAAAACGGAAAACCACAGACGCTGCTCGTCCAATTTCAGCTCATTGACCAGGAAGTCCCACGCATAGGTGATCGCCTCGCGCTTAAAGTAATCGCCGAACGAGAAGTTGCCGAGCATCTCAAAGAACGTGTGATGCCGGGCCGTTTTGCCGACCTCGTCAAGGTCGTTGTGCTTGCCGCCCGCGCGGATGCATTTTTGCGAAGTCACGGCCCGCTTGTAATCACGTTTTTCCACGCCCAGAAAGACGTCCTTGAACTGGTTCATTCCGGCGTTGGTAAACAGCAATGTCGGATCGTTCGCCGGCAGCAGCGGCGAAGAATGCACGATCTTATGGTCGTGACGCTCAAAATACTCAAGAAATTTGGCCCTTATCTCGTTTCCGGTCATACAAAAAACTTTAGCATACCGCCGAGGGGTTCGGCATGCTTAAACCAAAAAGACCGGACACTTACGCGTCCGGCCATTGATTGGAAAACTGTTTATCGAAATGAGCTATTTCGACTCGCGAAATTTCAACGCCACCGAGTTCATACAGTACCGGAGTCCCGTAGGCTGAGGCCCGTCGTCAAAAACGTGTCCGAGATGCGAGTGGCAGCGAGCGCATTCGACCTCCGTCCGGACCTCACCGAGGCTTCGGTCTTCTTTTTCGATGACATTATTCTTAAAGATCGGCTGGAAAAAGCTCGGCCAGCCAGTCCCCGATTCAAACTTGGCCTCGGAGCTGAACAAGGCAAGTCCGCACGCAGCACAGTAGTAAGTGCCATGTTTGTGGTTATGAAGGAGTGCTCCCGTATCCGGTCTCTCGGTCCCTTCCTTGCGAAGGACGGTATAGGCGGCAGCCGGCAGTTCAGCACGCCATTCGGCGTCCGTTTTTGTAACTTCTTTGCCGTCGAACTCGCCATCGGTCAGCGCCGGGCCGTTCTTCTCCTGCTTGGTCGCCGGTGTTGCCGAAGTTTCCAACCCGTTAGCGGGTGTCGCGGCGTTCGCGGTCATCTCGCCGCCCTTGTTAAGGCATGACAGTATCGTGGCCGCGGCCACGATGGTAAGTATCGAAATGATCACTTTGTATCTCATATGATTACGTTTGGCTCGTGAAAGCCTATTTGATCAATATTACAACTCTTTGCCCTTACACAACGAGCCAGGTTTCCGCCGGCCGGCCCCCACGACCGGCCGACGGAAAACATATGAACTAGTTCGGCATCAGCACGGTGTCGATCACGTGGATCACGCCGTTCGACTGGCGAACGTTGGCTATCGTGACCATTGCCTTTCCGCCCTTTTCGTCGATCAGGATCAGGTTCTTGCCGTCCATGGTTGCCCACAGTTTGCCGCCCGCGACGGTCGTGAGCTCCGCCTTGCCGTTGCCTTTCTTGATGGCCTTGGCGATGGCATTCGAGTCCATGGTTCCGGCGACGACGTGGTACGTGAGTATCTTGGTCAAAAGCGGCTTGTTCTCCGGCTTCAGAACTGCTTCGACCGTTCCTGCGGGTAGCTTGTCAAACGCACTATTGACCGGGGCGAACACCGTGAACGGTCCCGGGCCCGCGAGGGTATCGACGAGGCCGGCGGCCTTGACCGCTGCGACGAGCGTCGTGTGGTCCTTTGAATTCACGGCGTTCTCAACGATGTTCTTTGTCTTGAACATTGCGGCCCCGCCGACATCCGGATTGCCGTCGCCCGACATCCCCATCATCTGTGCCGGGACGCTCATCGCCCCAAAACCGACTCCCAACGCCAAAACTATCAAACCGATAAATGATCTCATTGCAATTATTCTCCCCTGTTGTTGTTTTAAGAAAGGTGCCTTACTGGCCCTTTGAGGAGGTTTTCGCAATTAGCCGACTAACGGATTCAAATAAATTCGCGGGGTCTATTCATCCATCGATGCAATTCACGTCGCATCAGCTTCGTTATTAAATCTGCCGTCAGCGACCGCAGCCATCTTTTCCCTGATCAGATCGTAGTCAAACCCCTGCCTTAACAGGTGGTCGTAGAATTTCTTCGTGTCCTCGCGTGACTCGGGGCGGCCCTTTAGCCGCAGGCGTTTGGCGATGGCGGCGTCGATGAGGTCGGTTTCGGGCAGCTTTTCAAAGGCTTCGGCGATCGCGGATTCGACCACTTGTTTGTCGAGTTTCTTCTGAGACATCGACTGCTGGAGTCGGCGTTTGCCCTGGGGCTTTTGGCTTAGTTTCGAGACGGCGAGGTTGCGGGCGTATTGCTCGTCGTTGAGATAGTTGTATTCCTTGAGCTTCTCGATGACGCTGTCGACAATTGCTTCGTCCGTCCAAAGTTTTTCGAGCAGCCGCTCGCGAAGCTCACCGATCGATCGCGGCTTCGCCGCCAGGAGTTTGACGGCGCGGTTCATCGTCTGTTCGCGCGAACGGGCTGGATCTCTGACCACACGCTCGTCGTCCGCGATTGCTCGATTTCGCTTTCGCCACATCGCAGCCATTTTACAGGAAGTCCGCCCATGCGAATAACAACGAAAAGGTTCGGTGACGACACGCACTCCGATTCGCGTTATTCGCAGGCAAGCAACTAATATCTCAATATGGACGGGATCCTTATCATCGACAAGCCAGCGGGCATTACGTCGCACGACGTCGTGTCGCGAGTGCGCAGGATACTACAGACCCGTCGGATCGGGCATACCGGCACGCTCGATCCTTTTGCGACTGGTGTAATGGTGATCCTGGTCGGCCAGTCGACGCGGCTCGCGCAGTTTCTCGACAAGGACGAGAAAGAGTACGAAGCGCTGGTCCGGTTCGGGTTTGAGACCGATACAGGAGATCGGACCGGAGTGCGGAGTGTGGAGCACGGACTGCGGAATGAAGAGGCCTCTAGATTGCTCGAAAAAACGGACTGGAACCGTGTTCTCGACAGTTTTCGCGGTGAGATCGAGCAAACGCCTCCGATGTATTCGGCAAAAAAGGTAGAAGGTAAAAAGCTCTATGAGCACGCACGCAAAGGCGAAACAGTTGAACGCAAATCGGCGATTGTGTACATCCGCGAGCTCGAGATCATGTCGGTACCACCTGCGGTAGCTGGTGGTTCAACATTGCTTCCGACAGATATTTTGATCCGAGTTACCTGCTCTGCCGGAACCTACATCCGGACGCTCGCCGAGGACATCGGACGCAAAATCGGAGTCGGCGCTCATCTAGCGGAATTGCGGCGGACACGCGCTGGGAAATTCTCGCTTGAGCGGAGCATCAGCCTCGAAGATCTAGCCGCACTCGACAACCCGGCATCGGCGCTGATCCCGATGGAGGAAGCGGTCTCGCACCTACCTGCGATCATGCTAGCGGAGGACCGGATCGCAAAAACCCGAAATGGGCTGTCGACGCGAGTTCCGGATACAAATTTCGCCGACGGGGATGCTATTCAGATGGTTGATGGCGGCGGCAAACTCGTCGCGATCGGGTTTTTCGACTCGTCGGAAAATACCGTACAGCCAAAAGTCGTTTTGGTATAAAATGTCGGCAGTGAACGTATGAAAAAACGAAACATGGCACTGGCGGTCGGCGGGGCGATAGGTGCGGCGGTCGCGGTGAAGCTGCTGACGCGAGCCGACCACGTCAAATGGGAAGAAGTTGAGGATAAGGTCGAACACGCCGACCACTCGCACTTCGTTAATGTGGATGGAGTGCGCATCCATTATCAGGAGTTCGGCAATCCGTCAGATCCGCCGATCGTGCTGATACACGGCTATACCGCATCTGTCTATGTATGGAAAACCACGGCGCCGCTGCTTGCCGAGCAGGGTTTTCACGTCATCGCGGTCGACCTGGTGGGCTTTGGTTATTCGGAGAAGCCGAAGGCGTTCGACTACACGATCCAGTCACAGGCGCGGATGATATCGCGATTTATGAGCCGCCTCGGTATCGGCCGGGCGGTCGTTGTCGGCAGCTCTTACGGTGGAGCGATCGCGCTCAACCTAACGCTCGATAGTCCCGAGCAGGTCGAAAAACTCGTGCTGGCCGACACCGTCATCAATGACGCTCCGAAAAACCATCCGATACTCAAGCTCGCATCGGTACCCGGCATCGGCGAGGTCATCACTCCATTCCTGATAGATTCAAAGGTTTTCTTGAAAACGCGTATGAAGGGCACGCTTGCCAAGGCAAACCATCATTTGATCACGGACGATCGGATAGAATCGATCCGCAGGCCGCTGTTTGCCGCGGACGGCCATCATTCGATCCTGGCCACTTCGCGAAACTGGCATGCGAACCGTCTCGAACAGGACGCACATCTGATAAACCAGCCGACATTGATCATCTGGGGCGAGGAGGACACAGTCATGCCGATAAAGTTTGGCTACAAGCTCCACGAAGAGATCCTCAATTCCCGCTTCGTCGTCCTCAAACACTGCGGCCACGTCCCGCAGGAAGAAAAGAGTGAATTGTTCACGGAGTTAGTGAGCGAATTTTGTCACGACAAAAAAGGCAGGATCGCCGCCAAGGACAGCGACGAAATGCGTCTAGAAGCATAGGCAAAACTATTAACTACGAACTAACAACTGATAACTGAATGAAAAGGAATCCCTTCTCGTCCAGTTAATAGTTAGTAGTGATTAGTTAATAGTTCGCTAAGAAGGCGCAAAAAAAACACGATGACCCACGAATAAGATTCGTGCTCCTTCGTGTGATTTCGCGGTTAAGATCTTTTACGCGGCGGTTTCGAACAGGGCGAGGATCTGCTTGCCCTCGCTCGAACGAGGGTCGATCGTGCGGAGGTGCTTTTGACCCTGCATCTCCCAGATGGCCGTGACCGTACCTTCCTTCTCAACTGCTTGATAGGACACGTCTTCCGGTTCTGCCGGTGTTTCGGCAACAGCCGCTTCTGTTTTCTCTTCTGTCGCTGCTGTCGGTTCACCCGACTCCTCAGCTGCCTGTACTGCTTCTTCTGACATCAAAATAACTGGTCTCCTTAAATCGCGATTGTCTAATAAACTATTAATAGAAAAGGAATTCTGACACATCAAGGTCGATCTTGTCGAGCCTGAGATTTCCTCCTCAAAATACTCGAGCATTCGGGTCCGGGTTAAATTGAATGTTTGGATCCTTCGGCGGTTTGACCCTTTTACGCAGCCGCCGTTCCTTTTTTAATAATCGCGGCATAAAAATGTTCGCAAGCCGCATTCGTCTTAGCGCCGCGATCGGGTCGACGAGATGCGTCTCGGGCAGCTTGTAGCCAGATTCCTTGAGGACGAGCCCGATCGGCAGCTCCATTTCGTCCTGAAGCTTTATCATTTTGGCGACCAGCCGAGAACCCGGCGTCAGCAGCGGCCCGATGCCGTAACGGACCTGTTGCGTTCCGATGATGTAGAGATGCTTATGGTCCGGCAATACACAGCCGCCATAAAGAGCGGCAAGCTGTTCGTTGATCATCGGAACGAGGCCGGGCGGCAGGAACGGAAAGCTCAGATAAAATCCGGTCGCGGCAACGATCATGTCATATTCGTCGCTCGTTCCGTCTTTGAAATGTACAGTCTGGCCGTCAAAACGTTCTATATCGGGTCTCGGTTTTATCCGGCCGTGCTTGAGGTAATGAAAGATCTCGGTGCTGATCGTCGGATGCTTCTCAAATATCTTATGGTCCGGCCGAGGCAGGCCGTAGTCCTCATATCGTCCGACAACAACTCGCAGCAGTACGCGCAAGAGGGCTCGCTGTATAAAGACCGGCAACTGCATTAACGGCGACTCGATCGACGGCTTGCCAAATACGGTCTTGGGCGTCATCCAGTAGCCGCGCCGCAGGCTCAGATGCGCGCATTCCGAAACGCGAGCCGCTTCGCTCACAACGTCACATGCCGAGTTGCCGCCGCCGATGACGAGGACACGTTTGCCGGCAAGCTGCTCGGGAGATTTGAAATCCTTCGAATGGATGTATTCGCCGGTAAATTCGCCTGGATACTTTGGAAACCGCTTGTCCCAGTGGTGGCCGTTGCAGACGAGCACGCCCTTATATATCCGCTGCTCGCCGTCGGCAAATTCGACGTCCCAGAGCTCGTCGGTACGCGGCCTGACCGCGACGACCCTGGTCCGAAACTCGATATGCCGCCGCAGATCGAAGGTGTCGGCGTAGAGCTTGTAATAGTCGCCCATCTGACGCTGGCTCGGAAAATCGGGGTAATCGGCCGGCATGGGAAAGTCGGTGAACTCGGTCGTCCGCTTTGACGAGATGATGTGGGCCGTCCGGTAGGTGCCATGATACCAGTTGCCGCCGACCTCATCGTCCGCCTCTACCTGTTCGTACTCGATCTCGGCGTCCTTTAGCGCTTTTGCGTGCGACAGGCCGCACGGGCCTGCACCGATTATAAGGAAAAGATCCCGCTTGTCTTTTTCCATACGAGTGGTCGGCGCCGGCAGAGATCACTTGGGACCAAAAAAGCGATCGTGCCCCGATTATATCACGCAAAAACCGCCGCTACGCCTCCGCTCGATTCGAGAGGTCCCGGATCGTTAGGCCGCGTTTCGCAATTATCAGAAGCCCGATCAGAGTCCAAAATATCACACGGCCCTTTCGTATGACGGCC
>JBGAVC010000111.1:0-11957 GCA_044228265.1 Pyrinomonadaceae bacterium
GCGCTTATCTTTTTCCATACGAGAGAATGAGGCCGCCCTGGAAGTGTTGGAACCGGAAAGTCATTTTCGGAATTCTCCCCAGGAGGACTTCAATGACCTTGGACCTGTCCAAACTCAGGCGTCCGATCGGTTCCGAGAGGTCTCGGATCGAAAGTCCTCGTTTCGCGATGATCAGAAGTCCGATCAGCGTCCAAAATATCACGCGTCCTTTGCGGATGACCGCCATTGTCACTCCGATGCCGGCCGCCAATGCCACGGTTTCGCCGACAAACTGCGCACCAGCCTCGTCGACGCCGATGACAAACGGAATTAACTTGAAAAGTATCGTGATCATCCGGCTTGCGGATTCGAAGAATGCGTTTAACAGCTCAGATACGCGTCGCTCAGACGGCTAAGAACGTACCAGACCTCAAAGATCCCCAACATATGATATCCAGCCTCAAGTAAGCAGATCGGCAGGAACCTGGCCGGATAACTGCCGATAGAACCCGAATATCATGTTCTCGAACAGCCGGACGTCAAGCCTTCCGTTTTCGAGAATGCCTCGCAGGTATCCGCGTTTGTAGAGCCACTCGCATGTTTCGCTGGCGAAGTGCCATTGTCGCAACACCATCAGGAAAAGAAGCACCAGAGTGCCGCTGTTCCGGCTAGCAGGACGTCGATCGTCAGTACCCAGTAGTCGTCCATTGCATAGCTGCGGACCAGGGTCAAACCGCCGGCGATGAGGAAGATGCTGGTCACGAGGCTGTAGAACAGGTTCTCGGTCGCGACCGAAGACAGGCCGACGACCAGCGGGACTCTATTTCGAACGGCAACGGCTTTCGATGTGCCGCTGATCAGGATGCCGAGCGGGATGAGGCTGCTCATCGCCTCGCCGATCACGACTGCCGGAACGGTATCGCGAAACCGGAGTGAATAGGGCTCAAATACCGATAGCGTCCACGCCGCGGCACGAACCGCCATTCTGAGAAAATAGACCAGCAGGATGACCGCAAAGCCGGCCAGGCCAAACCGTTCGATCCCGGCTACAAGATCGCCTACGCCGACCGCGTATATGAAATACGCAAAAAGCAGCACGCCGCCAAGCGTCAGCAACGCTGCTGTGAGCTTGAGGCGGCCCAGGCTTTTCGAAGTGCGATCTGTATATTTCTGGTCGGGGATAGGGTGTCGCGGTTCGGGGTCCACTCTTTTGCCTTTGCCTTGAGGCTTGATTAAAATGGTATTTTATTAAACCCCAAATAACAAAACACCTTAAAGGAAAAAAGATATGAGCACCGCAGCCGGAACCGCACTTTCAAATGCCGGTTTAACAGTACTTTCCGAAGACGAAGAATTGTTCCGTTCGTCGGTCCGCGAATTTGCCGAGGGCGAGGTCCGCCCGCGTGTCGAGGCGATGGAACACGCCGCAAAATTGGACCCGGATCTGATCAAACAATGCTTTGAGCTGGGCCTGATGGCGATCGAGTCGCCCGAGGAATACGGCGGAGCGGGTTCGACTATCTTCAACGCGATCGTTGCGATCGAGGAACTTGCCCGTGTCGACGCAAGCGTCTCGGTCTTTGTCGACGTACATAACACGCTAGTCACAAACGCGTTCATGCGTTGGGGCAGTGACGAGCAAAAGAAGAAATACCTTCCGCAGATGGCCGAAGGCCGCGTCGGTGCGTACGCGTTATCCGAGGCCGGTTCGGGATCGGACGCATTTGCACTGACGACCCGTGCCGTTGATAAGGGCGATCATTTCGAGCTGACGGGCCAAAAACTCTGGATAACGAACGGCAACGAGGCCGAGATCTTCGTGACGTTTGCCACGATCGATCCGGCCGCCGGATACAAGGGCATTACCGCGTTCATTGTCGAAAAGCAGTTCGAAGGATTCTCGGTCGGCAAAAAAAGAGGACAAGCTCGGTATCCGAGCCTCGTCGACGACCGAACTCATACTCGACAATTGCAAGGTGCCCAAAGAGAACGTCCTCGGCGAGGTCGGCAAAGGTTACAAGGTGTCGATCGAGACGCTCAACGAAGGCCGTATCGGCATCGGTGCGCAGATGGTCGGCATCTCTCAGGGAGCGTTTGAAGCCGCATTGAAATACGCGCAGGAGCGTGAACAGTTTGGCCAGCCGATATCGAATTTTCAGGCGATACAGTTCCAGCTTGCCGAAATGGCGGTCGAGATCGAGGCGGCCAGACTGTTGGTCTACAACGCGGCCCGCCGCAAGGACGCCGGCCAGCCGTTCGTCAAGGAGGCAGCCATCGCGAAGCTCTATTCGTCCCGCGTCGCCGAGGCCGTTTCGTCAAAAGCCATCGAGATCTTCGGCGGCTACGGCTTTGTCAAAGACTATCCCGTCGAAAAGTTCTGGCGAGATTCGAAGATCGGCTCCATTTACGAGGGAACGTCGAACATGCAGCTTCAGACGATCGCGAAGCTCATCACGAGCGGAAAATAGAGAGCCGAAGAAGCGAAAAAGCGACCACATATGGATGCTCGTCGCAATCGTGCGTCCATTTTCGTTTCTTTCACCAGCGGTTCGCAGCTTGCTATGCCGAATGCTGTATCCAAAGTAAACGACCAGTCCCAACGCCATCCACACTATCAACCTCGCCCAAGTGTCGAGCGGCAGGCCATACATCAGGTAAAGACTTGCAGCGGCCGATAGTATCGGAACGACCGGAGAGAACGGCACCTTGAACGGCCGCGGCAGGTCGGGCTGAGTTTTTCTGAGGACGATGACGCCGATCGACACGATAACGAACGCGAAGAGCGTTCCGATGCTGACCAACTCTCCGAGCATCGAGATCGGAACGAGCGCCGCCATTATTGCGACGATGCCGCCGGTGATGATCGTCGTTACGTATGGCGTTCGAAATCGCGGATGGATCTTTGCAGCCCAGCCCGGAAGCAGCCCGTCCTTGCCCATCGAGTAAAATATCCGGGGCTGTCCCATAATCTGTACGACCATCGTGGAGCTAAGCCCAAGGATCGCGCCGACCTTGATGATTATCGAAAACGATTTGAGTATGTAGCTGATCGCCGAGCCGTCAGCCGCCAGCTTTGATGCCGCTGTGATCGCGGCGGCTATCGGTGCCGCTTCTTCCTTTAACTGCGTGTAAGGGACGAGGCCGACCATGATCCCTGCGACGAGGATATACAGGACGGTACAGATCAGGAGTGAGCCAATTATGGCCCGCGGCATGTCGCGCTGAGGATCTTTGGCTTCCTGGGCCGCGGTCGAAACCGCGTCAAAGCCTATATATGCAAAAAAGATCACCGACGCACCGGTCAGGATTCCGCTATAGCCGAATTCGCCAAATGTTCCGGTATTTGCCGGAACGAATTGCAAACAGTCGCCGACGCCCGCCTGGCAGCCCATCCCGAGATAATGGGTGTTTACGTACCCGACACCGGCAATGATAAAGAGTAGGACTACTCCGATCTTTACCATCACGACGACCGAGTTGAAATTTGCAGATTCCTGAATGCCTTTGACCAGCAACGCGGTGACTGCGACAGCGATCAGCATTGCCGGCAGGTTGAAAACCGCTGTCTCCGTTTGAACGGCAAGCCTGCTTGCGACAGCCTTTTGCAAGTTCGTCCGTCAGCATCGTGTACCCCGCCGACGGCCGAAGAACGGTCTCGCCGATCCGCATGTCGGTCAACTGCTGAACGGCCGCGTCTGACAAATTAACGAACTTTGTGCCCGGAGCCCCCGCCAGAGCTACAGGAAAATTAATGCCGAAATTCGCAAGCAGGCTGACCACGTTACCCGACCAGCCGACAGCGACCGTGGCCGCACCGAAAGCGTATTCGAGTATCAGGTCCCAGCCGATTATCCAGGCGACGAATTCGCCCAGTGTCGCGTATCCGTAAGCGTAGGCAGAACCCGAGATCGGAACGGAAGAAGCAAATTCGGAATAACAAAGTGCCGCAAGAGCGCTAACCACACCTGCGAGCACCATCGAGATCACTACAGCCGGGCCTGCGTGTTTCCCCGCGGCCTGTCCGGTCAGGACAAATATGCCCGTGCCGATGATAGCTCCCACTCCAAGGAGCGTCAGTGCTCTCACGCCCAGCGTCTTTTTCAGCGAATGTTCTCCGGTTTCCTCGGCGTCGTTCAAGATGGCTTCGATCGGCTTTGTTCTAAATATCTGCATTCGTTCTCTCGACCTGGATTTTTCGTCGATCAAGCATCTCAAACGCACAAGTAAAAGTACTTAAAGTCACTGAATTCAACTGAAAAGTGATGAAATCATCGAGTCCTCGAAAAATGTTTTTATTGTTTGGCGGCGGGGCTCTCACGTATAATGTGGTCAATTTTGCGAAATCCGTGTTTAGGAATGTCGTATGCACGAATCTCAAAACGCGACCCGTGTCTTTGGATCCTTCCGATTGTGCCCTCGCCGCCGCCGTCTGGAGCACAACGGCAAGCCCATTGCCGTTACCGCCAAGGCGTTCGATACGCTTATGGCAATGCTTGAACGGCCCGGCGAGGTTGTTTCAAAGGATGACCTGATGCTCGCGGTGTGGCCCGATACGGTTGTCGAGGAGAACAATCTGATCCAGCAGATCTCGCACCTTCGGAAACTACTGAACGAACGTTCCGCCGGCAACGATTTCATATTGACAGTACCGGGACGCGGATATAGTTTTACGGCAGATGTGCACAGGTCCGATCGCGATGATCTCGCTGCTTCGCCGCCCGATGGCCGGACCAAACGGTATTTGCGTTCATGGATGGATTCACTCGATCACGAGCGAAAGACCGGATACACTTGGGCGTTCGTGTTCATTGCGTTCGTGTGTCTGCCGTTCTTATGGGTCGGCTCGCCGAAGACCGTGTCATCCAGCCGCCCGCAAAGCGTCGCTGTCCTGGGATTCAGAACGTCGGCCGCGGACGATAAACTGATCGGCACGGGCATAAAGGACACGCTCAACGCCAAACTTGGCAGCGTCGAGGACCTTGTCGTTCGTCCCGGACCGTTCGACGAGGTGCTGCCGGACGCCATCGCCGCCGGACGAGATCTGAATGTTGACACTGTTTTGACGGGTTCCATTCAACACTCGGACGAACGCATCCGAGTTACGTTGGAGATGATAGACGTTGCCCGCGGAACTATCGTCTGGGGCAGGATCTTCGATGACAGCTCGACCAACGTCTTCGAGCTTCAGGATTCGATAGCCGTCGAGGTGACGCGGTTTTTAACGGTAAAATTCCGCGCTGGTTTTGAGAGAAGATTTGACGTTTTGAACAATGACACGGGTGACATCGCCCGTTCGTTCTGGTTTACGTTTGATAGCAGGAGCATGCTGCCTGATCCGATCGCTGCCGATATTCACGCGGGGACAGTATGATCTTGCGACCAGAGAATCAATGAATTCCGTTTCGATCCGTGAAGCAACTGACGCCGACGCCCGGCTTTTGACCGACCTTTCTTATACTACGTTTTGGGACGCGTTTGCTCATCATCCCAAGAATGCTCCCGACGATCTCGCTCATTACATGCGGCAGGCGTTCAATATCGAGCAGATAACCCAGGAGCTCGCCGATCCGATGTCGACATTTCTTGTCGCCGAGATCGACGGCAAGCCGGTCGGTTATGCAAAGCTTATCGTGGGAAGCATTGAAGATGGCGTCACAGCGAAACGGCCGATCGAGCTATCACGCCTTTACTCGCAGCAGGAATACATAGGAAAAGGCGTCGGACAGAATCTGATGGACGCCTGTTTCGATTTTGCTGCGGCACGCGGCCACGACGTGATGTGGCTTGGGGTTTGGGAGTTCAACCCGCGTGCCCAACGATTTTACGAAAAGAACGGATTTCGCCTCGTTGGCCGTCACGTGTTCCAACTCGGGTCCGATCCGCAGATCGATCTGCTGATGCAGCGGGAAATTTAGGTTGAGTTACTTTCCGTAATGAGTTATCGTTGCATGTGTGCGACAAATCCAGAATCCTCCAAATCCCTACAACAAATACTCCGCCGAATTCGTCGGCGAACCGCCGCCGACAAAACTCGAGGTCTTTGAAGAGACCGCGACCCGCAAGATGATCACCAAGGCGTTCGCCTCGGGATGGGAAGGCGGCTGGCGGTACACCGTTAACTGCTATCGCGGATGCATTCACGGCTGCACGTACTGTTTTGCACGGCAATACCACGATACCTGGGTTATGGCGCCGGAACCGATTTTGAAACAAAGATCGTCGTCAAAACAAACGCTCCACAGGTTTTGAGGCAGGAACTGAAAAAGACGCGGGACAAGATGCCGCATCTTGATTTCTCGTTCGCGACCGATCCGTATCTTCCGCTCGAGGCCAGTTACGAGCTCACTCGCAAATGCCTCGAGGTTTGCCTCGATTTCCAGATACCGGTCGCCGTAATTACAAAAGCGCCACTTGTTACCCGAGATATCGATATCCTAAAGAAACCGGCAAAGGTCGGTGTTTTTCTCGCTGCCGTTTTTGACAAAAGAACGTTCCAACGCGTTTGAGCCGTACACGCCGGTGCCCGAAGCACGTTTTCGAGCGATGCGAGAGGTCGCCGATGCGGGCATCGCCGTTGGAATAGGCATCGCTCCCGTGATACCCGGCTACAACGAATCCGACATTCCCGGCCTGCTCGAACGCGCCAAAGAGTGCGGCGCGACGCGTGCCTTTATGTCGATGCTTCATCTCGACACCGATTCGATCGAGGATTATTTCGTTCAGAAAATGCACGAACGGCTGCAGCCTACACGAGTCGCAAAGATCATTAATACAATGAAGCGCGAACGCGGCGGGACGCTCAGGCATCGAAGCTACAAGGAACGGATGACCGGAAAGACAGAGCAGTGGGATGTAACGCAGAAGCTCTTTGATTTTCACGCTCGGCGGCTCGGTTTCAGACGGCACCAAAATGCACTCCGGAGACGGCGTCCGACCCGATGCCGACCCAGCAAAGCCTTTTCTGAAAGATACCGTCGAGATTTGATCCTTCTGTTACCTTCCGCACATACGGCCCGCCAAGCGGTATACTAAGTTAATCACCAAGCGGGTAATTACTTACGTTTAATGGAGGTTAGTATGAGATCAAAATTTCTTTCGACCCTATTCATAATGACATTTGTATCGCTGTCATTGCCACCGCCGTCTTTGGGCAAAAAAGTTCAAAGGAAATGAAGGCGGGAGAAGAGCGCGTGAACAAAGCTTCGCAGGTGATCAACGAGATCATGAAGATTGACGATCGGGCGATCCCTCGGGATCTTCTTGAAAAAGCAAAGGCGATCGTCGTGTTTCCAGGTTCGTTGAAATTCAGCTTTATTGTGGGCGGCCAGGGCGGCAAGGGCGTTGTCATTCGTCGACTGGCGTCGGGCTGGAGCACTCATGCGTGCCATGACTGGTGGGTGGCGGCAGCATCGGCCCGCAGATCGGCGGCCAAAGCACCGATTACATTCTCCTGATCATGAACGAAAGGGGCCTGAACGGGCTGCTTGCCGACAAGTTCGAGATCGGCGGCGAGGGAAGCGTTGCGGCCGGACCCGTTGGCCGAACGGCGACGGCCTCGACCAATGTGACGCTCGACGCGGAGATCTTGTCGTATTCGCGTAGCCGGGGACTGTTTGCCGGTTTGGCTCTCAAGGGTGTGGTCATCACGCAGGACGAGAGCATGAACCAGTCTATTTATCAGAGATCGGTGAAACAGATCCTGGGCGACTCCGCGATCCCATGGTCGGACGCTCCGAGATCGCTTCAAAAATTCCCGAAAACCGTGGCAATTTATGCCAAATAACTTGCTGCGAAATTAACTTATCCAAGACGCCGCCCGTAAAGATATTCTTCTTGTCGCACGTGCTCTGCCGAGGATGCAAAGATTCAAATTCTTATGTCGACTCGTATTGAAGTTTTCAAAGAAATGCTGGCCGCCGACCCGGCGAATACAATGGTCATGTTCGGGCTTGCTGAATACGAAAAGCTTGGCCGGACCGCCGACGTGATCGAGTTGCTCGAACACTACCTCGCTTCGGCCGACGACGAAGGCAACGCCTACGGCGTCCTCGCAAATGCATACGTCACGGCGGGAGATCGCGACAAAGCCATCGAAACCTACCGCAAAGGCATCGACGTCGCGCTGGCCCATGGCCATCCGTCGATGGCGAACGAATTCAAAATGACGCTTGATCTCGACTTCGCCGACTGATCCGCGGGACAGGCGACAAGGCCCGCTTTCTTGATCCGCACGGGCCTGTCGGGCTTTTCGTCCGTTACCGGCGCTTTGTTGATCGCGTCAACGACTTCCATGCCCGTCTTTACCCTGCCAAATGCGGCGAACTTGCCGTCAAGATACGGGCAGCCGGGCCGACCAGAATAAAGAAATTGGTCGTCGCGCTGTTCGGTTCGTCCGTTCGGCCATCGAGACGATCCCGCGGTCGTGCAGTATCTTGTTCGGCTCGTCCGGAATGGCCTTGCGGGCCCGCATGCCGAGCGTACGTCATCTTGCCTTCACGCGAATAAAGAAGATTGCCGCCCGATCACAAACCCCGGAACGACACGCGTGAAAGTCGTCGTGTCGAACGCCCCGGTGGCAGTCAGACTGAGAAATTCCGCACCGTCTCCAGCACTCTCCGAAACATCTCCATCACGATATCGCCCGACTCGGTCTCGAGTTTCACGCACCTCTCGGCCATCGTCTTGACATCAGCCTTGTCAAACGGATCCGCCGCCGGCGGCCCAGGCGTCGGACTCGGCCGCGCATTCGCCTTCGCCGGTTTCTTCCCGGCGTCTGACTCGCCGCGGCAAACGCCACCGACAACAGAACAGGATCACGAAAATAACAACAACTTCTTCCAGACATCGCGTCCATTTTCGGCAAATACATATCGGGTGTAAAGTTTTAAATCATTTGGCGAACCACACGCCTTTAACGCGATGACCCCGATCAGGAAACGGTGACAAATTGGCCTTGATGCCAAGGTCTAACCGAAAGTAAGACATCTGGACGACGTTAGCCGAGCAACCGAATAAAATATTTTCAGCCAAGCTAATGAATATACGCTTGACTTCTTATTTAATCTCGATTTTAATGTCCTCATTCAAACGACAGAGCCGCCTCACCGGCATTATTTGGAATTCGGCTCGAGCGAATTGAAATCGTTTTTCAAATTAACGGCTTCGATATCTCACGAACCGACCTTGTCCTCACGACAATCTCCTTTCGCATGCATCCCAGTCGTTAATTTACAACCTCATTAATAAAGGAGGGCCCCCGATGCCTCTGAACACGTCTCTTCGACTGGCAAAGCCTCGACGGCTCGTCTACGGTTCGGCTGCGTCTGTCGGCGTTGCTTTAGTGGTCATCGGCGTCTTTGCGTCCAACGGCTGGTTCCCGAATACCGATCCCGTGAGCGGAAAACGCACCGGATGGTTCGGCAAATCGATCGCAAAGAATGCTCCAAGCAGCTGGAACCCGCTTGCGATGCCGACAGCTTCGCCGACACCGCAACTTTCGAAGGAATACGTATATGCCGGATCACGCTTACTGGCTGTCGAGGACGCTAATGCCAACGCTGCGCCGCCGGCGGATCTCGCTGTTTGGCGGCCATCAAACGGATATTGGTACGTCCTCGGAGGGGATCCGCAGGCTCATCAGACGTACTTTCAGTGGGGAACATGTTCCACAACCTGCGACATTCCAGTGCCAGGCGACTTTGACGGTGACGGCAAGACGGATTTCTCGGTCTTCAGGCCGTCAACCGGCATTTGGTACGTCTCCCACTCATCGACTTCGGACAGTACGTATGACGGCTACACCTTCGGCATGAGCACCGACCTCATGGCCCCGGCCGATTTTGACGGCGACGGTAAAACGGACGTAGCAGTCTTTCGCCCTTCGACCGGCTACTGGTACTACGTCCGCAGTTCCGACCAGGTGTTCGTCGGATTCCCATACGGTCAAAACGGCGATACACCGGCGCCGGCGGATTTCGACGGCGACGGCAAAGCCGACATCGTAGTCTGGCGCGATTCCGACCACACATACTACTGGCAAAACAGCAGCAACGGCCAAAACCAGTCCGTCACCATTGCGAACACGGCAAGCGGCGACAAACCCGTTCCGGGCGATTTTGACGGAGACGGCAAAGCCGATGCTGCCGTCTGGCGCAACAGCAACGGCACCTGGTACGTCAAACGCAGCTCCGACGGCCCGGGCCAATCGACAGCATACGGGCGTCCGGCGACGTGGTCGTCCAAAACGACTACGATGCCGACGGCAAAATGCGACATCGCCGTCTGGCGCCCATCAAACGGCTACTGGTACATCCACCAAAGCCACAGCAGCTCAGACCGCTCCGTCAATGGGGAACAGGCGGCGATATTCCTGTTCCGGCTTATTTTCGGCGGTGATCCGCCCGCATGGAGAAGACATGCTGAAACACTTGATTCTTGCACTCTATCTTGTTTTGTTTGGGTTCCTTTTGGCAGGTTTGGTCAAGTTCCGAGCCGGGAAACCGAGAGGATTTGTTCCTGGGGTAGCGTACGCTAGTTCGAATTTGAAAATATTAATCTCACCAACGGAAACCTTGTGTTTAATTTTCCTCTAGGAGGGTTGCCAGAAGGTAGAGGCGAAGCATCTGCCGGCCTCATATTAAGGATATAACTCAAGCTGTGGAAAAAGCACATTGAAAACCTTCCTCAGCAGAATGGAACTGTTAGCAAACAGTCTTTCCTGGGTAGGGATTTGGATGGCGGATGGAACTACGGCCAACAGTACACTCTCAAATTAATTCGCAGAAATGATGGTCTGGACGAACCTGTTCAGTATTGTGACAATGGTCCAAACTTTGACGGGGTCTATCAATGGAAGGTGCAGGTCAGACACCGATGCGTCACGAATTCCGTCCGGTGGGCTACTCCAGCGTTTCGGCGTTCAGTCCTACGCACGGCAACTCTACCGACGCTATTTTAACGTCAGCCCATTTGGCGTTATCGAAAGCCTTGCCTGGTCAACTACAGGAGGCCAGTATTCCTGTTCAATAACCACCTCACACGATCCCAATTCCTACATGACGTACTACAGCTCCGACGGAAGTTATATGCGCCTGAAGATCTTTCCGGGGAATAACGAACTTAACCCGGATTGGGAGCTAGTAACCGCTGACGGTGGAAAGGTCACTAATAGCGCCGAGGACGGCCAAAAGGTATTTGACCGGAACGGCAACTACGTCAGATTTGGAGACGTCACTTTGCCCGATAGTACCCAGGCCGTAGGGTGGATCGATCAGTTCAATCGATTTACTGCTATTAAGGCCACGTCCAGCACCGAAGACACCATTTATCAAATGGGAGCCAACGATCAGCTGCTGGAATGGAAGATTCGTTGGAAGCCCATAACCGTCATCAAGAAATATCGCACTGATTGTTCAGTCTGTGACCATGAGAGAGGACAGACAACATATCAAGTCGTCCGAGCGGGATTTAGAGTCGTTGACAACATCCATACTCCAAATGGACAGACCTTCACGTTTGATTATTATGCGCATGACGGAGACGTTGCTCTCGATCCTGACGGCGGGACAACAAGCCAAAACTGGTCACCGGGATGGGGGGAAGTGAAATCAGTGCTTATGCCTTCAACGGCTCGATCACAGTATGACTACGACATCTACGACGACGAGCCGCCAAATGGGTACATCATGCCCGAAGAGGTCATTTCCCGCACCGGCAGAGTAACAGAAAAAAAGCTGTTCTACACGGACGTGTATGACGGCGGGTCAACTGCACGCGAGCTAACCTGGACGTATTACACCAGCGAAGACTCAAGCTCGGTGACAAATCCGGATGGCAGCGGTTCAGGCGAGGCCTTCTTTAACATACGAAATGACGAGAACCGGGGAGGTTACGTCTACAAGGATGTGAAATCGGACGGTTCGATCATCGAGCGCATTTGGGCCTATAACAACCCAACAGGATTCTCTGCGGGCAAACCT
>JBGAVC010000112.1:0-9819 GCA_044228265.1 Pyrinomonadaceae bacterium
CGTTTACACCGGTCATCGTCGGCATCGCGATGGTCAAGACCGCGTATGACCTCTACACCGACAAATTTCAGTGGAAACAGTCGGCGTACGAATACGTTTTCGACAAGAATCCGTTCGACGTCGTGTGCGGAACAGACAAGATCCGTAAGCAGATCGAGGGCGGCGTCCCGCTGCGCGATATCGAAGCTGCATGGGTGGATGGGCTGAAGCATTTCGGTACCGCACGCAGAGATCATCTGCTCTATTGATTAGGCTTTTCTCTAATGATGCGGAACTTGATCCACTTTTCGAATTCCACCGCGTGAAATACGATCGCCGACATCGCCAGGCAGAATACCAGTTCGTTGAGCGAAAGCGGGTGTGTTCTGAACAGCCTGTTCATCAACGGCAAATAAATAACTGCAAGCTGCAGGGCCAGCGTTAGCACTACCGCTCCGAGCAGCGGCAGGTTCGTAAACAAACCTTGCCTGTAAAGGAACGTCTTTTCGCTTCGGATGGCAAGTACGTGCCCGAGCTGCGAGAGGGCCAATACCGTGAACACCATAGTTTGCCAATTCTCTCCGTTGTGGGCTATCGACCACGCTTGCGTTGCGATCGTGACACCTGCCATCAGGGATCCAACCCAAACGATGTGATACCCGATACCGCCCGCGAACAGGCTCTCGCCCGGCGGGCGCGGCGGACGTCTCATGACATCGGGTTCGGCCTTTTCACCGGCGAGAGCAAGAGCCGGCAGGCCGTCAGTCACCAGATTTATCCACAACAGATGTACGGGCAGCAGCGGGATCGGCATTCCGAGGAATGGAGGCAAAAAGATAGACAGGATCTCTGCGCCGTTGCAGGTCATGATGTATCTAACGAACTTGCGGATGTTATCAAAGATCCGCCTGCCCTCTTTTACGGCTTTGACAATAGTGGCGAAATTATCATCAAGCAGGACCATATCAGCGGCTTCCTTGCTCACGTCCGTTCCATTGATCCCCATTGCGATGCCGATATTTGCGGCCCGCAGTGACGGAGCGTCGTTGACGCCATCGCCCGTCATTGCGGCAAAATGTCCCTTTTGCTGCAACGCCTTAACGATCCGCAATTTCTGATCGGGCGAGACTCTCGCATAGACGGTGACATGTTCGACTCGTTTCAGAAACATCTCTTCGTCGAGGTTTTTGAGCTCGTTTCCGTTCAATACCAGATCCTCACCGTCCAAAATTCCGATCTCTTTTGCCAATGTGACGGCGGTTGCCGGATGGTCGCCCGTGATCATGACCGGCCTGATACCGGCTGATTGGCATTCGGCGATCGCCTGGGTCGCTTCTTCGCGTGCGGGGTCAAAAAGTCCCGTGACGCCCAGCAGGACGAGGTCGCTCTCTACCGTTTCAAGATCGAATGGCTCGGGCAGCTTGTCGGCGATGCGATAGGCGTACGCGAGAACACGTATACCGCGATGCGCCCATTCGTCGGTAACGGTCTTCAGCGCGATCCTGTCCTTCGAGCTGCCAAGCATTGAAGCAACTGATTCGCTCGCTCCTTTGGTAATGATCAGCACCCTGCGGCCGAATCGGTGAACGGTCGTCATGCATTTACGATCGGGATCGAAAGGCAGCTCGGCGAGACGTGCATGTTTTTCGAGGACCTTTCGGTATTTTCCCGGCGAAATGTCGGCAACCATTCGGCTCACGAGTGCGATCTCGGTCGGTTCGCCGAATGGCTCGCCGAGTTCATTGAACTTGACGTCGTGATTGAGCGCCATTCCGAGCGCAAAGAGCGACAATTCGGCCTCGCGGTCTGCGTCGCCATGTTCGTAGAGCTCGACGAGACGCATCTTGTTCTGGGTGAGCGTTCCGGTCTTGTCTGTGCAGATATACGTGACCGAGCCGAGCGATTCGACTGCCGGGAGTTTACGCACCAGAGCGTTTTGCTTGGCGAGACGAGACGCTCCCAATGAAAGCGCGATCGTGATCAGAGCAGGTAAAGCCTCGGGAATGGCCGCGACCGCGAGGCTGATCGAGACGAGCAGCACCTGGAAAGGCTCTTCGCCGCGAAACACTCCGACGACGAAAAGGACAAAACAGATCGCGAGAATGATGTAAGAAAGGTTGCGGCCAAACGCCGTCATCCGCTGCTGCAGCGGCGTCGAGCCCTCGCGTTCCTGCACAAGCGTGGCGATACGGCCGAATTCAGTCGCCATGCCTGTCGCAAAGACGATCCCCCGGCCGCGGCCGTTCGTCACAAGCGTGCCGCTAAACGCGATATTCACGCGGTCACCCAGCGTTAAGTGTGCTTCGGTCAATTGACGGTCGGACTTGTCAGCCGCGGCAGACTCGCCGGTGAGAGACGATTCGTCGATACGCAGGCGATGAGTCTCCACGAGGCGAATGTCCGCCGGCACTACGTTTCCCGCCTCGATCTCAACGATGTCGCCCGGAACAAGTTCGGTCGAGGGCAGCGTCAGAAGTGTTCCGCCTCGGATCACCGCAGCGTGAGTGACCGCCAGTTTTTTGAGTGCGGCCATCGCCTTCTCCGAACGGTATTCCTGCGCGAAACCGAGGATCGCGTTCAGTAGGATGATGAGGAAAATGATGATCGTGTCGGTCAGATCACCAATGATGCCCGATATGACCGCGGCCGCGATCAGGACCATGATCATCAGATCGCCGAACTGACGCAGGAAAACGACCCATGCCGGAGCTTTCCGTTTTTCGACAAGCTCATTCGGGCCGAATCTATCGAGCCGGGCCGCGGCTTCGTCGTTCGACAGCCCTTCGGGCGAAGATTCGACTGCCGTCAACACATCGGCCACCGATAAGTTGTATGCAGATATCACTTTCAGCGACACCGTTTCCATACGGAAAAGGCCTCTCACCAGGTTTCTATACTATTCTTCGGGAAATTGATGTGTTTGGCGTCACAATTGAGGAGCGGACGATTTTGGACGCCCCGGGGAACACTCGCTACTGCTCGTGTTTCTGCCTTAGCGCGTCGAGCACTTTCTCGCCCCGTGGCGAGAGCCGGTAACCGGGCCGGAGGCTCTCGGTCAGGCCGAGGGCTTTTAGTTTGCGGACCCACGGCTTGAAATGAGGGATGTCGAGGCCGATCTGTTCCGCGAGGATCGCGGCGTGGATATTTGGCTGGTCGTGGATCATCTGCAGATAAAGTTGGGTCCAACGTCCACGCTGGCTGCCGGAGTCGAGTCTATCGAGCTTTTCGATGATCGCGGCGATCTCGTCGTCCGAAAGTTCCGCGTTTTGCCGAAGCTCTTTCCGAGGGTCCTCGCCTGCAAAGTGGACGCCGATGCGGTAGATCTGCGTGACCTCGCCTTCTCGATCATGAAGCTGCGCGAGGAGGTCCTTTTTTGTCGCAAATCCAGCTGCATGAGCATCCGCCTCAGTGATCTTTCGTTCAGTGACAACGTTGACCGAATCGATGCCCAGGACGCCCCGCTGTGTCATCTGCGTGCCGCCCGCCTTTACGCCAAGCTTCTTCCATCGGCGAAATATGACCTTGATCCTGCCGTCTCTGATACCGTCGATCACCGTGTTTGGAACTAACATTTGGTCAACTTCCAGTTAATTATAATTGGATCGCCTACCCCAAAATTCAGTCATTGACGGTCAAAGGTCACTTATCTTTGGCCAATGTCCAAAGATCGTTGCTATATCGAAAATCCGGCTGGTTCGTCGTCCCGCCGTACTTACCGCCGGTGATGTAGATCTTGTTGTTAAAAACTGCAGCGGCTATTCCTCCGCGAGGTGTCCAAGGAGCGCTTTGGCCTTCCCATGTTTTGCCGTCCGAACTTACCAAAACCTGACTTGAGAACTGTCCGTTTCGATTACAGCCGAGTAGCCAGATCTTATCGTCGAAGACGACAGGTGCGTAGCCGAATATCTTCTCGCCTTTGACTATCTCCGGGGTGACCTGATCCCAATTCAACCCGTCTTTCGAACTCCACACGTCATTTGCGAGCATATACAACTTGCCATTGAGATCAACGACATGTCCGCCTTGATCTCCGAAGGGCAAGCCGTCTTTCTGCTTGGTCCATACGATTCCGTCGGGTGAGTTCCAAATGTCGCGGAATTTCTGATCCTTATATTCCCCACCGATGATCCAAATCTTATTCTGAAAGACGAATGGATGGTAGAAGTAACGCTGCGGTAAATTGCTTCCGCGAGCGATAGTCTCCCATTTAGTTAGATCGCTTGAGCGATAAATATTCGGTTTGAAAGTAAACTGTTCGATATTTCCTTTGAAAAAGCCCAGGCCGTACATCGCACCTTTGAAATATACGTAATCAAGAAAGGCAAGATTGTAGATCGAATTGGGGAGAGGCGACTTCGTCCAGTTTTCGCCGTCTGTACTGTACCAGTTCCCATCAGGATGAAAGACCCAGAGCTTTCCATTGATGGCAAACATATCGAAATTGTAGCTCTTTTTCCACGGCCCTTCTTCTAAGACCCTGGTCCAGATATAAGAGGGATCCTCGATCTGTTGCACATTGCTCTCCGGCACGATCACCCGGGACCGGGACATTCCTGTGCAGGAGATACACAATGCTGCGATGACGGTCAACACCGCTACGTGCATAGTTAGCCTCCGCTTACTGCATTGAAAATATGTAATTCATTCGATCGAAGTGGCGTGTCAAGGCCATTCAACCGCTTTACGTCAGCGTTACCTGCAAAGATGTTAACGTGTTGACGTATCTCTCCCTGTTCGTTTAACACACGGTCGCGAAGAGCAGCGTTCTGCTTCCAGAGTTCGTCGAGCACATCACTTACCGTTGCGAATTCTCCCGCAAGGCGCACTTCCAGCTTTCCATTTGTGTAGCTTTTGAGATGACCGCTGAGGTGAACAGTAATAGGCATCAGACCAAATACGCCTTGACGCAGCAGATCTCGGGCAGCGAGCCTTCGATCATCGACCATGAGTCGCCGTCATCGTTCGAAGCGAAGAGCTTTCCGTTCTTTGTGCCGAAAAATATGTCGGTGCCTGTCGAGTCGACGGCGTCGCGCAGGATGACCTCGTACGCGTTCTTTTGCGGTAAACCTTTGGTCAGCGGCTCCCAGGACTTTCCATCGTTGCGGCTGCGGTAAACGCGAAGTTTGCCGTCGCATGTGAACCGTTCGGCATCCTTTTGCAGCGGAACAATAAAGACCGAGCCGGCCGAACTGACCGTAAGGCCAAAGCCGAAGTTCGAAGGCAGGCCGTTCTCGATCTCCTGCCATGTCGTCGCACCGTCGGTGCTGCGATAGACGCCGTGATGGTTCTGCAAGAAGTAAGTGTTCTTCTTTTTCGGATGACGGGCGATCTTGTGGACGCACTGGCCGAATTCTGGGTATGGATCAGGCAGGAAATATGCCTTAACGCCTGTGTTGCTCACCTGCCAATTCTCGCCGCCATCATGCGACTGGTATACGCCGCCGGTCGAGATAGCGATCTTGATCTCGTTCCGGTCTTTAGGGTCAGTAACTATCGTATGCAGGCACAGACCTCCGAAGCCCGGCGTCCATTTTTTACGGTGAGGGTGTTTCCAAAGTCCCTTGTTCAGGGCGAAGGTCTCACCGCCATCGTGCGAGTCTCGAAGCCCACCGTCCCGGTGAGGGTGTTTCAAAGTCCCTTGTTCAGGCCGTAGAGGTCACCGCCATCGTGCAGTTCGAAAAGTGCCGCCGGGGCGACGCCGACGGATCTTTGTCGGCACCCGGAGCGATCTGCCAGATGTTCTCAGACTGCTTGGTGTTGGCAGGCATTTTGATCCGCATCTTCCGGCGTCCCGGGTCACACCCATATCGGTGCTCTTTAGGAGTTCTGCTCCGAAATGCCAGCTCGTCGCCGCGGCCCAGATGTCGTTTCGCTTTGCTCGGCCGTCGTACATCGCCGCATAGACGGCGCGACCAGCGAAATGCGGCCCGTCAAGCGTCCATTTTCCGCCCGCAGGCCTTTGCAATATGAACAGGCCTTTTGCGGTGCCTACAAGCACCAGCGTTTCATCTTTGGCCATAGACAATCCTCACGAATTCACCACGTTTTTCACTTCTACGTTTTTGTTTCTCAGGTCGATACCGCCCTCGAGGACAGATTTCAGGTTCGCAAGATAAAACGCCCATCCGTACGAGCAATCGACGTAAATGCCGTGGTCTTTGTCATCCGGTATTTTGCTTTGGGTGAGTTCGACGACCGTCTCGTTGCTTTCGCGCCGGATATCGACCGAAACGACGCATTCGCCGGTAAAACTAAAAACGAATCTGTCCACCCCGTTCGCTTCGATCACGGCCGTTTTCGCTGACGTCGTCGAGATACCCGTGCCATCGCCACAGATATGTATCGCCGGCCTCGACTTCAACGTCACGGCCCGCAGGCGTCCGTCGAAAGCAACGTATTCTGCCGAACGCAGGAACCATCATTCGATCTGCGACGGATCGCCCCGGGCCTCGTAGATTCGCCCGCGTAGGATAGTTGACGTTATTCGCCGCCTAAAACTCGTCCAGTCTCTCGCCATTTATCAGAACCAGCTTTCTTGCCTCCGGCAATCCCGCCGAGAACGCCCTGACGAGTTTGCTGCCGATCTGCCGGCCGATGCTGCTCGTCGCGGAACGCACCGCGCGCTTTGCGTCGATTCCCAGATAGTGTCAGGTGCACGGGCAGCGGTATCGGCCTTCGCCTGTTCCTCAGCCTGTTTTGCTGCACCCGCAGCGGTCGCTGCCGCTTGTTGCATTTCGGCCGATTTGCATTGGCCTGTTCCTGGCAAAGTCTCATACGCTGATTCACGATCTACGGCCCGTTCGTAAACCCCGGCGACGAGAGAGTTTGCGATCGACTGTTGTCGCTGCTCCGCGGTGATGGGTCGATGTGACCGACGGAGGAACCACGAACGCGCGATCGACGATCGCCAGAATGCCCTTTTCGTCGAGCGTCGAGATCAGCACTTCGCCGACGCCGAGTTCGGTAATGACCTTTTCGGTGTCGAGTTTGGGATTGACGCGGAAAGACGTCGCTGCCGCCTTGACGCCCTTTTGTTCCTGCGGCGTGTACGCCCGCAGGGCGTGCTGCACGCGATTGCCGAGCTGAGCAAGCACCTTTTCGGGAATGTCCGCCGGGTTCTGGGTGACACAGTAAACACCTACGCCTTTCGATCGGATAAGCCTCACCACCTGCTCAACCTTGTCGATCAATACCGGCGGCGCGTCCGTAAACAACAGATGTGCTTCGTCAAAAAAGAAAACGAGCTTTGGCTTATCGAGGTCACCGGCTTCGGGCAGCGACTCGTAAAGCTCGGACAGCAGCCAGAGCAGAAACGTCGAATACAGCTTCGGCGAGTTGACGAGCTCGTCCGCCGCGAGCAGATTGAGGACACCCTTGCCACTCACGGTCTGCATG
Source organism: Pyrinomonadaceae bacterium (assembly GCA_044228265.1). GTDB lineage: Bacteria > Acidobacteriota > Blastocatellia > Pyrinomonadales > Pyrinomonadaceae > OLB17. Next base: position 7,375 of record JBGAVC010000112.1, read on the forward strand.
AAATCGTCCAGTTTGACTGCCGGTTCGCCGAAGAAGAGGTCCCCGCCCTGCTCATCGATCTGAAGCAGCCCGCGCTGGATCGCGCCGATAGACGCCGTCGAAACATTGCCGTATTTCAAGGTAAAATCGTTGGCATTTTCGCCGACATACTGTATCAAGGCTTGCAGGTCTTTAAGGTCAATGAGCAACAGGCCGTTATCGTCCGCGACCTTGAACGCTATCGCCAGAACACCTTCCTGCGTGTCATTGAGCTGCAGCATGCGGCCGATCAACAGCGGCCCCATTTCAGAAACGGTCCCTCGCAGCGGGTGGCCCTGCTTGCCAAAAACATCCCAGAGCGTCGCCGGAAAGCCCTCGAACACCGGTTCGATGCCAAGCAGCTTGTTCCGGTCATCGACCTTTGGGTTCCCGCCGCCGGCCTGCGTGACGCCGGTCAGATCGCCCTTGATGTCGGCCATGAAAACGGGCACGCCGCGTTGGCTGAACCCTTCGGCCATTCGCTGGAGCGTCACGGTCTTTCCGGTTCCAGTAGCTCCGGTGATCACGCCGTGGCGGTTGGCCATCTGCGTGAGCAGGTAAAATTCGTTAGAGTCTTTTTTTGCTACAAGTATTGGATCTGCCATATAAGTGTGGGTCGGACCCGATCGGTCGCTTGGGCGTCCGACCTGAATAAGTTCCTCGCGGCGCACACTCCCTACCGGTCGTGTTTCCGCCAAATGTTATGCCGTTGCTTGAGCGTGGTCCGATTGCGGTTTGTCGCAGTCGAACATCCAGTTGATGCCGAACTTGTCGGTGAGCATCCCGAAACGCTCGGCCCAGAAGGTCTCCTGCATCGGCATCGTGATCTTGGCCCCGTCGGACATCTTCTCGAACATCTCGTCGGCTGTCGCCGCATTGTCGGTCCCGACAGCGAGCGAAATGTTATTCCCGACCGTCGTCGGATTTTCCTCGAACACGTTGTCGCACACCATCAGATGAGTGTCGCCGATCTTGAGTGTGCAGTGCATGATCTTGTCGTCGGGCCCCTTGCCCTTCATCGGGGAGTCGCCATAACGCCCCATGTACAGCACCTCGGCTCCGAGATTCTTAACATAGAAATTTATAGCTTCTTCGCAATTACCTTTGAACGCGATATATGGTTTTACTCCGAGCATTTTCCCTTCAATTTCTTTCCGTTCGTGAATCGAACGGCCCACCTGCTTAACACTTCTCGTATTTCCACATACGGGACTTACCTTCCGACAGCCACTCAATAGAAGTTGCGAGGCGTTTGTCGCGTGTGGCGTCGGTCTTGGCCTCATTGATCCACTCTACGTAGTCCTTTTTCTTGGAATATGGAAAGTTGTTGAACGTCTCGGCAGCGGCTTCGTACTGCGCCAGGGCTTCCATGAGAACCTCCGGTATGACGAGTTCCTTTTTCTCGCCAGTCGGTTTCGGCCTTGCTACCTTGATACACCAGCATCGTTGAGTTTCATCGCCTGAGCAATGAGCTTTTTGAGCGTCTTGTCGTCAGGCAGGTCTTTTATCGATTTAATTCGCCCAAAGCTGCCCATCGCGGTCTTCTCGGCCGGCAGGACCGATTGATCGAGCAGCGACTGTTTCCAAAACCCAAATGCACAGTGTTCCTTGAACGCCGCCCATGCTGCACAGCATCCCCTTTGTAGTCGAAATGTGGAAAAGCTCCACTTTTTGGTCTCGACAACCTCTGGGCATGCTTTGTGCACTACTTCGCGGATGTGCCGCAGATCGGCTTGTAAAATCGGCCGATCGGTCGATATATTCGTCAACCCACGGATCATCGTCGGCATCGCTCGATTCTCCTTCGTAGATTTAGAGTTCGTTATTATATACGATTTTCTTTTCGCTCACTAGCTTAAGGCCGACCATTTTTCATCGACCGCACAGACCTTGACGTCACGAGCCCAAGTGGAAAGGCGGCCTCGCGCACCAAGTCTTCGTTGATCTCAGTCGGCAGTTTGGCAGCAACCTGTACCAGGGCCCAAATCGCACCGTTCTGGCGGATAAGGACGCGATTCTCTGCCAATGCTCGTCGGAGCTCGTCATAGCCGTTGGTGAAGACGTGAGCGATGTGATCGCCTTGGCGGGAGAATCGGTGATACGAACTCCGTCGGGATCGGAGACGAGCAGATCGGTAGTCGTCGGGGGCATTGACGGCACGGACCGTGAAACCGGTTGATCCCGAGTTTTGGGTTGGCAGTGTACCCGAATATCCGGCTGTCATACCTCAAGTTATGGTTATCAGTACTCTTCGTTCACGAGGCCCGTCGAACTCGCACAAGTAGATCCCCTGCCAGCGTGAGCAGCAGCTTTCCATTTTCGAAAGGAACTGTGACGCTCGAGCCGACCAATGACGATTTTATGTGTGCGTCAGATTTGTGCTCGAAATGCCTAAAAATTCAGTTCGTATTGCAGTATGAGACAGCG
>JBGAVC010000009.1:0-71739 GCA_044228265.1 Pyrinomonadaceae bacterium
TAACCGGTCTGGAAACAACACGGTTTGCGGTTCCACCAAACGAGAGTCTCCGCTCGCAGGTCCGTCGAGCAGCGCATTGCCGTCGTCGAGACAATACAGCAGCGTGTCGTCGTAATAGTCCCGCCTGCACTCAGGGCATCGTTTCATATATAGTCACGTTTTTGCTTCGGCCCGGCTCGTCAAGCCATATGAGCGCCTTGAACGCCAACGTACAAGGAGTACAACGACTGGCTGGCAGCCATGAAAAGACGATTTCTCTTGGGCCCGCCAAAACACAGATTGGCACAGACCTCCGGAAGTTGGATCCGACCGATCCTGACTCCGTCCGGTGCGAAGACGTGGACGCCGTCGTATTCCGGACCGACCCAGCCACACGCGGCCCATATATTGCCGTCCACGTCCGCGCGTATGCCATCCGCGAAACCAGCTTCCTCGCCGCTTTTCATCTTCATTTTCATTGATGCAAATTCCCTTCCGCCGCGGAGCTTAACGCCGTCAACAACCTCAAATACCATAATGTTTTTTGGTGCCGACGGATAATGTGACGCTCCGGTGTCTGCGATGTATAGCCGCTTGTAGTCGGGCGAAAAACAAAGTCCGTTCGGCTTAAACAAAATGTCCGTCACCATCTCCATCTTTGCGGTCTTTGGGTCGATCCTATAAACAGCTTCTTTCTGACTGAGGCGGCTCTCGCCACCTTCGTAGAGACTGCCGTAGCCGGCATCGGTAAACCAGATCCCGCCATCCTGGTGAACCACGACATCGTTAGGTGCATTGAGGGCCTTTCCCTGCCAACTCTCGGCCAGGACGCTGATGCCGCCGTCGTGTTCATATCGCACGACCCGATGGCCTTCGTTCTCGCACGATATGAGACGGCCCTGCCCGTCGAAGGTATTTCCGTTGCCGTTGTTTGAGGGGCTTTGAAAGGCGCTAACGTGGCCGTCCTCCGCCAGCCATCTGTATTTCATATTGTTAGGAATGTCGCTCCATACGAGATATCGCCCGCCTGCATTCCAGGCCGGACCCTCTGCCCACCGCATGCCGGTGTAAATGCGTTCGACCGCGGCCTGCCAGACCAGATATTTGGCAAACCGTTCATCGAGAACGATCAGGTTCGGATCGGGGTACCGAACCGGCTCACGGCTCTGTCCATAGCCGGTCTGATGGGCAAGCAAACCGATCGTTGAGACAGCCGTTAAGGCTCCGGCAATGAATCCCCGGCGGGTTACTTCCGTGTCGGGCTTCCAAATTTTCGCGTTGTTTTCCATGTGTTGGCTCCAAAGGTCCTTCGAGCGGCGCCCTTCCGTCGACGTCGTAAAAGCCGCCGACTGGGGCAACATCCTTTCGAGTAACAGATACAGTTCAAGGACAAACTGTGGTGCAGCAATTGCCCACTTCATTCATCGGGAGGATTTATGCAGGATAAGGCCACGGACAAATCGCGATCCCGCGGATATAGGAGCAGTTCCTGCGCTCGGTCCCTTATTCAGCGGCCGCGGCCTGTGCCGAGATGCCTTCCACGCAGGCATAAGGCACACATACCCCGCCGCAGTTGAAATACCCTTCGTCGCAGGGGGCTTCACCGCCGACCCGGCCGATCATATTTATCAGCTCATCCTCGACACCGTTGATCCTGGCTACGCAGTCATCCGCGTTCTCGCCATCCATACAATACCGCATGGTATTGACCACAACGGCGTCAAGCAGAGTTCGAAGGCGCATATAGGCGATCGGAAAGTCATTATTTGGCATATTGTTCTCCTATTTGAAGTTGTTGATCATCGAAATTACTTGCGAATTCGTTTGTTTACCGTAATAGAGAGTCTTCCCATCCGGAGAAAACACCAGATCGGAAAAATAGACGCGGCTTTCGTTACTGGCGACGACCGTCTTTACGACCGTGCTCGTGAGGGACATTGTCTGGATCGCGTCACCTGACGGCAGCCGCGAAACGAACGCAAGGGTCTTACCGTCCGGTGACAATGCGACGTTTTCAAAATACGCGGACTTAAGAGTTGCGATCTGAGAACGGTTCTTACTGACCCGGTCGATCGCGAAAATGGCGAAATCCAGCGGTAATCCGAGAATCTCTTTCTTCCCCTCCGCTGACTTTGCTATCAATTGCTGCCCGTTTGAGGACCATCCAACCAGACGGAGTATCGAATCCGTTTGAAGGATCTGTCGAGCCATACCATCGGAAAACACCCAGATGCTCCAAGTCCTCTTATCGAGTGCTTCAATCGTCATTGCCGACCATGCGATGTCATTGCCGTTAGGCGAGATGATCGGGTCAAAGAACAAGAGTTTCTTGTCCTCATTAGCCGTCACCTGTCTCTCACCGGACCCGTCAGCATTGGCCGCCCAGATATTAGAGACGCCGGCGCGAGTCGCACTGTAGATGAGCGAACGGCCGTCCGGTGACCATTGATAATCCTGGGTCTGCTGGCGATTATACGGGAGCAATGAGTAACCACCAAACATCACGCCGCCCTCGGAAACCGAACGGGCTCCCACGCCGTCGGCCCCCGTTACGTATAAACTCGGAGTCCCCAATTGCGTGCCAAAATACGCGACATGCGTCCCATCGGGCGACCATTTTGGGTAAAAGCCGTCAGGAGCGAGCTGCGAGATGCGGCTTTCGCTCTTTAGTCCCTGTACCACTAACAATGAGTGAAGCAGCTTTCCGCCCGTGCTCGGTCGCCGGATCGATTGATAGGCCAGCTTTTCACCGTTTGGTGAGACGTCAGGCCAGAATTCGGCGCCGACGTCCGACGTGACCTGCGTTTCCTTACCGCCGTCGACAGGCACACTCCACAAGTCGGCGTCGTCCCTGGTGGTCGTGTAGAGGATCCTCGTGCCGTCCTTTGAGATGTCAGCGACACGGTTGTCGGCATCGCTCAGGCTCAATTGAGTTTGCCGCTTGCTATCCAGCGACACCACGCAGATCTGTGAAACGCCGTTACGGCTCGAATTGTAAATAATGCGTTTTCCGTCCGGGTGCCAGATCGGCGAGCTGTCGTCAAACGTATCGTCAGTCACGCGGACCGGATTCTCGTTCCGCAGATCGGATATAAAGACTTCGCTCCGATCGTTTTGCCTGTCGACGTATGCGATCTGCTTTTCGTCCGGCGAGACGCTGAAGCCGTGTTCGAAGACCTGTTCAAAATTCGTTAGTTTGGATATCTCCTTGGAATCGATATTAACCGTGTAAAGGTTGGGCCCCATCTTGAAAAATATCGTTGAGCCATCGCGCGTCCAACGGATCAACCGGGCCCGGGAATCGAGAGAAACAAGCAGTTTCGGATCTCCGCCGAGGGCAGGAGCCGACCAAATGCCTCTCCGCCCGCCGCGTTCCGAAAAAAACGCTATCTGCCCACCGTCCGGCGACCAAATAGGACTCGTGTCTGCGGAATCATCCTGTTTTCGGGTAAACGGTTCGCCGCCGTCGATCTGCTTTAGCCAGATCGCATTTTGGCCTCCCTTTGAAGCGACATAGGCAACGATCTTGCCGTCGGGCGACAGCGTCGGACGACTCTCGTCACCCTCGCCTAATTCGCTCTTCCAACTCGCGATCGGTGTTGAATCCAACGCAGGCGTAATGCCAGTGTCAGATCCGGAGTTTCGCCGCCATACATACCAGCCCGCAGCGGCCGCGACCAAAACGAGTGCGACAACCATGATCGGCACCCACTTTCGATCGATGGTAAAGCCGACGGTTTGATTTGTCGTTGTATGGGGCGGACCTTCATCGGTCGCGATAGGCAATCGAGCCGTTTTCAAGTTCGAGGAAATGGGCTCACCGGCACCTGATCTTCTCAGATCTTCCTGCAGGATCTTCAGATCCAGTACCATGTCCTTCATCACGTGGTAACGATCTTCACTGCTTTTGCCCAGAGATTTCTTTATTATGTGCTCGAGTTCATGCGAAGCACTCGAATCGGAAAAAGATAAAGGCGGCGGCTCGGATCTGAGGATAGCGGCGAGGATATCGCTTTGTGTTTCGCCCGGAAACGGAAGCTCGCCCGACACCATCTCGTATAGAACAACTCCCAAACTCCAAATATCAGTACGTGCGTCCACGGGCTTTCCACGAGCCTGTTCCGGCGACATGTATGCGGCGGTACCTATGATCAAACCTGGTGCTGTGGCGGCTAATCCTACGGTCGCAGCCTCACTGCCAGACCCGACGGGAGCATTGGGCGAAATAATGCGTTTCGCCAACCCGAAATCCAGGACTTTCACCAGGTTGTCGGGACGCCGCATGATATTCTCGGGCTTGATATCGCGGTGGACTATGCCGACGTCATGCGCAGCGGCCAGGGCAGTGCCCACCTGGATAGCGGTGTCAAGCGCGGTCTCAATGCTCAGGTTACGGGCATTGATCAGATCACGAAGGCTCTGTCCATCGACAAACTCCATCGCAATATAATTTGCACCTCGCCACTCGCCGATCTCGTGAATCGTGATTATGTTTGGGTGATTGAGCGAAGAGGCGGCCTTTGCCTCCTTCATAAATCGGGGCAACGCATCTTTGTGCGCGCTGAACTCACGATGAAGGAACTTGATCGCAACCTGACGATCGAGCTTCGTGTCGTTCGCCAGATAGACCACTCCCATTCCGCCTGACCCAAGGGAGGAGATGATCACATAATGCGAAATATTTTCGCCGATCTTGATCACATTTTTCCGGTATTGGCCATTATATTATCATTCGAGTCGCGAAAGGTGTGGAAAATATGGTCGATAACCAGTGTAAGACCTGGGCCTATCAGCACCGGCAACCAAGCCCCGCCCTCGTTTCCTCTTTTGTTCTGATAAGACGCTGCGAGGCACCCCTTTTTCACACGCTTTCAAAAACTGGGCTGGGCAAAAAACACTTGGTTTGACTGTACGAAGCCATACCGTAAAGAAATACAGAGCACGCACAATCTAACTCAATATCTTGACAAAGGACAAGGCACACAAAACAGGGGCCCACAAAGGGTCGAGACTGCCTTCAACGCTGCGGAACGCTGAAGGGCTGCTCGCGGCGATAGTCGAATCCTCCGACGATGCCATCATCAGCAAAGATCTCGATGGGACCATCACCAGTTGGAACGCCGGAGCGGAACGGATATTCGGATACACGGACGAAGAGGCGATCGGCCGGCCCGTAACCATGCTTATCCCCGAGAATCGGCACGATGAGGAGCCGGGCATCGTGGCCCGCATCAAACGCGGCGAAAAGGTCGACCATTACGAAACCGTCCGTCGAAGAAAGGACGGATCGCTCGTGAACGTGTCGCTGTCGGTGTCACCTGTTTTGGACGAGCGCGGGAACGTTATCGGTGCGTCAAAGATAGCTCGCGATATCACCAATCACCGAACCACAAAACTCGAGATCGAAAAACTGGCCGCGATCATACTGTCCTCCAGTGATGCGATCATCACAAAAGACCTAAACGGCACTATCACCAGCTGGAATCCCGGAGCCGAGAAGGTGTTTGGATACACTGCTGACGAGGCGATCGGTAAACCGGTCACGATACTTATGCCGCCCGAACGCGTGAACGAGGAACCGGGCATTCTGGCTCGCATTCGACGAGGCGAGGCAGTTGACCACTACGAGACCGTCCGGCGACGAAAGGACGGCAGGTTGATCGATATTTCGCTCAATGTCTCGCCCCTTCGCGACTCGACCGGTACGATCGTCGGTGCATCGAAGATCGCCCGCGACATCACCGAGCACAAACGGCTGGTCACGGCGGTCCGTGAAGCTGAAATGATGCACCGGCTGGTAGAAACCCAGGAAGCCGAGCGTCACAGGATCGCACGCGATCTGCACGACCATATAGGCCAACAGATGACAGGCGTTCGCCTAAAGGTCGAGCGTCTTGCGTCGCTGGTCGGTGGCAACGACGAAGCTCTTCAGGAGCTCAATGAGGTGCGCGCGATGATGGCGAAGATGGATAAAGACGTCGGTTTTCTTTCGTGGGAGCTGAGGCCGACCGAACTTGGTCTACTGGGCCTGTCTGATGCGTTAAAGAGCTTCACCAAGGAATGGTCGCGCCAGTACGATATTGAGACCGAATTCTATGCAGCGCCTGACCGATCCGGCCAGAGGTTGGATCCCGCCCTCGAGACCAGTCTTTACAGGATCGTTCAAGAGGCTCTTAACAATGTTCTGAAGCATGCCGAAGCAACGCGCGTGCGCGTCCTTTATCACCGATCGAACACTGGGGTGAGCTTGATGATAGAAGACGATGGGAAAGGATTTCACACGGACGTGGTGCTGAATGGACCGGGATCTAAACGCGGCCTCGGAGTGAGCGGCATGAAGGAACGTGCTGAGTTGTTAGGCGGAATATTGGAGATCGAAAGCGTTGTCGGTACCGGGACTACCGTTGTATGTCGAATTCCCGTGCAATCTTCTGCTTCGGGAAAGGACCGCAGCCGCGGATTCGCCTGATGCTCGCCATCATCGAGTCAATCCCATTCGCTTTACAAGATCGGCGTATCGCGGGTCGCCGCGTAGATCGTCAAAGTTTGGCCACCACGTGATGTAGGGCAGCTGGCTGCTGCGCTGCTGAAAGTCCTTTTCCAGCCATGCGAAAACCTGGTCGTTGTCGCCGAGTCCGGCGTAAACCGTCGCAACATTGAAGCCGATCGACTCATGGCGGTCATAGCGCCCCTCAAGCTCCTTGGCGATCGAGATCGCGTCGGTTTTTCGGCCTGTGACGGCGTAGCAGTACCCGAGATTGCCGAGAGGAATGCTTGCCCGGCCGCTTGATTCGACGGCTTTCTGAAATTCGGCCATCGCTTCATCGAAACGCCGCAGTTTAACGTATGCCCAACCAGCATCCACGTGTGGCACCCAGAATGTTGGTTCCAGATCAAGCACTTTGCGGTCCTGTTCGATCACGGCCTCGTAATCGCCGCGTATGAGGTATGCAAATGCGGCGTTGGCGCCGATGATCGATGACAGCGGATCAAGTTCTTGTGCGCGCTTGATCTCCGTCATCGCTTCGTCGAAACGTTGGGTCGATCGGAGAAACAGGGCAAACCATTGATGGGCTCTCGGGTAATTTGGGTTAAGAGCGATCGCCTGACGATATTCACGTTCGGCCTCCGGCCAGCGCCATTGGTATTCATACACCTTAGCCGACGACGTATGTGCCTCCGCCGACCCATTGTCGATCTCGAGAGCACGATCGGCCGATGCCCTTGCCTTTGGGAGAGACTCGCTGGCAGGGACTCCGGTTATCTGTTCCAGGAATGTGAATGAATCCGCTAGCCCCACATGCCCGAGAGCAAAATCCGGGTCATTGGCGATCGATTGTTGAAATTCGTCGATCGCCTTTCGGAGTGCGTCAGCCGTCCTCTGATTCTGAAGATAGAGGCCGCGTAAATAGTGTTTGTAGGCTTCGGAATTTCGAGTATCTCGGCGATCGATCTTCTGCTGGTCCTCGCCTGACAATTTGACCTTCAGCTTGTCGATGATCTGGCTCGCTATAGTTTGCTTTACCAAAAGCAGGTCCGATGGTTGGCGAACATAATCTTCACCCCAGATCTGCGCTCCCGTGGTCGCGTCGACAAGATCGACCTGCACATCGAGCTTATCCCCAAACTGTTTTACGGTACCCATCAACACCGCACGGACATTGAGGTCACGGCCGACCGTTTTAGGGTCTATCTCGCGGCCCTTGTACCGGAAAGCCGTTGCGCGAGCCACGACCCGCAATTGTCTGAGGTCGGTCAGACTATTGATCAACGCTTCGGATATCCCATCCGAAAGATATTCCGCATTCGCGTCACCACTGGCGTTCGTAAAGGGCAGCACAGCGATCGACCCGATCTGGGCGTTTTCGCTTCCGAAATATCGATAGGCAATTAGGCCGCCCGTCGTGATAAACGCAATGACACCTCCAAGATACAACCAGCGAGCCAACCACGAGCGCGGGGGCCAGAGCTTCCCTCTTGTCACCGGGGCGGGATCACTCTCACTGATATTTCCGGGAAGTATTTTGGTCTCGGCTTCCGCAACTGATGGTCCCTCAAGCAACGCGCTGCCGTCATCGAGACAGTAGAGGAGACTGTCGTCGTAATAATCGCGTCGGCATTCCGGGCAGCGTTTCATCGTGTTGTATCTATTCCGGAAAATTGACTTTTTTCAGCAGTTCCTGAAATCTCGGGTCGCTTCGAACCGGATCGAGACGCGGATCCTCTTTCATCCAATAAACGTCATTTACCCGCTGGTCATATGCCTTGTTGAACTCTGATATTGCGGCGTCGTTTTCGCCCAGGGCAATGTAGAACACAGCGAGGTTATATGGTTTTAAGCCGAGCGAGGGGCCTTTTGCAATAATTGCCCTTGCAAATTCACGCCAGCCTCCCTTTGCGAAGCTGGTTCGGGACAACTCGGCTCCTTCGGCATCACCTTCTAATTCCCTCCAGCGTGCAAATTCCTTGACGCTTTCGGGGTAGTTTCCCTTCATCTGGTAGGCTGACGAAAGGTCATAATGAAAACCAGAAAAGTTGGGGTCGAGGGCGACGGCCTTTTGTAAGAGATCGATGCACTTATCGTATTCCCTGGCATAAAAACGCAGCCCGCCCCGTTCACGATTTATGACCAGTGAGAACGGATCGAGTTCTATCGCACGTTCGATCTCGATCGACGACTCGTCGAAACGGCCGACATTGGTGAGCAGCTCGGCGTACCATTGATGGGCTGAAGCATAATTCGGATTCAACTCAAGAGCTCGCTTGTATTCCCGCTCGGCGCCGGCGAAATCGTAGTCATAGGTTTGCAGCACCTGGCCTAACGACGCATGTGCTTCGGCCAGGTCCGGATCGAGGGCGAGCGCTTTGAGCGCCGCCTCTTTAGCTCTCGGCATACTGTCCTTCGGCTCCGCACCGCGATAGACGGCAAGCAGAGTATACGAGTCCGCAAGGCCGCTGTAAGCCAGAGCGTAGTTGGGGTCGAGAGCCAGCGACTGCTCGAAGCATTTTATGGCGTCCTTAAAACTTGGGACAGAGCGCTTGTTCCAAAAGTAGCGGCCCTGCAGATAAAGCCTGTAGGCTTCGGAGTTCTCGGTATAGTTCTTACCAGCTTTTTGATCGCTCGAGGGTCTGAGTTTACTCGACACATCACGCGCGATGGCATTTTGAAACATGATGAGTTCCGAGGGTCTGCGGTCGTAATCGTTCGTCCAAATGACGTTCTCTGTCTGAGTGTCTATGAGTTCAAGGCCAAGATGGAGGACCTCGCCGCCTCTGGGAACGAACCGGCCGATCAAGACGGCTTGGACGCCCAGTTCTTTTCCGATCGTTTTCGGGTCCGATACCTTACCCTTATAACGAAATACGGACGTACGAGCCTTCACGTTCAGGTTAGGCAATTGCGACAAATTGCGTATCAGCGTTTCGGTCATTCCGTCGGCCAAATACTCGATGCGCTCGTCTCCTGTTTCATTCACGAAGGGCATCACGGCGATCGATTCGATTTGTCTGGAACTGGCCGTTGAAAAGTAACGATAACCGAGATATCCGCCAAGGACGATCGCCAACAGCACGATCGGTGCCACTATCAGCCTTTTGTCCAAAACCGCTTTCTTTGAGTCGTCGGCAAGACCCGACGGCAAAACGGCCGTTTGCTCAGTTGTATGGATCTGAGCGCGAGTGGCAGCTTCCGATGGAGGAGCAGTTTCGTGGAGTATCGCGGTGGCGGCCTCGCGTTCTGCGGCGGGCCCGTAAAGCAGTTCCGCTCCGTCATCAAGACAGAACATCATCGTATTGTCATACTCGCGGCCGCATTCAGGGCATCGTTTCATAATCTACTCAAAAACCGAGACCACTCAGGAATGGTGTCCATCGCGGGTCCTCACGGAGGGAGCGCAGATGCGGGCTCACCCTCGCTTGAGTACGTCCGCCATCCTTTTGTGCAATCGCCCGAGCCAGCCACTCAAAGGCTGTGTCTATCTCCTTACGGCTGCCGTACACCTCCGCAATCTGGAAGGCCCATTCCCCGGCATATTTCTCGGTCAACTCGTTAAGTGCGGCGTCCGCATCGACTTTGTTCCCCCTGGCGTAGTTGATCATCGCCATCGCGTACAGTTGGTAAACCTCAAATGGCTCGCCCATCGCCTGTTCCAAAGCCTCGACATACCGGCCAAGGGCAGAAAGCGTTATTGAAAGAGAAGCGCGAGTCACGAACCTCTGGGGAGCGATTTCCAAAGCTTTTCGAAAAGCCTCCTCCGCCTCCGTGTGCAGGTCCGCCGCTTCGAGAGCGAAGCCTAGATTGTGATATACCGGTGCATTCAGGGGATCCTTTGTTAGCGCCCGGCGGTACAATGCGATCGCCTCGGACAATCGTGAGGACTTGTACGCCAGGGTAGCAAGTCCGGTAAGTACCAGTCCATTTTCAGGTTCTAATTCTAGCGCCCGAAGAAAAGCGGCCTCGGCCCCCTTCCAATCCAAATCGTAAAGCATGCGGATCCATCCTATTCGGATATGGCCCTCAACGAAGTCCGGTACGAGCGACAGTGCACGCTCTGCAGCCTGGCGGGCGCGACCGTACGCCTCAAACTCGCTCGCTCCCCCAACTTGTGAGTCTAAAGCATATGCCCGGCTTAATTCGGCCCATATCAAAGCGCAGCCTGGTTCGGCCTCGCTCGCTCGGATCAAGTAACCGATCCCCTTTGCGTTGTCAACAGTATTGAATCTTTCAATCAGGTGCCGGCCGTGAAAGTACAGGAGTTGAGTCTGCGGGTGTTGAGGACGCCTTTTCACAGCTTCGAATACTTCAGCACTTAGTATGCCGCTTTTGCCGAGATCCGGAGCCGCATTGAGTAAGGTGGTTCGAAGTTCCTTGACGACCGATGCTGCGATGTCATCCTGGACGGCGAAAATATCGTCCAAGGTTCGGTCATACGTCTCCGACCAGAGGTGATAGCCGTCTTCGACCTTGATTAGCTTAACGGAGATACGGACACGATCTGACGACATTCGAACGCTTCCTTCGAGGACAGATGCCACATTCAAGAGGCGGCCGACATCGGAGATCGTCGCTTGATTTCCCTTGAACGAAAATGAAGAGGTTCTGGCTGCGACCTTCAGTCCGGTGATCTTCGACAGTACGTTCAATATTTCCTCAGCCAGACCGTCCGCAAAATACTCGGCATCGTCTTTGGGACTCATGTTCAGGAAAGGCAATACCGCGATCGTATTCATTTCCAGGTCTTTATGCGATTTAGAGTCGGAAAAGACCACAGTAGCCGGTTCGAGAGCCTGGCTCGAAGATGACAAGAGCGCTGTCCGCGGTTCAGTTGTATGGATCTGAGCGCGACTTGCAGCTTCTGCAGGGGGAGCGGTCTCGTGAAGTATCGCGGTCGCGGCCTCGCTCTCTGCGGCCGGCCCGTAAAGCAGCTCCGTTCCGTCATCCAGACAGAACATCATCGTATGGTCGTACTCGCGGCCGCACTCAGGGCATCGTTTCATACCTTCATCTCTTCACCAGATCGGTCCAGTTGAGGATCACGGTCGGCGCCGGCGCGGTCGGTTCGCCAACGAGAGAGCCGATCAGAAAATGCTTTCCGTCCGGGAACACGTCAAAATCCCTAAAACCGGCATACGTGAACAGCATTCGTGCCCTAAAAAGCGCACTCGGTGGGGTGTATTCGAAGGTCTGGCCGTCTGTCTTCACGGTAGTGGCCATGATCCGCCCGTCACGGGCAAGATAGAAGAGCTCCTTACCATCGCGGCCCCACTCGACCGCGTACGCGCCGTCCGGATCGGTTGAGATCCGTTTGCGATCGCTGCCTAAGCTGCCATCGGCCGAATTGAACGATTGAACATACAGTTCGTCCGACCCGTTCTCATCGGACACATATGCGAGCCACTTGCCGTTTGGCGAAATCGCGGCGTCGAGTTCGTCGGCGGGTGAGGTGAGCAGTGGAACCTGTTTGTGGTCGCCGGATACTTCTACCATCCAAAAATCAAGGCGTGTCTTCGCGCTTCGCTTTGAGAAGATCACGAAGCGGCCGTCAGGTGAATACCTCCGGGAGAAGACGGTCCCGCCAGTAAGGGTCTCCGGCTCTCCGACCCCGTTCGCTGCCCGCTGTACGATCCCTCGATTTCCCAGGGTCCCGCCGTAAGCGATATGCTTCCCGTCCGGCGACCACGCCGGCAATTGGCCGGTACCGAGCTTTATGGGATTCCCTCCTGTCAGGTCGCTGACGACAACGCCGGCGGCCGATCGATACGCGACCTGCTTTCCGTCGGGTGACAGCCGAGGTGTCTCCTGGCCGGTCACCGGACCCGAGCCATCGACCGATCCGGTTTGTTTGCCTTCACGATCAAAAAGCTGGATCTGATAGTTGCGTTCCCAGCGCGGCTGCCAGATCAATACTCCATTGGTCGAAACCGAGAACCGTGCCGGTGCGCTTACCGGATTATCGACCTGAGTGATGATCGGGACGGCGTCACCCAGCAGCTCGAGGGTGTTCGTGTCGATCTTCTGGGCCACAAGCACCTGGTTGCGGATCATGATCAGCCAATCAGGAGGTGCAAAACGCACTGTGGGATTGTCCGGAATGATCCGCTTGACCTCCTGCGAGTCGAGGGAGCCCATCCAGAGTCCGTTTATCTGCTCGTTGGAAGGGTAAATACGATTGAAGAGAAACCGTCTGCCATCAGGGAGGAACGTTCCGCTCGAATTCCCGGCCTCAACGCTGTCTGTTGGGAATGTTATCTGCCGAACTTCACCGCCCTTCGCCGAAATGGTGAACATCGGGCTGCCGTAATCCGGAGAAAAGATGATGTCGCCAGCCTTGTTCCAGGCACCGGCGATCAGCCGCGGGGCGTCCGTCAGGACCTGAGCATTGCCGCCCGCGATCTCGGAGCGTTTCAGTTTTCCGTGTGATCCGAAGGCGATCGACTTGCTGTCCGGGGCCCAGAACGGTTCGAGAGCATTATCACTGCCCGGAAGCATTGTGACTTGGCCGGTCTTTAGTTCGCTGACGTAAAGAGAGTATTTGCCGTCGGCCGTGTTTGCCGTAAATGCGATCTTCTCGCCGTCGGGAGATATAACTGCCCAGTCCCCCTGCGTGTCGTTGAATTGCAGGTTCTTTGGCGGTTCGAACGCCAGTCGCATCGCCTGTCCGGCTGATGTCGTGCGGCCGAAATAAGCGTAGCCGACCGCGAGCGCTACGATGGCAAAGATGCCAGCGACGATCCACGGTAGTCGCTCGCGAGTTATCAGCGGTGATGTCGCTCGAACTCTTGTCTGCGTATCTTCGGCTGCAAGCGCCTGCGTCCGCCCCTCACCTGACACCGCGTCGCCCGACAATATCGCCGTAGCCGGTTCGTCCGTCACACTTCCCTGCACAAGCGCCGCACCATCATCGAGACAGTACAAGAGGCTGTCGTCGATGTAGTCTTTCCTGCATTCCGGGCAGCGTTTCATATTTAGTTTCTATGTCACCCAGGGAGTTCGCCTCATTGGGGCATGCCGATACGTTTGAGGAGATCATCAAAGCGCGCATCACCGCGTAACGGATCCAAAAAGGGATCATATGGGTAAAAGCCGGTGAGTGCACCGGTCTTAAGACCCATGTCCAGCCACTTAAACGCCTGATCTTTTTCACCCATCGCTAAATAGATCCTGGCGATATATTGAGCTTGACTCACGCCTCCTCCCGACATATTTTCAAGATCTTTGACGACTGCGAGTGCCTCAGTACGCTTACCAATTGTTGCGTTGATCAGACCCTCGCTAAACGTCAAAACCTGGTCAGTTTTTCTTGCCTTTTTCGCTGCGTCCAATTCGAGAAGCGCCTGGCTGGAAAACCCGCCCAAAGCGTACGCCTGTGCTTCCCAAAAGACACTAAACGGCGGCCCCAATTCGTTTGCTCGGTGCAACATCTCCAAAGCTCGCGGATAGTCTCGTTTGAGGTAATACGGGAATGCCGCGCCCCTGGCAATCGAAGACGATAGTGGATCCAGTTCTTGCGCTTTCGAGTATTCATCCAGGCTTCGATCGTTTTGACCCTGGATGGCCAACGAGATCCCTAGATATTGATGTGCAGCGGCAAGGCTCGGACTGAGTTCAAGTGCCCGCAATAGTTCGCGGTTCGCCAGTGGGAGATCATAGGGGGCGAACAGAACTTTGCTCTGACTGATCGCGAAATGAGCCTCGCCCAGGTTTTCATCGAGCGCGAGCGCTTTGCGAGCTGCCTCGTCGGCCTTGCGGCGGCCCTCAGCCGGGTCAATAAAATCCCGGACACCAAGATTTGCATAAGCATCGGCCAGGCCAGTGTAAGCGAGCGCATAACTACCATCTTCGGCAATTGCCTTTTCGCAGAAGCTTATGGCCGTTAGAAGGTCCTCGCGAGTACGCCGGTGGGCAAACGTCCGGCCCTGAACATAGTACTGAAACGCTTTGATGTTTTCCGTTGGACGCTTCGCATGTTGTTTTTGTTCCGTTCCGGTGAGCTTTACCCGCAGTTTCTCAGAGATCTCTTTTGCGATCTCTTCCTGCACCACGAACACATCGGCTATTTTCCGATTGTATTGCTGTCCCCATAGCTGATGATTATTGTTCGTGTCTACCAACTCGACGTTTATCGAAAGATTATCTCCGCGCTGAATGACCCGGCCGGTGAGCAAAGCGCGCACGTTCAGTTCGCGCCCCGCCGCGACCGCATCGATATCCTTGCCTTTGTAACGAAAAACAGAATTGCGCGCGATAACGCCCAAGTTCGGCAACTGAGAAAGGCTGTTGATAATGCTCTCCGTGATGCCGTCACTGAGATATTCCGCGTTTGGATCGCCACTCACATTGACAAAAGGCATCACTGCGATCGATTCGATCCGGTTTGGACCGCCGGATGACACATATCGATAACCAAAATAGCCGCCAAAGACAATGATCGCCAGCAAGGCCGGTATCGCCAGCAGCCGCTTATCAAGGCCGCCGGTATTCCGTGTCGTATCCCCGGAGCCAGTCGGCAAGACGGCCTCGTGCCCGGTTATGCCTACCTTAGTTGAAGTCGCCGCTTCGCCTGACGGTTCGGTAGTTTCGAGAATTACGGTTGGAGCCTCACCGGCAGACGCCGGACCCTCAAGCAGCTCATTTCCATCATCGAGACAATACTGCAGCGTGTCGTCGTAATAATCTCGTCGGCATTCAGGGCAGCGTTTCATCTAAAGCTATCCTCTCGATCACCTCGACTTTGGGACTGACTTACTCGAAACCAGCTTTCGCGAGAAAAATGGCAGCATTTTTGTTTCGATCTGTTGCCGGACCTTGTCCGTGTGGCCTCCCTCGAATATCTCGAAAGTGTGTTCGATCCGGTTTCGCTTGAGGGCCTCGTCAAACTGTTTATTCGAATCGAGGAGCGCATCCTGAGTTCCGACGGCAAAAGCAATACCTCGCAAGCGGCGGAGGTTCGCGATGTATTGATCGACCATGTAGGTCGGGATGTTCGCCTGCCAGCGTGCTCTTACAGCGGCTGCCGGATCACCGTCATTGGCGCTCGCCCCTATCGGGTACTCAGAGTAGAACGGTGGATTCGCTGGATTTGGCGACCAGGCGGCGGCAAATGCGAAGGAAACGCGCACGGGAAACGTCGCCTTGTCTGCTTCTTCAAAACTTGTCAGCTTTGTTGCCGCGATGAGTGACTGCAAGTTGACCGGCGGCGGCGGCAAGGTAAGGCAGCAAGGGCTTGACCCGAACACCGCGCCGAAAACGTCCGGATGCTTCATCGCAAGCTTTAGGGCACCGTATCCTCCCATCGAATGCCCCGCGATGCCGCGGCTCTCAACGGTCGCGAGGGTTCGATAATTCTTATCGATATAGGCAACGAGCTCGCGAACAATATAGTCTTCCCAATTACCGGTCGTGATCGAGTCCGTGTACATGCTCCCGCCGAAACGGTTGCTCCCGTCGGGCAGGACAATGATCATCGGGCCGATCTTCTTTTCCGCAATAAGACGGCTGATCGTCTCGACGTTGAAAACTCCGCCTTCGCGGATCCACATTTTGTTACCGACCCCATAGCCATTGAACCCGTGCAGAAGATAGACCACCGGATAACGCATTTTCTTATCACGGTCATAGCCTGGCGGCAGGTAGATGATCACGGTGCGGTTCGCGGAGTCGCCGACAAGGTTTCCTTCGAGGGACGCGAAGCGAATTTCATCCGTTTTTATCATTCCGCTTTGCGCATTGAGAGACATGGCTGCGATCAAAAGTAGTGC
This sequence comes from Pyrinomonadaceae bacterium, assembly GCA_044228265.1. Taxonomy (GTDB): domain Bacteria; phylum Acidobacteriota; class Blastocatellia; order Pyrinomonadales; family Pyrinomonadaceae; genus OLB17. Next base: position 16,237 of record JBGAVC010000009.1, read on the forward strand.
CAAGAGCAAAATTCTATTTACCATTTTCATCTCCATATTTGAGCCTCTCAACGCTATTGCGGCGGATCGAATCTCTTTAGTACTTCTTGGAACCGTGGATCGGCTCGAAGGCCGTCTAGAGCAGGCTCGACCCTGATGAGGAACAGCCAAAAGGCTCCATTGTTTGCCTGGCGCTGAAGCTGGGCGATCACCTTTTCCTTTTCGGCCTCGTCGTTTGGGGGAAACTCGATGATCCCCCCGGCTCGCTGAGCTTTAGACTCCGAGACGAAGGCCTCCCACCCTCCCGATGCAAACGCTTGCCGCAGCCGGGCGGCGGGCTCGGTAATGCCATCGATCTCGAGCGCACGGGCGCGTGCGTCGACCGCCGATGCGTAGTCGCCATTCCAAACGTAGACTCTCGCCGGCCAACCGAAGGCCCACGAGAAGTTGGGGTCCATTTGCTGGAGCCTTTTGAAATGCTGAAGGGCGACCTCGTGTCGCCCCGAAACCGCCAGCGTGACGGCTTTGTAAAAATTGATGCCGTTTGCCGTGGGTTCTAACGCGAGTGCCCGGTCGATCTCGGCCAAAGCCTCGTCGTATTTCCCGATCATCGTGAAATGCATCCCGTTCCATGCGTAAGCGAGAGCGTAATTGGGGTTCAGTTCCTTAGCCTTATTGAATTCGCGTTCGGCGTTTGTCCAGGCCTGCTTGCACATCAGTTGGTATCCGAGGGACGCGTGGGCCTCGGCGAGGTCGGGATCGATCGCGAGTGCTTTTTTTATATATTCGAGTTTCTGGGGCCTGTCGCGGTCTTCATCTGAATCGGCCAGGCCAACATAGCCGAGGGCGAAGTTGGGATCTTTTTCCACCGCTTGCTGAAAGAACGGAACTCCCTTCGCCACTTCCGTCGCTGTGCGCTTGTTCCAGTAGAATCGTCCTTGCAGATACAAGCGATATACCTCCGGATCATTGGTATACCTTTTGGCCAACTTCAGCTGATCGGCGCTCGTGAGCTTGATCTTGAGCTTACTCGACACGTCACGTGCGATCTCAGACTGTAAACTAAGAAGGTCGGTCGACTTGCGGTCGTACTTATCGCTCCAGATGAGGTTGTCGTTTTGAGCATCGATCAGCTCCAGGTTGAGAGTAAGCTGGTCGCCACGCTGCACAAAGCGGCCGTTCAACACCGCCTGGACGCCGAGGTCTTTTCCGATCGTTTTCGGGTCGGTTCCTGTTCCTTTGTATCGAAAAACGGATGATCGTGCCTTCACGTTCAACCCCGAGATCTGCGACAGGCTGCTGATCAGTGTCTCTGTCATTCCGTCGGACAAATAGTCCAGATCCGCGCTGCCGCTCTCGTTAACGAACGGCATCACAGCGATCGAATTGATCTGATTTGTCGGAGCGAAATAGCGGAAGCCGAAGAACCCGCCGAGAGCGATGACCGCCAACACCAGCGGGACCAGGAGTAATCGTTTGTCGAAACCCGTCGCTTTTCGCGTCTCACCTGTGCCCGGAAAAACGGCCGTTTGCTCGGTCGTATGTATCTGCGCCCTCGTCGCCGCCTCATTTGCCGGCACAACATCGTGAAGGATCGCCGTTTGCGGCTCGTCCGGTGAAGGCACCGAGCCCTGAATAAGCATGGCTCCATCTTCGAGACAATAAAGCAGATTGTCATCGACGTAATCTCTTCTGCATTCAGGGCATCGTTTCATAAACGTTCTATTCCGGTAGGCCGACCTTTCGGAGCAACGCCTTAAACTGCGGTTCCGAGCGAAGCGGGTCCCAGGCGGGAAAGGATCTGAGATAGGTCATGCCTGTGTAGTGCTTACCGCTTGCAAACGCCTTCTCCAAAGAATCAAGTGCCTGCTCCTTGTTGCCTAATCCAAGTTGGATCCGTGCGATATCAAGTGGATTCACCTCTCGATCATTTTCGCGGGCGGTTTTCTCGATCCTTTCGAGTGCCGATTGCCAAAACCCCCGCTCTCCCCGATCTTCGGTACTTTCAATTTCCGCAAAGCCCTTTTCGACTTGTTCCGGCGGATCACCGCGAGCAAGCCTTAGTTTTCGCCCTGCTTCGATCGCCGGCTCATACATCCCTTTCAATCCATATGTCCAACTGAGGCTTTGATACGAGGGCAGAAACTCTGGCTCGATCTCGATCGCTTGTATTGGGCGATCGCAATATCGTAGCTGTGGTTCGCCTGGTAGGCGATACCGAGTGCCCTATTAATGAGCGGCGATAATGGATCGGCTCGAGGGCCCGCTTTTCTTCGGCGATCCTTCAAACCGTCCCATGTCAGACAAATAGTGGCCATACAACTGATGGGCTGACGGATAATTCGGATCGAGCTCGATGGCCCGCTTATACCCTCTTTCTGCTTCAGCCTGGTTCCAATCGTGGTCAGCAGGATGAAGCCGAGAGTTGCGTGAGCCTCGGCCAGATCAGGATCGATCTCGAGGGCCTTTGCACCGCAGCACGCGCTGGATAAAATTCCTCATGTCGCGCGTCGGCGGCGTAAATGGGCATTACGGCATTAGCATCCGCAAGGCCTGAATAGGCCAGGGCGTAAGCCGGATCGAGGGCTATCGCCTGATTGAAAAAATCGATGCTCTTGTTTAGGTCCGCCGCTGTGCGCTTGTTCCAATAAAACCGGCCCTGCAGATACAACCTGTAAGCCTCAGGGTTGGCGGTGTAGCCCTTTTTGACCTTCGCAACGTCTGCGCCCGAGAGCTTTGATTTGAGTTTGTTCGATACATCACGGGCGATCTCGCTTTGCAAGCTGACAACATCCGCTTGTTTGCGGTCGTACTTACCGCTCCAGATAACATTCTCCGTAGCGGCATCGAGCAGCTCGAGACTCAGCGTAAGCTGATCGCCCCGTTGGATCACGCGTCCATACAAAACCGCCTGAACACCCAGTTCCTTGCCGAGTGTCTTGGTGTCCAGATCTTTGCCCTTATAGCGAAACACCGACGAGCGGCCCTTCACATTCAGATTCGCCAACTGCGACAAACTGCTGATCAGGGTATCGGTCATTCCGTCCGAGAGATACTCGACATCAGCGTTGCCGCTGTCATTAACGAACGGCATCACCGCGATCGAATTGATCTGATTTGTCGGGGCGAAATAGCGATACCCGAACAACGAGCCAAGAACGATGACAGCCAGAACCAGCGGTATCAGGAGTAAGCGCTTATCAAAACTCGCCGCATTCTGCCCCTCACGTGCGATGGAAAGAGAAACGTCCGTTTGCTCGGTCGTATGTATCTGCGCCCGCGTCGCCGCCTCATTTGCCGACACTGCGTCGTGAAGTATCGCCGTCGCCGGTTCGTCTGGCGAGGGCACCGAACCCTGAATAAGCGCAGCTCCATCCTCGAGACAATAGAGCAGATTGTCATCGACATAATCTCGCCTGCATTCAGGACAGCGTTTCATAGTTCAAAAGCGAGTCCTATCTCCGGTGCTGTTTTAGCATCCATTCGATCAGGTCGGCGCGAGCATACGCGGTGTTGGTCGCCCCATTGTGGTCGACGCCCGGAAATTCGGTGTATTGAACGTTGGCACCGACTGCCTTGAGTGCAGCGGCCATCTTTCGAGACTGCTCGACATCAACATTCGTATCGGCATCGCCGTGAAAGATCCAGATCGGAAGACTTGAGACCCGTCTGGCCACGGACGTAAATACATCGCCGTCATTGGCTAGCGGCGGATAGTCAATTCCTGACTGCTTGCCCTTGAACGCCTCGACGAAACCGCAGATCGGAACGAGAGCGGCGAACCGTTCGGGATAGCGCGACGCGATCGACCAAGCCCCATTGCCACCGGCGGAATAGCCGGTCAGTATTACCCGCTTCGGATCGCCGTTGAACTCTTTGATCGTCTTATCGAGTGCAATCAAGGCGGCCTGACCGCCTTCGAGCTGCCAGCCGGGCGTCCCGTCGGCATGTGCTTGCGGGAAGACCACTATTGCCTGAAAGCGGCCCGGGTTGTTGCGAATTGCGCGCGCCAATCCGGAGTCGGTCGGCTTGAGCCCGTCATTCCCATAGTCGCCACCGCCATGTAGCTGCACGATGACAGGCCAAAGTCCAGTGCGTTTGAATCCCCACGGGACGTAAACGACATATCGATATTCTGAGCCATTTACCGTCACCGAGCGATTAAGGAATCCGGTCTCGACCCGCTGCGCCGCAACCGACACAGAAACCGTCGCTATCAATGACGCTAAGAAGAGAGCTGCGCAGATCGTTTTCCTCATATGCTTTGTTCTATTTCGGCGCGTCAAATATCTTCACTATCGCCTGAAACCGCGGATCACTGCGAAAGGGATCGTAGGCGGCTTCGTATTTGATATTGAAAAGCCAGAAATCACCTTTTCTTGCCGCAATGCGTTCGAGGAGCTGCAACGCTTTCTCCTTTTCACCCAAAACGGCATAGAACGCCGCCGTACCTGACCCGCCACCCGAAGGACTGGCGGCTTCCCTGCGTTTGACAATTTCGCGCAACAGGCCATCACGGCCTCCTTTGGCGAAGCTCTCACGGTATAGGTTCATATCCTGATCGATACCTCCCAACTTCTGCGAGACCGCCATCTGTTCAAGCATGCCGGCGTAATCGTTCCGCAGCGAATAGGCATGGCCGAGAAAGGCTTGGGTCCAGATAAATGTCGGGTCAGCCTTCACGGCGTCTTCCAGGTAACGGATGCCTTCATTCAACTTTCCCGAATAGATCAGACACGCACCATAACTAAGCTTTACCTGGGACGAATTAGGATCGAGTTCGAGCGAGCGGTCATAGGACGCAAAAGCTTCGTCAAACTGCCCAAGCATCATCGCCCTTTGCCCCTTCCAGCGATGAACATCGGGGTTCTTTGGATCGAGTTCGAGCGAGCGATGTATGTAGCGTTCCGAATTGACCCAATCGTAGTCGAGCATGTACTGATAGCCGAGTGTTCCGATCGCTTCGGGCAGGTCGGGATCGAGCTGCAAGGCGCGGTTCACATATTCCTTGGCTTTGTCCCTATCCGTAACGTAGTCGGCCAAACCGACATAGCCGAGTGCAAAGTTGGGGTCCTTTTCGATAGCTTGCCTGAAGAAGCCCTCAGCCTTCCTGAACTCAGGACCAGCCCGTTTGTTCCCGTAAAAACGGCCTTGAAGATAGAGCCGGTAGGCTTCCGCGTCGGCTGTGTAGTTTCGCGCCAGCTTTTTCTCGTCCGCTCCGGAGAGCTTTACCCTCAACCTGCTCGACACGTCGCGGGCGATCTCATTCTGGAGCGAAACCAGGTCAGACGACTTGCGGTCGTAGGCATCCGTCCAGATCACATTTTCGTTCGTAGCGTCGATGAGCTCCAGATCGAGCGAGAGCCGGTCGGCCCGCTGTACGACACGGCCTTTCAGTACAGCCTGTACGCCCAATTCCTTCCCCAGCGTTCTGGCGTCGGGGTCCTGGCCCTTATATCGAAAAACCAGGGACCGGGCCTTCACACTAAGGTTGGGCATTTGGGATAAGCTGCGGATAAGCGTCTCGGTCATGCCGTCCGAGAGATACTCAACGTCCGCGTTGCCGCTCTCATTAACGAACGGCATCACGGCTATAGAATTTATCTGTTTCGCAGGCAAGAGATAGCGATAACCGAAGAAACCGCCAAGGACGATAATAGCCAACACCAACGGGACCAGGAGCAGGCGTCGGTCGAAACTCCGTGTTCGTTGCGTCTCACCAACCGTCTGCTCGGTCGTTTGGATCTGCGCGACGGTCGCTGCTTCGCCCGGAGCAGCGGTCTCGTGCAGAATAGCGGTCAGCGGCTCGTCGCTCAGCGATCGATCACTTGCCGGCCCGTAGAGCAGCTCGCTGCCGTCGTCGAGGCAAAAGCTCATGGTGGTGTCGTATTCTCGTCCGCACTGCGGGCAGCGTTTCATACGATTACTATTCCGGCACGCCCATCCGTTTTACTAGATCCTTGAATCGCGGGTCGTCGTGGAAAGAGTCAAATTGCATCTGCCATCGGATCTGAGGAAGGTTCCCGGCCCGCGCTTCGAAATCTTTTTCGAGCCATTCGAACACCTTGTCCTTATCGCCAAGACCCGAATATGCGTAAGCGAGATAGAGACCGTTTGCCTCTTTCTTTGCATATCTGGCTTCCAGTTCTTTGATAATGGCTGCCGCCTCGGTTCGCTTGCCCGTGATGCCATACACATAGCCCAGATCGCCGAGTGCGATACCGGATCTGTTGCTCAGTTCAACGGCTTTTTCCGCTTCGGCGATCGCTTCCGCGTTACGTCCCTGCCTTAGATAGGAAAGTGCCAGGTATTCGTGAGCGGGCCCGAAATTGGGATCGAGCTCGATCAGTTTCAGCGAGTTTTCGATCGCGGCGGCGTCGTTCTTTTGGACCTGATACACCCTCGTCACATTGACGCCGATAACGCTCGAGAGAGGGTCGAGTTCCCGCGCCCGCTTGATGGCCGCCGCGGCCTCGTCAACCCGTCCCAAGTTTCTCAGCAGGATCGAATTCCAATGATAAGCCGATGGATAATTCGGATTTAGCTCGATGGCCTTTTTGAATTCCTTTTCCGATTCCGCGAATTGCCACGAGTTGTCATACGTCGCCGCCAGTGTCGCGTGAGGTTCCGCTAATTGAGGGTCTATGGCCAAAGCGCGTTCGGCATATGCTTTCGACTTGGGTAGCGTCTCACCCGACGGAGTGCCGGCGTATTCATTCAGAACTTGATAGCAATCCGCGAGTCCGACGAACGCAAGCGCGTAATTCGGATCTCTGTCCGTCGCAAATTTGAACTGCTCCATGGCTTTGTTGATATTTACGGTCGTACGACGGTTCCAGTAGTAACGGCCTTTCAAATAGGCTTGGTACGCCTCGGGATCGGTAGTCGCCGCCTTGGTGACTTTGGTTTCTTCCGCACCGGTTAACTTTGCTATCAGTTTGGTAGAAACGTCTTTCGCGATCTCGCTCTGCAAGCTGACGATGTCGGATTGTTTCCGCTGGTATTGCTCGGCCCAAATTGTGCTGTTTCGTTGGACATCTACCAGTTCTAAACTAAGAGTCAATTGGTCACCGCGCTGTGCCACTCGACCATTCAATATAGCCTGGACATTCAGTTCTTTGCCGATCGTCTGAACATCAGTGTCTTTACCCTTGTAGCGAAACACCGCTGAGCGCGGTTTGACGTCCAGCCCGGGCAGGCCGGATAAACTCTTGATAAGCGTCTCGGTCATTCCGTCCGAGAGATATTCCACATCCGCATTCCCGTTGTCGTAAGCAAACGGCATAACAGCAATAGAATTTATCTGTTTGGCTGGAGCAAAATACTTGTAGCCGAAAAATCCGCCGATGGCAATAATGACCAACATGAACGGAATAGCCAGCAGCCGCTTATCCGATCCGCGAGGTTTTGGAACGATCTCGCCAGTGCCGGTCGGCAAGACGGCTGTCTGGTCGGTCAAGTGTATCTGCGCACGCGTCGCCGCCTCGCCGGGAGCAGCCGTCGAGTGCAGGATCGCGGTTTGTGGTTCCTCACCGAGCTGGCCGCCCGGTGACGCAGGCGGTTCTGACATTGCCGGGCCGTAAAGCAATTCCGCTCCGTCGTCGAGACAGAACATCATGGTATTGTCGTATTCGCGACCGCATTCAGGGCATCGTTTCATCACATTCTATTCCGGCAAATTCAGGCGTTTCAGCATATCCTTAAATCGCGGGTCGGACCGCAGTTCGTCGAATTCAGGGGAAATGCCATAATAAACAGTACCTGGTGCGCGATCGGATACCTCCCTTTCGAGCCAGTTCAATGCCTCCTCTTTTTCATTAAGCCCAATGTAAATAAGTACAAAAGCCAAGCCCGGAACAAAACGTTCTTTAGATTCCTGTTTTAACTGACCGAGTAGCTTCATTGCTTCATCACGTGCGCCCGATCTAGCAAACCAAAGTCCCAAATATGCCTGTGCATCTGGGGCATGATTCATTTCAAAGCATTTCCGCGTTTCGGCGATGGCTTCCGGATACATTCCTTTTGAACCATAAGCCCAACCCAAGGCCTGGTGGGCGTATGCAAAATTCGGGTCAAGAGAGAGAACCCGTTTGTACTGTGCGATCGCCTCATCGTATCGGCGGGCGTAGACGAAAGTGTCACCGAGGTTGGTGCCTATGATCGGCGAAAGCGGGTCAAGTTCTTCGGCACGCCTCAACTCCGCGAGGGCCTCGTCAAACCGCTTTGCCGAAGCGTGCACGTCGGTGGCAAACCACTGATGGGCTGTCGGGTAGTTTGGATCCATTTCGATCGCACGCCGGTATTCCCTTTCTCCACCAACCCGGTCCCATTCGTATTGAATAAGATAGGCTCCAAGTGTGACGTGGGGAGCCGCGAGCGAAGCGTCCAGTTCCAACGCCCGCTGAGCCGCAGCTTTTGCCTGAGGCATACTGTCTTTTGTCGATCCAACACTGTAAGACGAAAAGAGAACGTATGTTTCAGATAAGCTGGAATACGCCAGAGCGTAGTTCGGGTCCTTCTCGATCGCTTGTTTGAAGAAGTCAGCTGCCTGTATTAACGATTCAGTTGTTCGTCGATTCCAGTTAAAACGTCCTTTTAAATAAAGTTGATAGGCTTCGGGATTTGCAGTATATGTCTTCGTTACTTTTGCCGTGTCCGCACTGGAAAGCCTGGATTTGAGCTTGCTCGAAACATCGCGGGCGACCTCGGTCTGCAGTGCCACTAGATCCGAGCCTTTGCGCTCGTATTTATTGCCCCAGATCGTGTTTTCTGTCAGTCCGTCGATAAGTTCCACACTCAAAGTCAACTGATCGCCGCGCTGGACCACGTGTCCGGTCAAGATCGCTTGCACGCCTAACTCTGAAGCTGCTTTTTTCGGATCGATCTCCTTTCCCTTGTACCGAAAGACCGACGAACGAGCCTTTACGCTCAAATTCGGGATCTGCGAAAGGCTGTTGATCAGCGTTTCGGTCATCCCGTCGGAAAGATAGTCGCCATCCGGGTTACCGCTATCGTTGACGAAGGGCATAACAGCGATCGAATTGATCTGGCCTGAGCTGCCGCGTTTTGAGAAAAATGCGAAATACGCAGCGGCGGACACGATCCCGAGAATCAGGACCGCCGCGATCGATGTCGCGACCTTGTGGCTTTTTGCCTGAGTGACGGCGTATTCGAGACTCGACGACGAGGTAGTGATATTTTGTGTCGCACCTGTTTGTCCGCTCGTTGTCGATACGCCTCCGAGGCTCAACAAATTGGACGCGTTCTCGGCAAGCGTCTCTGAAGTGTCGCGGTTCGGAATGACAGACCGTTCGAGTTCGCCCTGTATGTCGAGCTCACGACGGAGGTTCTTGAGATCGATGAGCATGTCTCGGGCCGACTGGTACCGCATATCGACATCTTTCGTCAGAGATTTTCGAACGATGCGTTGGAGTTCTCCGGGCACGCTTTCCAACTGAAGCGGCTCCTTCTCGAGGATCGAGACGATCGTGTGATTAGCAGTCTCGCCCGTAAACGGCAGCTTGCCCGAGAGCATTTCGTAGAGAACTACGCCGAGGCTCCAGATGTCGGTACGGACATCGGTGGGCAGTCCGCGGGCCTGCTCGGGAGACATATACGACACGGTGCCCATGATCATTCCGGGGGTCGTGTTGACGTGCGCTCGTGTAGCGTCGTCGGGCCCGGACGGCAGCGGCTTGGATTCCGTCAGTTTTGCAAGGCCGAAATCGAGCACCTTGGCATAGCCGTCCGTCCGGACCATTATGTTCTCAGGCTTGATGTCGCGATGAATGATCCCGGCCTGGTGGGCCGCCGATAGAGCTTCGGCCACCTGAACGCCGGTCTTGAGGATGGCATTCAGCAGCATCGATTCCCTGCCTGCCAAATGCGCCCGCAGAGTACCGCCGTCTATGTGTTCGGTCGCTATGTAATGGACGCCGTCCGTCTCGCCGATCTCGTAAACGGTAAGTATGTTCGGATGATTGAGGGCGGATGCCGCTTTTGCCTCCTGGATAAATCTGGTCAGCTTGTCTGCGTCTTTACTGAGCTCTTCGTGCAAGAACTTGATCGCCACCTTTCGACCGAGCTTTGTGTCCTCGGCAAGATAGACCTCGCCCATGCCGCCCGAACCGATCTTTGACTCGATCAGGTAGTGTCCAAACGACTTTCCGATCTCTATTGCCATTTATTCCTCATTTCGTCGATATTGCGGCCCTCGACCTCCCGCGTGATCACTTCAGCGATCGGGCCACGCTTTCATCACTATTGCGGGAATTTGAGCCGCTTGACCATTGCGTCGAAACGCGGGTCGTCACGGAGCGGATCCATTAGCGGATCGACCTTTATCCGCTGCAGGAACCAGTCGTGATTCTGATACGCTTTTTCGAGTTCGGCAAAGGCAGCATCCTTGTTGCCGAGCGCCCCGTAAGCGGCGGCCAACAAATAATTCAAAACGTATTTCTTCTCTTCACCTTGTCTCCATCGCTGAATGACGGCCGATGCCTTGTCCATTTGACCGGTGTGAGCATATGCGATGGCCGCGTCCGAAAGGAATGGATTTTCAGTACTTTGCAGTGTGGGCTCGGCGATGGCCAGAGCATCAGCGTACCTGCCGGCAGCGATGTAGCTGTGGCACAGCCAATTTCTCCCGCCAAAGAACCCCGCGTCCAGATCCACGACCTTTTGCGCCTGGGCGATCGCCTCATCATACCGCCGAGCGTAGATCAGAACGCCCGCAAAATTCGCCCCCTGGATCAGCGAAAGCGGCTCAAGCTCTGTCGCCTTTCTCATTTCGGCGATCGCTTGATCGTGCCGTCCTATCGGGCTGAGATATGTCCACGCGTACCGAAAGTGTGTTATCGCGAGATTGGGATCGATCTCGAGTGAACGCTTGAATTCACTCTCGGCGGTCGCCCAGTCCCAGTCATAGGCCGCCGCTATCATCGCCGCGTTGGTATGGGCTTCGGGGAGGTCGGGGTCCAGTTCGAGAGCCTTCGCAATCGCGGCCTTTGCCTTCGGGAAACATTCCGCCGGTGATGCGTACGGAAACGACGGTATTACGGCCCAGCTCTCTGCCAGGGACGAATAGGCCAGCGCGAATTTGGGATCAAGAGCTACCGCTTGCTGATAGAGATCGATGCTCTTATAAAGGTCCTCCTTGGTCCGGCGCGCAAAGTGAAATCGTGCGTTGAGATATAGCTGGTACGCCTCGTTGCTGTCGGTGTACTTCTTGGCGATGCCTTTCTCGTTTCCGGTCAGCTTGAGCTGCAGCTTCTGCGTGATAGTCGTCGTAATATCACGCTGGAGGGCAAGCAGGTCCGACATTTTCCGTTCGTAACGCTCGCCCCAGAGTGACTTGTTGTTTCGAACGTCGACAAGCTCGACCGAGATACTTAGGCTGTCTCCGCGCTTTGTTAATCGTCCCGTCATAACCGCATCGACCCCGAGCTCAGCCGCGACCTTCTGAATGTCGGCTTCACGGCCCTTGTATCGAATGACCGAGCTGGTCGGGCTCACCTTTAGGTTAGGGAGCTGCGTGAGGCGAAAGATGAGTGATTCCGACAGCCCGTCCGATAGGTAATCGGTGTCGGGATCGGAGCTGTTGTTCTGAAACGGCAAAACTGCTATCGAGTTTATCGACTCCGAACTCGTTGATCGCAGATATCGATACCCTAAGAAACCGCCGACAACGACAACTAACAACACCATCGGTAACAGCACCAGACGTTTGTCGAAGCTACTTGTTTTTGGAAAAACGACCTCACCGCCTGGTAAGACCGCCGTCTCTTCGGTCGTATATATTTGAGCCCGCGTCGCCCCTTCTACAGGCGGCGCAGTCTCCTGCAATATCGCGGTTGCGGGCTCATCGCTGAGGCCATAGACAAGCTCCGACCCGTCCGCCAGACAATACATCAGCGTGTCGTCGTGATAATCTCGTCTGCATTCGGGACAACGTTTCATCAAGTTTATTCGGGCAAATTGACCCGCCTCAAGAGTTCTTTGAACCGCGGATCATCTCGCAAGCTGTCAAAAGCCGGATCCATCTTTAGCCAAACCAGCCACCACGACCGCTCTTTATAGGCCTTCTCGAGCGAGGCAAACGCCTGGTCCTTGTCGTTGAGACCGACATAGGCCTTCGCGAGCCAATAGCTTGGCACATAGTTCTTGTCTTTACCCCCGCTGAGCTCGGCTATCAATCTGCGAGCGTCACTCTGGAGTCCCGCCTTTGCATAGGCATAACTCAGATTACCGTTAACGATGGGGTTATTACTATCAAGTGATCGGGCCTTTTCGAGTTCGTCAATGCCCGCCTTCACCTCTCCCTTCTCGACCATATTCGTCCCGAGGGCCATATGCGGGATCACGAGATTAGGGAACATCTCAACAGCCTTGCGGTTTTCGGCGATCGCAAGGTCGTATTGCCGTGCAAAGTAATAAGGCAGCCCGCTGTCGGCAACGATCTGTGGATTTACCGGGTCGAGCTGCTGCGCCAATTTTATCTCCGCCGCTCCGTCAAGAGGTCTGCCCGTAAGAGCAAGGTAATACATATACTGGTGATGGGCCTCTGCATAATTTGGGCTAGTGGCGATCACCCGCCTGAAATCCTCGCCGGCCCGCGTGAAATTCCAATCATACTGAAACTCAAGGTTGGCCAGTATCGTTCGCGCCTCTATCAGATTCTCATCGAGGTCTAGAGCCTCAGCAACATTTCTTTGGACTTCGACCCTCGCTTCGCTCATCGGCAGACTAACGTCTCCCATATCGAAGAAGGTCTGAGCTCGGGCCGCATACGCGAGCGCATACCGGGGATCAAGAGCGATCGCCTGGTCAAAATACGAGAGAGCCTTCTTCATACTCAGCTCCGAACCCTCATCCTCGAAATAGCGTCCCTGAAGATAAAGTCGATACGCCTCGGCGCTGTTCGTGTAACGTTTTGACACCTGTTCCAGCTGAGCTCCTGTTAGCTGTATGCTAAGTGCCTCGGCCACATGGCGTGCGATCTCGTCCTGTACCGCAAAGATGTCCGCCGACCTGCGGACGAAGTGCTCTCCCCAAATGCTCCTGTTCGTATCCGGATCCGTCAATTCAGCCCTGACGTCGAGCGTATCTCCCTGTATCAGTACTCGGCCTGTCACAACACCTTGGACGCCAAGCCGATGCGCGACTTCTTTCAGATCAGGGTTGCGACCTGAAGACTCACTTTTGTATTTGAATACCGAGCTTCGGGCGATCACGGTCATTCCGGGCAACCGTGATAAGGCGTTGATCATGGAATCTGTGATCCCGTCTGACAAGTACTCGGTGTTCTGATCATGCGAGACATTTTCGAACGGAAGTACTGCGATCGACGCTATACGCTTTGGTTCAGGCGTTACCCGAGCGAGATATCGATAAGCCAAAGATCCCCCGACAATAAGAAATGCCGCTACGCCGATCAGTGCAAATATCCTACCGCGACGGGTAAGCGATCCCGTACCGAGGCCCTCTGACGAGGTCGACTCATGTGGGAGCCGAAACCTATTTTTTTTAGACCCAACGTCGTCAACAGGAAGGATGGCCGTCGCTGACTCCGGCAAGATCGCCGTCGCATGTTCGCTCGAAGCCGCCGGTCCATCGAGAAGCGCGTTTCCATCATCGAGACAGTACAGCAAACTGTCGTCGTAATAGTCGCGTCTACATTCCGGGCAGCGCTTCATACTGGAATTGGAGGTTGAACGCCGAATTATAGCACGCACACGCGACTTTTAAAGGCGGTAAAAATCGCGGTCCGGCCCTATCGCGGCCAAGGAAAAACGGACGATCTTCGCTGGGACGACCCGCTAAGAAAAACCTCAAAACTTACAACAGAAGCGTGTTCGTCTAGCCGTTTTGTCGTCAGTGCGTCCGGTCAGTTTTTCCGTCGCCGTCCCGGGGCGGTGACGCATTTGAAATTTACTGCGTCATCTGTGCTGCCATTGCCTGTGTAACGTGCGACCTTTGGATAGCCGCAGAGGGGACGTGTGCGGTCGGGTTTGTTTGAAGGCCCTAGTCTCGCGGCTATCACTTGTTCCGGAGCTGTGCCTTGTTCCACCCAGCGTTCGAGTGCAAGGGTCAGATCGTGATCGGGATCGGACTGCATTCTGGTTACTGCCTGACCAAACCAGTCCGGGCCGGGGCCGCCGCCGCAATGCTGCATCCCCGGAACCATAAAGAGCCGCAAAAAGCGGTCCGCCTGTTTTTGTCCTACTTTCGTGACAACGCTGTCGAAATAGTTAATGGTATTCATGGGCGGCAGGGCCGCATCGCTCCAGCCGTGATAAAGGATCAACTTTCCTCCGTGGGCGTTGAACGCTTTGAGGTTCGGGTCCGTCGCATCCGTCATCCGCGCCAGCTTTGCCTGTGCCGCCTTGAAGTCCCGTTCTAACTGGAAGCTCTTGAGGTCCCAGTTAGGATCGTCAAAGACCAGGTTCTTAAATCCCTGTGTTGAGAAGAAGTATTGGATCGAAGTCGCCGGCGACGCACCAGTGATCCAGTCTCCCCATCCGCCAGGCTCGGCCTCGCCACCGAACGTAAATCCGGGCATGATCTGATCGCCTTTCCCGGTGCGCGGACCGCCATAGACCTTCCTGAGAGCAAGGATCTGCTTGTCGGTCAGGCACTCGTCCGTCTCGCCGTTCTTGCAGAGCAGAACTGACGGGTCGAACGTACACGCGGTCGGATCTTCCAAAACGCCATCCTTCACCCCGTCAAGCGTGTCGCATGACGAAAGTACCGCGGTCTCGATCGCCTTTAACTTTTTTGCCGGGATGTAACTTGCCGGGTCATTTAACAGGGCCTGCATATTCCAGGTAAAGCCCGCGAGCGTCTGCGTAAAGGCGTTGGCCGGTGCACCCGCAATGATGCCGTCGTAATCGTTCGGGTATCTCTGGGCCTCCATCAGAGCCTGTCGTCCGCCATTCGAGCAGCTTGAGAAGTAGGATCGCTGCGGATCGTTGCCGTAAAACGCTTTTAGGATAAGTTTCGCCTTCTCGGTCATCTCGTGGATCCCGCGGTGGCCGTAATCGGCGACCTTTTCGGGATGGCCAGGCGCCCAACTCGCGTCATTGCCTTTGTGGCCGGTGTCGGTCGACGCCGAAGCGTATCCTCGGAGCAGCGGCCCTCTGAGCTCTCCATAAGAGATATAGCCCGCGAACCCGCCGTTACCGATGCCCTGAAATTTGCCATTCCAACCGGCGACAGGCATCCAGACCTCAAATGCGATCTCAGAATCGTTCGTCGGCTTGATCACCCCGGTGACGCGGCAAAATGCCGGCAGGGCTGCGAAAGGAGCGGTTCCGCCCGGAGGTGTAAACGTACCGGCGGCAACAGTCTGTGCTAGCGTGATCGTCGTATTTGGCAGTCTCAACCCGCTCAATGATTCGCATGTTGCCGAATAGGCTACATGACACGCGAAGAGCATGATCGGTACAACCAACCACGAATCCCAAGGCCGAATTGGCAACTTTCTATGGCAATTCATCAATGTCCTCCTAAGGCGGGTTTGCGGCTCCCGTCCGTTTCGACTCGTACTTTCTAATCACTTTTTAACCAACGCCGGCCAATTCATGATCACCGTGGGCGGCGGCGGTTTGGAGTCGCCGACGAGCGTGCCGATGAGAAAGCGTTGGCCGTCCGGCGAGACGTCGAACTCATGAGCCGTAGCGCCGCCCAAGGCGAGCATCTTGGTTTTGAACAACGCTTTCGGCGTGCCGAACTCCAGCCCGCTGCCGGCGGTTTTTACCGACGAGACCATCATTTGGCCGTCGCCGGAAATAAAGTAGATCTCGCCGCCGTCCTTTCGCCACACGGGCATATTGCCGCCCGTTGTCGATATTATCTTCCGGTCGCTGCCGAGCTTGCCGTCGGTAAACGCCTGAACGTAGATCTCGTATTTGCCGGTGTCATCGGCTGCGTAGGCCAGCCATTTGCCGTCAGGCGAGAGCTGTGGAGATTGTTCGTCGAAAGCCGAATTCAGAAGCGGGGACTCCTTTCTCTCGCCAAACATCGGCAACGCGTACATATCCATCCGCGTTTTCACACCGCGCCGCAAAAAAATGATGTATCGACCGTCGGTCGACCAGTCGAAGGGGAAATTCGTGCCCGGCCAGATGACCTCTGCGTCTCCAAGTCCGCTCGCCGCCTTGATCGTAAGCCCACCGTTGCCGCTGAACGCGATCTTGCTTCCATCCGGCGACCAGACCGGAAGTTGCCCGAAGTCAGCCGTAATGCGCAGAGGCGTGTTCTTTTCAAGGTCGATCGACCAGAGCGTCTGTATCCCGCCGGAACTACGCTTTATGACAAGTCGCTTTCCGTCGTGAGAAATATGCGGGTCTTGTCCGGAAAAAACCGTTTCCGGGGCGCTTGCCGCACCGGTTTGCTTTCCTTCACGGTCAAACCAGATGAGCTGATACTCCCGCTCCCATCCTCCCTGCCAGACAAGGATCCCGTTATCAGAGACAGAATACCTTCGGGGACCTGCAGCTCTGACGCCCTGACCGCTTAAGATCGGTATCGGCTCGCCGGACAGCTTGAGGCTGCCGGCGTCAAATGCCTGAGCGACCAGCGTGTCGTTACGGAGAAGGACGAGCCACCCTTCGGCCGCATAAGCAAAACTTGAGCCCTCCGGCATGACCTGCTTGATCTCAGGCGAATCCAGACTCCCGGCCCACAGCCCCATTCTCTGAACATTGGCCCCGTCATTTGGATTTCCGATCGTGCGATTGAAAAGGAAATGGCGGCCGTCGGGCATAAAGATCGGATTGCCATGCCTCTCGTTGTTTATGTTCTCAGACTGTATATTTATGGTCTGTGCCTCGCCGCCCTTTGCCGGGACCTGGGCGAGCGGGTTCCTGTAATCCGGAGAGAAGATTATTACGCCGTCTCTGCCCCATGATCCGCCAACCAGACGGGCCACGTCGCAGAGAATTTGAGCATTGCCGCCGCTCAGGTCCGAACGCTTGAGTTTTCCGTTCGAGCCATATGCGACCGATCTACTGTCGGGCGACCAGAAGGGCTCGAGCGGGTTGTCCGAGCCGGGCAGGAGCCTCGCTTCGCCCGAGTCGAGATCGCGTACATAGAGCATGTTCTTGCCGTCCGCACCAGTCGCCGAGAACGCTATCCTTTGACCGTCGGGCGAGATCACAGCAAGGTCGGACTTATTATCATTAAAAGAAAGACCCGCCGGCGGAGCGAAAGCCAGGCGGACGGTTGCCGTGTTTGCTGATCTTCCGCGTGAAAACGCGAATCCGAAGCCTGCGACCGCGATCACCGCAAACAGGGCGACGAGCCACCACGGCCGCCGCTGGCGCGAAAACGTACTGGCTAAAGTCGCCGAAAACCTACCCGTTCGAACGTCGGGAAGAGCCCGCGTGAGGCTTTCGTCCGATATTCGATCGCCCGACAGTATCGCGGTCTGCGGCTCGTCCGTTACGCTGCCCTGCACGAGCGCAGCACCATCATCGAGACAGTATAGGAGGCTGTCGTCGATATAGTCTTTCCTGCATTCCGGACAGCGTTTCATAAGGCTTAAATAGTCAATCCGATACTGCTCAATATGTCGCCGAATCGCGGGTCGTCACGCAACTTGTCGAACGTAGGCAGGCCCGAATAATAAGAAAACGGGTGACGCTCGTCAACGGCCCGCCGGAACAGTTCGAAAGCATCATCGATCTCACCAAGCTCGCTTAGAAGCCACGCGTGAGAGATCACCACGGGAGTATCCGGCGGCAGGCCCCGAATCTCGTCGAGGATCGTTCGGGCCTCTTCCGTTCGTCCCGCTCGGGCAAGAGCCCAGCCGAGAATGCCCAGGAAGTATGGTGCTCGGTGTGAGACTCTCACTCCACCCTCGGCATCGGAAATACCCGCTTCGAACTTGCCAAGAGCGACATTCGCGACTGAACTTCCCCAGAGGGCGAGGGCGTTCTCGCTTCCAAAAGCGAGAGCCTGCTCGAAGAACTCTGCCGCGTCCTCAAACCGGCGCTCGATCACCCGCCCTACACCACTGATCGCATAAGGAAACGATGCCAGCGGATCCAAGTTACGTGCCTTTTCAAAAAAGGGTTCGGCGTCTACATACTTTTGCCGGGCCGCAAGCGTCAGGCCGAATGAACCGAGCGGATGGACCAGCCGAGGCCCCCTCTCGATAGATCCACGAAATGCGTTCTCGGACGCGGTCCAATCACATTCGGTGAACGCGATGAAACCCTCGACATACGAGCTTTCGGCCGAATCGCCCTGTAGCTCTTTTGCCTTTAGCAACGCTTCCCGGGCTTTTTTGCATGCGACAAGTGCCGGAACAAATGCGTAGTGCGCCGAAAGCATTGTAGCTTCGGCTACGCCAACCCAGGACGGAGCATGCGACGGGTCCAGGCGGACGGCCTCCTCGAATGCCCGCATAGCGCCTGCATGATCGTTCATGGTCAGCCGCAAGTACCGTCCGCGAAGATATGCCTTGTACGCCTCGGTATTTGTCGTCTCGCGCTTCAATACTTCCGACATCGACGCACCTAGAAGCCGGACCTTGAGTGCCTCTACCACGGCCAGAGTTATCTCATCCTGAATATCGAAGATATCCTCCATTTCCCGGTCGTAGCGTTCCGACCACAGATGGTAGCCGTCCGCGGCGTTGATAAGCTGGGCCGTGATACGCAGCCGATCGCGCGATTTCCTAACGCTGCCTTCAAGAACGGTCCGGACGCCTAGCTTTCTTGCTATCTCCGAAATGTCCGTGTCCTTTCCTTTAAAGGAGAAGGTCGAGGTCCTGGCAGCCACCTTGAGCTGATCGATCTTTGAGAGCGCATTTATCAACTCCTCCGCCAGACCGTCGCAGAAGTATTCGTTGTCCTCGTCCGAACTCATATGTGCGAACGGGAGGACTGCAATGGAGTTCAGGGCAGTTCCAGGGGTATCCGAGATAAGTGACGCTGTTATCGCCTCAGCGGAAGGCAGTATCGCAGTTCCGCGCTCTTCCAGCGACGCCGGGCCGTAGAGCAATTCGGCTCCGTCATCGAGACAGAACATCATTGAGTTATCGTACTCTCTACCGCACTTAGAGCATCGCTTCATAACGCTTTGCTATGTTGCACATTTCTCACACGTTTACTTTGGAGCTTCGAACTGCCTTAGCAACGCCTGAAATCTCGGATCACCGCGTATCGGGTCGAATGCCGGATCATACTTGATCGAGAACAACCACCACTCGCCTTTGGCTGCAGAGCGATCGAGCGCTGCGAGAGCTTCCTCTTTTCGTCCCAACTCGGAAAAGATGCTCGCCTTTCGAACCTCATTGGGAAACTGATCTTTTGTCTGATCGACAAGCTCCAGCAGGTATGCGTTCCAGCCACGTTCACGATAGGTGCTGCGAAGCCTGGCGGCTAGTTCGGGCCGGTCCGCCAGTTCAGCCGCACGGGCGCGGCTCTCGACAGAAGCGTCACGATCGCCCTTCATCCGGTATACGAACGAGAGCTGCGAATACGACCACGGATGCGTCGGGTCGATCTCGATGGCTTGCTTTAACTGAGCGATGCCGTCGTCCACACGCCCGGCCGCCACGAGACAGGTTGCGCGGCTGCCGACTGTATCGGGAAGCAGCGGATCCATCGCGACCGCCCGATCGAGTTCTGCGAGGGCTTCGTCAAAGCGGCCGATCATCATGAGCCGAGTACCGTTCCAGTGGTAAGCGAGCCGACTGAGCGGATCGAGCTCGATCGCACGTTTGAGTTCGCGTTCCGACGCCGCCCACTCGCGATCAAGGAAGAAATGCCGGCCGAGAAGTGCGTGGGCATCCGAGAGATCGGGATCGATGGCGAGGGCCTTGAGAACGTAATCTTTCGACTTTGGCCGGTCTCGCTCCATGACGAACTCGGCTAGGCCCGTGTAGCCGAGTGCAAAGTTTGGGTCGCGCTGAAGGGCCTGCTGCAAAAATCCCTCGGCTTTTTCATATTCCTTTCCGACCCTCTTATTCAGGCAATAGCGGGCTTGTAGATATAGACGATATGTTTCCGGGTCATCCGTGTACTTTTTATTAAGCTTTTGCTGGTCCTCGCCCGACAACCTGGCCCTGAGCTTGCCCGATACGTCTCGAGCGATCTCGTTTTGCAGGTTGACGAGGTCGGTCTGTTTCCGGTCATACTGCTCCGACCAGATCACGTCAAGCGTTTTTGCGTTGACGAGTTCAAGGTTCAATCTGATGTTGCCGGTTCGCTCGACCAACCGTCCGAGCAGCACGGCCTGCACGCCGAGGTCATCCCCGATCTTTTTGGGGGACGCGTCCTTTCCTTTATACGAAAAGACGGCGCTTCGCGCCTTTACCGACAGGTTTGCGATCTTCGACAGGCTGCTGATCAGCGTTTCGGTCATCCCGTCAGAGAGGTATTCGTTCTCGGCATTGCCGCTGTCGTTGACGAACGGCATCACGGCAATGGAGTCGATCTGTTTTGCCTGTGTGACGTATCTATAGCCAAAAATGCCGCTCAGAATGATGACAGCCAGCGCCAACGGAACAAACAATAGGCGTTTGTCCGCAACACGAGGCTTCGCGACGACGTCACCATTGCTCACGGGTAGGACCGCCGTCTGGTCGGTCATGTGAACCTGAGCACGGGTCGCTGCTTCGTTCGGCTGTGCCGTCTCGTGCAATATTGCTGTCGGCGGTTCGTCAGGCTCCGCCACCGATCCCTGAACGAGCACGGCTCCATCCTCGAGACAGTAGAGCAGACTGTCGTCGACATAATCACGCCTGCATTCAGGGCATCGTTTCATAGGTTTAGCTCAAACCGAGCTTCTTCAGGAGCTGTTCGTACCGCGAATCGCCATGAAGCGGATCCATGGCACTGTCGATCTTGGCAAAAAGAACGAACTGCTCGTACTGGTCAGCCGACTTATCGAGAAGGACAAACGCCTTGTCCTTCTCCCCTAACTCGGCCGCAAAGGTGCCGAGATAGTAGTTCCAGACCTTTGCCTTTTCCGGATTCGCGAGGGCCGCGCGCATCATGCCGTTCCAGCCACCATTTGTAAACGATTCGCGAAGGAATTTAGCCGATTCCGGTTCATCGCGGAGGTCCTGTGCCCGGGCAAGGTGCTCGACAGCCGCCGCGTGGTCCCCTCGTTTTCGGGAATTGATGAACGACTGGAATTCGACGAACCAGGCGGTCGGTTCCATCTCCTGGGCGGCTTTTAGCTCGGCATCGCTTTCATCAAGACGACCCATGTAGCATAGGGTCCATGCGTGATTGATCCTGGTCGTGGCGTTTGTCGGGTCGCTATCGATCGCCTTCTGAAATTCAGCCAGAGCTTCGTCGAGTCGGCCGAGAAAGGCAAGCCTCAAGCCATTGACACGATGAGCTGGAGCGTTGTTCGGATCAAGTTCGAGAGCCGTACGCGTCTCGCGTTCGCTCGCGGCATAATCTCGACGCATGA
Organism: Pyrinomonadaceae bacterium; assembly: GCA_044228265.1. Classification (GTDB taxonomy): domain Bacteria; phylum Acidobacteriota; class Blastocatellia; order Pyrinomonadales; family Pyrinomonadaceae; genus OLB17. Next base: position 37,648 of record JBGAVC010000009.1, read on the forward strand.
ACAATTCGCTTGCAGCAAGACCTCCGTGAGGAGCCGGCGAATTCGGCAAGAGTTCCAACGCCCGCAACACAGCGGCACGCGACTGGGCCAGCGCTTCATTAGCCGGAACACTGCCATAGATGGCCATGAATTGGTGTGCCCCGGACAGGCCGAGATATGCCTGCGCATAGTTTGGGTCGAGAGCAATGGCCTTCTCATAGTTCTCGATCGCCCGGCGAATGTCCCTCTCCCGTCGAGTTTCCGATAATGATCTGCCGAGCAGATACAGCCGATATGCCTCGGGGTTGTCCGTGCCGTTTTGGGTCACTTTTTTCTCGTCTTCAGCCGACAAACCGGACTTGAGCGTGCTAGAGACGTCACGGGCAATATCGCTTTGCAGGGCGACCAGATCGGACTGCTTCCGGCTGTACTGCCTGCTCCATACGACCTTGGTCGACCTAAGATCGACGAGCTCCGCAAAGAGAGAAATATCGTTTCCATGCGAAACGAAGCGCCCACTCAAGATCGCCTCGACACCGAGTTCCTTGCCGACGGCCTGCAGATCGATCTCCTTACCTTTATAGCGGAACACCATCGACCGCGGTTTGACGTTCAGCGCGGGTAGCCGCGATAGGCTACTGATCAGAGTCTCCGTCATCCCGTCTGAGAGGTAATCGACGTCTGCATTCCCACTGTCGTTTATGAACGGCATAACCGCGATCGATCCGATCTGTCCTGGATGGGTAAAGTAGCGATAACCTAAGAAACTACCGAGAGCTATGATCGCCACGAGCAACGGTACGGCGAGCAGGCGTTTATCCATTCCGCTAGGCTGCGTCGGTATGTCACCGGTACCTGCCGGGAAGACCGCCGTTTGGTCGGTCATGTGAATTTGAGCACGTGTCGCGGCTTCGTTCGGCTGGGCCGTCTCGTGCAAAATGGCGGTTCTTGGTTCCTCCTCGAACTGGCCGCCCGCTGACGCAGGCGGTTCTGACACTGCCGGCCCAAAGAGCAACTCCGACCCGTCATCGAGGCAAAAGCTCATCGAGTCGTCGTTGTAATCTCTTCCACACTCCGGACAGCGTTTCATCTATCTACTTTTCCCGGCCCCCACAAAGCCCTCCCAGGGAATTTGCCTGAGTGTTCGCCGTTCTTCAGGGTCTGAATGCCGTTGACAAAAACGTCGCGGACCCCGACCGAGAACTGATGCGGTTTGTCGAAGGTCGCTTTGTCGGCGATCGTGGCCGGGTCAAAGATGACGATATCGGCGAAGTACCCGCTCTTGAGATACCCGCGGCGGTCGAGGCCGAGATTCGTCGCGGGCAAACTTGTCAGGCGGCGAATGGCCTCTTCGAGCGAGATGACCTTTTCATTACGGACGTACTTGCCGAGAAGCCGGGCAAAATTGCCATAGGCTCGAGGATGCGGGTTCGATTTGAGGAATGCTCCCTCGGGCGCCATCGACTCGGCGTCGGATCCGAAACTTACCCACGGATATTTGATCTGCTTCTTGATATTGTTTTCGTCCATCAGGAAATAGACCGTTCCGACTCGGGAACCGTCTTCGACCATCAGATCAAGGACAGTGTTCTCGACGTCGGTACCACGCATTCTAGCAACCTCGCCGAGCGTCTTGCCGGTCAACGGCTTCAGCTTTTCGTTCTTAAATCCGACGAGGAGTACTTTTTCGGGAGATCCCGCTGCGAGTCTAAGGTTCTCCCATTTATCGGTCGGCGTGCGCATGTCGTCAAGTATGCGTTTTCGTGTCGCCGGATCTTTGGCACGCTTTACGAATTCCTGATAGCCGCCGTCCTGACACCACGGCGGGATCGCAGCATCGAGGCCCGTCGCACCGGCCGGATACGTGTACATATCGGCAGTGATCTTAAGGCCCGACTTACGGGCGGCTTCGACCTTTGCAAGGACGGTGTCCATTTTCGGCCAATTGTCCTTTCCGGCAGCTTTTAGATGATAGATCTCAGCCGGGATACGCGCTTCACGTGCGATCCTCAGCAGTTCATCGACGGCCTCGATCAGGCGGTTGCCTTCACTACGCATGTGCGAGATGTATTTGCCTTTGTATTTCGCGGCGACCTTGCACATTTCGATCAACTCTTCCGTTTTCGCGTAAAACGCCGGCGAATAAATGAGCGACGAACCTATCCCAAGTGCCCCGGCCCGCATCTCCTTTTCGACCAGGTCGCGCATTTGCTGCATTTGGGCAGGAGTTGGTTGAATATCGGCCTCACCGAGCACGTAGTTCCGAATCGTCGTGGCTCCGATATATGACGCGACATTTTGGGAGACGCCTCGTTTTTCAAGGTACTTCAGATAATCGGCGAGCGTGGTCCAGGCGATATCGTATTTGAGGTCTCCCTGTCCGTCCTTCGCCTGCTTTTTCATGCGGTCGTTGAGCGGACCCATAGAGTCGCCCTCACCCATGATCTGCGTCGTTACGCCCTGTTTGAGCTCGCCGAGCGAACGCGGGTCGATAATCAACGACTCGGTCGACCACGAAAGCATGTTGATAAAGCCGGGCGAAACAGCCATCCCGGTTGCGTCTATCTCAAGCGTTGCCTTTTGGCCGCGAAGATCGCCAATCTTTGCGACCTTATCGCCCTTTATGGCGACGTCTGCCTTGAAAGGCGTCATTCCCGATCCGTCGTAGATCGTCCCGCCGCGGATGATAACGTCGTATGTGGCCTGTGCCCGAACTTGGGAGAAACAGGCGACAACTGAGAAGAGCAGTACGCAAATAATAGATTTCATATTGGTCACGGTTTTTCGGTCTTCTTCGGAATTTCGGGCTTACTGAGATCGGGAAGAGGCTCGCCAAATATGTAGTGGTTGAACCACAACAGGTTGTGCGTCATCACCGCGCGTGCCGATTTCGGTTTAGTGATCCCGTGCCCGAAACCCTTGTACACGATCATTTCGACGGGTACGCCTCGGTCTTCGAGGCCCTCGCGCAATTCATATCCGTTGGCGATCGGCACACGCTTGTCGAATTCACCATGCTGGATCAGCGTCGGCGTTTTCGCCTGCTTGATGTACGTCATCGGAGACGTTTTTGCGTAGATCTCAGGATCCGCGGCCGGATCGTTGCCGAGATACTGGATCGTGAACGGCGTGATGTCGGTATTGTAATAATAGGTAGACCAATTGCTGATGCCGGCGCCGACCGAGATCGCTTTGAAACGATCACTCGACGTTGTCAGAAATGCCGAAATATAACCGCCCTGACTCCAACCCATGCAGCCAAGCCGCTGCGGGTCGACCCAACCTTTCGCGATCAGATAATCGATGCCGGACAGCACATCCCACGCGTCGCCAACACCGAGGTTCCGGACGTTGAGCTGCCGAAACTTCTCGCCGTAGCCCGCGCTGCCGCGATAATTGACCTTTAAGATCAACGCTCCTTTTGCAGCCCAGATGTCCGACGGGTAATTGCGGATGTCGATGTGCGTTGGCCTGTCGGTCCCCGTCGGGCCACCGTGGATCACGCAAAGCAGCGGATATTTACGGGACGGATCAAAATTGGCCGGCTTAATGAGTATTCCCTCGATCGTAGTGCCGTCTTTGCTCTGCCACGAGATCACTTCGCGGGTCGCAAGAGTGTAATCCTTGACCTGATCTGTCATCGAGGTGAGACGACGCGGCGCAAAATTAGAGACTTGCGTAACGTAGAGCTCTGCAAGCGTCGCAGACGATGGTGAAGTGAACGCCAGTTGCTTGCCGTCGCTTGAAAAACTGAACGATCCCGCAATCAGGCCGTCGGGAGACGAAACGCGAGTGATCTTTCCGCTTGCGGGATCCAGCTTGTACAGATGCAATGCCGTTTTCTCGGCACCGCTGAAATAGAGACCGTCCGCGTTCCACTCGACGAAGGACGGACTTTCGTCATACAGGTCCGTTACAGAGCGCGGCGTCCCGCCGGTCGCCGGGATCAAGGCAAGCCGAGAATTCGCGTGAAAATACTTCGGATTTCCCATTGCCGTGGAAAACACGATCTGCCGCCCGTCTGGCGACCAATGCGGATCGTCGTCCGGCCCCGGCTGCGTGACGAGTTTCCCAACCGAGTTGTCGGCAAGGGCGAGAGTGTAAATATCAGACGTACCGCCATTTATAAGATCGCTGTTCTTTGTAGCGTCAAAAACGATCCGGCTGCCGTCGGGCGACCAGTCAAATGAACCGACCGTGTATTCCTTGGTCTTCGTTCGCTGCGTACCGGTGACAGGCTCCTTTAACGCTTCCGCAAACTCGAATGTCCACAGTTGAGCGAAACCATATTCCTTGCGGACGACTTCAAAGCCGCCGAGATATTCTTGTCGCTCCTTAGCGGCCTTGCTGTCCGTGTCGCTGGAGGTATACGCAATGCTCTTGCCATCGTGCGACCATTGATAGCCGTTCACACCATTCTCGGCTCTGGTCAACTGCACGGCCTCGCCGCCTTTTGGCCGTATGGCAAAGATCTGGCTCTTGTCGCCAACACGGCTGCTTGTAAATGCGAGCCACTCGCCGTCCGGCGACCACTGCATGTTGCCCGAAGCCTTTTCACCGCGGGTAAGCTGAAACGGCTTGCCTCCCGTCGAATTTGCCAGCCAGATCTGACCGACGAAAGCGTCTTGTTTCCAATCGGTTTCCGAAACGGTGTACGCAACCTGGCTGCCGTCCGGCGAGATACGGGCGCCGCCGAGATTTCGAACGTTCAGCAGATCGTCGATGCTCGGAACGCGGCTCTGAGAAACGGCAGAAAAGGACAACAACAATACGAGGAGCGTTGATAAGGCAAGTTTTCTATTCATGGTTTTATTCGATTGAAAGACGCCGGTTCTCCGACGGTCATTTAGTGCTGGGAACACGATTCAATACCGCACCTCCTATGTTTATTGAGATCACATCGGGCGACACCGGACTCAATTGAAACGCGACAATGTCCTTACCCCACCAGGCCTTATTCCAAACGGCCTGGAACGAATCGAATTGCCAGGGCTCGAGGTTTGCAGACAGTTCTTTTCCGACCACGAGCTTGAGTTTATCTCCCGCCAGTTGGACTTCCATCGAGCCGAAGAAAGAGTCAGCATACCGTCCCGCATACGCGCTCAGGGGCAGGCTGGGATGCGTATTCAACGTCCGTTTCGCGATAACGTCGGCCTCCTGTTTTTCGCCCGCAGCCCGTCGGTCGTCGTAAAGCTTCTTCAGGTCAGCACTCCATTCGCGGCTGTTGTCACCGAACCCGAATAGGTCGAAAACCTTATACATCAACGCGTGACGGACCTCGGCGTGGTCGAGATTGCCGAATACGTAAACGCCCAGTTTCTTATCCCTCATCAGCCCGATGATCGCCGTGCGACCCGACAGGCTGCCGGTGTGAAAGTTGACCATTTCGCCGCGATAATCATGCTGGAACCAGCCAAATCCATATGTCATCCAATGCGGCTTGGTCAAGGCGATCGTCGGATAGAATTGTCCCGGAGGAACCATCGTCTGCGGCTTGAGGATCTCTGAGAACGACGCCGGTTTGATCAGTACCTTGCCGTTAACGGTCCCATCGCCAAGCATAAAGGCGACCCATTTTGCAATATCATCGGCGTTCGACCAAACGGCTCCAGCAGGTGCGATCGGATCGGCTGCATCTTCGGGGATCACGGTGATGCGATGGTCGATCTCAAAATGGGAGCTCGACCGGTTACTATAACCGCGTGATGAGGCGAGAGTCGGGAATGTATTGGTCATCCCAAGCGGACCGAATAGACGATCCGAAATAAAACGCTCCCAAGGCATACCGCTCGCCTTTTCGATGACCTGCCCGGCGACCAGATACATTATGTTCTGGTAAATAAAGCTGCTTCTCATTGAGTACGCCGGCTGTGCGTACTGCATCCGCCTCACGACTTCGGCGGACGAGAGCTCCGGTGTCCACGCCCAGAGAAAATCGGCGTTTCCAAGGCCTGCGTTATGAGTAAGAAGATCGCGGACCCGCAGCTCATTGGTCACGTATGGATCGCCGACACGAAAATCGGGCAGGTATTTGATGACCTTGTCGTCCCAGCGGACCTTGCCTTCATCTACGAGCATGGCGAGAGCGGCCGCGGTCATCGCCTTGGTCGTGGACATGCAGCCGAACAAGGTCGATGTGTCAACCGGCTGGTTTTTGCCGAGCTCGCGAACGCCGTAACCTTTTGCGAACAAGACCTTGCCGTCCCGGACCACGACGATCGAGAGGCCCGGGACCTGCCATAGAGAGCGGGCGGATTCGACGTATTTGTCGAACGCCTCGAAGTCCGACTGGGCAAACGCGAAATGTGCCAACGCTGCGAACAGACAGATGAATAGGAAGAGTTTTTTCATATTTGTTTTACGTGGCTCCGAGCCAAGGCGATACCAACACTGCGGTCTTGAACCGGCGGGGCGATCCGCGATCTCGGATGAGCACGGCAGCCGATCACGAGATCAGCTCATCCGAACGCCAATTGCCATTTCGTGCGAGTATACGCTATTTGAAAACCATTTCTCTGCGAATTCTTCTGCGACTGGCTGCCGGGAGCCGTCGCCATGGCGGCCAGGGAGCAGCCGTTCGCAGCGGCGAACTCCAGGCGGGCGGCGAGTAGCGCATTTTGCGCTCCGCGGTTGCGGCCTTCGGGTATCGTGCTTGCCCCGGCGAGCATCGCGACGCCGTCGCCGATAAACATCATTGCCGCCGCTATAGGACGTCCGTCAAGCTCGGCGATCCACGGAAGCCCCCCGTCACATTGTGCGCTTATGCGGCCAAATCCGAGCATAAACTCGCCAAGGCTCTCGTGCTCGGTTGCCCACCCAGCCGCAGATGTCCGCGCCCATAGATCAACCTCGTTCGGCTCGATGATCCGCGCCGTAATGTCGGGATGCGAGCTATTGTTCGTTCTGTACCCGGCGAGTTCTCTAAAAAGGACCATCGACATCTCCATCGCCCGATATCCACGGTCACATAACATCGGCAGCAGACCGATATCGCCCAGAGGGCTCACCTCATGGAATACATCGGAGCCTCGGCTTCGAAAAAAACCTTCGATCTCGTCCATTTCTTCGCCGCCAACGCTGTCAAATAAGCCTAGCCCAAACGTCTGGGTACACGGCGAACCGACCCCATCGAACATCACCAATGCCCCGGCGACTTCCATCCGCCGTGCACCGCTTTCCGGCTCGAGTCGCCGACGCGTCTCGACGAAAGCGGCGTTCGCGAGCCCTTCGGCCCGTTCGATTCTTTGGGAAAACTCGCGATCAACGAACATATCTTTGTTTCGACGACCTATTGGTCCAGAGCTAGCGTTTGTCTATTGAGTTAGTGATCATCACGACGTCACTTGCGATCGTCCCGCGGGCTACGGCGAGTCGGTGCCCGTCTTTTGAAATGGCGAAGCTCGAGATCTCGGCATCCTGAAAGCTCGTTAGCTTCACAGCCGGCCCGCCGGTTGCCGGCTGGCTCCATATGTTCTCCACATTGTCGACACTCGAGTTGTAAAGCACCGAACGGCTGTCAGGCGTCCACTGCAAATAGGCGAAACTCGAATCAGGCTGGCCACCCTGGTAAACAGGCGAGAGCGGCGTGCTATTCACATTTAAGGGAATAAGGGTTAGTCGAGAGACTGACTCAACCGACGCCGAACCCACGTTTTCTGCACAATAGCATGCCAGGAACCGGCCATCAGGGGAAACGACAGGCCGGAATCCGAGCCGGTCATTGATAGGGCCGAAGTCGCCGCCGTCGACTGGAACGCTACTCAGACTCCAGTCGGGATAAGTCACGAAGAGTACCGACCGTCCGTCCGGCGACCAGGAAGGCTGCCACGTGAGAAGATCGCGGGTCAACGCACGCTGATCGCTCCCGTCTAAATTCATTCGCCACACGTTGGCTTTGCCGTCGCGGGTCGAGAAGTAGGCAATGAAACGTCCGTCCGGCGAAACCGACGGCTCCCAGTTTTGCTCCGAGTCAGCCGTAAGCTGCTTTCGGCCGGTGCCGTCCGGTTGAGTGATCCAGATATCGCTTCGTCCGTTCATCGTCGTGGCGTAGACGATCTGACCATTTGGCGTCCAACTCACTCCTCCCCGCCGACTGACGGGAATGACCTGTTTCGCCCGGGCCGAATCACCGTCCGTGACGATCCAGAGAGCGTACAATTCGGTGAACGAGATGGTCACGATCCTGCTGCCGTCGGCTGTCATGCTCAGTGCCCGGTAATTACCGAAATCATTAGTAACCTTGTGAACAGCGCCGCCCGGGTAAGTGACCGACCAGACTTGGCCGGGGAAACGTCCCACGAATTTCTGAGTTCCGACGAAAACCAATCCGCTCATATCCGCCAGCCATTCGGCCCGGCCAACTTCGGCGAAATCTTCTGAAAGAAGCTTTTTTTCAGTGCCGTCAGATATCGAGAACGCTGACAAATTGCCGGCGCGCCCGTTTTTCAAGTCAGCGAAAGCGGCAACTATAAGCTTGTTGTCCGGCGCCCACGCCGGGCCGGTCCAATTGCTGATCGGATAGAAGAACTGCGGTGCCTTTTTTACAGCGAGTACGCGTTCGCTCGATCCGTTCTTGTCTGCCACGATTAGGGCACTTTCGTCTGAGGAAGGGAACTTACCCCGGACGAACGCCATACTCGCGCCGTCAGGCGAGAATGTAACCGGACTATCGACTCGTGACATCAACCGCTTTACAGTGCCCCCTAAGGAAGGAACGCTCGAGAGCGAGCTGACGCCGTTCGCGTCACGCGTAACCAGATTAATAACGAGCGAATCCCGTGAAAAGGTCAGACCCTCATAGGTAACCGGCATCGGCGCTATGATCTGAATGTCATTTGCGACATCCGACTGCCTGATCCATAGGCTCTCAGCTTCTCTGTCTTTCAAGGCGTAAGCGAGGTACTTTCCGTCCGGCGAAATAGCGGTTTGGGCAAGATTTCTTGACGTTGTAACTTGCGCGATGTTCGCGCGGTCAAAAATCGACGCGCGGCCGGCATCGCCCTTTAGGCTTCGCAAAAATATTGTCGTGACAGCGATTACGACCAAAACCGCTATGATGCCGATCGATGCCCAGACCCACGTATTTCGGGCAAGTCTACGTTGCGTTTCCAAACGATCTGAATTGCCAGTACTCCGGTCGGCTCTCTCTTCCTTGAATCGAATCGTCGGCGATTCGGTTCCGTGTGACGTGCTCTTTTCGTCTTTGGATCGGATCTGGGATGAAGCACTTTCGCCCGGCCCTTCAAGCAGCGCACTGCCGTCGTCGAGACAGTACAAAAGACTGTCGTCGTAATAGTCTCGTCGGCATTCCGGGCAGCGCTTCATCGGGCCCTCTTTGAGGAAGATAACTAAAGATCTTACTAAGTGATTTCGGACATATTAACCGAGGTCCACATGTGGCGGCAACATTAAATTGTTCGGTCAGGAAGGCTATTGGGACCGTTAACGTTCCGGCACATTGAAGCCCGGACCGCTTACAAGGAACGATCCGGTCACGTTTTGCCCGTTTGGAGCAGTTGCCGGCTGGCCCCCGCCGACGCTTATCTGAAATTTGCCGGGTTCGACAACGCGTTTGCCGTTATCGAGGATGACCGACATCTGCCGTGGCGTGAGCGTAAACGATACGAGGCGCTTTTCGCCTGGTTTCAGATGCATCCGCTCGACACCGGCAAGGCTGCGGATAGGAACGGGAACAGAGGCAGCCACATTTGTCACATAGAGTTGCACGACCTCGTCGCCCGCGATCGAGCCGGTATTTTGCACGCTCGCCGAGACTGCAAGATCCCCGCCCGCTTGGACCTTTTTGGGGAATTTCAGGTCACTATATCTAAAGCTGGTGTAGCTGAGCCCGTAGCCGAATGGATAAATCGGCTGGCCGCGAAAATATCGGTATGTTCGTCCCTCCATTCGGTAGTCATCAAAGGGCGGAAGGTCGCCCACCGACCTGTAAAACGTCACCGGGAGACGCCCTGCCGGGTTGTAGTCTCCGAAAAGGACATCCGCTATCGCCGTTCCGCCTTCCTCACCCGGATACCACGCATCGAGGATCGCCGGGACATTTTCATTCTCCCAGTTTACGGCGAGTGCGCTCCCGCCCATCAGCACGAGAACTACCAGTTTCCCGGTCGCCTGAACTGCCTTGATCAGAGCCGTCTGCGGCTTTGGAAGCTCGATATCCGTCCGGTCACCGCCGCGAAACCCGTCCAGCTTGACGTCCATCTCCTCGCCCTCGACGCTGGGTGTAATTCCCATGACCATTACGACCGCGTCCGCCGATCGTGCAATTTGCAGAGCTTCGTCACGCATGCGTGTCTCGGCCAAGGGCGGCCGCCATACAAGGCGAGCCGAAGCGAACTGGTTGTTGTTCTCGAAGTATTCGATACGTATTTGGTAGGTCCGGCCGGCTTCGAGATCGATCTCCTGTAACACGTTTCGGGTCCGTGTGTTCTTGAGTTCCTCGGCGACAAGCTTTTCATCGAGAAATATGCGGACCCCGCCGTTGCCGCGAAACCCGAACGTGTATTTCCCAGTGTCAGGAGCCGTCAACCCCCCGGTCCATCGTGCCGAAAAGCCGTCAACCTTAATTGCCCGATCAGGGCTGTCACCGGCCCACGTGAAGTTGATCCGATCGTCGATGCGAACGAGATCGGGCTCGCCCTTGAGCTCCCGGTTGTTGAAATATTCGCCTTTGAGGCCGCGGATGCCGCCGGCTGAGAGGAATTCGGGGGCCACCGGCTCGAACACGATCCCCGGCGAATACATACCGGCCGAGTAGAGCACCCTCGCGTTTGGCAGTTTACTGCGGATCCCCTGAAGGGGCGTTACCGATCTCGACGGCGTTCCGTTGTAGTTGCCGAGCAGGACGTCGGGTGCATCTGCGTTCGGGCCGATGACCGCGATCGTCTTCAGATCGCGTCGAAGCGGCAGTGTCCGGCTCTGGTTCTTGAGCAAGACGATCGATTCCCGGGCTGCCTCGAGCGCCAGCGACCGATGGGCAGGCGTGTCGTTTTCGGAATACGGTATCTGCGCATATTTCACCATCTCGGGCGGATCGAACATCCCGAGGCGAAATCGGATCGTCATCAGGTGCTTTACAGCGGTGTCGATCTCGGCTTCTGAGATCAGCCCGTTTTTCACCGCCTGGACGAGCGAACGGTATTCGCGCCCGCATGTCAGGTCGGTGCCCTTCTTTACCCCCAGGGCAGACGCTTCGGCCTCGGTGGGCAGGAACTTATGACGGATGTAAATGTCGTCGATCGCACCGCAGTCGGAGACCACATGTCCCGAAAATCGCCACTCTCCGCGCAGAATATCGACGAGAAGCTTATCGCTTCCGCACGCCGGCAGGCCGTCGACACGGTTGTAGGCGCACATTACGCCGAGGGCTCCGCCTTTAACGATCGTCTCGCGAAAGGCAGGCAAGTACGTCTCCCGAAGGTCGCGTTCCGAAACGACCGCGTCGAACGTGTGACGATCCGGCTCGGGCCCGCTGTGTACGGCGAAATGCTTAACAGTCGATACCGTTTTTAGGTACTTTGGGTCATTACCCTGCATCCCGCGTACGAAGGCCGACCCAAGCCGACCCGTAAGAAACGGGTCCTCGCCCCATGTCTCCTGCCCTCGTCCCCAACGCGGATCGCGAAAGATGTTAATGTTCGGGCTCCAGAAGGTCAGGCCCTTATAGATGCCTCGATCACCACGCCGAGCTGCCTCGTGATGCTTGGCACGGGCCTCAGTCGAAACGACATCGGCCATACGGTAGACGAGTTTTTCGTCGAAAGTGGCCGCCATACCGATCGCCTGTGGAAAGACGGTTGCAATGCCGGCACGAGCTACGCCGTGCAGGGCTTCGTTCCACCAGTTGTATTCCGGTATGCCAAGCCGCGGGATGGCGGCGGCCGAGTTCATCATCTGCGAGACCTTTTCCTCGAGCGTCATCCGCGAAACGAGGTCATCGACACGACGCTCGACCGGGACGCCGGGATCCGTGTACAGCACCCGCTGAGCGATGCCTTGATGCGTGCCGACCCACAAAGAAACCACGAAGAGAAAGAAGGCCGGGCGGCTCAAACTCATTCGCAGATGTTGACGTTTCATTTTGATAGCGGTCTATGAGGCTTGATACCCTTATTTTGCGTCCGGCGGAACCGCCGCTGTATTGCCGTTTAGAAACCTGTCGAACCAATACAACTGCCAGTTAAGGCTTTCGACCAGATGTTTTGGCTCGCCCGTCCGAGTCAGGTTGTGATTCTCTCGCGGGAAAAAGACGATCTCCGTCGTTACGCCAAAGTGTTTTAGAGCGCGATACCACTGTTCGCCCTGTTCTATCGGAACGCGATAGTCGTTGTCCGAGTGCAGGATCAATGTCGGTGTTTTGACGTTCCTGGCGTATTTGAGCGGCGATCGCTCCCAATAGAGATCGGTGGCCTCAAAGATGTCTTTCCCGCCAAAATCAGCCTTGTGGCCATAGGCTCCGTCACGTGTGCCGTCGTCGGATATGAAGTTTGAAACGCTCCGGAGAGTGACCGCGGCCTTGAACCGGTCCGTATGACCGACGATCCAGTTCGTCGCATAGCCGCCGTAGCTGCCGCCGGTGACTCCCATACGTTCTTTGTCGACCCACGGATATTTCGCGAGAGCGGCGTCGACGCCATTCATCATGTCGATGTAGTCGTTGCCGCCCCATTGGCCGTCGATCCCGCGCTCAAATTTCTGCCCGTAGCCGGTCGAGCCGCGAGGGTTTGTGAACAGAACCGCATAGCCCTTTGCCGCGTAGACCTGAAACTCGTGGTACCAATCGACGCCGTACTGTCCGGCCGGGCCGCCATGGATGCTGAACACAAGCGGATACTTCTTGCCGGCCTGCCAGCCGGCTGGCTTCACCAGAAAGCCGTCAATGTCCCATCCCTCGGCACCTTTGTAGGTGAAGCGTTCGACATCCGCAAACTGGATCTGCTTCCACAGCTCGGTGTTCAGATTTGTCAGCTTTCGCTCGTTCTTGCCGTCTAGGTCCGAAATGTACAGGTCGTCCAAATGCTTGAAATCGTTGGCCATATAGACCATTTTTCCGCTTGAGAAATTGAGATCGACACCCCGCACGGCCCTCGGCCCCGAGGTCACCTGATTCACCGATTTTGCCGTGACATCGACGCGAAACAGGTGATTCTCGCCCTTAACGCCGGTTTCGAAGTAAAGCGACTTGCCGTCCGCGGACCATTCGAGCTGCCCGGGAATCAGGTCCAGGCCGTTTGCTGCTAGCACAGACGGAACGCCGCCGGTCGCCGGTTCGAGAAAGATCTTTGGATGGTCGCGCTCGCGTATCTCACCCGTAAACGCGATCCACTTGCCGTCCGGTGACCACCGCGGTTGGTTGTCCGACTCGGAATGGTCCGATATCTTTATCAAACTGCCGCCCGAAGCCGAGATGACCCAAACGTCCGTGTTTCGGTCTTCGTCATATTCTTTTCCGGTCCGGTTTGAGACGAACGCGATCTTCGTTCCGTCGGGCGACCATTGCGGGTCGCTGTCATTCCAATCGTTGCCCTCGGTTATCTGTTTGGCATTTCCGTTTCCGACATCGACCACCCAAAAGTGTGTTCGGCGGTCGTCGAACCACCCCGAATCGTTGAATTTATAGCTCGTGTTCTTGTAATGACGGACATCACTTCGGTCTTTTGGATCACTCGTCTTGGCATCGCTCGGGCCGATTCGACTCACGACGACCATCCGCGCTCCATCCGGCGACCAGCGAAAAAGGCTGACGCCATTTTTGAGATTGGTAAGCCGTTTCGCCTCGCCTCCATTCATCGAAAGTACGTAAACCTGTGCTCGCGGCTGCTCGGCAGGAGCGCTCGTTGCCGCCGCCGTCGTTGCCGAGTCCGGACGAGATGACAAAAATGCGAGCGTCCTGCCATCCGGGCTCCATCGCGGCGATGTCGAGTTTTGCGGTGCGGTCGTAAATTGCCAAGGCGCACGGCTGCCGTCGATCGGGACCATCCAGATCGCGGAATTTCGGCGGTTCTGTGCCTTATCGATCTTCGTCACTACATACGCGACAAGCTTTCCGTCCGGCGATATGTTCGGATCGCTTACGAACTCGAACGAAAAGTAATCTTCTGCCGTAATGCCGCGCGGCAAGCCAGACGTCTGCGAGTGAGCAAAAGCTGACGCGATCAAAACCAGCGATCCGACACACAACAACTCTCGGATGTATCGTCCAGTATTCAGTATTTTCATAGATATCTTTCCGACGATGAACATTCAGTTCGCGCGACGGCCTTATTTCAACGCCAACTCGGCTAAGCTCAGATGGTTACTGGTTCGAACGAGCACATTGCTACGCGGGCCTGACGATAAACATCGTCGTGCCGTGAGCCGGTACCGCGACACTCAGCTTGCCGCTGATCATCTGCGTCTTGTTCGTCCAAAGATCGTTCACTCGGTACTTCTTCGCTGACGTCAGTCCCAGCTCCGCAGGCGTCACGCTTATCGACGCCGGTGCATCGCGGCCGCTGCGGTTCAGCAAAACGACGGCGCGAGAACCGTCCGACATCGGTTTCATCCACACTTCGCTGTCGCCGTCGTCGCGCAGTTTAAATCCTTGTTTGCCTCCCCAGTCCTGATCAACCGCGATCACGCTGCGGTTGGTCAGGATCGCCTTTATGGCAGGGTCCATCGAGCGAATATCATTGCCCGCGATCAAAGGCGCATTCAGCAATGCCCAGAGGCTAAAATGAGCACGATATTCAGCATCGGTCATCGAACCATTGCCGACCTCGAGCATGTCGGGGTCGTTCCACGCGTTCGGTTTCGAATACTTTTCGAGCCCTACCTGCAGATCGAGAAGTCTCATGACCGATCGCCAACTGTCGTTGATATCACCTGTCGTACGCCACAAATGGGCACCCGTCTCACTCGCCCACTCCCAGGGCTTGTTTTCGCCCCATTCACAGAAGCTGAACACGATCTTGCGGCCCGTCGCGTTCAAGGCGTCTGCCATTGCTTGATATCGCTGACGCGCAGGGAGTTTTTGGTTGTTGCAGTTATCGTATTTTAGATAGTCAACGCCCCACTCGGCGAATTTCTTTGCGTCCGCGACTTCGTGTCCGAGACTTGCAGGCAACCCTTCGCATGTCTTGGTCCCGGCAGACGAATATACGCCAAGCTTTAACCCTTTCTCGTGAGCATAATCGGCGAGTGCCTTGATCCCATGCGGAAACCGCTCGGGATCGGGCTGCAGGTCTCCTCTCGCGTCCCGCTCCTTGGCCATCCAACAGTCGTCAATGTTGAGGTACTTGTAACCTGCGTCTCGAAGGCCTGAGGAAACAAAGGCGTCAGCCGTTTCACGAATAAGTTTTTCGTCGATCTTGCAGCCAAATTTATTCCAACTGTTCCATCCCATCGGCGGCGTCGGTGCAAGGTTACCTTTTGAGGTCTGTGCCACGATGCCGCTTGGGCCAAAGATCGTCGCTGCAAACAAAGTGGTTATTAGAATTAGCCTACTCATCGTAATTTCCTACAAAATACCGTCAGGCGGTGTTACGTTTGCGTCCCGGATCAGGTCCCGCTGGTCGCCGGTGTAGCTAGAACTTCAGACGTCGCAGCCAGAATGGCATAGCCTGCAGGTGGTCGACATGATCCGGCGCGGTGTTCCCGGCAAAACCGAGAAATGTCAGGTGCCCGACACGGGTCGAGCTCAATTGCTGCATCCCGATCGGGCCCTTTTTCAGCGTCGCACGCTCTTTTGATCCGATCATCCCCAGCACGAAAGCGGCGCACTCGGTCGTACTGGCGTATGTCCCTGGAAAGATCTCAGAATGTGTGAAAACGAATGTTTTTCGCCCCGCGGCGGCTTCTCGCGCAAATCGCACGAACGAGTCAAGGTCGGCCGCGTTGACCGCTCCGCCTTCAGCAAGCACCTTGCCTTCAGGCGAATAGCTCGCGTGCATACCGTCCATCAGAAGGACGTTATTTACGATCCCAAAATATTTTTCGTGCCTAAGGATAGCACGAACCGCACCGTATCCCGCCGAGAATCCAGAGAGCGTGATCGACGACCAGCCGCGTTTGACGCCTAGCTCCTTGGCCGCTTCGTCTATTAGCTCCTGGAACTTTCCGTCTTCGGCGAACGGTCGTCCGTAAACGCTCGACCCGGACCCAAGATTGACAGTAATGAGCACGGCTTTAGGGACGGTTTCGAAGACGTGACGCTCGATAAGCCACGTCGTGCCGTGAAAGTGCACTATCAGCGGCACTGGCCGGTCGAGGTCGACTTTTGGGCCGACGAACGCCCGGGCCCCCTTCAGCGACTTCAGTTCGATACGTCGGCCGGGAACATCTGTCTGTGTGATGCGAGGATGCGGCCGCGTATTTTCCGTCATTGGCGACGGCGTCTGGGGGGCCTGCTGGGGAAACGCGAAACGCACCGCCAACAGTATCGCGGTCAATATACAAACTTGTTTGCTTCCGAGGGCTCTTTCCATCGGTCTGGTGCTGTCAAGAAACTGTGTTGCTCCGCAGCCAAGCGAGTGCATGATCGCTGTCCGCAAAAAACCGGACACGAACACCTCGCGAAGCGGCTATTACAATGTAGAGTTCGGTCGCAGCCGACGGCTTAAAACCTGAGATCGCGAATGCAAGCCATAAGTGCGGCACGGTCGCGGTCTTTTGCCCTGCGTCGATCACGTCCGAGGTCTCACGCGGACCTTCGGGTAAAATGCCCTCAACGAGCACGCGTCGGGTGTCATGCTTTTCACAAGCGTCGGCGATCACATTCCAAAGCTCCTGCCTGTGCCCCTTTTCCGGTTCGAAATCCTTACCGAGTTCGACGTGAACATGGTCATCGCGAAACTGTACACCGAAGCCCCGGTCGAGAACGAGCGGTGACAGCCATAAGGTCTTATCTGCATCCCTTTCCATTCCTATCGAAATCTCCTTTCTCGCAGCTCGTCAAGGGTGTCCGTAGCCCACAGTGTCAGTAGCCCGCACGTGAGTAAGGGCTCATCTAACATAACGCGAACCATCGATCATCGTGTCAACTCGGTCACCGACCCGCCAGAGTCGTCTCGTTCCATCATCGGGTCTGGTGCTCCCTGTTGAGCCCTTACTCACGTGCGGGCTACTGACACGTGGGCTACGGACAAATGACACATTCCTCACTCCTCCAAAAACTTCCCGCCGAATGGTTTCTGGCCGGCGAGGGAGGTGTAGAAACCGTAGACGGCCACGGCCACCACGAGAATCAGGTACATGACAAAACCGGTGGCGTACCACGCGGTGAAATTCGTCGTGATGGGAAGATCGCTCATGGTGGCAAATAAGCCGCTCGACACCACGACCAGCAAGCCGTAACGCCAGAGCGGAAAGATGATAAAGATCGCGGTTCCTATCGCAACAAAGATCAAGTCTATCCCCGATTGGTTGCGTTGAGTGAGAAATAGACCCAGGACCGCAATGGCCCAGCCGAGAGCAAAGGCCAGCCAGTCACGCCGGAGCACGAGGGCCAACATCAGAATTACAAAAAAGACGACGATCCAGACCAGCAACTGAAATACGATCTGGTTTCCAAGGAACGGGAGGAATGATCCCACACCAAGCCCCAAATTACTTGAACCCGATGGAACGCCTGGCGGGTTACCCAGCCATACAGAGGCCTGATAACGTAGAGAAAAATTCCAAAGCAACGAACCAATGCCGAAGAGAGCCCCTATCAACAGGTCGCGGCCAACCATCGGATCCAACAAGTCCCCGGCCAGAAGACGAGTCCACGAGATGATCCGCTGTGGCCAGCGGCGGCGAACGAAGGGCTCAAGCGCCATATAAACTACCCACGAGAACGCCGACGCAAGCAGTGCCCAGCCAAGTGCCGGGAATATTATCAGACCAACTTCCCCGCCTGTCGGGACGTGATGAGTGGTTGGCCAAAAGACAAACCTGATCAAACTTGCCCAAAAAGCAAAATGGGCCAGCCTGAAAGCTCCGCGGCGGTCACCTCGACCAAGCCGAATGTTCTTGACTGTCAGAAGCACTCCGCCGATCCCCGCAAGTAGGAGGATCCCAATGCTAAGGCCGGTCAACACCTTCTGCCCTGCGCTCCTCGGAGTGGCAACCTCGCGGGCGGGCTGCTCCCACGAATGGACCATCTCGAACCACACCACTTTGCCAAGGAAAGCCGCCGCCCCGATGCGGATCGGCATCTGCGGGTTCTCGGGATACGTTCCCTCCCAGGCGATACTAAAGTCGTACGAGGCCCTCGGGGTCAACTTGGATTCCACCGGGTGGAAATCCGCCTGATCGAGTCCCGCCGCGGTAAAGAAGATCGACCAATCAATTTCATTCGGAGACGTGGGGCCACGATCGATAACTTGCGGCGGAACGGCACGAAATAACCTTAATTGCCCCCGAGTATCGAGATTTACATCGACCATGCCCGGAACTGTGCGCGGCGGTGCATCCGCGTCAATCCGGCCATCAGTTGTCTCGAGGTACCGTGGGCTCTGGCGATATCGAAAAGTGATCGCCGACGGCCTCGTCGACTTCATCTTTTCCCATCGGTCACGTGACTGGTCGTTTTGCGCGATAAAGTCCAGCATGTCCGTTCTGGTTACGAACCAGTCGGCACTATCCAGGGGCTCGTTGTAGCCCGCCCGCCGGATGAGGTCGCGGGCGGTCTCTCTTAAGACCTCAGGCGACTTTTCAAGGGGAACGAAGTTGCTCAAATGCCGGCGGCTCCCGACCAGAACGACAGCCACTAGCATCACGAGGAATGCGGCGAGCATTGCCACCGCGACCGGCGGACGCAAAGCACCCTCTTTTGGCGCGGCGGCGACCATTTCGGGCGAAGGCGTTTCGCCGGCGGCCAGCGCGGCCGCGATCGGGTCGCCGCCCGGCAACGCCGCGGCAACTTGCAACGCCGACGAAGGCCGCTGGGACGGGTCTTTTTGAATACAACGGTCGATGAGCTTTTCGATCACCGGATCAAAGCCCTTGACGATCGATGTCGGCGTGGTCGGCGACGTGTTGCTGCGGCGCAGGTTGATCAGCTCGCCGACGGTCGCCGCTTGAAATGCCTGCTTGCCGGTGAATAGCTCATAGAGCACCAGCCCCAACGAGTAGATGTCGCTCTTGATGGTCAACTCGCCGCCCTCGATCTGCTCCGGCGACATATAGGCCGGCGTTCCGGCACCGATCTCGTCGGCCTTGAACTCCTCGGCCAGTCCGGCCAGGCCAAAATCTGTGATGCGGGCGTTGCCGTGCTCGTCGATCATCACGTTCGCCGGTTTCAGGTCGCGGTGCAGAACGCCCGTCTCATGCGCCGCCGCGAGCCCCGCGCATATCTGCCGCGAGATCTGGATCGCTTTGTCATCCGGCAGGCGGCCGATGCGGTGCAGGAGCGAGGAAAGCTCCTCGCCCTTGATAAACTCCATCGACAGGAAATGCCGCCCGTCGATCTCGCCGATGTCGTAAACGCGGCAGACGTTTCGATGGCTAACCTGACGCGCGACCCGAACCTCGCGATGAAACCGGGCGAGCGCGGCTCCGTCGCTGGTAAGATGTTCGGGAAGGAATTTTAACGCGACCGGCTGGCCAAGTTTCAGGTCATCGGCTCGATAGACCTCGCCCATCCCGCCGCGGCCCAGGAGGCTCACCATGCGGTAGCGTTCCGCAAGTATCTCACCGGGACGAAAGCGACCTCCATCCGAAGACTCCGTCGTGTGGATCGACGGCGCTTCGCTCACCTCGCCCGACTCGAACATCTGCGTCGCCGAGTCAAACGAAAATCCACACGCGGAACACGACGATGCGCCGCCGGGGATCTCTTCGTGGCATTTAGGACAGTTCATTATTTTTTCAGCGTCGAGGTCCAGTTCAGGATCACGATATACGGCGACTCCTTGCCGGACTGAGCGGGTTGGTTGACCAGGAACCGCTGGCCGTCAGCCGCAACGTCGTATCGATTAGTGTTGTTATAGCTGGAAACCTCGGTTTGAAACAATGGTGTCGCCGCTCCATTCTCAAACGTTTCGCCGAGCTTTACGCTTACAGCCATTAGCTTGTTGTCCCGGGCGATGTAATAGAGTTCCTTTCCGTCGCGTCGCCAGTGCGGCTGCGCACCGCCAGCGGTGGAAACCTGCCATTTTCCACCCGCGGTCGGAAACGTCTGAACGTACACCTCCGCCCGGCCGCTCTCGTTTGACACATAAGCAAAGAAGCGTCCGTCCGGCGAAAAATGCCCCATCTGCTCGGTAAACTCGGACTGCAGTAAGGGAAACGGCTTTGCATCTCCGCCGAGAGGCAATATCCAGATATCGTTGCCAGTTTTATCACCTGGGCTCGTATATAGAATGTTCTTGCCGTCGGGCGACCAATCGAGTCCATTGTTAGCGACATCGACGGCGTCGCTTAGTAACTCCTCATTTTCCGCACCGCTCGCCATCTTTCGAAAGACCCTTCGGATGTCGCTGTCTCTGGTCGAGGTGTAAATAATGTAGCGGCCGTCGGATGACCATGCCGGGTCATCTTCTAGAGTGGCGTTGAACGTAAATCGCGTCGGCACCCCGCGGTCCAGGTCCATCACCCACACATCGGCGTTGTTGTCGACATTTCGCGTCGCGGCAGCTTTTTTACCGTCGGGTGAAAGAACGACGTCGGAATAGGAGCCCGGCTGGCCAACCTTCGAGATCTCTTTTCCCTCCCGGTCAAACCACGTTAACTGCCGTTCCACCCCCCAACCGGGCTTATAGACCAATGTCCCGTTTTCCGAAACCGAGAGATTTAAGAGGCCGAAGGTCTGGTTGAAACGAACGTTCTCGAGGACGGCGACAGGATCGCCGGTGAACTCAAGTCTTGCCGCATCGAACGGCTGCGCCATGACCGTCGAGCCGCGGGCAAACAGCAAGTATCCCGGCGCAACGTAGTAAACGTCAGATTCGCTCTTGAATAGCGGCTTTCTCTCTTTCCCATCGATCGAAGCGATAAATATCTCCGGTGGATGGTTGGGGAGGCTATTGTGGCTCCGATAAAAGAAGTGTCGCCCGTCGGGTAAAAAGCGAGGCCATATATGAATTGTTTCCTTGCGTGACTCGTCTAGTGGAAGCAGCTCAGAAACCTCGCCGCCCGCCGCGGATACACGACGAGTGCCTTTCTCGCCCCCAAATACGATCACACCATCGCGGCTCCATGCTCCGGTATATCCTTTTAGAGCATCGCAGATCACTTGCACCGGCCCGCCGCCGATGTCTACCTTTTTTAGCTTGTCATTCGCAAAAAATGCTATTGCTCGGCTGTCTGGGGACCAAAACGGTCCCCCGCCGGCGTCATCCGTTCCGTTAAGGCGTTGCTCCGCCAACGACCCGAGTTCCCGGATGTAGAGATGCGGCTTGCCGTCGGCCGTCATGATGAATGCGATCGTTCGGCCGTCGGGCGAAATAGCCGGAGCTCCGATACTAGTGCCGGCTTCAGACGGAGGTATGACAAAGCTCACCAGCCGCTCATCCGGTACCGGCCGTCGAATATACATCACCGCGAGCACGACACAGCCGATCAGCAATAGCAATGCAGCGGCTCCTAGAATACGCATGGGCCACGGCGACCTCTCAGTTTCTGGCCCCATCGTACTGACCGCCGTTGTCATATTTGCGCCCGACGCACTCGTCGGTGTCGACAGCGATTCGAGAGCAAACCCGAGATCCGCCGTCGATTGAAAACGGCGGTCCGGTTTCTTTTCGAGACATCGCCGGACGATCCGCTCAAGCGACGGGCTGATGTTCGGGTTCGATTCCGTCATCTCCAGCGGCTCTTCTTTGACGATCGCCGACATCGTCTCAGCCAGCGATTCCTCCTGAAACGCACGCCGGCCGGTGATCATTTCGTAGAGGATCAAGCCAAAGCTGAATATGTCCGAGCGGTGATCTGTCATCTGCCCACGAACCTGCTCCGGCGACATATACCCGACCGTGCCCATAACTACGCCCGGATTTGTGAGGGCCTTTCGCGTGTGGTCCTCTGACCCGGTCGCTCCCGTTCCCGCTTCTGACAGTTTAGCCAGTCCAAAATCGAGTATCTTTACCCGGTCGTCCTTTGTGATGAATATGTTCTCGGGCTTGAGGTCGCGATGAATGATGCCCTTGTCGTGAGCTGCAGCGAGGCCGCTGACGATCTGCTGGGAAAATTCGGTGGCTTTTCTGAGGGGTATCGGTCCCTGGTCAAGACGATCTCGCAGTTCTTCGCCCTCGAGCAGTTCCGAAACAACATACAAAACGCCGTCCTGCATATCGACATCGTAGATGGCCAGAATATTCGGATGATTGAGCGCACCCGCGGCCTGAGCTTCCTGTTCAAAACGGGCGACACGATCCTTGTCCGCCGAAAAGTCCGCCGGCAGGACCTTTATCGCGACATCACGCCCGATCTTCGGGTCGCTCGCCCGGTAAACCTCGCCCATGCCGCCGACGCCAATAACAGAGCGGATCTCGTATCTTCCTAGTTTTGTACCGTCAATTAATGTCATTTCACTTCACCAGACGTCCGAGCTCAAGCGGCCAGTTCTGCACGATGACGATCGGAAAGTCGTCGCTGTTCTCGACCATCAGAAAACGCCCGTCGGGCCCGACGTCTTCGCGCTGATGGCCCATAAGGTCGAGCGTGTAGGGACCGTCAAAGAGTTCGACTGGGGCGCTGAAGCCAAGCGGTTGAGCGCCCGACATGCGGGCGGTCAGCACCTTTGACCCGAGCCGGAAGAACAATTCGTGCCCATCTGCCGACCAGATCGGCGACAGCCCTCCCTTCGTCGAAACCGCCACGGTCGGTCCCGGTCCCGGATAGGCGGTCACATACACCTGATAATCGCCCGTCTCGTCGCTGACGAATGCCATCCATTTCCCATCGGGCGAGAACCGCCCGGACCGCTTTCTACCGGGCCCACCTAAGAATCGCCGCGTCGTTCCGTCCGCTGAACGGATCCAGATCTCGAACGCGCGGTGATCGTAATACGCGAGTTCGCCTGTTACCGAGTTCCATGACGTCGGTACAATAAAGCCTGGTTTAGGCACGAGGACTTCCGGCGGAGCGCTTCCGTCGGCAGGCATCCATTCGAGACCGCGATCCCCGCTGAACGTCACCCGTTCCCCATTCGAGGACCAGATAGGAAATCCTCCCTTAGCCACCAGCTTTCGCGTGCCGCCCTGCAGATCGATGAGGTCGATCTTGCCGCCTTCGAGATTGAGCAGCGCGCGGCGGCCGTCAGGCGCGAGATCCAAATGCGTGTAGTCAAGACGTTCGTTTCCGACAGCCGTTGGTCGCCCGTCGCGATCTACCCAGACGAGGCGCGCCGTCGACTCGCCGCGGGTCGGGATATAAACAAGGGTTCCGTCGCGGGCTACCACGGGCTCGGTACCTACATTCTGTATTATTGGCGTGGGGTTTGACGGGCGAGCAGAGCCAGCGAGATCGAATTCAAAAGCGGAGAGAGTTGTGCCTTGCAGGAAAGCGATGAAGCCGGGCGCAACATAGACAAAACCGTGGCCGCTGACCCCAAGGTCCCGCACCGAACCGTCCTGGAGGTTGACTATACCGCCGGTGTCACGGTCGCCGGTTCGTTTTATCGTGATAAGAGCACTGCGGCCGTCGGGCAATAGGGACGGCCAATTATGAGCGGTCACGCCATCGTCAGCGGCGATCCTGGTCACCTGTTCCGGTTCGCCGCCGGCAGCCGATATTCGCTGGATCCCGGACGGCGTGCCATACAGGATGTAGTTGTCCGGACCCCAACTGAATCCGATCGGCGTCGGCTCAGTGGCGAGCCAGCGATGGATCATTTGCGGCTCCCCGCCGTGGACGGAAACCTTTGACAGACCGACTTCGGTCACTATCCCGATCGATTCGCCATCTGGCGAAAAGAACCAGTCCAGGGCATCGCGGCCCTCGGCGACGCGCTGCACCGACAAGCTATCCAGAGCTTGAAGACAGATGCTAACCGCGTTTCCCTCGCGGCAATTATAGGCAATGCGAGTGCCGTCGGGTGAGATCGCGACGCGAAAGTCATTCCAGTTTGGAGCGGCTTTTGCCGGTATCGCGAGAGCAAAGCGTCGGAGCGGGGTGGAAACTGTCTGCCCGATCCGCCGAATGTACATCACGGCGAGCACCACGCAGCCGATCAGCAGCATTAAAGCAGCTGCCGCTAAAATGCGGACAAGCCAGGGCGACCTCGCGGTTTCAGAACCGATCGCACTGACCGCCGTCGTCATATTCGCGCCGGACGAACTCGTCGGTGCGGAAAGAGATTCGAGTGCAAAACCCAGATCGTGTGCCGAATGAAAACGGCGTTCGGGCCTCTTTTCCAGGCACCGCCGAACGATCCGCTCCAATGCCGGACTGATGTTCGAGTTGGATTCCGTGATTTCTTCGGGCTCTTCCTTGAGAATTGCCGACATCGTTTCAGCCATGGTTTCGTGCTGGAACGCCCGCTTGCCTGTGATCATCTCGTACAAGATCAGCCCGAACGAAAAGATGTCGGACCGGTGGTCGGTCGCCTGGCCGCGAACCTGCTCCGGCGACATATAACCGACCGTTCCCATGACGACCCCCGGATTTGTGATCGCTTTACGAGTTGCATCCTCAGAGCTGCCTGCATCGGGTTTTGGCTCGCGCAGTTTCGCCAATCCAAAGTCGAGGATCTTTACACGATCGTCCTTGGTGATAAATAGGTTTTCGGGCTTGAGGTCGCGGTGAACAATGCCTTTTTCATGCGCCGCCGACAGCCCGCTGACGATCTGCTGGGCGTATTCTGTCACTTTCCGCAGCGGTATCGACCCCTCATCGAGACGCTGCCTTAGTTCCTCGCCTTCGAGCAGTTCGGAAACGACGTACAGAACATCGTCCTGCTTATCGACATCGTAGATGGCAAGGATATTCGGGTGATTCAGTGCACCGGCAGCCTGAGCTTCCTGCTCAAATCGCGCGACACGGTCCTTGTCCGCCGAAAAGTCTGCCGGCAGGACTTTTATTGCGACATCGCGACCGATCTTAGGGTCGCTCGCCCGGTAAACCTCGCCCATTCCGCCGACGCCGATGAGCGAACGGATCTCGTATCTTCCTAATTTTGTGCCTTCATTAATTTTCATTAAAGATCGCCTTCTAAACAGCTCGCCTGTAATGTGGTTAGAAATTTCACTTCAATCCGTCTGCCAGATAAAGATCCATCAAATAGCGGCGGACCGTGTAAATGTAGCCTTTTCCATCGGGAGTGATCGCAATGCCTGGTTTGAAAAATATTCCGGCCCGATCTGCGGGAACTATTTCCTTGAACGGCTCTTTGCGTCCGGTCGTGAGATCTAAACGCGAGACTTTTAGTGTCGAATTTTCATACGCGGAGACGAATAGGAGCCGTCCGTCCGTTGTCCAGTTTACGACCCTTTCTTTGTCACCGAGTCCGGCGATAGGACGCGGTGGAGTGTTTCCGTCCATCGAGCAAATGGAACCTTTTCCATTCTCCAGGCAAATAAAGGACTTCCCGTCAGGCGAAACGATATCTCCCGAAACGCCTTCGGGCGAAACCGCCCGTTGCTCTCCCGACTCGACATTTTGAACAAATGCCCGTTTTGGCCTGCCCGGTTCATTTCCATTAAAAAGGATCTGCTTGTTGTCGGGAAGCCAGAACAGAGACTCGCCGTTTCGTTCAATTCCGTGAAAGTCTAATTGTTTCGCCTGACCCGCACCTGTCGGCAAGAGAAAAACCTGGTTTTTACTGAACAACTCGGAGATCACCCATTTGCCGTCCGCCGACAATTGATTTGCGTTGCCTTCGCCAATGCGGACGGCCGGCGAACCGTCAGTTTTTCCTAAATAGATCGCATAGTCCGTACCGGCGCCTTGTCCCCAGTGATTATAGATAAAGGTCTTGCCGTCCGTAGAAAGGTCTACAACACTGCCAAAATCAAGCCATGACAAATTCCTTTCCTGCGTTTCGCCCGGAGCCACGCCCGTTACATCGCCCGATGGTTTAAAGCGGGTCATCAGCACGCGCCCGTCGCGGGCTACATCATGGAGCCAAAGTTCTGCAGGAACGCGAAGCACTTCCCGCATTTTCCCGGCAAGTGTGACGGCATAAAGATTCTGGTTTTCGCCGTTTTGACCCGTTGTGAACCAGATCTCGTCGCCGCTTGCCGACCAGGCCAGACCTTCTTCACCGGAAAACTCTTCGGTCATCACGGTGGTTTTTCCCGCCAGGTCAACGGTCGTAACTGTTCCGCGATTGTCCCAACGCACCTTGTGATCCATGAAAGCAATACGATCACCCTTGGGCGAAATGCGTGGATAGCTGATATAGCCCGGGGTTTCGTAGAGAAGTTTGCCGATCGGGTATTCGAGGCGGTTCTTTCCATTGACCTCGCGGACCACGGCCAGTTCCTTGCCATCCGGCGACCAATCCGCTTCCTGAACGTCTTCTAAGATCTCTCGCGGGGTGCCGCCGATGATCGGAACGCGTGCCAGCGTGCCTTTGTAGGTAAGTTGTCCGAGATATTGCCGCTTGACCAGAATAGCCAATTCGCCCGTTGACGAAACCGATAACAGATCCGCGTCTTTGAGACCCAGCGACTTCGATTCGTTCAATCCGCTGCGGGCTGAAAATATCTCGCCCGGATTGCCGCCCCATTCGGCACTGTAAACGATCGTCTGCCCATCGGGAGAAAATCGGGCGTGTGTGATAAGCCCCCGCCGAAACGTGAGCTGCTCATACTTTTGCGTTGCCGGACGGCGAAAATAACCGTAGCCGAGAACAC
The DNA here is from genome assembly GCA_044228265.1 of Pyrinomonadaceae bacterium. GTDB lineage: Bacteria > Acidobacteriota > Blastocatellia > Pyrinomonadales > Pyrinomonadaceae > OLB17. The sequence goes on from JBGAVC010000009.1 coordinate 64,404, forward strand.
CCGCAACCGCTCCGACAACAAGTAAAAGCAATCCGAGACCATAAAACAGCGGCCCGCCCATCCGCCTTGCCGGCTCGGGCTCGGCCGCGATCTCCGACAGACTCGTGCGTGATGAACTCGTCGTCGCCGACAAAGACTCAAGAGCAAAGCCAAGATCGGAAGTCGATTGGAATCGTCTCTCAGGCTTTTTCTCTAAACAGCGGCGGACGATCCGCTCCATAGCGGGGCTGATATCGGGCTTTGAGACCGTCAATTCTTCAGGTTCCTGCTTGATGATCGCCGTCATGGTCTCGGCCATCGTTTCTTCCTGAAATGCCCGTTTGCCGGTGATCATTTCGTGAAGGATCGTGCCGAACGAGAAGATGTCCGAGCGATAGTCGACGGCTTGTCCGCGAATTTGTTCCGGCGACATATACCCGACTGTGCCCATAACAACGCCGGGGTCTGTGATCGCGCGACGCGTGGCGTCCTCCGAGCCGTGAATGTTGGTTTCAGGCGCGTGAAGCTTAGCAAGTCCAAAATCGAGTATCTTAACTCGCTCGTCTTTTGTGATGAAGATGTTCTCCGGCTTCAGGTCGCGGTGAACTATGCCTTTTTCGTGCGCGGCGGACAGCCCGCTGACGATCTGCTGGGCATATTCCGTGACCTTTCGCAGCGGTATCGGGCCTTCGTCAAGACGTTGACGAAGTTCTTCGCCCTCCAGCAGTTCGGACACGATAAATGGCGAGCCGTCGTATTCGCCTATGTCGTAGACCGTAAGAATATTCGGATGGTTGAGCGCCGACGTTGCCTTGGCTTCCTGCTCAAAGCGTCGCAGCCGGTCCTCGTCCCTTGAAAGATCGGCGGGCAGCACCTTGATCGCAACCTCACGATCAAGCCGCGAATCATGGGCTTTGTACACTTCGCCCATCCCGCCTGCACCGATCTGCGTTTGGATCTCGTAATTACCCAGTCTTGCGCCTTTTTCGAGTTTCATTTTCTAAATCCGCTGATCAGGACGACGTCTTTGGTCGTGGAGCCGCGTGAGAAGAGGGTTGGCTTGCCGTCGCGGGAGAGGTCGAACCACGCGATCTGATCGGTGGTGAAATTGGTCAACTGTTTTGGTGCACCGCCGTCGATCGGCATGCTCCAGATATTCGAGACGCCGTCTCGGGTGACGATGTACGCGAGCGAGCGGCCATCGGGCAGCCAACGAGGCCCCTGCGGAATGCCTGTCATGATCTCGACAGTATTGTAGCCGGGCGGGAGATCGAGCAGTTTGGTTGGCTGTCCACCATCAAATGGAATTATGGCTATTCGCCACGGCGAGTTCTTTTGCTCAATACAGAGACTGGCGATCGACTTACCGTCGGGCGAGACGACCCCCGCACCTGAAACGTAGTCGGTGAGCCGCACAGGTTCACCGCCATCGATCGAAACCTTCCAAAGATTCGGAACGAGGGGGGAAACAGTCGCTGTATATATCACCGAGCGCCCATCAGGCGATATGTTCGGAAAATAGCCTCTGTTGTTAGTCAATTGTTTTGGGTTGCCGCCGTCAATGTCGATCCGCCAAATATCGGTCGTACCACTGTAAACAACGTAGCGGCCATCAGACGATACCACCGGAGACGCGCCGCCGCTTTGCGTCAACTGCCGTGGATCGCTGCCGTCCCCGTTCATTATCCAAACATGCGGAACAAGGCCGCTCCTAAGCGTGTAAACGATCTTGCCAGCAGGAGTCCACCCGACGCCGGTCGATCCTTCAAATTTCGCCGAGCCGCGTGTCAATTGTCTTGGGCGACTCGTATCGCCGTCGGGCGCCGACCAAATATTTAGGACACGGTCTTCCTGAGTCACCACGATCGAGCGGGAATCAGCCGTCATACTAACGCCGTGATAGGAAAGCAGGTCGTTGGTGATCTTTTGTACCTCGCCGCTTGGATAGGAGATCTGAAAGACCTGTGCGCTGTTCGCGTTCTGCTCGAAATTATTCATGATCAGGCCGCTGCCGTCCGCGAGCCAGGCGACTTGCCCTGCGTCGGCCCATTTTGAGGAACCAATTTGTTTGATCGCTCCATCTTCGACGCGTATCTCAACTATTCTCCCGTAATTACCTCCTTCGTCGGATGCCTTGGTACCGCTGGCAATCACCTTTCCATCCGGCGACCATCCCGGCCCGCTGCTCTTAAAAGACTCAGGACTTTTAAGCGTCGCAAGTAGCTGCTCGCCTGTTCCATCGGCGTTGGCGATCATCATCGTGCTGTCGCCGCCTTGTTTGCGGACAAAGGCCATCCGCTTGGCGTCGGGCGAGAATGTGACCGAACTGCCGACATTTGAATTCAGCTTTTTCGGTTCGCCGCCGAGCACAGGCACCTGATAAAGAGCGTAATTCGCTTCCCCTTTCGCCCGCCTGCCGAAATAAACATAGCCCCCGTCCGACGTAAACGTCATTCGCTCATATTCCACCTCGGCGGGCGGGATGATCTGCACGTTGCTGCCCGTGGCGATGTGCCGGACCCAGAGGCTCTGCTGGCCGCCGTCTTCCTTTACGTGCACGACGTACTTGCCATCCGGCGAGATCGCCGCGTCCCCGGCCTTGCCGGTGTCGGTGAGCTTTGTGATCTTCATCGACTCGAATGACGGCGTCGCGGTGTCTTTTTTGAACGCGAGTTTGTAAATGGCGAAACCGATTCCTGCAATAACGATGATCGTGAGTACCGCCAACAGCGGCTTCGCCGCTCTATTTGCGAAAAAGCTGAGCTTTTCCGTCGTCTTACCCAAGGTGTCTTGAGGCTCCGCCTCCGCCGTTGTGCGGACAAAATGCCGGGTAAGATCATCGCTTGCGGACTGGCCGCCCGCTGACACAGGCGGTTCTGACAAGATCGCGGTCTGCGGCTCGTCCAATGGGAACCCGGACGCTACCGCTCCCCGTTCTGACATTGCCGGGCCGTAGAGCAATTCGGCTCCGTCATCGAGACAGAACATCATTGTATTGTCGTACTCGCGGCCGCATTCAGGGCATCGTTTCATAGGTTAGCTGGCCGTTTTCGTCGAACCGGGCGACATGTTTACTTAATTAATGGGGAATCAAGCTTTCTTCGAATTCCCTTACTACTTTATGTTCGTATACAGCAGCACGTCGCTAGTCTGGATGCCGCGTGAGTAGGCGATCTGTTTACCGTCGAGGCTGTACGCAAAGTTGTAGATCTGTTCGGACGTAAAGGTCGTCAGCTTTTTCGGCTGTCCACCGCTGATCGGTTGAGCCCAAAGATTACCGACGCCATCTTTTGAGGTGTCAACATAAACTATCGAGCGTCCGTCAGGTGACCAGCGACCGAAAGTGCAGGTTGGACACGGCACAAAATTTTTCACAGGCTCGAATACTTCGATTGGGGCGATCTCGACCCGAGGGGGCTTTGCATCAACATTGAAATAGGCCATCTGCTTGCCATCGGGTGAGATCAAGATCCCGGGAATATTCTTATCAGAAACTTTTATAGCTTCGCCGGAGCCGTCGACTGCGATCTTCCACAAGGTGAAATTATTACTATTTTTGATCTGGGTGTAATAAAGCCATCGTCCATCTGGTGAGAACCCTTGAACTGCCCAATCCCCAACTGCATCGCCTTTGCTGATCTGCCTGGGACTGCTGCCGTCGCTCTTTATCAACCATGCCTGCAAACTGCCGCCGTACACGCTATAGGCGATGTATCGGCCATCGGGCGAAACTATCGGGGATTGCTCGAATTCCGGTGTGGAAGTGATCTGCCTGAGGCCGCTGCCGTCTGCATTAACCGACCAAATATCGCCCTTTGAGCCTTCAGCAGAATAAAAGAAAATTCTCCCTTCAGGCGACCATGAAGGCCAATCGACAGTCTTACCCGAACCTGATGTCACGGAGCGAACAAGGCTGGGGTCAACAGCGGAAGCAACCCATAAATTTGACGTTGAGGCTGACTTGACTACCGCCAACGTTCCCAGATCGGCCGATGCGCTCATTGTTATATAGCCGTCGGGATCATTCGTCAGCCGTTTTGCCGTCCCCTGCGGATATGCTATCTGCCAGATCTGGGGCGGCTCCTTTTTCTCCGAGGCGAGCATTAACAAACGGCTGCCATCTGGCGACCAGCTCAGAGCGAGGATATGTGCCCAGTCCTTGCCTGAAAATCTTCTGGTCGAATGGTCGGCAAGCTGTATCTCGAAGAGAGTGGTCGTTCCGCTGTCCTTGTTCTCCCAGAGTTCGTATTTGAAGATCTCGTAAACGATCTTCTTACCATCGGGCGACCAAATGATATTGTCGAGACCCTCTTTAGGATTGGTATCAAGCACCTTCTCGATATTGCTGCCGTCCGCGTTGGCTGTCAGCAATTGAAATGAATCGTTCACCTTTCGGCTAAATGCAAGCCGTCCGCCATCCGGAGAAAAGGCGACGACGCGGAACAGATCATCCAGTATCTTCTTCGGTTCTCCGCCGAGCGTCGGCACCCGGTACAACGACAACACCGGAGAGTCAGAGGTGTTGCGATTGTAATAAACATAGTTACCGTCAGGTGAGAAGGTCACTTGTGACAAAAAAGCGGTTTCATTCGGCGGCACGATCTGAACATTGCTCTGCGTGGCAACCTGACGGAGATAGATACTCGTCTCAACGCCGTCCAGCTGAATGTGGGCGACATACTTGCCATCCGGCGAGATGGCGGCGAACGTTGCCTTCCCGTTGGTCGTGAGCTTGGTGATGGTTGCATCGGCGAGCGAGAATTCCTTCTTCGCTGATCCGCCAGCGCCTGTACCTGAAAATTTGTAGATGCCAAAAACTGCCCCGATCGCCAACAGTACAAATATCGCGACGCCAGCGAATGCGAACTTGTGGCTCTTGATCTCGCTGACAATGTACTCGGCACTCGACCGCTGCTGCGGCAAACTGTTTTGCGTCGAAAGAGCGCCTGAGTGGATCACTGTCGCGTTCTCGGCCATCTGCGCCGTGCCGACGTTTGACGAGCCTGTGGCGTGCGGGACCTGCGAGCGTTCGAGTTCATCAGAGATCTCGAGTTCGCGTTTGAGATTCTTAACGTCGAGAAGCATATCCTTGATCGTCTGGTAACGCTCGTCGGCGTTCTTTTGCAGTGACTTGCGAATGATCCGCTGCAATTCTGACGGCGTTGACGTGTCAAGCGGCGGCGGGTCTTTGGTAAGTATCGCGGCAATCGAATCGTTAGCGGTCTCGCCGGCGAAAGGTGTCACTTTGGTGAGCATTTCATAGATCACGATGCCGAGGCTCCAGACGTCGCAGCGCGCATCAGTTTCCTTGCCGCGTGCCTGTTCGGGCGACATATATTGAACCGTGCCCATTATCATGCCGGGCCGCGTCCTGACCTGAGCAACTGTCGCGTCTTCCGAATCTGTTGTAGCAGCAGGGTCCTTCGCCAATTTAGCCAAGCCAAAATCGAGGACCTTAACAAACCCGTCATCGCGAAGCATTATGTTCTCGGGCTTGATGTCGCGGTGAACGATGCCCGCGTTATGCGCCGCGTTGAGGGCCGCAGCGATCTGCATCGCAACATCGAGCACCTCGCGCATCGTCAGCGGCTCGCCGCGCAAACGATTGCGTAGCGTCTCGCCCTTGATCAACTCGGTCGCAATAAAACGCGAGTCTTCATACATACCGATCTGATAAACCGTGAGAATGTTTGGATGATTGAGAGCGGAAGCCGCCTTTGCCTCCTGCACAAAACGCCGGACGCGATCTTCATCGCCCGCAACTTCAGAAAGCAATATCTTTAGAGCTACCTGACGTCCAAGTTCGGTGTCTTCGGCAAGATAGACTTCGCCCATCCCGCCCTCGCCTATCTTAGAAATAACGCGGTAATGTAAGATCGTTGTGTTCGCCGCAAGTTCTTTATTCATTTTGTCCTATAACAATAACATTACGTCCTTGTTTCGTGTGCTGATGGAGCAATATATACTTCGGCAGATTCCTGCCTTTGTACGTTCTTGTATAGCAGAACTACCGGAAATCGGCTTTCGCATCACTCCTTAAAACGCGGATCGTCGCGCAGTGGGTCCATAAATGGGTCAACTGTCATCTGGTTTGTATGCTGATCCAGTGTTTCAACGGCTTCGTACAACGTGGCAAAGGCTTTATCTTTTTCGCCCAACTCAGCATAGAAAGTTGCAACAAAATACGGATATATTTTAAGCCGTGTGCGCTGCTCCGTAATTTTCCGTAGGAATCCAGGCCAGTCGCCATTTACAAGCTCTCACGGATCAACTTTGCTGCGTCAGGTTCGCCTCTTGCGTCTTGTGTTTTGGCCAGCTCCTCGACAGCCGATGCATAATCGCTTTATCCGGTAAATGTAAAACATTTGTAAATGTGCATACCAGAAATTTGGATCAAGTTCTTGGTTCTTTTTGCTAATTGCTTCGCTCTGTGCGTAGTTTCTTTCAAAGAAATACTCCTGTGCGTATTGAAAATTGACCACCGGCGACAAAGGATCGATCCAGCGCGTTTTGTTTTAACGCGGGCTTCTTCGATCCTACCCAGACTACGAAGCAAAATTCCCAAGCGGCGGTGGCCGTCCATGTAATTTGGATTGAGCTCGATGGCGATCTTCTGTTCACGTTCCATGCAGGCGAAATCGTGACTAAGAAAACAAATCACTCCTAATGTTGAATGGGGCTCAGCCAAACTGTTATCCAACTCAATAGCCTTCAGGGCAATTTCTTTTGCTCTTGGAGTCAGCTCATTTTTCTGCGGATAGCTAAAAAGGCCGAGAAAATGCGTTGCCTCGGCGAGGCCCGCAAATGCCAACGCGAATTTCGGATCGAGCTCTGTGGCCTGTTGGTAATATTCAATGGCTTGTTGGACATCTTTCGGCGTTCGTTTAAACGCATAGAAGCGTCCTTTCAAATAAAGTTGATAGGCATCATTGTTTTCCGTGTAGTGTTTCGTCAGGCCTTTTGCATCATCACCCGAAAGTTTCAGTTTAAGTTTGCTCGCGATCTCAGCGGCGATCTCACGTTGCGTTGCCAACAGATCAGCCATCTTGCGGTCGTATTGCTCACCCCAGATAAGTTTGTTGTTTCGCACATCGACGAGTTCGATACTGATGGTCAAATTGTCACCGATCTGTGCAAGCCTTCCTGTCATAACCGCATCCACACCAAGCTCGCTTGCGATCTTGGCGACATCAGTATCTTTACCTTTGTAACGAACAACCGAACTCGTCGGACTGACCTTTAGATTGGGCAATTGTGTCAGACGATAGATCAACGATTCGGCTAAGCCGTCAGAAAGATATTCTGAGTTAGGATCACCATTCCTATTTTGAAATGGTAGAACCGCGATCGAATTGAT
>JBGAVC010000010.1:0-72436 GCA_044228265.1 Pyrinomonadaceae bacterium
CGATGAGGCCCGAAAACTGCCGCCTGACTTTCGGCCGGGCGAGAAATTTAATTACAGCAATACCGGCTACATCCTGCTAAGCTGCGTGGTTCAAAAGGCCGCAGGCGTTCCATTCGCCGATTATACAAAAAAGCCCTGCTCGATCCCGCCGGCATGACAAGCTCGGGCGTTATCGATCGGGCGCACCTTCCAAAAGGCCTCGCAAAAGGCTACACCCACGGCGATCTTGGCTGGGAAAAGATGCTGGCTGGTGTGCCGCTGACGGACGGGCATCTCAAACCGCTGCCGCAGCTCACACTCGAGTCGCCGAAGGCGACGCGTGGTTGTATTCGACCGCGGACGACCTGTACAAATGGAGCCGTGTCATGGACGGCGGTGGGTTGGTTTCGCTGGACGAGGCAAAAGAGATATTTACGGCAAATCTCGACGGTTACGGCTATGGATGGTTCGTCGGGCAGGGATTTGACCGGCCGCGATATCGTCACAATGGCCAGCTGCCCGGATATCTGACCGACTTTATCAAGTTTCCGAACGACAAGATCACGATAGTCATAGTTTCCAATCCTGACCGCCTGCCTTAGCAGTATTTCATGAGGGACGTCGGCGGTTTTGGGTAAGCCCTACGATATGCCTGTTCGCGGGAGAGTCATCAAGTTAACACCTGAGCAGCTCTCAAAGACTCAGGGGGACATTCAAATGTCTAACGGCAAGGTATTGACGATCAAGAACCGGATCACCTGACTCGCCAGCTGCAGGACCGGTTCACCGCAGGCTTGATACCGTTGTCGGCGACCGAGTTCTATTTTCCGCTCGGAGACGGCAAGGCCGTTTTTACGCTGGATCAAAACGGAAAGGCCGTTGAGGTCAACCTGCGATACAGCGGCAGGTGACCACATCGCGAAGCTCGCAAGCTTTTTCATAGCTTGCTACTATAGAATTGCTTCGATCTTCTCGATCGCTTCATTGCAGCCTGTTCACCTAACGCTATGAACTCGTCGCGCTGGATCTCGATCGGGCCGCAGATGGGCGATCTGGAACGACGGTCACGTCGGCCGTGTAAGGGAGGTGCGCGGATGCCGCTTTGATAAGCCCAAGGGCAGATCGGAACGCGAGCCCGGCGGCGGTCCGCGGCCGACGCGCGTAGGTGCCGCCGACTCCGATCAGGTCCACCGCGATCACGATATCAGCTCCCATCGCGCGAACGGCGTCGATCGGAAGCGGTGACGACACGCCTCCGTCGACATACAGGTGTCTTTCAGGGCCTCTAAGCGGGGCAAAGACACCGGGAACGGCACAACTTGCACGCACCGCGAATATAAGGTCTCCCGATCCGCTCATGATGACCTCGATCCCGAGATCGCTATCGTACACAACCGCGCTGAACGGCAATTTCAGATCTTCGAATCGAGTCACGGGCAGCTCACGAGCAAGAAACCGGCCCATCGGAGCATTTGAGAACAGCCCTAACGGTGAGAGCGACGGCCGCATCAGGGTCAGGTAGCCGGCGCGAGCGGACATCGCCTCGATCTCGGCGGCCGACATGCCTGCGGCGAGAGCGGCGCCGACGATCGCTCCTGCGGATGTCCCGGCGATCATGTCTACCCTCACGCCGTGGCGTTCCAGGACCTTGAGAACGCCAACATGCGAGAAGCCTCGCGCTCCGCCGCCCGATAGCGCAAGACCGATCTTCTTACGTTTCATAATGCATTTGCCGCAAGGATCATCCGATTGATTTTAACCGTGGGTTGTGGAAAACTTGAAACCCGACAATGCCCTTTACGGAGTCGAACGCATTTCCCAGAGAGAGCACGATCGCCGATATTGCAGCGGGAGAAGCTGTGTGCCCGGTGTGCTCGAGGTCCGCGCGGGACGAATACGTTCCGCTTGTTTCGCTCCCCGACGATCTGCAGGCCCTGATCAAGGCCAACGCTCCCGATTCGCATGTGTTCCAGGCCGTTTGTTCACGGTGCGTCCGGATCTTTGAAAGGGCCAAGGAACAGATCGTCAAAGAGGCCGCAATGCAGAAGGACGGCTCACATGTCCTGTCCACGCCGCTGCGGCTCGACGCCGACGATCATTTTACCGGCCGCGGCGTGACGATAGCGTTTCTCGACTCCGGTTTTTACCCGCATGTCGATCTGACGACTCCCAGGAACAGGATCGTCGCCTATCGCAACATGCTGCACGATGATGGCGACATTTCCTCGCTCTTCGAACCGGACGTTGCCAGTTGGCATGGCATGATGACCTCGGTCGTAGCGGCTGGTAACGGTTCCCTCTCCAATGGGTTCTACCGCGGCCTCGCACCCGAAGCCGAGGTCGTGCTCGTCAAACTCGCGCGGACCGGCCGTATCACTGACCGCAACATCCAGGACGGTCTTACCTGGGTCCTTGAGAACCGCGAAAAGTACAATATTAAGATCGTCAATATCTCGGCTGGCGGCGACTATGAGGCGAGCTATCTTCACGATCCGTTATCGCAGTTTGTCGAGGAATGTTCCACCGAGGGCATAACGGTCGTCTGCGCGGTCGGCAACGCGGGCCATCTGCCGCATCATCCGGTCGTTCCGCCGGCAAGTGCACCCTCGTGCATCGCGGTCGGCGGGCTCGATGACAAAAACTCGCTGAACCGGGCGAAACGCGGTATGTACAGGTCGTCATACGGCCCGACGATCGACGGACTGCAAAAACCGGAGATAATCGCCTCGTCGATCTGGGTCCCGGCGCCGATCCTTCCGAACACACCGACCGCGCAGCAGGCCGAACTTCTCGCACGTCTCGACCGCGCGCCCGACGAAGAACTGCATTCCATCATCGACCGGAATCCGGGTATCGACCCCGAGCTTGATGCCGCAGCCGACCGTGAGAACCACAGCATCAGGCAGATAATAATGCTGAAGATCCGGCGCGAGAACGTCATCACGAGCCACTACAAATATGTCGACGGCACGTCGTTCTCAGCTCCGATAGTTTCGTCTCTCGTCGCACAGATGCTCGAGGCCAACCCTGACCTCGACCCGCCGGCCGTCAAACGGGTTTTGATCTCCACGGCCGAACGCCTTCCCCAATATGAGGTCGACAGGCAAGGCTGGGGAGTCGTCGATGCCCGCCGTGCCGTCGAAATGGCACTTTCTCTCAGGCACTAAACCAGTCAGGACCGCCCGCCTACGCGGGCGGCCAGTTCGATCAGATATTGAGTTCTGCGAGGGGCCGACACGCTCGGGCGTCTAATTATCCGTAGGCGTCCGGTTCGGGTTAGGAGTCGGCCGCGGGCCGGTCCTGGGCGTCGGCGACGGCGTCGAATGACTGTTGGTCAGCGTTTTCGGCGGCGTGGGCGTCGGCGATATCGTCGGTGTCGGGCTGACACTAGGGGTCGGTTTCGGTGTCGGTGTGGGCGTTTTCAAATTGGCGTTGAAGCTGATATTCGAGTTGAAATTGGAGTTGAAATTCGTCGCGGCATTAAAGTTAAAGCTATTTAGGTTGACGTTGTTATTCAGATTGCCGTTAAAACTGCCCAAATTTGTGTTTACGTTTGTATTCAGGTTCGATGCCTTGTCTCTCTGCAGCATTGAGAACAAAAGTGCGCCGATGCCGAGAACGATCACGGTGCCCAAAACGGTGAGCACAACCGTCCGAAGAGTGCTGGACGGGGGCGGAGGCGGATAATAAACTTGCGCGTTCCGCGCCCTGATCTGCTGATCCCGAGGCGGGACCGGTTTTTCGGTGTGAACCACAAAACGCTCAGCCGGCGCAAGCGGCGGCAGTTCCAGCTCGTCGATCGGCGGAGGTGGTTTGGGGGCCGCATCCTTTTTGCGAATAACTGTGACCTCGCCAGGGTCGTCCGCTGGTTCCTCGAGCGACTCGCTCGGCATTTCTACAAAGTTAGGATGGGCGTCATCGACCAGCGGCGAGCCGTCTTTTGTGCAAAAGCGGATCACCTCGTCGTCGAACTTGGTGTCGCAGATCGGACAAACTTTCATATTTCTCGGGGCGGGAGGTGTCGAATCACGGGTACGTACTCGAAAAAGTTTAGCACGAAATCGCGCACGGGCGAATCCACGAGGATCTCATTAGTGTTCTGTTGAAAAGCGTTGAGAGCGGAGTGCGAATCTCAAATCAGATGCGGTGGCCGCCGATCGTATCTCTATCGCAGTTAGGGTGACTTGTATGCAGCGGTTACCGGCACATCGGTGGATGCACCAAATCTGACCGGGAAAAACCCCTGGTCGGAACTGCGGCGAATATACCAGAACCCATCGCTTGACCTGTAGACTGCAAGATCGGCCTTGCCGTCACCGTCATAGTCGGCAGGCTGAGGGATATCGCCCGAAAGACCCCATTGAATGAACTGCATGCCACCCGACGGCCCCGAATTAAGGATGTACCAATAGCCGTCCGACGGCCTGAAGAGAGCGATGTCGGCTTTACCGTCGCCGTCATAGTCGGCCGGTACGGGTTTGTCGTTCGGCAGTCCCCAGGTCGCTGAGGTCACAAACCCAAAGTTGAAATTGGACATCAGAACATACCATGTAGAGCGGTTCAGATTGCCCGGATCGGTCGGACGATATATGCCGAAGTCGGCCTTGCGGTCGCCGTCGAAATCTACGGCGAAAGGGACGTCACCCGACGCCCCCCAATTTGCCGTTTGCATCGTCGAGTCTGTCGAACGCAATACATACCAAATGCCGGTGCCGGGCCTGAAGACCGCGACGTCTGTCTTGCCGTCTCCATCGTAATCGGCGGCGAGTGGTATGTCGGTGGAGGCTCCAAACTGAATTTGAGTGAAATTTTGCCCGGGATTCGTGTGATTGTTGCCGTAGAACCAAGTACCCGTACCCGGACGAAATACAGAGACGTCCGCCGGCCGAGTTCCACGTGTACCAGTCGCCGGTCGAAGGGCGGAAAACGGTCGGGTCGGCCTTGCCGTCGTTGCTGCGGTCAAAACCCGTCACCCGGCAGCCGGTATTGTAGCTGACTCTGAAGCTGAAGCTGGGACAGCCAGTATTGGCAGTGATCTCATGTACGACGATCGTAAAACTCTGTCCCGCAGTGACGCGAAACGAGAAACTTCCCGTTCCGGTCGAGCTAAATCCGGGATCGCCGATCACGCCCGTGGACGGTGTCGCAGGGTTGTAGGTCGAGTATGCAACGACCTCGGTCGAGTTAGTACCGCAGCCGGTGTGGTCAAAATCCACCGTCACGCAGGCGGTCTGTCCCGTGGGATTTGTGAAGTTGTAGGATTTCGCGTGGATAGCCGTCGCGTTTTGCAGCGAGTTGGTCTTGCCGTTGCATGACGAAGGAACGCCGTCACGGATGATCCGTCCAGCCTGGGTCGGATCCGAAGTGGTCAGTGAACCGGTCGTCAAAGCTGATCCCGCCGGCTGACAGACATACTGAGCGAACGACAGATCTGTCCCGTAAGTAAGGCATAAAATAGAGGTCAATATCAGCGAGGTAAATGTCTTTTTGCGGTTATACATCTGTTGCGGCTTTCGGATTCGCACTTTGAGGATACGACGATTCAAGCCGCTATAACAAGGAAAACATCAATTGAGGAACTCGTCTTTTGAGGCTTCGAGCACGGGAACGTCCGGTACGACGGCGAGCTCTTCTTCAAGCTCCCATACGTCAAAGAGCGCCGCAGGGCACTCGGTGACGAATCGTGACGGCTTTTGCAGCACGGTCTGCCGATTGTAGTCGGTGATCAGCAAGGGATAGGTTAGATACAGCTCGTCCTTTGCCCTCGTTATGGCCACGTACCACAGACGCCGCTCTTCCTCCTCGCCTTCGGTTTCGCGAAGGCTCCGAGGCGAAGGGAATTTGCCCTCGGCAGCCCAGATCATGAACACGGCTTTCCACTCGAGGCCCTTCGCCTGGTGAACGCTCGTCAATGTCAGCAGTTCGTCTTCATCGCCGCCGTGCACTACGTCTTCGCCGACGATCGGCTGCGGCTGGTTAAAACGTTCGGTCGAGAGCAACGCGAGCTCAGACAATAGGTCCTCGGTCGACTTATATCGCGATGCGTATGCCGCCAGCCCTTTGAGGTCTTCGATCCGTGCCTCTGCGTTTTCAAAGTTTTCGTGCAGGTATTGCTCGTAGCCGTGGGTGAGGATGAGTTCGATCTGCTTGGCGGGATCGTTTCGGTTCTCCGGGCGGACAAGCATTTCCAGCAGCACGACAAACGAGCGCCACGTCGGCTTATCGCGAAGCTTGGGAACCGCACGTAGAACGTCTCCGGTCAGCGAATGTAAAACGTTTTCGACAGGTACGAGCGATGTCGAGGCCGGCCCGGCTCCGAGCGGGCTCTCAAGCAAGCGTCCTTCCGCATTTTGCGCGGCGATCAACGATTCGTACACGCGGTTTGCCGTCGCGTTGCCGACGCCGGGCACCATTTTCAGGATCCGTTTCCACGCGATCTCGTCGCGCGGGTTGACGATGACACGCAGGTACGAAATGACGTCCTTAATATGTGCCTGTTCAAAGAACCTGAGGCCCGACTGCACCCTATAGGGAATGCCGCGACGCGTGAGTTCGAGCTGCAGTTCGATCGAATGGTAATGTGAGCGGTATATGACGGCGATATCCTCGAGCGGCGTTCCCTCATCCCGCAGTTCCAGGATTCTCGACGCGACGAAAGCCGACTGCTGTTCGACGTCGGCGCAGGGAACCAAAGCCGGTTTCTGATCGCGTGAACGGCGGACGGCCGTCAGCACCTTTGGGAACTGCCTGCGGTTGCCGGCGATCGACGTATTGGCAAGTCCAAGGATCTCGGGAGTCGAACGGTAACTGGTCTCGAGCTTGAAGACCTGGGCCTCAGGGTATCGCTTGGGGAATTCGTAAATATTTTCGAAATGGGCTCCTCGCCACCCAAAGATCGACTGAGCATCGTCGCCGACAACCATCACGTTGCGATGCTTGACGGCGAGCAGGTCGATGATCTCGGCCTGCAGCCGGTTCGTGTCCTGGTACTCGTCAACCAGGATGTGCTGAAACTGCTCGGAGTAGAGTTTGGCGACATCCGGTTTCTCGACCAGCAGGCGTTTGAGATTTAGCAGCAGGTCGTCGTAATCCATGACGTTACGCGTCCGCTTGTTGTGCTGGTAGAGATCGTCCACGGCCCTGATCTGCGTCGTCAAAGGCTCAAAATACGGATATTTCGATACGATCACGTCGGCGATCGACGCGTCGGTATTGCTCGCGTAGGACATGATGCCCTGAACGACGTCCGCCTTTGGGAACCGTTTCTTTCTGGTGTCGATCGACGCCTGATCGACGCATAGTTCTATCAGGCCGCGAGCGTCTTCGCTGTCGAGAATCGAGTAATTCGATTCAAAACCGATACTTGCGGCATGCCGCCTCAGGATGAGATTGGCGATCCTGTGAAAAGTCCCGCCCCATACGCGATGAACGTTCTGGGAACCCGTAAGCGCCTCAACCCGACGTAGCATCTCGCGGGCGGCCCGGTTGGTAAATGTCGCGAGCAGTATCCGCTGCGGGGAAACACCGTGTTCGATGAGGTAAGCGACCCGATAGGTTATTGCTCGCGTTTTCCCGGAACCGGCACCCGCAACGACCAACGCGGCTTTCGGCTGGGCCGTGACCACCCGAAACTGTTCGTTGTTCAGTTCGGACCGGTATCGCGTCAGCTTTTCCGGTATCGATGAGCGGTCACGTTTTACGACGTAGGTTTTCATCTATGAAACAAAATGTTAGCACGCGTACGACAGAAATGAAATAGCCGGACCGGAAGAGTACCAGGAAAACGGCTTTACATTTACCGACCTGCCCACTAAACTCGCAAAAAGATCGATAAAACTTACTAGTCGGGGGAGAAATTCAATAAATGGCGAAATTGTTGAAAATTGGCGTTTTGTTCATGTTTCTAGTTGTGAGCGTAATGACCCTGTCCACACGGGAAACTCAGGCGGGTTCGATGAACGTAGCGGCCGTATCTTCGCCCAGATCCTTGTATGTGCAAAATTGCTCTCGCTGTCATGGCACCAACGGCCGTGCCCAGACACGGGAGGGACGCCGCGTCGAGGCAGACGATCTGACGAGCAGCGACGCCAAAGGGATCAGCGACTCCAAGATGCGCCGCCTCATCACCAACGGCCGCGGCAAAATGCCGGCTTTTGGCAAAAAACTCACCTCGGCGCAGATCACACAGATAATGGGCTACGTCCGGGGGCTTTAACGGCCGATATCGCCGAGCAATGTCTTAACCGCGGCGTCGAGCTGCGAGTCTTTACCTGTATATGTCTCGCCGATGGGACGAGTCACGTTGACGTCGACCGGCCGCGGATTTAGCTCCATGTCCTTGCCGGCCGCGTCGGTTATTCGTTGACGCGGCAGCCGGACGGTCGTGCCGTCAAAAGTACTCACATTCCACGTAAATATGATCCAGCCGGCCGTCGGCTCGCCTACGACCTTGCCGAGTTTCAACGCTCGATAACCTTCCGTAAAGTCCTCGGCGTCAGAAAGTGAATGCTGGTTCGTGACCAGCACCGTCGGACGCTCGAGCGCCCGTTGACCGAGATTACTGCGGCCCGGAACGGTCCAGCGTCCGCGTTCGGTCATGTTTAGATAGCCGCGCCTCGCCAGCACATCGATCACGTACGGATTGATAAAACCGCCGTTATTGTTGCGGACGTCGATAACGACGCCTTCTTTGCCCTGGTTCTGGACATCGAGGTCGATGTATAGCTGGTTGAGACTTCCCGAACCCATGTCCGGCAGATGGACGTAACCGAGTCTGCCGCCGCTGATCTTTTCGACATACGCTCGGTTTGCCTCGACCCATTGGCGGTAAAGGAGGTTCTTTTCGGCGCCCGTCGAGACCGGTTTTACTGAAACGACATGCTTGCCGCTGCCGTCCGCGGCGGTAAATGTCAGGTCGACGCGGCGATTGACCTTGTTTTCGAGTATCTCGTCGAGGTTCTTTGTGCCGTCGATCTTGACGCCGTCGACCGTGGTGAGGATCTCGCCGGCCGAGACGCTTCGGGCGATATCGACAGGGCCGAGACTGATGATCTCGGTGACTTTCAGCCTTCCGTTCGTTTCGTACTCGCTGCGATCAAATCGCAAACCCAGCTTGCCGACCGGAGCGGCCGTAAATGGCGGTGCTCCGTTGACGCCGAGGTGTGAGGCATTCAGCTCGCCGACCATCATCGACATCAGCCGGCGGACCTCGTCCATTGTCCGGGCCTCGGCGATGAGCGGTTCGTACGTCCGTTCGACGGCATTCCAGTCCTGCCCGTGAAATTTGTCGTCAAAAAAATTGTCCCGCAGGTATCGCCAGCCCTGCTTGAAGATCTCCATCTTCTCGCGCGCAAAATTGATGTTTACCTCGAGGTTTACGGCGATCGGTTTGGCATCGCGACGCTCGAGGTTCGAGACCATCAGCCGCCCGTTCTCGAGGTAATAGACGTCCTTCGAGTCCGGCGAGAACTGTGCCTCGGACTTAAAGCCCGACGTCGACGTGATCTGCCTCGCCGAGGTGTCGGTCGCAAGCTCGTCGAGCGTGACCGTGTACAGGTTGAATTGCCCTTCGGCGCTCGCCGACATGAGCAGCGTCTTGCCGTCCGGGCTGATGACCTGCGAGCCGACATTAAGCCCGATCGGCAGCAGCCTTAGGCGGTCCCGTATTTGTCCGAATACGATCTCAGTTGCCTTGTCGTCGTCCTTCTTCTCGGGCGATGGCGACGCTGCGGCGGTGGGCGACGGACTCGGCTGGGGTTGCGTCTGCGGACGCTGTCGCGGGTTCTCTTCCTTGAAAAGGTCCCGGAACTGGTCCTCGCGAAACTTCGGCGTGCGCAATTTTAGGTCGATCCGCGCGATCGACGTGTCTTCGGTGCGCTGGTTGGTATCGAACAGGATGTACGATCCGTCGGGGCTCCACGACAGTGCGTTGCTGTTCGAATTTGCCAAAAAGCTGATCGGCGACGGCTGGCCGCCGGCCGAGGCGACAACCGAGACGTTTGTGTACGAACGCGTCTCGGGCGAGTTGTTCAGGAACGCGAGCCACTTGCCGTCCGGCGACCATGCGATCGAGTTTTTCCCGATCAGCGGCGGTGAATCGGTGTAAAGCTGGCATACCTCACGCTCGCGCTTTGCGACCATCTCATAGACCATCAGAGTTCGGCCGTTGCGCAGGAATGCAAAGCTCTTGCCGTCCGGCGAGAACACCGGTGAATAATCGTTGCCGGCCTGCGTCAATTGCGTCTCGGTCTGCGTCGGAAAATCGTACTGGAATAGCTGCAGTTTTTCGTTTCGTTCCGAGGCGTAGACGATCGATTTGCTGTCGCCGGCCCATGTGACCGAGCTCTCCGGTGCGGCCGTTTCGGTAACGCGGACACCGTCGCCGCCGTCCTTGGCCGACGCGGCAAAGACCTCGCCGTGTGCCACGACCGCGACCTTTTTGCCATCGGGCGAAAGCGCGAATTCGCGTATCTGTGTCGAGACGTTCACCCTGTCCGTCAACGGGCCGTAGGCCGTCCCGCGAAGCGTGATCGGGACCTGAGCGGCCTTTCCGCTGTCGGCGTCGATCCGCCAGATCTTAAAGTTTCGTTCGCAGACGATCTCCTTGCCGTCGAAGGAGATGCTCGCCCAGACGACGCGGCCGTCGGTAAAATTAGTGAGCTGTTTGGCCTGTCCGCCGATCCTCTGCGACCACACGTTTTGCGTGCCCGAGCGGTCCGAAACAAAGTAGAGACGCGAGCCGTCCGGGCTCCACATCGGCCAAAGCTGTTTGGCCCCGCCTTCGGTCAGGCGCGTGTACGCATCGCCTTTCTTGAGCCAAATCTCGCTCTCGTCGATGTGGCTCCGACCGTTTCGCCACCATTGGCCGCCGCCCGTGCCGCGGGCCGAGAATGCAACGCTCGTACCGTCAGGCGAGGGTGCCGAGAAGAACTCGGCCGTATACCGGTCCGCAGAGACCTGCATCGGCGTGCCGCCCGTCGCCGCCACCCGAAAAATATCGTTCATGCCGGCTATATCGCGGCTCGACGACGAAAAATACAGCCACTTGCCGTCCCGCGACCATCCGTCAAGGGCGTCATTCGAGTCGTCAAAGGTTATCCGCGTAAGTCCGCCTCCCGCGAGGTCCAGGACATAAATATCCCCATTGCCCGTCCGGTTCGAAACGAACGCCAGCTTTCGCCCGTCGGGCGAGTACATCGGCCTCGACTCGGTCGCCTGATGCGAGACGAGAAGTTGGGCGGTACCCCCTGTCGCGGGAACCGTCCAGATATCGCCGCCCGAGACGAAGGCGATCTCCTTGCGGTCGGGCGAGAATGACGGTTCGGTCATATAAGCTCCCGAACCTTGCGCTAAGGCGGATGAAATGCAAACGACGGCCGCAAAAACGGCGGAAAGCGCTTCGAAGAGTGATCTGATACGGAGCATAGTTTTTCGATTGTAAGTTTGGCGTTCAGTTAAAGCGATGATTATTACGGAATTTTGGTATTAGTTGTTTTCACGGAATGTGATCCCGACCTGGCCATTATTGCCTGGTGTCAAATGACAGAGTAAATGGATAATTGGCGATATCTGCTCTTTCCCGGAAAGTGAATCCTGCGGCAGCGGACCAGGCCATCGATCATCGGCGTTCGGGGTCGCCGGCACTGGGTTTCGCCGCCCACGTGAAAATGAGAACCAGGCACGTGATCATCGCGATCAGCGCGAGTCACGCAATGACCGCGAAGTTCCCCAATACGATCGGATCGTCGGCAACCGATCACCTTTCATCAGATAAACTCAGTCGGCTAATTGACCGCGAAACTCACATTTACCACCGCTGTCATGTCCTTCTCGATGGTCGAAGTGTCGTAAATACCGCTGTCCGAAACCTCGGTCGAGTCTGCGGCCGTTATCTGCAGGACGCCCATCCGTGCAGACCGTACCGAACCGATCGAATTGCCTGTACTTGCGGCGATCTTTTCAGAGCGCTCTTTCGCGTCCTTAGCGGCTTCGCCAAGCATCTCGATCTTGAGGTCACCGATCTTGGTATAGTAATACTGCGGAGCGGCCGATTCGATCAAAATACCCTGGTTGATCAGTTCGGTAGCCTCACGAGCGATCTGTGCGACCTTATCGACCTCGTTCGAGCGGACGTCGATCTGCTGCTTGAGGACGTAGCCGGTTATCACGGAGGTCTCTACTCCGTTGGCGTCCTGCTTTTTGAGCGCCGTCGTCGTGATCGACGAGACCGTCATCACGTTGTCGGGAATGCCCTTTGAAATAAGGTACTGTTTGATCCTAGGGATATTGTCCGAAAGCTGCTTGTATGCGTCGGTCGGCTGTGACGATTGAGCCGAAACGCTCGCGGTCCAAACCACAAGGTCGGACCTGATTCGCCGCTTTGCCGAACCTGTGACGGTGATGGCTTCGTCGCTTTTCTTCGATCTTGCAAAGAACCAACCGAATATGGCTGAGGAAAGGACAAGTCCGATCGCGATCGCGACGCCGGCGTTAAACCAGTAACTGTTGCGCTCTCCATTCATGAGATCACCTCCAGAAATGAGCCTTGTGCCGTTAGGTTCATCATATACCTAAATTGCAGGAAATAAAGCGAAAAATCGGGCTTGCGGCGCCCCGGGGCCGAAATTTCCAGGATTTGCAATTACCGAATGCGAACGGTTACGATTAGGTCTTGAATCCTCTTACATTTTCGGAGTGAAAAAGAGATGAAATTACCGGGCGGAATGGATCTAGGTTCGATGATGCGGCAGGCACAGGAAATGCAGGAGCAGATGTCGCGGGAAATGAAACAGATGACGGTCGACGCTGCCGCCGGCGGCGGTGCAGTGAGCGTCAAGATGCGCGGCGATTTCGAGGTTGTCAGCGTTACGATCTCGCCGGACCTTGTAAAGGATGGTGACGTGGAAATGATCCAGGACCTGACGGTCGCGGCCCTGAACGAGGCCCGCCGAAAGGTCGAAGAATCACTAAAAGGCAAACTCGGCGGCATGCTCCCGCCGGGACTGATGTAAGTGCGGAAGGCGATCACGGCGCGAGATGAAGACGATCACTCCGCACTCGAAGTATGTTGGATTACTCAGAACCGGTCGCGAAACTGATCGACGAATTCAAGCGCTTGCCTGGCGTCGGGCAAAAGTCGGCGCAGAGACTGGCTTTTTACATATTGCGTCGCCCGATGGCCGAGGTCGAGCAGTTTGCCGGTGCGTTGCGCGAAGTCAAGGAAAAGATCGTGTTCTGCACCGAGTGCAATAACCTGACCGATGTCGATCCGTGTCTGTATTGTACAAATCCAAAACGCGACCGTTCTGTGATCTGCATTGTTGAAGAACCATACAACCTCGTTGCGGTCGAGAAAACGCGTTCATTTCGGGGCCTGTACCATATTTTGCATGGGTCGCTGTCGCCGTTGCGAGGGATCGGGCCGGACGAGCTGATGCTCGCTAACCTGTTTCCCCGGCTTAAGCCGGAGAACAACGAGGGCGTCGAGATCCGAGAGATAATCGTGGCGACGAACCCGACGACCGAAGGCGAAGCCACCGCCAATTACATTGCTCGGCTTTTGAAACCGCTCGGTGTGTACGTATCGCGGATCGCCATGGGAATGCCGGTCGGCGCCGACCTTGAATTTGTCGATGAGGTGACCATGGACAAGGCCCTCGCCAACCGACACGCGATCTGATCCGAGCGCGGCTCGAAAGACACATCTTATGGCCAAGATCTGGAAAAAGGGACGCGGCAAGCTGGGGCCGTTCGACCCGCTTTTGGGCGATTGGACAGCCGAGTCGGAATCTCCGATGGGACCTGTGCGCTGTACACGACAGTTTGAGCGGATACTCGGAGGCAATTATTTGCTGCTGACGGCAAAATGGTATTTTGGCGGTTCCACCGGGGCTTACGAGGAACTTGCCGTGATCGGCACCGGAGACAAGAAAGAGGTTTCGTTCTGGTCGTTCACATCCGACGGCAAATGTTCAAGCGGCACTCTCGCAGACGTGACCGACCTGCATCCGGAAGCCGTGGGGTTCGAGGCCGAGATGCCTGCCGGCCGCGCTCGCATGGCATATTGGCCCGACGAGGACGGCGGATACTACTGGGTCGTAGAATCTAAGACCAAAAAAGGTTGGAACCGGTTCGTCCGGCATCAGTACCGGAAGGCGGACGTGCAGGTTTGATGTCCAGCCCGGCATAGGCTGCGGGAAACGATTAGAACCGGACCTTTTGTTCAGCCGACGTGGACGCGCTTTTTGAGCGTTTCCATTCCTCTTCCGTGTCGTAGAAATTGACGTCAAACTTAAGGAGTGACTTGACCGGGATCCCGTCGAAATCGGTGGGTCCATTATCAAACGCCGCGATCGCGCCGACGCCGATGACCTCAGCGCCGAGGCCGTGCACCAGATCGATGGTTTCCTTGATGGCCCTGCCGGAGCGGATGATGTCGTCCACGATGATCGCCGGATAGACGTCGCCCTCGCCTATGAATTGTCTGAACTGACGTTTGCCGTCTTCCATTTCCGCCCAGTAGATCTGATTGGCTTCGAGTGCTTCGCGGACGCCGAATGCGACCATGATGCCGCCGGGGCTCGGGCTTATGACCGAGATCTTTGGCAAGCGGCTGGCGATCGATTTTTCCATCCGGAACATACGGCTAAGCCCTACTGATAGGACGCGGGCGTTATCGTAATAACGGAATGCGAGCGGCATCTGAAAATAGTGCGATGCGTGTTTTCCGTTTGGATATACAAAATGGCCTTTTTGGTAGGCTCCCGTTTCGGAAAGGATATTCATCACTGTCTCAGGTGTAGGTATCAGATCAACCATAATTCACGCTCCTTGGCCCAACGGCGGCCGAAACTAGAATCTTAAACAGCGGCCGGGGTTTTATCAAATATCAGGCCGTAAAACTTTACGTATCGTACGCTTGAGAGGCTCATTCATCGCTTCGGGCAGGTCTTCCGCTTCGAACCAGCCCAGTTCCGTTATCTCGCGACTTCGAACTCGGGCTTGGTCAGCGGTCCTGGCGGTAAAGAGTATCTCGACGTGCCTGTTTGTCGTCGATACGCTGAGAAGTTCGATGTCCGATATCTCGATGCCCGTTTCTTCGGCAGCCTCGCGCTCGAACGCCTCGACTGGCTGCTCACGACGGTCGATAAATCCACCTGGCAAGCCCCAGCCGGAGCGCGGTCTCAAAACGTGATTAAGAAGCAGCACGCGTCCATCCGGGTTGCGGATAACACCGGCGACCGACACGGTAAAAGTCTGGTGTGTCATACGCGACAGAAGGGTCCGTATGCCAGGCGGCAATTTCTTCCACAACTTTCCGGCTGCCTGTAAGATCTGGGCTTTCACAATTCTTTCCCGATTACTGGAAATTCAACATTGTTCAACATTTCCTATAAATATGGCCGGAAATTTCTTCCGCGCCCTTCTTTCTAAATCATAGCAATTTTCAGTTGGTGACCTTTCATGAAGAATAGACCTGCAGTCAGGGCGGTCTCGCCCGTCTTTGTGGTTCTCTCAGCGGTGATACTGGCTTTCGGACAGTCCGAACGCACGAAAGAGGACCTTGCCGCGTCATTCAGTAGATTCGACGCTGTCAGTATCGACGGCAAGGCCGTTCAGAGCGGAAAAACAAAGCTCTCGTTTGTTCGTGGCGGCTCACCTGTCGAAATAATTCTTGAGCCCAATGATCTGAGAGCATCCCGATATCGGGCCCAGAACACTGGACCGGACGGCGAGACCATTGCCGACCGCGCACCCGTATCGACGTTCAAAGGCACTCTTAACGGGGACACCGACCCGTCCGCCCGTTTCAATATCAGCGGAACGAGTGTCGAAGGATTCTATCGTTTGGGCGGCGAAACCTTCTTTGTCGAACCTGCTACCAATTATTCGCGCTTTGCCGCGGCGACCGACCATGTCATTTACCGGATGGAGGACGTTGTTAAGAGCAGTGCATTAAACTGCGGTTCATTGCTCGGCGAGAAGATCGAATATGGCCGCGGTCTGGCAGCAGCGAACATGGCACAGACCGTACAGGGTCTGCGGCGGTTCGAGATCGCCACTGAAGCTGACTACGAGTTCGTCAACACGATGGGAGGCGCATCCCAGGCGAACACCGAGATACTGGGGATCTTGAACGTCGTCGACGGCCTGTACCGCAACGAGCTGGGCATTTCGATCAGGGTCGTTTTTCAGCACACCTGGACGACAGCCGATCCGTATGCCGGTGCCAGTTCAGATCCGATACTTCGCAATTTTCAGTCTTATTGGGAGTCCAATTTCACGCATACGTCCATCCCGCGTGACACCACACACTTATTTTCGGGCAAGTCGGCGGTCCTCTCGCAGGGTTACGCTTTTGTTGGTACGGTCTGCCTCTATCCGAGCAGTGCCTACGGCCTCAGCGGGTATGTGGGCTGGGCTCCTGGCAAATATTTGATAACCGGCCATGAGCTGGGGCATAACCTCGGCGCGGACCACGTTGACTCCACCCAGGGCTGTGCCAATACGCTGATGAATGCGGCACTATCAGGCAGTACGCCGCTTTCGTTCTGCACTTATTCGCGGAACGTGATCACATCCTATGTAGCATCATACGGGTCATGTCTCACCGCCGGATCAAACTGCCGTTTCGATTTTGACGGCGACTCGAGGGCTGACCTTTCGGTGTTTCGCCCATCCACGGGCGTCTGGTACCTGTCGCGAAGCGGCTCCGGATTCACGGGTATGCAATTCGGCCAATCCGGCGACAAGACAGTCGCCGCCGACTACGACGGCGACGGCTTTACCGATATAGCGGTTTTTCGCAGCGGCACGTGGTACCGCATCAAAAGCTCCACGAATACTTTTGACGCGATCGGTTTTGGACTTCCGACCGACACCCCGGCACCTGCGGATTTTGACGGCGACGGCAAAGCTGACGTCGCTGTATTTCGTCCTTCCAGCGGTATCTGGTATCAGTTGTTAAGTTCGACAGGCGCATTCAACGCGGTCCAGTTCGGGACATCGGGTGATGTGGCCGTGCCAGCCGACTATGATGGCGACGGTAAGGCAGACATCAATGTTTTCAGACCTTCGACAGGTATTTGGTATCGGATCAACAGCCAAACGGGGTCGGTCAGCGGGGTTAAATTCGGTACTGTTGGCGATAAGGCAGTAGCCGGCGATTTTGACGGCGACGGACGAGCTGACATTGCTGTCTGGAGACCGTCAAACGGTACATGGTATATCCTGCGGCCCGATGGGTCATTTTACGGTAACGCGTTTGGCGCAGCCAGCGACATCCCTGTGCCGGCTGACTACGATGGGGATGGAAAGGCGGACATTGCGGTTTATCGCCCGTCTTCGGGTATGTGGTATCGGCTCGATAGCGGAAACGGTGCCTTCGAGGCTTACTCGTTCGGGGTGAGTACCGACCAGCCCGCGCCTGCATTCTATATTCAGTAGTTTCGTCAGAAGTTTCGACACGAAGATGCGACGGCCGTCCGAACTGGGCGGCCTTTTTTGTCTGAGATAACCGGCCGTTAAAGGGGTCCCCGAGTTTTTCCAGCTTGAGTGAGGCGGCGTTTTGGCATATGCTTGCGGCACGTTCTTCAAAAACCAAATAACCGGACTGTTCTAAGGCGATATCAGGGCAAGGTTAGTCTGCACCGATCTGGCGTGCACACGAGCGCCGCACTGTACGCCAAACTCCGGTGAAAACAGCGGAGGAAAACCTATGCGAAAACCCTTGATCATTTTTGCCGCGCTATTGTTTCTCACGTGTCTCGTTTCTGGACAAAATTCGTGGTCGCCGGAGATGCAGACGAGGGTCAAGGCTCTCGGCTCTCCGCGCGTTTCGCCGGACGGGAAATTGGTTGTCTATACAGTGTCCGACGAGGTGATGACGTCCGACAAGAGCGAGTATGTTTCGCAGATCTGGCTCGCATCGACTGACGGCAGCACGAGTAACCAGATAACATTTGCCGAGAAGTCTTCGGCCAATCCGAAATGGTCACCCGACGGCAATTGGATCGCTTTCACGTCGACGCGTAAGGACAATCGCAACAATCTTTACCTGCTTCGTACGAACGGAGGCGAGGCTGAAATGATCACAGACCTTAAGTCGAATATCACCGATTTCGATTGGTCGCCCGATGGAAAGTGGATCGGATTCTATGCGCCCGACCCAAAGTCGGAGGACGAAGAAAAGAACGATAAGGCGAAGAACGATTTTCGCTGGGTCGACGAGAATATCAAGATGTCGCGGCTCTACGTGATGCCGGTGGCAAAAGACGCGGACGGCAAACGCCCGCCGCGAAAGCTTACGACCGACAACCGCAGTGTGACTGGCTTTGACTGGTCCCCGGACGGCAGGACGATCGTGTTTAACCATGTATCTGACCCGAGTCCAAATTCCTGGCCCTCGTCCGATATTTCCACGATCGATATCGCGAGCGGCAAAATAACTTCTCTGGCCTCAATAAAAGACTCGGCGGAGTCGGCACTCCAGTACTCGCCGGACGGCAAGTGGATCTCTGGGATCGCTTCGGACTCCGCACGCTGGGCACAGCACTACACGATCCGGGTCTACCCCGCGAATGGCGGGGCTCCGACCGTTTTAGGGGCGTCGTTCGATGCCCAGCCCAGCGTGATCGGGTGGACCGCAGACAGCAAGAACATATACTTTACCGAAGCCCGCGGAACCCATACAAACCTGTACAAAATCAACATCGATACTAGAAAGGTCGAGACACTGATGAATGGCCTTTTATTAACGGGTTTTAACCTCAACTCGACTCACAGTTGGTTCGGCTACGTCCTTCAGAGCTCAGACCTTCCGCCCGAAGCCAACGTTTCGCCGGTGGTCCTTGGCAAGACGTTTGAGGTGTCGAAAGTAAACTATGCCTTCAGGCTGCTCCCGATCGGCAAGACTGAGATCATCACTTGGAAAAATCCGAAGGACGGCCGCGAGATCGAAGGGCTGCTGACATATCCGGTCGGATACAAGGCGGGAACAAAAGTTCCTTTGATAATAAACGTCCACGGCGGGCCGGCCGGCGTTTTTCAGACGAACTATCTCGGCGGACGCGGCGTGTATCCGCTGGCCACATTTGCGGCTCGCGGCTACGCCATTCTCAGAGCTAACCCTCGCGGCTCGAGCGGCTACGGGACCGAGTTTCGCCGAGCAAATTCAAAGGACTGGGGCGGGCTGGATATGGACGACCTTATGTCCGGCGTCGCGGAGGTCATCAAAAAGGGAGTCGCCGATCCAAATAAGTTAGGTGTAATGGGCTGGAGCTATGGAGGCTTTATGACCTCGTGGATAGTCACTCAACATGACCGTATAAAGCGTGATTACGGGTTCGAGTTCAAGGCCGCCTCAGCCGGCGCGCCCGTCACTAACCTGATGAGCTTTAACGGAACGGCCGACATCCCAGCGTTCGTGCCCGATTATTTCGGGGGCCAGGCCTGGGAGATCCCCGAGGTATATGCCAAGCATTCCGCGATGTTCAATATCAAGGGCGTGACGACGCCCACGCTGATCGAACAAGGCGACGCTGACGCTCGGGTCCCGATCTCGCAGGGTTATGAGTTCTACAACGCACTAAAGCAGCAAGGTGTGCCGACCCGTATGCTCGTCCTCCCGCGGCAGCCGCACGGGCCCACGGAACCCAAAATGCAGATCGCCGCGATGCAGGCGAACCTGGATTGGTTTGAAAAGTACTTGAAATAGATAGGCCAAACTAGAGCGAAGGATGAAAGTGATCTTACCGACGAAGCCTTGCGATCTGAAGGTATTTCGGTCGTCAATTTTCACGGCGACCGTCGTATTTTGTATAGCGGCCGCCACGCTTGCCCAACAGAGCAAGACTACCATTTCAAGATCGCCGGAGCTTTGGCTGCAGGTTGAAGTGATCCGCACTGCTCACGGCGTTCCGCACATAAGGGCGAAAAATCTGCGTGCCGCCGGCTACGCACTGGCGTGGCTGCAATGCGAAGACTACGGGACCGCGACGCCGTTGGAGATCCTGGCGGCGAGCGGCAGGCGCTCGTCGGTCGAGGGCCGCGATCAGGTCGAATCAGATTTTGCCTTTCTCAGGCAACGGATCGGCAGCGATAATAAATATAAGCTACTCTCGCGTGACGTACGCGACGTTTACGAGGGCTTTGCCGCCGGACTGAACCGCTTCATCGAGCTTTATCCAGAAAAGTTTCCGAAAGGCATGCCCAATGATCTGACTGGCCAGGATGTCGCGTCGGCGGAGATGGCGGCATTTCCGGCGAGGAAAGTGCGAGCCTTTCTTAACCGATTGGGAGTGATGGCGCCGGCTCAGCCCACAGCAACGCCGGCAAACGACGAAGGCGACACCGTAGACGACAATGACGGCTCTAATGCGTGGGGGTTCGCACCGAGCCGCACCAGGTCCGGCCGGGCGATCCTGCTTCGCAATCCCCACTTGGCCTGGACGGCAGGGTATTACGAAGCTCATATGACGGTGCCCGGTGTATTGGACTTTTATGGTGATTTTCGGATCGGCAGCCCGTTTGCGGTGATCGGAGGTTTTAATCGCGATCTCGGTTGGTCTACGACCAATAATAACCCGGATCTCGACATAATATACTCGCTCGATGCAGATCCGAATACAGCGGATCATTATATGCTCGACGGCCATCCTATCCCGCTAAAAAAGGAAACGCTGACAGTCTCATTTAAGAACGGTGACACACAATCGACCGAGTCGCGGGAGTTTTGGTTCACCTCGATCGGGCCGGTGTTTTACCGGACCAAAGACAAGATATATGTGATCAAATATGCCGGCGAAGGCGACATGCGTGGCGGCGAACAATTCCTGCGAATGATGCGTTCGCGCTCACTCTCCCAGTGGCAGGCGGCGATGAAAATGAGGGCTCGGGTCACCTCGAACTTCACCTACGCTGACCGTGCAGGAAACATCTATTTTCTCTGGAATGCTTCTTTACCGTTGCTGCCGCATCCGCCGACTGACGACACAACAGCAGTGTCTGCTCGCGGCATCGCCGATGTGTGGACGAAATTTGTCCCGTTCGAATCGCTCCCTCAGGTCTTGAATCCACCTGGCGGATACGTGCAAAACGAGAACAACTCGCCGCATTTTACGAACGTTCGCCGGCCAGTGGATCTGAAGAACGCCTATCCGAACTTCGAGACACCTTCGCTCTCGCTACGCAGCCAGCTTGCGATCCAACTCGTAAACGGCGACGAAAAACTCAGCCTCGAAGATGTGGTCAGGCTAAAGCACAGCTATCGGATGCTGCTGGCCGACCGCGTGAAGCAGGACCTGATCTCCGCTGTCAGGTCTACGAACCCAACCGGTGAGATCGCTACAGGCATCGAACTTCTCGAACACTGGGACAATACCGCCTCGCCGGAAAGCCGGGGCTCGGTTCTATTTGACGTTTGGTGGCAGATCTATTCGGTCAGGCAGCCTATCGGCCCGTATCCGCCAGGCACTGACCAAATGACGGTCGGTGCGCGTTACCCGGATGACAAGCGGTTCACCCATGTTTGGAACCCGGCCGACCCATTGAAAACACCGAACGGCATTGCGGACAGCGCCCGAGCGGCACAGTCTTTTATCTGGGCGGTCGAACAGACAAAACGCAGATACGGGAGTCTCGATGCTGCGTGGGGCATGGTCCATCGCGTCCGACGTGGTTCAGTGGACGTCCCAGTTGGCGGGTGCGGAAACGATCTCGGCTGCTTTCGAATATTGGGATTTGCGCGTGATTCTGACGGGAAGCTCTCCGCAAATACCGGCGACGGCTGGATACTTGCGATTGAGTTTGGCGACACTCCCCGAGCTATGTCGATACTCTCTTATGGTGAGAGTCGTCTCACTGATTCTCCGTGGTATTCCGACCAGGCCGCCATGTTCGCTGCTGGTGAGTTGAAGAAAGTCGCTTTTACGCGAGCGGACGTCGATGCGCAGTCAGTGATCCGCTTTCGACCGGGAGAGAAACGAAGCCCGTAGAAAGTCAGCTTTTCTTGCCGAGTTCGACCGCGCGTGTATAGGCCGCATAGACGGCTTTCGACATCACGGTCCGAAGCGTGCCCTTTTCCATCTGGTAGATCGCTGCCGCGGAGGTGCCGCCGGGCGAGGTGACCATGTTTCGCAGTTCGGCCGGGTGTTTATGCGAGTCCATCGCGAACTTGACGGAGCCGAGCATCGTTTCCTGAACAAGCTCTTTTGCCATGTCACGCGAGAATCCAAGATGGACGCCCGCGTCTGTCAAAGCTTCCATCACCATAAAGATATAGGTCGGGCCGGTAGCAGAGAGCGAGGTCGCCATGTCGATCATGTTTTCGGTCTCCACAAAAAGCTGTTTGCCCAACGCGGACAGCAGCTCCCGCACGTGATCGCGCTCCGTATCGCTGACTGCAACAGTGCAAGTCCAGGCAGTGATGCCCGCGCCGATCTGTGATGGCGTGTTCGGCATCGCCCGTACCACTTTTGCCGTACCAAGCTCTTCTGCGAGGTGGTTTATTGTCGCTCCGGCCACGATCGAAATAACAAGCTGGTCCGGATGAAGAACGCCTTTTAGGTCGCTCAGTACGCGAGCTAGCCGCTGAGGCTTGACGCAGATGACAATTGCCGAGTCCTCTCGTCCGGCGACTATCCCAGCTGCCTCGGCGTTTCTTTCGCATACGGTGATTTCGTATTTCTTCGCCAGCTCGTCGCGTCTTGTCTCGCGCGGATGCGACGCGACGATATTTTTCGGATCGACAAGCTGCCGACGCAGCAATCCGGCGATCATCGATTCGCCCATCACGCCGCAGCCGATAAAAGCCAGATTCAGGTCGTGGAGTTCGTTTGCCATTTTTCTCCTTTTGGGAACGTCGACGCAGTTCGTACCAGTATATCCGAAGAGATCAAAAATCGTTGAGAAAGACATCCGCCGTGCGACACGGCCGCAGTAGATAGTACCAGCCAAAATTTGCCGCCGTCGGATCAAAAAATCGGATAGAATGCCAAAATGACTAAAAATGTTCGCCGCTTGTCCGCCGGACCGGAACTGGTTTTTTGCCTGTTGGTGTTGGTGTCCGTCAGCGTAGCATGTGCCGGCTTTAAGAAGCCATGGCGTGACTATTCGCCGAAACCATTCTCCTCTGCGGAATGGCTGGCCGGTGACAAGATCGAGCGAGGGCGAATGGTGCAGGATATGTTTCGAAACAAGGCGGTCGATGTATCCAACCGTGACAGCGCTATTAGGACGCTCGGCCAGCCGGACCTGAAGAAGACCATCGAAAACCACGAGGTTTGGTTTTACCGCATCGATTTCGGGATACCAGGAGCAATGAACCTCGTCCCGTTCTCGTTTGACGAAAAAGGGCGCGGTTCAATGGGAATGGCCCGCGGCGGCACAATGTCGATAGCCGCTAAGGAGGAGGAATTATAGATCCGTTATTTCTCGACGCCATTCCCGCATGATCCAAATAAGAAAAGTCATTGCAAACGACAAGCCGGCGATATGGAAGATAATACGATCGGTCATCGCGGGCGGCGACACGTATGTCTACCCGCCCGATTCGCCGGAAGAGGAGATGCTGGCCTATTGGTTGTCAGCGGAAAAGCACACATACGTGGCCGAACTTGACGGTCAGATAGTCGCTACGTTTTGGCTAAGAGCAAACCAGCCTGGTCTTGGATCGCATGTGGCGAATGCTGCTTACATGGTATTGCCCGACGCCCACGGTAAAGGCATCGGCCGTCAGATCGCTGTATGGTCGCTCGATGAGGCCCGCCGCCTCGGTTTTAAAGCCATGCAGTTCAATTTTGTGGTCAAATCAAACGTCCACGCCGTCCAGCTTTGGCAAAAGATCGGTTTCACCGTCATCGGTGAGATCCCTAATGCCTTCGATCATCGTCAAAACGGACTCACCAATGCGCTCATAATGTATCGTGAGCTATAATCGTAGCTTTCGATATGACCATTCAAGAACAACTGGAATTCCTTGGAAAGGGAACGGTCGATATAATCCGGGATATCGACCTGAAGAAGAAGCTCGAAAGATCGGCCAAGACGGGCAAACCGCTTCGCGTTAAACTAGGTCTTGACCCGACTGCACCGGATATTCATCTAGGTCATACGGTCGTCATCCGAAAACTCAAGGCGTTTCAGGACCTGGGACACACGGTCATTTTTCTGATCGGTGATTTTACCGGCATGATCGGCGACCCTTCAGGCAAGAATGTCACGCGTCCGCCCCTTTCCCGCGAAGAGATCAATGTTAACGCCGAGACCTACAAACGGCAGATGTTCAAGCTCCTCGACCCTGAAAAGACCGAACTTCGCTTTAATGGCGAATGGATGGATAAGTTCACGGCGGCCGATTTTGTGAAATTGTGTGCGAAAACGACCGTGAAGCAGATACTCGAACGAGACGATTTCGACAAACGAATGCGCGAAGAAAAGCCCATCTCGCTTCACGAATTGCTTTATCCGCTTGTCCAGGGGTACGACTCCGTCGCTCTCGAAGCCGACGTCGAGCTCGGCGGGACCGATCAGAAATTTAATCTTTTGATGGGCCGTAATCTTCAGCGTGAGTTCGGACAAGAGCCGCAGGTCATCCTTACGACACCGTTGCTCGAGGGCCTGGACGGTGTCAACAAGATGTCGAAATCATTGAACAACTACATCGGCATCGAGGAGCCCGCAGCGGAGATGTTCGGCAAGGTCATGTCGATCTCCGACGAGTTGATGTGGAAGTACTACGAACTCCTGACCGACCTGACGCCCACGGAGATCTCGAATTTGAGATCTCAGATCGAGAACGGCAAGAATCCGCGAGATCTTAAAGTTTCGCTAGCGAAGTTGATCATCAGAGACTTTCACTCGAAGGCAGACGCCGACGCGGCGGAGGAAGATTTCGTCAAACGCTTTGTTCAAAAGGAGGTGCCCGACGAGATCGAGGAGCGCGTCATCGACGCCGGTACGTATCCTCTTATACAGCTCATAACGGACACGGGATTTGCGGCGTCAAGAGGCGAGGCAAGGCGCCTCGTCGAACAAGGCGGCGTCAGGATCAACAATGAAAGAGCGTCAGTGCCGAACGCCGACGTCAAGATCGACGGGGATGGTGTCCTGATCCAGGTTGGGAAGCGAAAGTTCGTGCGGTTCCGGGCGATCGTGGAGAAATGATGGTCAGGTGGTTCGTTATTTTGCGGTTTTGGCCCTTTATTCGCCGATAAAGCCGACAATACAATCATTGTGGTCCTAATCCGGACACGTTATAATCCTAAAACTGCCGATGGATGACACTGGAACAAAACGGGTAAGACTATCCGAGCGTATCAACGCGGTCCGTACTTCCGGTGCCCCACTGCGGTCGCTCGCAGGCAATTGGTCCAAGAAAGCCAAGCTCGCGATCGACGAAGCTAATAGCCTGTCGCTCGAACGTGTCAACATCTATCTTGACCGTCTTCCCGCGAAGCTCGACGGATTCAAGATCGTCCATCTTTCCGACACGCATCACAGCCCGTTTACCGACATCACCCATATCGCTCGAGCGGTCAAGATCGCGAACCGGCTGCGTCCGGACATTATCCTGCTAACGGGC
Organism: Pyrinomonadaceae bacterium; assembly: GCA_044228265.1. Lineage (GTDB taxonomy): Bacteria > Acidobacteriota > Blastocatellia > Pyrinomonadales > Pyrinomonadaceae > OLB17. The sequence continues at coordinate 25,559 of JBGAVC010000010.1, forward strand.
GATTACGTATCGCATGACCGGGAGTTCATAGCACCCGTAGCCGCCGAACTCGGTAAATTGAGATCACGTTACGGAACTTACGCGTGTCTTGGAAACCATGACCATTGGACCGACGCTGATCTCGTTACCCACTTGTTTCGCGGCGAGGGTATCAACGTTTTGATAAACGAAGGGTTGCGGCTTGAGGCCAAAGATGCATCATTCTGGCTCGCAGGTGTAGATGACTACATGGTGGGCAAAACGGATGTTGCCAAGGCCCTCCGCGGGTCATTCCCGGACGAGATGAAACTATTGCTCGCTCACAATCCGATCATTTTTCGCCAGTCGGTGCGGGCCAAGGTCGATCTCACGCTGAGCGGTCATACACATGGCGGCCAGGTGAAGCTCCGAGAAGGCGAAAAGCGCCTGATCCGGCGCCGCAAGTTGACTAGCGGGCTGCATAGTCGCCAGCGGTCCGTGATCTACATAACCCGCGGCATCGGGACAGTCGTACTTCCTGTCCGCTACCAATGTCCTCCCGAAATATCGCTGCTTGAGTTGCGGTGCACTTCAACATAACCGCAATGACCGAATCGAAAACCTCGACGAGTGTCCTGACCGTTCCCAACATTTTGACATTTCTGCGCATGGCTTTGATCCCGGTTTTCGCCATCCTGCTGAGTTATAACCGAGAGGGATGGGCCCTCGTGGTATTTACGATCGCAGGTGTGAGTGACGGTGTGGATGGTTTCATCGCCCGGCGATTCGGGCAAGAATCGGAATTAGGCACGATCATCGATCCTATCGCCGACAAGCTGCTAATGACGACCGCCTTTGTAATGCTGACTCTTTCGAGCGTCGTCGGCACGCCGCGTCATTTGCCGGTGCCGTTCTGGGTCACTGCAACCGTGATTGGCCGCGATGTGCTGATCGTGACGGTTGCCGCAGCTATCACAACGGTGACGGGTTTTCGCGGATTTCGGCCGTCGTGGCTTGGTAAAGCAAGTACGTTCGTTCAGGTCGTGGGCGTAATGCTGATTCTGATCGCCGCGGTTTTCCCAGAACTGCGTGGGTTCTATCTGCCGACGGTCTACACGACGGTGGCGGCTTTCGCCGTATTCTCCGGAGTTCATTACATTTTTCACGTAGCCAGATTGATGCGCGAGGCCGATCCCTCGTCATAGGGGCGGATCGGCACGTTCATCGAACGAAGAGCTGGTGCCAGGCGGTCGATGTAAATTATACTTGACAATGATACACTCAACCTTTATACTCTCAAAAGGCTCAAGTTGTATATGTTTTCATAATTGTGTGGGCTATTTTTAGGTAAGTGGAGAAATTAAGTAATGAGCAAAATCATTGGTATCGATCTGGGAACGACAAATTCCGTCGTTGCCGTTATGGAAGGAGGCGAGCCGGTCGTAATAACGAATTCCGAAGGCGGAAGGACCACGCCATCGGTCGTCGCCTTTAACAAAGACGGCAACCGCCTTGTCGGCCAGGTCGCCAAACGCCAGGCGGTCACGAACCCGGAGAACACGCTTTACTCGATCAAACGATTCATGGGACGCAAGTTCGAAGAGGTCGCCGACGAGATCAAACAGGTCCCGTATAAGGTTGAAAAAGCATCCAATGGCGACGTTCGTATCGATGCCGAGGGCAAGCAGTACAGCCCGCCCGAAGTTTCGGCGATGGTGCTGCAAAAGCTTAAGCAGTCAGCCGAAGACTATCTCGGCACAAAGGTCGACAAGGCTGTTATCACGGTTCCCGCGTACTTCAACGACGCTCAGCGTCAAGCGACCAAAGACGCCGGCAAGATAGCGGGGCTTGAGGTCTTGCGTATCGTCAACGAGCCGACTGCTGCGGCGCTCGCGTACGGTCTCGATAAGAAAAAAGATGAGATCATCGCGGTGTTCGACTTCGGTGGCGGTACTTTTGACATCTCGGTGCTCGAGGTCGGCGAGGGCGTCGTCGAGGTCAAATCGACCAACGGTGATACTCACCTCGGCGGCGATGACGTAGACGAAGTGCTGGTCGGCTGGATAATCGACGAGTTCAAGAAAGATCAGGGTATCGACCTGCACAACGACAAGATGGCCTTACAGCGGCTCAAAGAATCGGCCGAAAAGGCAAAGGTCGAGTTGTCGAGCGCAATGGAGACCGAGATCAACTTGCCGTTCATCACGGCGGATGCCTCAGGACCCAAGCACCTTGTGACGAAGCTCACAAGGGCAAAATTCGAGCAGTTGGCGGAACCGATCTTGAAGCGGCTTATGCCGCCTGTCGAGCAAGCGATCAAGGACGCTGGTTTGACTGCCAAAGACATCGAAGAGATCGTACTGGTCGGCGGTTCAACGCGAATCCCGAAGGTCCAGGAAATGGTCAAGGGTTACTTCGGCAAGGAGCCGAACAAGTCGGTCAATCCGGATGAAGTAGTCGCGCTTGGCGCAGCTGTCCAGGCCGGAGTTCTCGGCGGCGAGAAGACGGACATTCTGCTTCTCGACGTGACACCTCTCACACTCGGGATCGAAACGCTCGGCGGAGTTTCGACGGCGATGATCCAGAAAAACACGACCATACCGACCCGAAAGTCTGAGATCTTCTCGACAGCGTCTGACAATCAGACGTCGGTCGAGGTCCACGTACTCCAGGGCGAGCGTCCTATGGCCTCGGACAACAAGACGCTGGGCAAGTTCCACCTTGTCGGTATTCCGCCGGCACCGCGCGGGGTCCCGCAGGTGGAAGTGACGTTTGATATCGACGCGAACGGCATTGTCAATGTCTCGGCCAAGGACGTCGGAACGGGTCGCGAACAGAAGATCACGATCACCGCCTCGTCGGGTCTCTCCAAGGAAGAGATCGACAAGATGATGAAGGACGCCGAAGCCCACGCAGGCGAGGACGAGAAGAAGAAAGCTGCCATCGAGGCCCGCAACCGGCTGGACGGCCTCATGTACAGTGTCGAAAAGACGATGTCCGAGAACAAGGACAAGCTTGACGCTGCCGCAGCCGGCGAGATCGAAGCGGCGATCGCGGATTCTAAGACAGCTCTGGGCGGTGAAGATGTAGATGCGATGAACAACGCGTTCGATCGTCTTCAGACCGCATCGCACAAGCTGGCTGAGGTTCTTTACAGCCAAGCTGGCACGGCCGGCGGCGAAGCGGATAGTGCCGAACAGGCTTCCTCGGCGAGTGCCGGGGCCGACGGCGAGAGTTCGACATCGGGTGCGGATGACAACGTGATCGATGCTGAGTACGTCGACGTCGAGGACGAAGGGAAAAAGTAAACTGTGAGCAGTGAGCGGTATGCAGTGGGCCGACCCGTTCACTGCTGCCGCTTTTTTGCGTAAGATCGCGTTTCGGCATTGGTTTCGACTCTAAATTCGAATGGCGAAGAAAGACTACTATCAGATCCTCGGCGTCAAAAAGGACGCCAAGGCCGATGAAATCAAGAAGGCCTATCGACGGCTCGCACGTAAGCACCATCCCGACGTAAACCCGGGTGACAAGGTCTCCGAGGACAAATTCAAAGAAGTCCAGGAAGCCTACGACGTGCTTTCCGACGAGAAAAAGCGAAAGGTCTTTGACCGTTTCGGCTACTACGCCGACAATCTTGACGCTGATTCGCCGTTCCGCACCGCGTCGGCCGGCGGTGCTTCGCCCGGATTCGATTTCTCAGGTTTTGATTTCTCGGGTGGCGCCGGACCTTCTACGGGAAGTTCGAGCTTTCGCGATATTTTTTCAGACCTTTTTGGTGGTGGATCGCGAGCTCAGCCCGAGCCGCCGCGTCCGCTGCCGAAAAAGGGCCGCGACATCGAGATCCCGCTTGCACTTAGTTTTGAAGAGTCGTTCAGCGGACTTACCACGAACCTTACCGTTCAACGCTCGGAGCAGTGCTCACGCTGTCAGGGAGTGGGCGACACGGGCGGGCCGGTTGTTACGTGTCCGACCTGTAACGGCGCCGGTCAGGTAATGCGTGCCGGAGGGCGGCTGCAATTTTCGCAAACGTGCCCTGATTGCGAGGGTACAGGAAGACGTCGCGAGCCTTGCCCTGTTTGCCACGGTAAAGGCGTTACGCCTAGATCGGAGCAGGTCAAGGTCCGCATCCCGGCTGGCGTCGATACCGGTTCGCGGGTCCGGATCCCCAAAAAGGGGCACGGGGGACGCCTCGGGGGCGAGCCTGGAGACTTGTACATTTTGACCAATGTAGGCAAGCACAAATTCCTCGAACGAAAGGGCGACAACATTTACATAAGCCTTCCGATCACGGTCTCGGAAGCGGCTTTGGGCACGAGGATCGAGGTGCCGACCGTAGAGGGAAAGGCCCAGTTAAAGATCCCGGCGGGCACGGAGTCGGGTCAGAAATTTCGACTCCGTGAACGCGGTTTTCCCAGCCTAAGGAATCCGCAGCTTCGCGGCGATCAGTTCGTCGAGGTCAAGATCACATTGCCGCGTGTGATCTCCGAGGAGACCAAGGAAGTCCTCAGGCAGTTCGAGAAACTGAACCCGGAGAATCCACGGAGGGTTATGGGTCTCGAGTAGTTTTTCAATTCCCGGCCATCGAATGATGTTCTCACGATGACCGCAGATTGGGGCTCGGAAATCGCAAATGAAGAAACGGGTCAAAACTTACACGATCAGTGCCGTTGCGGAACTTTATGACATTCATCCGCAGACGCTGAGGCTGTATGAACGCGAGGGACTGCTCACGCCTTCGCGCTCGGTGGGGAACACACGGCTTTACGAAGATTCGGACCTTGAACGGCTTGAGGTCATACTGTCACTGACACGTGAGCTTGGGGTAAATCTCGCGGGCGTCGAGATCATTCTCAACATGCGGGCCAAGATGGACGAGATGCAACGGGAATTTGAGCGTTTCTTCGAGTACCTCAAAACTCATGCCCGCGAGGTCGCCGGGCCCTTTGACTCGTCGTCCGTAAGCGAGGCCCTGATACCGGTTTCGCGTTACCGCTTCATGCGAACCCGAGTAGCCGAGTCTGAAGACAATTGATCTGAAGTTTGCTAAACCCGGCGTGCCGTTCGCTGAGCAAGTTGGATCATCAGCTCGCGGATCGCGTATCGAAGGTTCGCCCGAAACTCTTACAGCCTGCGAAAGACCACGACTCTTTTGTCCCGGATCGCCGATCCCAAATAACAAACTGGAATCATCTTCCAAATGGAAGAAAGGCCGCCCAATAACCTAGTTACCGGACAGCCTCTTGGCGAAATTCTCTACCGCGAGAAAAACTAGAAATTCAGTCTGGCGCCGAGCTGCACTTGCCGCGGGGCGAACACAGTCGAGTTGTTGATGGCGTTCACCGTTCGGTACGCGGGATTATAGTTCAAGGTTCCCCCCGTCGCGGTGTATGCGGTCGACGAGATATATGCCGTATTGACGGCATTTGTGCCCGCAACGTTGCTACGGTTGAAAATATTGAACCCTTCGGCAAGGATCTCGAGGTTTATGCGCTCGTTTAATCGTATCTTCTTCGACGCACGCAGATCCACGGTCGCCGTGTAGGGACGCCTGTTGACGTTTCTGAGGAACGGAATGTAAAGAGATCCGCCAGCACCAAACAGCCCGTTTCCGGGAGAGCTAAAGCTCGGCGGGAACGTCGTCGGTATCGAAGCGGTCAAGCCGTAACCGGACGATATGTTAACGATCGGTGATAACTGAAAATTGCGGAAGATGGTCCTGCCCAGCCCCTTCTTATCGACGCCAAAGAACTGTCCCGGACGCCACACTGCACTCGCAACAAATTTGTGGGGAATGTTATTCGTTGATGGCCCGCGGTCGAATGAGAGATCATACGGGAAGCTCAGGGTCATGAAGTTTGCAGCGAAGGTCGCGAACTGCTGATCGTAATCGATAGCCTTTGAATACGTATAACTCGTCTGAAAAGCTAATCCGCCAGTCATACGGCGCTGGGCCTGGATCACAAGGCCGTTATACTTTGAGCGGCCAATGCTCTCCATGTCGATGATCGACCCGAAATTTGTGATGGGTCGGGTTTGTCCGTTCGCGGCAGCATAGCTCAGTATGAACGGCACGGTAAAGGACGTCCCATCCTGAGGGCCGCCGACGATAGTGTAGGTCCTGGTTGCTCCGGTCCATGGGCCGAGGTTGACATCAACAAACGCCGGCAGTTTGTCAGCCTTGGTGAAGAGGTACGAAACAGACACTGCCGTATTCTTCGTTATCTGCCGCTCAAAGATCACATCGATCTCGCTGACCTCCGGACTTTGAAAGTTTGGGTTGACTGTCGTAATGCTCTGGTTTGTGGTGACGCCTGTTCCGGTCGCCAGGACATTTGGGAACACAGGCGATCCCACCGTGCTTGGAGTTATCGATACGAGAGCAAGCTGGGACCCGGGAGCTCCCGTGTTAGACACCGCACTCGAAAGGAATGTATTCGGGACTCGGCCGTAGTACAGGCCCCAGCCCCCGCGAATAACAGTCTTGCTGTCACCGAAGATATCCCATGCAAAACCGAAACGCGGCCCGAAGTTGTTCTTGTCCTTCGGAAACGTCCCTGTGCGAGCGATGACGGCATTCGCCTCGGCCTGCGTGTACCGCTGTGGGATAACAGTGGTGTTCGTATTCAGCACGGCAGCTGCAGTGTTGGGGAGCAAGGGGGTCGGATACCCCTGGAAATCCCATCTAACACCAAAGTTCAGCGTCAGCCTGCTTGTCGTACGCCAATTGTCTTGAACGAACCAGGCGTAGTCCGGCGTTTCGATCGTGTAGTCCCTAAGACCCACTCCCTGTTGGTAAGTCGAGTAGCAAGCCCGTGGAAGTGCGATGGAGCCGCACTTCACCGTCAGACCATTTATTGCGGTCGTGTAATCGGTGAGAAAATCGGCGAGCGTACTGTACTGATAAGATCCGTACTCGCTTCGCAGATTGCTGATGAAATCCCTGGTTAGCTTGACGTCAAAACCAGTCTTCAACTGATGATTCTTGATGATATAAGTCAACGTATCGGCGAACTGAGTAGTGTATTCATCCGGGAAGGCGGAGCGTTGGAAATTCGTGCTCGTACCAAACTGGAATCCGACATTAGCCGCTGCGCTAAATGAAACTGAGGGGAGTAAGCCGTTGATCGCATTCCCTTTCGTCGCGAGTGCCTTCTCGGACGCGGTCTCGGTCTGCAGGATCGAGCGTGCGTACTCTCGGCCACGCTGAAAGCGGAATTCGTTGACCATGTTCGACGAGATATTGCTCGTCAGCCGTGCATTAAAAGTATCAATATGGACGAAATCGTCGCCAAAGTCGGCCTGACCGATATTAACGACCGTAGGCGTTTGGAAAGCGTTCAGACCGTTCGTACGGACGCGATTGTAGGATAACGTCAACTGGTTAGCGCCGTTGATCCTCCAGTCGAGCTTGGGAAAGAATATCCGCTGATCCTGTCGTCGCGGAGCCGTGCCCGTCAGTCCGGTCAAAAAACCGATCGCCGCGTCGCTCTGAGCCTGGGTAATGCCCCTCGCGCAAAGAGTATTGCCGGCCGAGGTGCTACTGGTACAAGCCGGACTGGTCGCAACGGTGATCGGGTTGAAGGCTCCCGGGATCTGCGTCGTCGCCACACCCGGGAAATTACGTTTTTGCTGATCATAGTTAAAGAACCAGAACAACTTGTCCTTGATGATGCGTCCCCCGGCTCCGACGCCGAACTGTAAACGGATGTCCTTTGGCTTGACCCCTACGCTTCCTCCACCCGGGACCGGAACAACGGCCGTCGGATTGCGGGCTCCCCACGTATTGTCTCTATCGAAAAAGAAAACTTGGCCGCGCAGATCATTCGTACCGCTCTTGGTAATAGTATTGACGACACCGCCAGCCGCACGGCCATATTCCGCAGAGAAATTGGTGTTATTCACCTGAAACTCCCGCACAGCCGCCTGACTGACCGAGTATTGGATACGAGTACGTCCACGCTCTTCGGAAAAGAACGTATTGTTGTTGTCGGTACCGTCAAGTTGATGGTTATTCAAAAGCGATGACAATCCGCGAAAGCTATTTAGACCAAACTCCCCCTCGGGATTCACTCCGGGCGTTAGGCGTACAAAGTCCGACGCGCGACGGCCATTGATGGGGAGTTCCTGGATCTCGGTCTGCGTGATATTCGTAGCGTTGGCATTGTCCTCGGTGTTGACTACCGGAGCCTCCGCGGTGACCTCGACCTGGGCCGACGTCCCTGCAACGGCTAGTGTAATGTCCAGAGGTGTAACACGCCCAACTTCGACGATAACGTTGGCTTTTGACGGGGCGAAGCCGGACACCGACGTTTGCACGCTGTAAGTTCCCGGATTCAGGTTGCTGATCTTGTACTCACCGTCGTTGCTCGTAGTCACGGTCGCCGTGCTGTTCGTTTCTACGTTCGTAATGGTCACTGTCGCGTTAGGCACCAAGGCGCCTTGTGGATCGATGACTTTACCGTTGATCGCGCCCGTCACCGCGGACTGTGGAAGGGCATTCATGACACCGATCACCAGGATAAGTGCGCCCATAATAAGAGATTTGAATGAGAACATATTGTTTGTTTCCTTAAATAACGGTATTCGTTTCCGTGCAAGTGGATCCGCCACGCAAGTTCCTTGAGTTCGCACGGATCGAAAAATCTGGGACCTTTAGAATGATCTGTCGTTGTCGTTGGTCACAGAGTTCGTCCTAATAAGATAGTCGTTTTGTTTAGTGTAAGCAATGCATTTCACGCTCGCCCCTTAAAACTCATGTCGGTCAATTGCTGCCTCTGTCGAAGAGACTCCTAAGGACATATTCTTCGCTCGATCGGATATTATCCAAGCTATGATGGCTAATGTGTTTGATGATCACCCGAATAGCCCACACCTCGATCGAATCGCCGTCTCTGTCAGTCGTTGTTAAGTCGTTCTTAGAACCTGCGATCCGGGGGCAATGTGTGATCCTGCCAAAGGAGCGATTTTTGCATTAACAGCGGTTTTGCGTTAGCATTTCGGAACATCTGCACTCATCTAAGTTCGAGGAGTAACCAATGTTTTACAGATCTACGTTCATTCTTCTAGCCGCGTTCGGCGCGATTCTGATGCTGTCTTCGGTCGGTCTTTCCCAAGACCTCGATTACGTGACCATCAGCGGCAAGGTCACTGATTCCAACGGTCTTGCGGTCGTTGGGGCGACAGTCACCGCGACCAAGGTCGAGACCGGTGAGAGTCGCACGGTTACGACCGACGACGAAGGCCAGTACAAACTCATCAATCTCAAACCGGGCAGTTATAAGATAAAGGCAGTGTCCACAGGGTTCGGCCCGCAGGAAACACCAGCGTTCACGACGGTATCGGCAGATAACATACAGAAGGACTTCAAACTGGCTCCGGCCGATGTAAGGGCCGAGACGACGGTGACCGTGACCGAAGATTCCGGTCCGCCTGTTGACACTACCCGAACGATCGTCGGCAGCACCATAGCCGAACGCGACATAGAAGAGATCCCCAACAACACGAGAAACGCACTTGATCTGGTCCTTACCTTAGGTGGCACTTCAGAAGAACAGCTGTCGACATCGGGACTAGCAGATGACCGCGGGGCCAATCCGAGAACGGCCCCACTCGAACAGGGAAATTTTTCGATCGGCGGCGGTACGGCTTACTCCAACAACATCACCATTGACGGGCTGGACAACAACGACGACAGATCGTCGCGTGACCGCTTTCAGCCGTCCCTGGAGGCCATCGCCGAGGTCCAGGTGATCCAGAACCAATTTTCGGCCGAATACGGACGCGCTTCGGGCGGCCGCGTTAATCTTCGGACGCGTTCGGGCGGCAACAAGTTTCGGGGCCGTTTCTTCGGGTTCTTCCGCGACGAGAGCATGAATGCGAACTCGTGGTACAACAACAGCCGAGGCATATCTCGTCCGGCTTTACAGGACATCAATCCGGGCTTCACGATCAGCGGGCCCATCATCAGACAGCGAACTTTTTTCGCCGTAGCCTATGAAAATGACAAACTCGCTGACACGACTTTGATCGATGCATATCTGCCGATCATCCAAAATCCTCGCTACCCGCTGCCTACTACGCCGACCGGCAGCGCGCAGTTCTGTGACACGACCGGTTCGCCAGCACCGCCGTGCCCGGCCGGCGTCGGTGCGGTCTCGGCGTATAATAAACTGTATTCGACCCCGAATCTGAGTAACGTTGTTACGGCGAGGATCGACCACAGACTGTTCAAAAACAATGACATAACGCTCGGCTTCCAGTTTGGCCGTAAAAATAACAAACGTACGACCGGAGCCTCCACTACACGCCTTGAGAACGCGTTTCAGGCGAAGAATATAAACACCGAGGCGTATAACCTGACGGACAATCAGGTTTTCGGGGCCAATGCCGTCAACCAGATACGCGTCCAGTGGTCGAGCTACAGGCCTAGCTACGAGGCCCCGAATGCCCTCGATCCGGTCGTCCTTGTCTCATACCGTGATCCCGTGTCGAATTCGGTCAAAACGCTCATCATGGGCAATTCGACGACCAGTACGAACCAGAATTTTGCGGATACCCGTAATGAGACCCGCTGGCAGATCCAGGATTCGTTTACTTACATCAAGGGCCGCCAGACGTTCAAGATGGGCTTTGATATTCAGGATGTGGTGTCAAAGGTTACAGGCCTCGGGGATGCAACGGGTACGTTTAATTTCGGCAGTGTCGATGCCTTTTCGAACAACGTCATTAACCGCTACCGCCAGAACTTCGGTACGGCGCAGGATGTAAAGAACCGATACTACGGGTTCTTTTTCAATGACGAGCTGAAACCGTGGACAAATGTAACGGTCAGTACGGGACTCAGATACGAACGGGAGACCGCGGTGCACGATACCAATAATTTTGGCCCGCGTTTAGGCATCGCCTGGGACCCGTTCAAGAAAGGCAAGGGCGTCATCCGCGCGGGAGCCGGAATATTTTACAACCGCGTATTGCTGCGAACGGTCGGCGATTCGATCCAGAACAGCGGTGGAACACTCGTGGCGTTCGATTCTACGACCATAGGGACCTCCGCTACCGACAATCGTCGCACCGCTATTTTGGGAGCTATTCAATCTACGTTTCCGAGCAGCTATCCTAACGTTGCGGCCTTAAGAACATTGGTTACCAACGTTTGCGCGACTGTTGTCGCTCCCCTGGCTCCGTGCACTTCGAATACGGGATTTTCGGTTGGGAACGTTTCGAGCGCAGGTAACCCGCTTCGCTCGGTCGACGCTGATCTGAAGATCCCCGAAAGTTATCAGTTCAATATCGGATTTGAACGGGAACTATTCAAAGGGTGGATATTCGAAGCGAATTACACGTGGAACAAAACGGCCCGGCTTTGGCGTGACTCCAATCCGAATGCTCCGAGATTGCCCGCCGGGTTTACGGACTGGACAGCTTACCTTTTAGCGAATCCGTTCAATCTAACAAATCAGAACGGGACCATACGTACGTACGCGTTTACTTTGGGTGCGACCAACGATCCGACGGGCGTGACTTCGTGCAGCTTCACGACCACCAACACCTGTACAGTGAACTTGAACTCGATCAGTACAACCACCACGGCTCCGGCGGCTGCAAGCACCGGCAATAATAACAACGCCACCGGCGGGCCTGTCGGCATCGCTCTGGCGGCAATCGCTAGATTTAGGCCCGATCAAACGGTGTCGGAAACCTCCAGGATCGGTTCGCGTGGAAACTCCCTCTATAACGGCCTGGTGCTTGAGCTTCGCAGCCGCTATCGAAAACTCGGCTATGGATTTGGTTCGACTTTCCGTTTTGTTTACACGCTTTCCAGCACCAAGGACGACGGGTTGAATAACACGGCCAATGCAGAGGTGAACGGTGATTTTAAGCGTGAGTGGGCCCGCAGCTTGCAAGACCGCCGCCATCGCTTTGCTTTCTCAGGCTCGTTCGATACGCCATGGTGGTTTGGCAAGCTTCGGCTCTCACCACTGCTTCGATTGGGCAGCTCCGCTCCGTTCAATTTGGGCGACGGCGGCACAGACCGTAACTTGGATGACCTGAGCACTGACAGGCTCAACTTCAGCGGAAATTTAAAAGACATCCAGTGGCGCAAGCCGAACCTGGGTGAGCCCACCGCACTTCTGTCGCAGTTCTCTCTTCAGCCGATAGGTGCCCGGAGCGGTAATCTCCCTCGGAACGCGGGCACCGGTCCAGGGCTTTTCGCTTTTGACCTAAGTGTTACGCGCGAGTTCCGTGTTGCCGAGCGGATCAGGATACGGCCGGTCGTCGAAGCCAACAACATTTTCAATGCGGCCGTGTTTAACTTCGGCGCGGAGTTTGTCGATTTTCAACCGCTGAGTTCTTCGCCGACTGCCGCCCAGACACTTGCCCGGCAGAATTTCCTTGTGCCGACGAGGACATATCGTCAGAGGGAGATCAGGGCCGGTATTCGTATTGATTTTTGATGCGGCGTCCGTTTTGATCGTTTCAACGGCCGCCTCGAAAGGGCGGCCTTTTTGTTCGCATTGAGCGTCTAGAAATGTTCGTGACGGCTTGGCCGATAGTGTGCTAAACTCGGGTGTTGAACATTTTTGTTCATCTCTGCTGTATGAACGAGATCGTCGAAACTGCTGCTGCACCTTTCTCTGAGACATCCATCGAATCGGTCCTTCTCGACGCGGACCTTTTTGTTAAGTACAGCTCACCTGAAAAGGCGTTCAAGCTCCTTCGCGATTCGCTCGAGCGCTCGCCCCGCTCGATCTCGCTTCGTGAAAAGATGCGTGACATCTGCGTCAAAGAAAAGAACCTTAACGAGGCGGCCCGGCAGTGTCTGGCGTTGGTTAGCTTATATATCGCGCGCGAGGATTTCGACGTAGCCTACGACAGGCTGCAGGAGGCCAAGCTGCTCGATCCGCGTATCTCTGTAGCTCCCGGGCTCGAGGCGATCCGGCGAGCGAGGCGGCCGGACTTTGCGACCAATCGTGAAAAGGCGAACCACAAGATCCGCACGGATGTGACTTTTGCTGGCGACCTCGCGTTCGTCAATATCTTCGATGCCGTTCAGGTCATCGAAAATGCAAAGATGACGGGCCTGCTGGTCATCAAATCGGACCTTCATCTTGCGAACGTGTCCTTTAACGAAGGGAAGATCGTTGACGCCGAATGTAACGGCAGGAACGGCGCGACCGCGTTTCGCGAGATCATCGAGATCAACGGTGGTGTATTCGAGTTCTCTGTCTCCGATCACGAATTTCCAGTCGTCATCGTAGTTTCAAGTAATACCAATTTCCTGCTCGACGTGCTTACGGAACTCGACAACGAGCGGGCCGAACAACAGGGCCTCCGCAATGTGGCAAGCGAGCTCACCTAGTTTGACTTCAAACCGCAAATACAACAAAATATAGTGCTTCCCGAAAGTAAAAGCCCTATAGGATGTTCAAGTTAGCGCGCCTCGAGATAACCGGCTTCAAATCTTTTGCCGACCACACGGAGATAGTTTTTACCGGTAGCGGTATAACCGCCGTCGTCGGGCCGAACGGCTGCGGCAAATCCAACGTCTCGGACGCGATATCGTGGGTGTTGGGCGAGCAACGCGCCAAATCCTTGCGAGGCGGCGAGATGAAGGACGTTGTCTTTCAGGGTACAAAGAACCGCAAACCGGGCGGAATGGCCGAAGTCGTTCTCCATCTTGTCCGCGATGATACGGTGTTCGACATCGACGAAAGCGAGCTCGAGGACATCGACGAAGCGTTAAGCGGGATCGACGAGCACAGCGTGGACCTCGACGCATTTGTTGACGCCGACGCGACCGAGACGGATGCCGTTGCCGAGATCGAGATCGATGCTGTGGGCGAGTCGGCAGACCCCTTTGAGGTCGAGACCGTACAGGCAGCGCAGGTCGGCTCGACGCGAACCGTCGAGACCCGCGTACGGGCAAAGCGTCATTGGAGGCCGCGATCGTTCGCTCTCGAATTTGCTCCCGGCGAGGCGGTTTCGGTCACTCGAAGGTTATATCTCTCCGGCGAAAGCGAGTATCAGCTGAACGGCAAGTCCTGTAGGCTCCGCGACATCACAGACCTTTTTGCCGGCACGGGACTCTCGGGGGCGCATTACGCGATCATTGAGCAAGGCCGGATCGGACAGATCCTATCTGCGAAACCAGCCGACCGGCGAAGCCTAATTGAAGAAGCTGCCGGTATATCGAAGTTCCGTGCGCGGCAGCGAGCGGCCGAATCACGGCTCGACACCGCCAAGACCAATCTCGGACGCATCAGCGACATAGTTTCCGAAGTCGACAAACAGGTCAACTCGCTGCGCCGACAGGCGGCAAAGACGCGGCGCTTCAAGATCCTTCAGGAAGAATTCCGTGTCTTTCTTCGCCAGCTATACGCGGCCGAGGGTAAACACCTGTCCGAACTTTCAGAGGAACTACGGCGGCAGTTGGACGAGGCCGTGGCATCCGAAGCCTCACTTGCTGCCAAGGTTGCCGAGCAGGAGAACGCGGCACGCGAGGCGACTCAGAAAGCCCGCCACGCTGAAGAGAGCCTGGCCGAACTGCGCAAGATCCATGCCGGCAATGCCCTTGAACGTGACAGGGCAGAGCGTGAGCACATTTACAAATCCGAACAGGTCGTTAATCTCAACAATCGATCCGAAGCCTTGCGCGGCGAGATAACCGGAAGCAAGCAGCGGCTTGACCTGCTTGCCGAGGAAATGGCGCGCCTCCAGGAACAGGAACACGGTGAACTCGCTGAGTACAGCCGAGCTGACGCTGAGCTTCGCGCAGCGGAAGAGGAACACTCGCGACTATCTGCATCGCTGCAGTCCATCGAAAACTCGATGGAGATGCATCGCAGCGAGCTGCTTCAGCACACAGCGGCCGTCGAGCGGTTCGACGAGATAGGGCGCCAATTACAGTTCAACCTCGAGAAACTTGAGGCACGCGCCGATGGACTGGCGAACGAAGGCCGGCGGGCACTGCAGAGTGTCTCGGAACACAAGAAACATGTCGAAGACCTGACCGCGACCCTCGCCGACGAAGAGTCGAAACTCGCCGGTTTCAACGCCGAGAAAGAGGAACTCCAGGAAAGCTCCGCCGCAGCGCTGACCAAACTTAGAAGTGCTGAGGCCGAGTTCCAGACACTTTCAGACGAGTTCTCGGCAAAGCGGCACCGACTCGCCACGCTCAAAGAGTTGGAGGAAAAGCGCGCCGTCTATGCACCGCAGATCCAGAAGATATTTTCTGAACAGACCTCGATCGGCATAGAGTTGCTGGGCGTACTTGCCGACCGGCTTAAGGTAGACGCCGCGGCCGAAGCCGCAGTCGAAGCACTGTTCGGCAGCTACCTTGAAACGGTTCTTGTCGCATCCCTCGACGACGCCCGGCAGCTCTCGGCGTGGCTTAAGTCCAACGGTATTGGCCGCACGGCGATGCTTATTTGCGGCGGTAACGGTTCCGCGTCGAATGCCAGCGCGAATGCTCCCGATGCGATCGAACGCTTTTTGGGTGCGTCTCCTGATTTTATCGGTGACCTTCGCAAAGCGTTTCCGCACGAGATGTCCGCAAGGCTCGTCGAGGACATCGGATCGGTGACCGGGGACGGCGACGGGATCTTGATCGATCACGACGGCGACATGTTGATCGGTGGCCGTGTTTATGTTTCCGGAAATGGCCGGGCCGAGGGCAGCAACGAGTCGCTGCTTCGTTTCAAACGTGAACTTCACGAACTCGGATCCGCGTGCGAAGCTCTCTCGACGGAGATGGAAGCAGGCAGGACTGCTGTCGACCAGGCACGTGCTACGCTCGTGGAGCGTGAAGGCAAGATGGTCGATCTGCAATCGTTGATCATTAAGATCGATCGCGGCATTCACGGGCTGCAGATCCAGTTGCGGTCCGCACGCGAAGAGGCCGAACGGTCGGAACGCCATCAGCGAGTCGTCGAGTCCGAGTCCGAACAGACGGCGTCAGAGATCGCAGAGATCAAGCAGAAAGTCACTGACGCTGCTGCTAGCGGGGCCTCGGCCGCGGCGGCCCGTTTGGCGGCTGCGGACGCCCTAGAGTCCGTGTCGGCCAGGCTCAACGAAGCACGCTCGCGTGTCGATGCGGCCGCCGCAGTGCTCAATGAAAAACGAATGGCGGCGGCGACCTCGGGTGAGCGTCGGCGCTCAGTGCAGTCCGCGCTCAGACGTATCGAGAACGAGAGCAAAGAACTCGAGTCGCGCCTCGCCTTGCAAAACCTTGAGATCTCCGAAGCCGAGGCGAGGATCCACAGCCTTCACACGGCGATCGTGGAAATAACTGACCGGATCGCATCAGCCGGAACCGACATCGAAGCCGAGAACAAAGAACTTTCGGCGGCCATGGCCGAGCTGGCTGCGGCGCGGGAAGACGCGGATGCGATGAGTGCCCAATTGGGGTTGCTCAACCGCCAGGCCTCGGAGGCTCTGAACCGGCGGGCCGAGATCGAGGTCAGACAGGCCGAGACTACCACCGAACTGAGGAACACGTTCGAGAATTGCCAGCAGGAGCTGAATATTCCGCTCGCCGAACTGATCGATACCGTCGAGCTGGACGAGGCGTTCGATCTCGCCTCCGCCCGGGCCGAAGCAGACGAGCTTAAACAGAAACTCGACAATTTCGGCGCGATCAACATGCTTGCACTCGAAGAGCTTGGTGAATCTGAAGAACGGCTGTTGTTCCTCACATCGCAGCGACAGGACATAATCGAGAGCATCGCCGCAACAGAAGAAGCACTTCGTGAGATCAAAGAGCGGTCGCGCGAGCGTTTTCGGACGGCGTTCGAGGCGATAAACGCCAATTTTATGGAGTTTTTCCGTGAATTGTTCGGCGGCGGCCAGGGCCAGATGACACTTCTGGAGGCTGAGGATGTTCTCGAAGCGGGCATCGAAGTCGTTGCTCAGCCGCCCGGCAAACGGCTTCAAAACATCCTGCTTTTGTCGGGCGGCGAAAAGGCAATGACCGCGATCGCATTGGTATTGGCGATCTTCAGATACCGGCCTTCACCATTCTGTCTTCTTGACGAGGTCGATGCACCGCTCGACGAGGCAAATGTCGGCCGTTTTGTGGGCAAGATCGCCGAAATGGCCGAGAAGACACAGTTCATAGTCATCACGCACAACAAGAGAACGATGGAGGCCGCTCGAGCGTTGTACGGCGTCACGATGCAAGAGGCCGGTGTTTCCAAAGTCGTTTCCGTCAAATTTGATTAGGTTTCCCAACCCGCCGGCAACCGCGTTCATCAAACCAAGATCGTGAGAACCGCTTCTCCGTAACGCATGATAAGCGATACACTTTTCAGACAAATGAAATTTGCGGGCAAATACTTAAGTCTCATTGCCTCGTTCGGCCTCTTAGCGTTGTCCGTCACGGGACAAGTGAAGAAATCGCCGAGGCCGGTGAAAACCACGCCTACGCCCACTGCGGCCGAGCCTCAACCTTCCCCGACGCCGGTTTCACCGAAGAAAAACGAGAGGCCGTCAGACAACGGCCAGCAGAAAGCGATCTCCGATAAAGGGTATAAACCCACCTACTTCTACGAATTTACGAGGCCGGGATTTATCACTTCTCATATCCTGATCGAACACGACGCGAACGGGAAGGGGAAGATGTCGTACGAGAAGCAGGATCTTGGCGGGACGCTGACGGACGATTTCCAGTTGACTGCCGCGACGATGAAGAATATCAATGACGCGCTAAACCGGCTGAACTTTCTGGATTCGACCGAAAATTACCAGTACGAGAAAGATTTTTCCAATCTCGGAAACATCGTGTTTCGGCTTGTCAGGGACGGACGCGAACGCTCGGTCAAATACAACTGGACCACAAACAAGGACGCACGATCTTTGATGGACGAGTACCGGAAGATCAGCACTGAGGTTGAGTGGAGGGCTGAATTCGAAATGTCGAGACAGAACCAGCCCCTTGAATCGCCGAGATTGCTCGACGCTCTCGACACATATCTCAGGTTAGGCGAGATATCCGATCCGCCGCATCTTATACCGATGTTGAAAGAGATCAGCAACGACGAGCGGCTGCCATTGATAACGCGTAATCACGCGACTCGTTTGATCGCAAGGATCGAAAAGCCGACGAAGTAGCGATCACCTTGGCGAAATAGCTCCGTCGTCGGCGATCTTTGGCGCGTTTGCGCCGAAATCCGCGATCGACAAACTTCGAACAACACGTATCGACTCGCCCGACGGATCGAGAACCGGCCCGCCTCGGCCTTCCTGTTTACCGGCGTGGATCTTTCCGCTTATGAAGCGTCCGTCGGCCCCGATCTTGATCTCCACTATCTCGGTCAGTGCGGTCTCCGCTGCCAGACCAAACCACCCGTAGGTGCAGAAATTGCCCATCGAATAGACGACAAGCCGCTCTTTGTACATTTCCATGCCGCGCATCACATGGGGGCCGTGACCGAGTACAAGATCGGCGCCGGCGTCAACGACCGCGTGTGTGAATGCGGGCAGATTGCCCCGATTTTCGCCAAGGAAGATCTCTGGACCATTCTTGACATGCTGGCGGTCGGTGCCTTCGCCGCCGCCGTGAAACGAGACAATAACTATGTCGGCTTTTTTCTTAGCTTCGAGCACGAGGCGGCGAGCACCGTCGAGATCGTTCACGCTTGGCATGCCGTTGTTGTGCCCAAACCCAACTACGGCCACCCGTTTTCCCTTCACATCGAGCAAAGCGATCGGTGATGGAGCCTGCAGGCTTCCTGCATATTTAATGCCCTGTTCATCGAGGACCCTGAGAGTGCTTGCCCGGCCCGCCTCGCCAAAATCGCCCGCGTGATTATTCGCGACGCCTACCACGTCAAATCCTGCCTCTTTGAGGTACTTTCCGTAACGCGTGGGCATCCGGAACGCAAAGCACTTCGTTGATCCCGGCGAACATTTGGCCGAGATGCCAGTATCTACGACCGGCCCTTCCAGGTTTCCGAACGCGAGGTCGGCATCCGAAAGGATCGACGTGACCTGCTTAAAGAGATCCGCACCATCATTAGGCGGCATCCGCGAGTCGTTAGGAAAGGGCGACCCCATCATGATGTCGCCAACCGCCGCGATCGTGATCGGCTCCTTGTTTCGCGGTGTCGCGGCCGGATCGGCACCATTATTCGCGGCCGTTGCGGAGGGTTCATCGCCCGCTGCCGTTTTCGGCTGGCACGCTAGAATTGCAAATATCATGCAAACTGCTGCGAGGGCTGCTTTCGCTCGATGGTTCATAAATATTCTGATGCGACCAAGTTATCGGCGGTCCATAATGACGAGGTGGACTTTGAACATGTTTCAATGCTCATAGCGCGTTACCGACCAGAGAATATCGCCTTTTACAAAATCGTTTCCAACGTTGTATGTCAAAGTACCCGCGCCGACGGGGTAGCTGAGTTCGCCGCTGCCTTTTCTAATGACACCGGTCACTTCCCATCGGCTGCCGGCTGTGCGGCGAGCTCGGTAAAGAGTGATCAATACCTGAAATATCTCTTTTTCGTCCTCACGGTGTGATGCCCTTCCCATCTTGACACCGATCTCGATCGTCCCGACGTGCGGCCCGGTCCATTTCCAATACCAGTACTCTTTGCTTGACGATGTAAAATAGGGCTCTTTGTCGTTATAGCTCTGGCTCGTGGCCCGCCAGCTGCCTTCGATGTTCCCATCATCGTCTTCGTTGGTGTCCCTTAGTCTGACTATGGTCCAGTGAGGTTCGCCGTCTATCTCCTGTTCGATCATTAGGTCGTGATTACTTCGCAGCATAAAGTACCTCGATGAGCTTAATGAATATTTGGCATCACGGTTTCCCCGGCCTTATGTCTAGGCTGCGACACCGGATGGTCGTTTAGTCGAACCGTTCGATTACAACATATTACATTTGCGATGTACACGAATTTGCCCTGGCGGGCGCAAACTGTTGCTGAGTGAGCAGACTTGCGATCATGTGCTCCTCAAAGGTCGAGGGTCGTCACGGCGGGATCGGACTCTTTTCGTGAAACGGACTTCTCGTTATTGAGGATATCGAAGAGGATCCGCCCGTTCTTCAGAGCATAAACCCCAACCGCGCCGTAGATTGCGGTAAGCATTAGATAAAACAGCAGATTTCTGAACGCTTCGCTTTTTTGTTTTTCGGTCGCAGGGTCGAGTCTGTTGACGGGTTGTGCTTCGCTCTCCGTCCTCACCGGCGTCATTCCCGGGATCGGGATCGGTGTCAGCATGCCAACGGGCGCCTTGGCGCTCTCAGTCTCCTGTTTCGCAACTGTCGTAGTACCCGACGCCGAGTACATGGCCGAACCGGCACCGACCACATTGAACACCGAAACCACCGCCATATAGGCGAAATATAAGCCGATCAATCGGACGATCAGCCAAACGACTTCACGCTTGTTCATCTTGTTTTGCAATTGAAGATGCCTGAGTTTTGCAGTTACGCCCCAGCCGGAGTCTGCTTTTCCGCTTTGTCCGATCCAATCCGGAGTGCTCGTGAAACGATCTGCGATTGCTCCAGGTTATGGATCGCGTAAGATCCAGTCGCGGGCGATGCCGAGGATGTTCGGCCGATGTATTCGAGGCCGACCGTTTCAGCCAACAGCGAGCGCAGCCGCGGTTCGACGAAAGTCCATCCACCCATATTCTGCGGTTCTTCCTGGCACCATACCACTTCGCTCG
This sequence comes from Pyrinomonadaceae bacterium, assembly GCA_044228265.1. Taxonomy (GTDB): domain Bacteria; phylum Acidobacteriota; class Blastocatellia; order Pyrinomonadales; family Pyrinomonadaceae; genus OLB17. The sequence goes on from JBGAVC010000010.1 coordinate 46,187, forward strand.
TATTCGGGTACGAAGCAATGATCTTCTGCAGAGCAGCCGCCGGAAACGGATAGAACTGTTCCAACCGTACTACCGCTGAAGCCTGGGCATCGACATTGTCGCGGGCAGCGTCGAGATCATAGTAAACCTTGCCGCTGCATAAGACGACCCGATCCACCTTCTCACGGTCGTTGGCCCGCGGATCGTCGATGACAGGCAAGAAACCGCCTTTTTCCAGTTCGTCGATATTCGAGCTGGCGGCCGGCAGTCGAAGCAGGCTCTTCGGCGTCATAATAACGAGCGGCCGTACCATTTCCTGCCGGACCTGGCGGCGAAGCAGATGAAAATACTGCCCGGGCGTTGTCGGGTAACAGACCTGCAGGTTATTCTCGGCACAAAGTTGAAGATAACGTTCAAGCCGGGCCGACGAGTGTTCGGGCCCCTGTCCTTCGTAGCCGTGTGGAAGCAGCATCACAAGTCGAGATCTCTGTTGCCACTTGTCCTCGGACGCAGCGATGTATTGGTCGATGACGATCTGAGCACCGTTGGAAAAATCACCGAATTGGGCCTCCCAAGCCACGAGCTGGTTTTGAGCTACGACCGAGTAACCGTATTCAAAACCCAGAACGCCGTATTCCGAGAGCGAGCTGTCAAAAACGTAGAAACGGGCAGCCGGATCTTCATCTTTGCGAAGGTCAGCCAGCGGCGTCCACCGGTATCCGGTCATTGTGTCGTACATGGAAGCGTGGCGCTGGGAGAAGGTCCCACGCCCGGAGTCCTGACCGCTGAGGCGCACGGGAAAACCATCCAATACCAACGATCCGAACGACATTGCCTCCGCAAATCCCCAGTCCATCGGAACCTCGCCTGTCCCCATCTTATGCCGCCGAGCAAGCTGACCGACCATTTTGGGGTTGATCTGAAATCCTTCGGGTACAAGTGAGATCTTTTCAGATATCTCGCGAAGGCGTTCCCTGTCGACTCCCGTCTCGAGGACAATGGAACCATCGTCGTCTGCGATCGGTTCCTGAAGCTCGGCGCGTGCCGGCTTGTCGGTCGCTATTTGCTTTGCCCGGGCCAGAACACGCTCGTATTTTTCGACAACCTTGTCGGTCATGGCCGCGAGGTCTGCTTCCGTGATCACGCCCTCGCGGATCAGCTGCTGCGCGTATAGGTGCCGGGTTCCGGGGTGAGATTTGACGCGGGCGTACATGACCGGCTGAGTGTAGCTTGGCTCGTCGCCTTCGTTGTGCCCCAGCCGTCTGAATCCCACGAGGTCGAGGACGACGTCCTTATTGAAGGTATGACGGTAATCGAGTGCGATCTGGATGACGCGATAGGCGGCCTCGGGGTCATCACCGTTAATGTGAAAGATCGGCGTCTGAGTGATCTGGGCCGCGTCAGTCGAGTATATAGAACTGCGGCCGAGCTCTGGCGATGTCGTAAAACCGATCTGGTTATTGATCACAATATGGATCGTTCCGCCCGTACGATAGCCTGGCAAGCTCGCAAGCTGAAGCGTCTCCATGACCACGCCTTGACCGGCAAATGCCGCGTCGCCGTGGAGCAGCAGCGGGAGTATCTGATCGTAAACCTCTTCACGGGTACGCTGCTCGCCGTTTCGCAGAGTGTCCTGACGGGCACGAGCCATACCTTCGACCACCGGATTGACCGCTTCCAGGTGGCTCGGATTGCATGAGAGCTGGATCTTGATCTCGCGGCCGGATTTCGATCGTCTCACGCCGACCGCTCCTTGGTGATATTTCACGTCACCTTCGTCGGCAGGGAAACTAGGATGCGACGTGCCTTCAAAGACGGTAAAGATGCGCTCAGCCATTTCACCGCTTTCCGAATCACCGACGATGTTAGTGAGAACATTCAGGCGGCCGCGATGGGCCATGCCCATGTATATCTCGTCGACGCCGCGGGCCGACGCTCCTTCGACAAGTTGATCTAGCATCGGGATGATCGTTTCGCAGCCTTCGAGCGAAAAACGTTTTTGTCCCAGATATTTTTTGTGAAGGAACTGCTCGAACTGCTCCGCTTCGATCAGCTTTTGCAGCAGTTCCTTCTTCGTCTCCACCGGAAGCGGGGAGCTATCGACGAACTGCTGACGCACCTGCAGCCGGATCCAGTCTTTCTGCTCTATGCTTTGGATGTGGCGGTATTCGGTACCGACCTTACCGCAATACGCCATTCGCAGGATCCCAAGGATGCGACGCAGTGTCGCCGTCCTTTCCCCATGCATGCCGCCCGTGATGAACTCGCGGTCGAGGTCCCAGATAGTCAGACCGAAGGTCTCGAGGTCGAGTTCCGCCGAATGGTGAGAGGTCATATTCAGCGGATCGATATCCGCGAGCAGATGGCCGCGAATTCGATATGCGTTGATCAATTGCAGAACATTTGCCTGCTTTTCGGTCTGTTCGGCGACCCGGTCGCCGCCAAAAAGCGCCGGGTTGTGGTCCTGGGCCCAGCGAAGCGGAGGATAATTGAACTCAAGGTCGTCGAAGATGGTGTCGTAAAATCCGTGGTCACCTACAAGATACTCATGGATCTTTGCAAGAAAAAGACCGCTTTCGGCACCCTGGATCACTCGATGATCGTACGTGCTGGTCAGCGTCATGGTCTTGCTGATGCCGAGCTGCGAAAGCGCGGCCGGTGTCATTGCCTGATATTCGGCGGGGTACTCGATAGCACCTGTCGCGATGATCACGCTTTGGCCCGACATCAGACGCGGATTCGATGCAATTGTTCCGATAGTGCCGGGATTGGTAAGTGAAACGGTCGTACCTTGAAAATCGGAGATCTCGAGTTTTCCGTCGCGGGCTTTCTTGACCAGTTCATTATAGGCCGCAAAGAACTGGGCGAAATCCATCAGATTTGCGCCCTTTATGTTGGGAACCAGGAGGCTTCGTGTGCCGTCCTTTTTTTCTACGTCGATGGCGATGCCGAGATTTACGTTCTCGTGTTCGAGACGGGACGGGACGCCGCCTACCATACCAAAGCCAAAATTAAGATGCGGGTACGACCTTATAGCGTGTACGATCGACCACGCGATGATGTGCGTGAACGAGATCTTGCCCCGGCCGGTGGCGTTCAGGTGCTCATTTATGAGACGCCGGTTCTCCTCGAGAAGCTTGACCGGAACGGCCCGAAAGCTCGTCGCGGTCGGAACCGAGAGGCTCAGCTCCATATTATCGACGATCTTTCGTGCCGGACCAGTGATCGACACGGGTATGGTGTCAGGCGGAAGCGCCACGATCTGGGGTTTCGCGGCTTCGTTTGAAGGTTTCGCTTCTGAACCCGACACTGCCGCCGTGCGAGGCGACTCCGGTTCTTGTTCGGGCCTGTTTTCTACGGCGCGGTCGACGGATGGGGTTCCACCGCTGAGAAGCTCTGCAAAATACTCCTGCCAGGACTCGTCGACAAATTTTGGGTCCGTTCTATACCTGGCAAGCAGCCCCTCGACATAGGGAGCGTTCGAGCCGAAGCTCTCTTTTAAGAATTCTGAAAGACCTGGTGTTTGATTACTCACGATGTTGCGTTTTGGGGTCAAACAATAATCTTATCGTATATAAGAGCAATTTGTAACGCTTTACTCGGCTCGGAAAGTTTCACAGGGTCGTCAGCGGATTTGGAACGAGTACCTTGACGCGGACCGGGACGACACGTCTAAATGTCCAACCGAATTTCTTGAACCTTCCGAAAACAAAAGCCGTTCCCGTGATCTCCCAAGTCTTCTTTGATCCGGTCAACTCACGGTAGGCACCCCGCATTGACGTCGATGCACCGATAGTGAAATAGATCGGTGCCGGCAACTCTACTGTCGTACCCCGAATGAACGTAAATCCGGAAGAATATTCCCGGATCTCGATCGGAAGTCCGTCTACCGCGAAATCACTAAAAGTTATGAGGTCAACGCTTCCGTTCAGGCGCGCCTTGATCCTAACTTTTGACTTCAGTGTCAAACCCGATAGACCCAGGTCGGCCACCGAAACATCTCCGATCTCTACCGCCGCGTCGCTCGCCGCGTTCGCATCCGGCTCAGTGGCTGGGGAGACGTTTATTTTGGCATCGTAAACTCGGTAGCCTCGGATCTCCTTTGGCGGTGACTGCCCGTTGGCGTCTATTGAGGCTAACAACGCTGTAAGCATGAGCGCGGCGAAACAGCGGCCATACCCAGCGGTCATAAGCGTGATCTTTCGATGGGAATACAAATCCGCGAAATGAACCGGGCGAATCGACACTTAGATAGAAGACGCTTGCGAGAGTTCGTTCTCGTCCGGAGCCAACGATGAGCTCTCTATATCCTGCTTGATAGCATCCAGGATCCCATTTATGAACTGGGTCGCTTCGAAGGTCGAAAACCGGCGAGTTATCTCGAGAGCCTCGTTAATGACCACCGTGTCCGGCGTGTCCAAGTATACGAATTCGTAAACTGCCAGCCTCAGCACATTCCGGTCGACGATAGCCATTCGTTCGATCCGCCAGTGCTCGGCACGTTTTCTGATCCTTTCGTCGAGCGACTCGATGTTGTCTAGCGTCCCACGAACAAGCGTGTTCGCGAACTCGCGAGTCTTCTCGTCGATCGCTGTGTCGCCAAGTTCGTTCCAGTAGGTGTCGGTCAACTCAGTGCCCGGCATCTTGATAACGTCGGAGGCAAATAGCATCTGAAGTGCGCATTCGCGGGCCTTGTGCCTGGTTCCCGAACTTTTTTCCGCCTTTTCAACCGACATTTGTAACTACCTTTTCCCGGCTGCCAACATTTGCGATCTCGCGGAGAGTATTGACCATTTCGATCGCCGAACGCGCGGCCTCGTAGCCCTTATTATCCTCGCGAACGCCTGAGCGGGCAACGGCCTGTTCAGGTGTGTCCGCGGTAATAACGCCAAATAAGACCGGGATGCCAGTCGACAGCGAAGCATGGGCGATCCCGGCGGCGGCCTGGCCCGCGACAAAGTCAAAATGCGGAGTGTCGCCGCGGATCACCACTCCAAGGGCGATGACAGCGTTAAACCTACCCGTTTGTGCGGCTTTGAGACATGCGAGCGGCAACTCGAATGCACCAGGGACACGGAAAACCTCGATCGAGTCAATCGTCGCTCCGGCCTCTCGGAGGGCCTCTACCGAACCGTCAGCTAAACGATTCGTCAACGATGCGTTCCATCGGCTAACGACGATCGCAAAGCGAAAAGAGCCGGCCGATATGTCTGGACGATCTTGATCGATTTTCAATGCAAACGAACCCCTGTCGAAGTATTTCGTCAAATAGAGTATAGAAAACCGCAAAGAACATTTACAAGAGGAAACCCAAGAGTTTGCGTTTGGCGTGTTCCACCGAAATAATAAGGCGGGTATCCCGATAGATGATAGAAACCGAAGAATCCTTGATCATTGAAACTCCTGAGCGCGTTCCGCTCGAGTTTGCTCTGGCGTCCATTGGCAACCGGTTCCTCGCGGTCGCGATCGATCATTTCATACAGTATTTTTCGATCATTGTGATCGCATGGTTAGTTATCGGCCTGGCTGGCAACTCGCAGGCTCTTGACGCGCCTGAACGGTTCTTTGGCGATATGCCGAAGTGGACGCTTGCGATCCTGATCCTTGGCGTCTTTCTTATCTTCGCTGGTTATTTCATCTTCTTCGAATGGCTGTGGAATGGACAGACCCCGGGCAAGAGGTTAATGAAACTGCGAGTGATCCGTGAGGACGGCCGACCGGTCACCCTTTGGGAAGCGATCGCACGCAATCTGCTCAGGATCTGCGATGCCGTGCCTGGCTTCGTCCTGCCGGTATATTCAGTAGGACTAATAACTATTTTCTTGAGCAGTCGGGATCAGCGTGTCGGCGACATCTTTGCAGGGACTGTCGTGGTACGGGAACGGGCGGACGAGGCGCCCACTTTCGCTGAAACATTTGGAAACCCAATGAGGGACGCGGCCCATACCCGAGTCCAAAGAAGAATGGACTTTCGCGCGGACATCAGCACGATAACCGAAGGCGAGATCGATGTGGTAGAAACCTTTTTACGACGTCGATGGGACCTGTCCGATCGTCAGCGTTTATGGATGGCCTGGCGCATCGCCCTTCCGATCATGTACAAGCTTAAGCCGGGATATGATCTTGTGGATTTTACGTATGAGGGATTTCTAGAAGAACTGCTTGCAAGGTTTCACGCCCGGCAAAAATTTCTTAATTAGCCCTGCCGTCCGATTGTGGATAACCCGATCGTCTGTTAATTTTGTGGCTGCCGATATTTCCATTTAGATGGTCTTAATTAGTGAAAAACAATATTTTGGTGACCGGCGGGGCCGGTTTTATTGGGTCGCATCTTGTAGACAGGCTTCTCGGCGAGGGTGTTTGGCGGGTAACGGTCTATGACGATTTCAACGATTTCTACTCTCCGTCGATCAAACGCTCAAACGTCGAGCATCACCTAACACAACCCGGCTATTCGCTGATCGAAGGCGATATCCGGGACTCAGCTTCCCTCGAACGAGTTTTTGCCGACGGCAATTTCGAATGTGTTGTTCATCTCGCCGCTCGAGCCGGCGTCCGGCCGTCGCTGACGGAGCCGCATCTATACTATGAAACGAACGTGACGGGCACACTCAACCTGCTCGAGCTTGCAAAAAAATACGGCATCCGGCAGTTCGTTTTCGGCTCGTCGTCCAGCGTTTACGGTATAAATAAAAAAGTGCCGTTCGCCGAGGACGACCGTATCCACCAACCGATCTCGCCGTATGCCGCGACAAAGGCGGCGGGCGAACTGCTTTGCCACACTTATTCGCACCTCCACGGCATTCGCACGGTCTGTCTTCGGTTCTTCACCGTTTACGGCGCGCGCCAGCGTCCCGACCTCGCCATTCACAAATTTGCCAAACTCATAACCGAGGGGAAACCGATCCAGATGTTCGGTGACGGTACTACTCGACGTGATTACACTTATATCGACGACATCATCCAGGGTGTCCGGGCCTCTATCGATTATAAGAACAGCATTCACGAGGTGATCAATCTCGGCGAGTCGCAGACGGTTGAGCTTAGGGAACTTATCGAACTGCTGGAACGCTCACTCGATATGCATGCTGTCATCGACCGCCAACCAATGCAGCCTGGAGATGTGCCCATTACATTCGCGGATATCTCGAAGGCGCGGAAACTGCTCCGGTACGATCCGAAAACCAAGATAGCCGACGGCATTCCGAAGTTTGTTGAGTGGTTTCAAAATTCGAGAGTCAATATACGGTCAATATTGTCCTAGCTGTTGCTGATTGCTTGATTTTGTCTGGACGATCATGCGGATAAGCAGTTCCAAACTCGTTGATCCCCTTCACAGGTCTGAGAAAGGCCCGCGGTCGGCCGTGCTTGACGACTTGCTGATTTAGAATTAGTTTAAATGAAATTTTGTTAATTAATGAAGGAAGCGAACCCAAACATTGAGGGATTCGGGATCACAAAACAGCGTCAAGCTGTGTTGCAGGTGATTCGTGGGTCGAACGGTCATCCGACGGCGAATGAAGTTTTTGAAGGCGCCCGCAAAGTATTGCCCGGTATTTCGTTCGCGACCGTTTATAATTCACTCCGATACCTGAAAAGCGAGGGATTGATCGGCGAGGTTCGCTTTGGGACGGACGCCGCTCGTTACGACGGGAAACTTGTTAGACACGATCACGCGATGTGCACGCGTTGCAGCAAGCTTGTCGATCTGGAATTGTCGATCCCGGACGGCTTGTTTAAGGAAGCGGCGAAGCGTTCACGATTCGAACCTGAGTCGATCGAACTGACCCTGCATGGCCTATGCCCGGACTGCAAAAAACAAAAAAAATGAAACGCATTTGTTCTAAATAGATCTAATAAAATTAAAGGAAAGGTGACATAAATGGGAGAAAACAAAGGCTCAAATGGATGCCCGTTCTCAGGCTCGATAAAGGAATTCGTTGTCGGCACGAGTGGCACGAAAAACAAAGATTGGTGGCCAAACAGACTGGAGCTGGGCGTTTTGCGTTCGCATTCGTCGCTGTCCGACCCGATGGGCAATGGATTTGATTATGCTGAAGAGTTCGGGAAGCTCGATTATCAGGCTCTTAAGCGCGACCTCAACGCCTTGATGACCGACTCTCAAGACTGGTGGCCGGCCGATTTCGGTCATTACGGACCGCAGTTCGTTCGTATGACATGGCATGCTGCAGGAACGTATCGCGTGGCAGACGGACGCGGAGGCGGCGGACGGGGCCAACAGCGGTTCGCTCCGCTCAATAGTTGGCCCGACAACGTTAACATTGACAAATCACGCCGCCTGCTATGGCCGATCAAGCAGAAATACGGCAAGCGGATCTCATGGGCTGACCTGCTTATCCTGGCCGGCAACGTGGCTCTCGAATCGATGGGTTTTCGCACATTTGGATTCGGCGCCGGGCGTCCGGACGTGTGGGAACCGGACGAAGATATCTACTGGGGCGAAGAGACCGAATGGCTGGGAGACAGCAAACGCTTCAGCGGCAACCGCGAACTCCACCAGCCGCTCGCCGCGATGCACATGGGGCTGATCTACGTCAATCCGCAAGGGCCCGAGGCGAGTGGCGACTATATGGCGGCAGCGAACGATATTCGCGTCAATTTCAGCCGCATGGCAATGGACGACGAGGAGACCGTTGCCCTGATAGCGGGCGGACACACTTTCGGCAAGGCTCATGGCGCCTCAGCGGAGTCGCACAAAGGCCCTGAGCCCGAGGCAGCTCCGATCGAGGCCCAGGGTTTTGGTTGGGCGAGCAATTATGGCATTGGATTCGGCGCCGACACCATCTCGAGCGGCATCGAGGTCACTTGGACCAAGACACCGGCACAGTGGAGCAATAACTTCTTCGAAAACCTATTCAATTTCGAATGGGAGCAGACACTTAGCCCTGCCGGTGCTATCCAGTGGGTCGCCAAGGACGCCGGAGAGATCATTCCGGATGCTCACATTCCGGGCAAGTTTCACAAACCGACGATGCTGACCACCGATCTGACGCTGCGGTTCGATCCGGAATTTGGAAAGATCTCGCGGCGTTTTCTCGAAGACCCGCAGGCATTTGCCGATGCATTTGCCCGAGCTTGGTTCAAGCTGACGCACCGCGATATGGGGCCGCGAGTCCGCTATCTGGGGCCTGAGGTTCCGGCCGAAGAACTTATCTGGCAGGACCCGATCCCAGCCTCGACAACAAACCTCGATGCCAACGGCGTTGCGGCTCTAAAGGCGAAGATCGCCGATTCGAGCCTCACCGTATCAGAACTCGTCTCGACCGCGTGGGCCTCGGCTTCGACATTCCGCGGTAGCGATAAACGCGGCGGTGCAAATGGCGCCCGTATTCGCCTGGCACCGCAAAAAGACTGGGCCGTCAACAACCCAACTCAGCTCGCGAGGGTTCTCGGGATTCTGGGTGGCATCCAGGCCGAAGCTGGCAACGTCTCGCTTGCGGACCTGATCGTCCTAGCTGGAAATGTTGGGGTCGAAAAGGCAGCCAGGGCCGCCGGCGTTGACGTGTCGGTCCCGTTCTCGCCGGGACGTGGTGATGCTACGCAGGAAGAGACCGATGTCGAATCGTTCGGGTACCTGGAACCTGCGGCGGACGGTTTTCGCAACTATCTAAAGTCGAAATACACAGTCGCCACGGAAGCTCTGCTTGTTGACAAAGCGGACCTCCTGACGCTGACCGCGCCCGAGATGACGGTGCTCGTCGGTGGCATGCGAGTACTGGGGGCAAACTTCGACGGTTCGCAGAACGGGGTGTTCACTAGTAATCCGGGAGCTCTGACGAACGACTTTTTCGTCAACCTCCTCGATATGAGCACGGTATGGAAAGCCACCGACGATTCGCAGGAACTGTTCGAAGGCACAGACCGCAAAACGGGCGCGAAAAAATGGACCGCAACACGCGTCGATCTCATTTTTGGTTCGAATTCAGAGCTTCGTGCTCTGGCTGAGGTCTATGCGAGCGATGACGCCAAGGAAAAGTTCGTCAGCGATTTCGTGGCGGCGTGGAATAAGGTAATGAATCTCGACCGGTTCGACCTGGCATAAGCCTCTGACAATAACGAGTGAAAGGCGGTCCGGCAGCGGGCCGCCTTTTCTTATACGACCGCGAAGGCACGGACGGGAAAGGTGCCGAACTTCTTCACCTTTACGGGTACAGCGGTAAATCGGAAACCCGCGTTTGGCAGATCGCCAAGTCGGCACATATGCTCGACGATCGGTATCTCGGCTCGCAGAAGGATCGAATGAGCGGGACGTGTCAGGTCGGCCGTGTCGTCGATATTGTATGAATCAATCCCCACCAGCATTGCCCCCGAGTCGCGGAGGTATTCGGCGGCGGGCCCTGTCAGATACGGATGGCCCTCGAAATATTGGTCGGTACGCCAGTGCCGGTCCCAGCGCGTGTGAATGAGTACGGCCTTGCCGCTGACATCGGTTTCCCTGAAATGATCTGCGTCAATTGTTCGACCGTCGGATGGAGCAATGATCAGGACGCCTTCCAGATCCGCGAGCGATCCGAGCGGCAATTCAGACAGGTCTTTGCCGTCCGCGTACCTGTGGAATGGCGAGTCTAGATATGTGCCGGTGTTCGCGACCATCTCGATCTTTCCTATGTGAAAGGTCGTGCCGTCGGCATAATGTTCCCTCGACGCCTCTCGGCTCAAAAAGTCGCAGATGATCGGAGCGGGCAGCCCCTTGTACGTGATCATCCCGTCCTCAACCGCGTGGCTGAGATCGATAAGTTTCTTCGACATTTCATCAACTCCGTCCGAACAGATTCGGGGCCTACGAGACCCTGAGACTGATTTACAATAGCTCCTTCATTACCTCGCCCAGTTCCTCGACGGCCCGGCCGCCGTCGCCTGAATATGTCGACCCGTGCATTGCCGCGATCGTCCTTGGGGCCAGTTCGACAAGTTTTTGCAGGTTCTTCTCGGTCTGACGTGTATAGGGCATATAGCCGGCAAATGGCGTTGCGTCGTATTCGATAAACGTCTGCCGCACGCGGTCGATCACGCTCACTTCGGTGAAAGCGTCGACATCGCCGAGCTGATGGAACAGGTCCGAGCTGAACAGCGTTCGGTTGGTTTCCTCGAACAGCAGGCCGGCTTCCCAACAATGCGGAAGATGCGGCGTGTGAAGGAACTTGAAGCGGTACTTTCCGGTTGAGAACGTCTCGCCATCCATCAGGCCGCGCGCAGGCCGCGACGTAAAGTCGTTGACGCTTACCTCGGCGCCCACAAAGCTGCAAACTGCCTCAGCCTCCGGCGCGATCGCGAACCACTCGTTCAGCGAGCCGCACTCGTCCGCCTCAAAATGGCTAAAACTGACGTACCGCAGCTCCGACGGATTGATCAACTTTGAGACCGCCTCACGCACCTGCGGAAATATTGCCCGCATACCGGTGTGAAAAAGCAGCGGCTCATCGTCGCGCACGACGAACTGGTTGAATTGCAAATTCGCTTCTGGAATATACAGCGAAAGCCTGAAAACATCGGGTGCGATCTCGGTCACGTTCATAGTAATAAACACCTCCGTACAGAAAGGCGAAGACCATCGCAAAAAAGTATCAAATGCGATGGACAATGCCTTGTGAGTCCGACCGGACCGAGCTCTCGGGAATGTGGAGCGATCTATTATTTATTGGGTGATCGAACGCTGTTTTATACAATCGTATGCAGCCTCGATCAGGCGTGTAAGATGCTCTGGATCGACGTCATGGCCCGGTCTGAGCTTTACATGCCGCATAAATTTACCCGTTCCTTGCAACAGACCGTGGGGATCGTCGAGCTCAGGGCCGACAAAGAAACCGACGTTGACGTGAGCAGTGAACGCGTTGACATAACCGAATGCTGCATCGCCGACACAGGCCGTCGGATGAAAGTCGTGCAGCAGCTCGCGGACATCGTCACCCTGCGCACGCATGACCTCGAACCAACGGCGGGCGATCGCGCCGAGTTCACTCTGTCTGGCGTCAAACCAGGCCTCGATCGTCGGATCGCGCTTGACGGCTGTCGGAAATAGCATCAGTCGGCTCATGGTTATGGTTCCGTTTTACTCGAGCGGCTCGCCGAAATACAAAGTGTGTCCCTGATCGTCCTTGATGACAAACTCGCGAGTATTCCAAGGGGTCTCTTGGACTTCCGAAACCAATGTCACGCCGCGCGACTTAAGCTCCGCGGCAAACCCGGCGACGTCTTCGGTCTGAAAGTAAAGGTGAAAATGTTCTCCGTCGTCCACATAATCGACCGACGGATCGCGCTCGTCGGCGAGCTTCAGATGAAATACATCGCTACCCGCGCGAATACCTGCGTAAAAGTCTTCGAACCTGAATTCGACCGTGAATCCCAGCTTCTCGGTATAGAACCGGATCGACGATGCTATATCGGTGGTCCGCAACTGCGGGATAATTCCGGTAACGGGCATATTATTACTCCGTCGTGATCAGTTGGGCCGGCCGAAATATAAGACGTGCCCGTCGACATCCTCGATCTCGAAGCCTCGAAGGTTGTCGTGATTGTCCTGGAGCGGCTTGAAGAAACGTACATCTCGCGATGCGAACTCCTCAGCCAAGGCATCCGGATCGGGGACGTAAACATAGGCATCCCAGGCAGCGATGCCGTGTCCGATGTCGCGTGTATAATTCGGAACCGGCTCAACGTCGATGGCCTTGAACATGATCATCGCACGGCCCCGCTGCACGATGCCGAAAAATATCTCATCGGGTCCCGGACCTTCGAACGTGACATCAAACCCCAGTTTGTCGCGATAGAACGCAAGTGTAGCGGGCACGTTTCGCACAATAAACAATGGCGATGCACCGCCAATCTCGGTTAGATCACTCGTCATTCTCCTCCGGTTTTGAATCGCTTATTTTACGGTTGCCCCATTCGGGGTCCCAAATGCAGAGCACAGCGAGTATGAGAGAGCAGGCCGATACTGTGCACAACGTTATATTTTGCCAGGCCCAGAAGAAAGCTCCGCTGGAGTCGGCCGCGATCTTGCCTCCAACCAGCCCGGCAGATCCCGACATATGCAATATTGGGATGCCGGTGCCAAAAACAGCAACGATAAGCATGATAATGTACCCGGACCGCCGTCCAGCGAGTACCAGAGTCCCAGACAGCGATCCCGCCAGGACGAGCACCGGAGCGATCATATTCAGCCCGCCATGTTCGGTTCCGCGTGCGATCTCGTCCGATATGTGTAACGTCAGGAAAAGGATCGAGAGCAGAGACGTAATAATCAATATGATACCGCGTGTCATCTAGCTGCCTCCTAACAATGGGGATAACAGGAGGAATAACGAAATTAGCAGTAGAATGTTTCAACGCCCAAGTTTGTCTTGAGGTCCAAAATCTCCCTCGGCGAGCCGTGTATCCAGGGCAAAGATGAATTCCTGACTCACGGCACGATCCATTATCTTAGAACGCTCGAATCGAGCGATGTGTCGCAAAAACCGTCCCTTTTTGTACAAGATCCTGACATATTTGGTCAAAAAAAGACGGTCTTCCGCCAAAAACCAACTGTTTTCGCACCTTATTTGGATGAAAAACGACGATCTTTTGTCCCAAAAGTGTCCCAAATCGTCCTATTTCGTCCCATTTTTGTCCCAAGATCATTAGCGATCGGGTTCGACGGGCAGAGGGTCAAGTTGCTGTAAAGCGAAAGCCAGCACTTAGACCTGAAACGCGGAGTAGGGATCACAAAGCGCTGATCGTAACGTAATACCCGTCCGGATCGCGAAGTGAGAACTCCAACGTGCCGGTCGCCGGGTTGAGGTTGGGTTCTTCTTCGAGACGGGCCACGAGCTTGCGGGCATTTGCTACCGACGGGTCGTAATTATCGACCCGAAAGAACAGCAGAAGCCCGTTGCCGGGCTCGGCCCGAACCGGACTCGTTAGCGAAGGATGTTCGTGCTCGCCCCACGAATGAAGGCAGAGCAAAACGGTCCCGTCCTCATCCACTATCTGCCCAAAGTACTCATGCGCCGGAGCCGTCGGCGGCAGCCCAAGCAGTGTCTGATACCATCTAAAACTGCCTGCAACGTCTTTAACTCCGATGATCGTCCACGTGCGTCTCATAGATAAGTAGAGCCTCTGACGCAACGCACCAGGCTCTCTTAGATTTCGGTTTATCTAATCCCAGTCCTTCTTGAGCAGCAATTCTTCGATCCTATATGCATGCAGCATTTCGTGATTGAGCAAATGCCGGAACATGATGAACACCGAGTAATGATCGAATGCCTCGTGCACCGCGGTTTTCTGCCAATCGTCCGGCGATAGATCTCTGAGTCTGGTGACGAGCGACGCCCGTTCTCGCACATATGCGTCGAGCCTTTCGTCCAGATCTAAGTCTAGGTACGAGCCCGCTTCCTCCTCAGGAGTCGGTGCGGCCGACTTAATGTAAGGCTCCGTTGTGGACAAGATCAGATCGAGCCGGTCGCGAAACAGAACATCTGAAGTCGCCAGATGACACGCATGCTCGTAAGCCGACCACTTTGCCGGGCTCGGACGCCGCTTTAAGATATGCGCCGGCACCTCTCGGATCATCGGAATGATCACGCCGGGTGCCGTCGCTAACGCGGAGATCAATGTAGTTGTATCGCTCATGTGCTTTGTGAACAACTATTAAATTCTGAAGCGGCTTGCCGCAACGCAGTGCGGTCAGGCTTGCCTGACCGTCGTTCGCCCGATAGAAATTCTCAGAGGAGGCTTTGCCTCCGACACCTCAACGATGCCACTCGATCTTGGTGAAATCTACCTCAAGAGGTTCATCGTCCGAACGCCTACCATGCCAGATCCGGGCACTGCTCCATTTCCAGTCATTAGGATGATCTGCCAACGCGGCCCGCACCGGATTCAAATGCGTGTATTGTATCCGCTGCCAGAGCATTTGCTCGCTCCAAAGCAGTCGTGTGTTCGGATGTCGCTGCCAAACCAAGTAGTCAGAGCCGTCACTTCGATGCGGTATGCGCAGTTTCTCAAGCGACTCCGTATGGCCATTTTCCCTAAGATGATCGATCATCCGCCTGCTGCCGATGCCTTTGACAAACCGTAGAATATCTTTCGAATCTACTTTGCTATCCGTAACTAAGTGCAAATGATCCAGCATTATGACATAGGCGAAGATCAGAAATTTACCAGAGCGTCTCGCCTCGCCGAGAGCATCGGTCATCACTCGGGCCAGAATGTCGGTGCGAAAGATCTGCAGCCGGTCTTTAGTGACCGCTGTTAAATAAAATGCCGGGCTGTCTTTTGAGATCCGGAACATTTGTCGGAGGCATTTTATATGCTTCTTAGGGTTTGCCGCAATGCAGTGCGGTCAGGCTTGCCTGAACGTAGCGGGCACCCCAAGAATACTAGCCCGCGTTAGCGGGCGACAGAGTTTTGTCGGAGGCAAAGCCTCCTCCAGAGATTTTGTGATGAGTCGGCCGGTCAGGCGAGCCTGACCGCACTGCCGGGGCAAGCCCAAGAGTCTGATGCTCCCACCTGTTTGGACCTTATTCTTGGCTCCGCCACAATGCACGGCGGTCAGGCTTGCCTGACCGGACAAGCCTCCTTAAAATCTCCGGAGGAGGCTATGCCTCCGACAGACTCTATCACCCGCTGAAGCGGGCTTGATACCTTTTTGGGGCGTCCCACGGTCAGGCAAGCCTGACCGCACTGCGTTGGGGCGAGCCCACGAGCTGATTGACTCCCTTCTCGATCACCCCCGCCGTGCCGCCTCGATGGCGGCAACATCGATCTTTTTCATCGTCATCATCGCTTCGAAAACCCTCTTAGCGACCGCTGGGTCGGGGTCGGTGGTTCCTTCGGAGAGGGCAATGGGCGTGATTTGCCACGAGAGGCCCCATTTGTCTCTGCACCAGCCGCACTGGCTTTCTTCGCCGCCGTTGCCGACAATGGCGTTCCAGTAGCGGTCGGTCTCTTCCTGGTCTTTGGTCGCGATCTGGAATGAGAACGCCTCGCTGTGCTTGAAATACGATCCGCCGTTGAGCCCGATGCACGGAACGCCGCAAACGGTAAACTCGACCGTCAGTACATCGCCCGCCTTGCCTCCCGGAAAATCTCCGGAGCCTTATGCACCGCCATAACCTCGGAGTCGGGAAACGTCTCCGCATAAAACTCCGCCGCTGCTTGCGCGTCGCCATCGTACCAAAGACATATAGTATTCTTCGCCAGTCATAAATTCACCTCGCATCTTCCGAGGGCGTGCATTTTGCCTAACGTTTCAAGTGTTTTTCTTTCTGACTCCATTACAAACAAATAAGATCCGTGACTTTAAACAAAGTCTCTTATAAACAAAGTCCCTTTTCTTGGGGGAATCGGAGACCTGGATCGAGTAGGACGACCGGCCGGGCCGGTTCTGCAGCATGATTCGCCGCGAAAACTGGCCTCGGTGCGTAAGACCTATTCTCGGATCATGATAAGTAGCATCTTGAAAGGTGTGACCGCCTTAACGGCGTGCGGCTGACCGGCGGGGAGCTTTAGAAGGTCGCCCGTTTTAACGCGGTGCGGTATGCCGGCAATCGAGATCTCTGCTTCGCCTTCAAGATTCATTACCAACGCCTCGAACGGTGCGGTGTGCTCGCTCAACCCTCCCCCGCATCAAAGGCGAATACCGTTACGGTTCCGGTCTTTTTCTTTACGATAGTGCGGCTGACAACGCCGCCGGGCTGGATGTCAACCAGGCCCGCGGCGGACCACGCAGTTAACTCTGTGGGGTCATTTGAATCTTTAGACATAAATACTCCATTTCTTGGAAGACCAAGAGTGTTTGTGAGCGATCTTACCTTCTTCGTAAGCAATCTGCGCCGCTTTGTGAGGCACTTTCAGGGCTTCGTGACGACCAGCATCGCTTCGTCTTGGATTTCAGCGTTCCTATATCAATTCAATAGTCGATAGCGCGATAAACGGTCTCCACGACGGCAAATTAGTGATTCTTCTTGCAGTGCTTCGTCTTAGAGTTTGAAGTGTCGAATTGATAGTATTCATATAGAGTTGTGATTCATCTCCGTCAGCAATTCCCGTACAACTCGATCGCTGGAATCGTAGTTAAATTGCGTCGCATCGAATTGTTCGCATTAAAAACCGTTTTGATCTTACGCGACGTTTTGAGTCGTAGCAGCAGATAATCTTAACAACTCTGGATGGGTTGGCCTTTGATCAGACGCTTTTGTTGTACGAATGGCGCACCGTTTTGTTGACGTCACCGAACATTTACCTTCATCGATTTCAACGACGCGCTTCAAGGTTCTGTTGTTTCAGAGTCTAATCCAGACGAATCCCGTTACAATCTTTCCTCTAGATTTCCTTTCTCGGATAAATGTAGGTTGTTTTGCATATCAGATCGTCAGCCGAGTGCCACGACTCGCCGTTAAAATTTTCCTTTTTCATCGTAAGCAAAAAAGATGACGGATATCAACGTCCACTCGCTCTTTGTTTCCATTCCGGCCATATGTCTCTTTCGTCATGAGAACCCGTCGGCTCTCGACGTTTTTCTCCGTCCATGTCTGTTCGGTGCTAACACTTTTTACATTGCCCGCGAGCTTATCCGTCTTTAGGTTTGAGGCCGACTGCCCCAACAACGCTGATGAGGACATCACAACTAGAAGGACCTTTTGGAAAACGACACTTATTCGCATGTTGTCGATCAGAACGTTGCATCCACACTTCACTCAACACAAAACCGGATGACAAGCTTACACTGCTGCGACGCGGTTGTAGACGGTGTCGCGTTCGACGGCTTCGAAGCCGGCACGGTGGATCATTTCGATGATCTCTTGTTTGGTCATTTTTACTTCGCCGCCGGATTCGACGGAGTAGCTGTGGGTGAACTCGCCGCCGTCGGTGATGGTGCCGTCGAGGTCGTTGGCGCCGAAGTGGAGGGCGGTCTGGGCGGTGGCTTTGCCGAGCATGACCCAGTAGGCCTTGATGTGGTCGAAGTTGTCGAGCATCAGCCGCGAGACGGCGATGGTCTTGAGATTGTCGATCGCGTCGGGGCCCGGAAGCGTCGAGAGGGCCGAGCCGGGCGGGTAGAACGCGAGCGGGATAAAGCATTGGAAACCGCCGGTGTGGTCCTGCTGCTCGCGGAGTTGGACAAAATGGTCGACGCGGTCCTCGATGGTCTCGATATGGCCGTAGAGCATCGTCGCGTTCGTCTTAAGACCGGCCTTATGAACTTTGCCGGCAAGCTCTAGCCACCGGTCGGCGTCGCATTTGTGATCGCAGATGCGCGAACGCGTCGGTTCGGCAAATATCTCGGCACCGCCGCCCGGGCACGAGTCCATTCCGGCAGAGTGAAGCTTATCGATCAGTTCCTCGTCCGACATCTTGTAAAACCGGGCCATAAAATCGAGCTCGACCATCGTCAGAGCCTTGATGTGCAGACGTGGGAACTCGCGTTTTAGAGAGGAGAACAAGTCGGTGTAATACGAAAACGGAAGCTTGCTGTTCAAACCGCCCACGATGTGCAGCTCGGTCGCCCCTTCGGCGACGGCGGCTCGCGCGATCTCGACGCCTTCCTCGACCGAGTGCGTATAGGCATCGTCCTGCCTCGCCCTGCGATAAAAACCGCAGAATTTGCAGTCAGCGACGCAAATGTTCGTGTGGTTGAAATGGCGGTTGACGTTGTAGTAGGTCGTCAGGCCATGTCTGCGGCGGCGAACCGTATCGGCCAGCTTGCCGATCGCGTTCAGGTCGTCGGACGCGTACAATGCGAGGCCGTCCTCAAAGCTCAGACGCTCGCCGTCTTCGACCTTGTCGGCGATGTCTACTAAATTTGGGTCAAATGAAAACTGCATATTGGATGCCTTTATTTTATCAGATTCGCGGTCCGGCGGGCATCGGAGCAGCGATCGAGTGACCTTTTAACAGGCCGTCGGTTTAGGGATCGGTGCGCTACTTTGTTACCATAGCGCCAAACGGAGATCACCGGTCTTTTCGCTCGCTTTTCGAGCAAGCGCGAATGCGGAAGGGCCGCCCACGACCGGTCGGCGCAAAAAATGTCGTGTTTTTATGACCGCGGTCATAACCTGAGGCCATTGCCCCGGTTAACCTTTTAGGTATGGAAAACACGACAACCGCAAATCCGAAATCAATTCAGATCGAGCTTGGTAATTTCGCCGCCGGTCAAAAGGACGTTGAATTGCGCGAGCTGATCAACGACGAACGACGACGCGTGGTCGAGGTCTCGATCCGCGCTGGATCCGTTCTGAAACGCCATCACGCCGTCGAGCCGATAACGGTACTTTGCCTCAAGGGCGAATGCAGTTTCGCTTCGGGCAAGGACCTCGAGACGGCCGTCGAGATGCAGCCGGGAACTTTCCTGGCGCTCGACGCCGGCATCGATCATGAGGTCTCGGCCGGCGGCTCGGATGTGAAGCTGATCGTGAGCAAGTTCAAATAACGCGTTCCTTTCATCGCCGGCCGCACCCGGCCGGCCGCGGCCGAAACGCGCGGCCTCTTTGGAGTCAATGACATGAAAAAACTTTGGATACTTCTGGGATCGGTGTTTGTTATTTCGTTCGTCATCCTCGGATGGGTGGGAACCGAGATCTTTAGACAGGCGCCGCCGATCCCGAAACAAGTAGTGACAACGGACGGCCGCGTCCTGATCGCCGAGGACCAGATCTCCGACGGCCAGAATGTGTGGCAGGCAATGGGCGGCATGCAGAGCGGCTCGATCTGGGGGCACGGCTCATACGTCGCGCCGGACTGGACAGCGGACTATCTGCATCGCGAATCGGTGTTTATCCTGAACCGCTGGTCCGGAACTCAGTATGGCCGCGAATACAACGCTCTTACCAGTGAGCAGCAGGCGGGTCTAAGGCAGCGGCTTCAGGACCTTTTGCGGACAAATACATACAACGACGCGGCCGGGACGATCACCGTCGATCCGCTGCGGGCCGAGGCATTTGAGGACAATCTCAAACATTATTCGGACGTCTTCACCAACGGGAACAAGGACTACGCGATCCAACGAGGAGCGCAGTCCGATCCCGCGAAGCTAAAGCAGCTTGTCGCGTTTTATTTTTGGACAGCGTGGGCATCGGCCGCAAATCGCCCCGGCAATACGATCTCGTACACCAGCAATTTCCCGTCCGAGCCGCTCGTCGGCAATGTGCCGACTAGCTCGGCGATCGTCTGGACGGGAGTCAGCGTCATCCTGCTGATCGCCGGTATCGGCGGCATGGTCTGGTTTTATGCCGGATGGCACAAATCGACCGACGAACGCGATACTCCGGACAACGACCCGCTTATCGACGCCGAGCTGACGCCCTCGCAGCGGGCGACGGTCAAGTATTTCTTTGTCGTTTCGCTCCTGTTCCTGCTGCAGATCGTGATGGGCGTAATTACGGCTCACTACGGTGTCGAGGGCGGCGGCCTCTATGGCATACCGCTGCAGGATTATCTGCCGTACGTCGTCACCCGAACATGGCACACGCAGCTCGGTATTTTCTGGATCGCGACCGCCTGGCTGGCGGCCGGACTCTTTATCGCTCCGTATATCTGTGGGTATGAGCCAAAGAAACAAAAGCTCGGTGTCGATTTGCTTTTCGGAGCCTTGCTGATAGTCGTGCTCGGTTCGATGGGCGGCCAATGGATGAGCGTCATGCACAAGCTCGGCAATGGCGACCTCTGGTTCTGGTTCGGCCATCAGGGTTACGAATACGTCGACCTCGGTCGCGTCTGGCAGGCCGCACTTTTTGTCGGGCTGCTGCTGTGGCTGTTCCTGATAGGACGCTCGGCGATACCGGCTCTCAAGACCGAAGGCAATAACCGATCACTCGTGTTGCTGTATTTGGGCACGACGACCGGCATCGCGTTGTTCTACGCTCCAGGACTGTTCTGGGGAATGCGTTCTCACCTAACGGTCGTCGAGTACTGGCGCTGGTGGGTCGTTCACCTCTGGGTCGAAGGATTTTTCGAGGTCTTTGCGACAGTTGTCATCGCATTTCTTTTTGCGAAACTTAGGGTCATACGTGCCGAACATGCCGCATACGCGGCGTTATTGTCAGGTGCTATATACCTAAGCGGCGGGATCATTGGCACTCTGCATCACCTTTACTTTGCCGGTACACCGACCGTAGCACTGGCGTTCGGTTCGGTGTTCAGTGCGCTCGAGATCGTCCCGCTCGTTTTTGTCGGTTACGAGGCGCTCGAGAACATTCGCCATTCGAAGGTGAAACCGTGGCTCTCGCAATACAAATGGGTCGTGTATTTCTTTGTCGCGGTGGCGTTCTGGAACCTTGTCGGTGCCGGCATTTTCGGGTTCATGATCAATCCTCCGATCGCCCTCTATTACATGCAGGGGCTGAACACGACCGCCGTGCATGCTCATGGCGCGCTCTACGGCGTGTATGGAACGCTCGGGCTCGCTCTTCTGTTGTTCTGCATGCGGGCGATAGATCCCGAAAGGGAGTGGAACACCAAGCTGCTGGGGTTCGCATTCTGGACGATCAATGTCGGCATGTTCCTTGAGATCATGCTCAGCCTGCTGCCGATCGGCCTGATGCAAACGTATCAGTCCGTCTCGGTCGGTTACTGGTCGGCCCGAAGTCCCGAATTTATGCAGACCGATATCATGCAGACATTCCGCTGGATGAGGATGGTCGGGGACACCATTTTCGCCGTCGGTGCGATCGCGTTTGTCTGGTTCGCCTTGAATCTGATGCTGACGCGAGGCTCTCGCCGGGAGGTTCCTGTACTCGCCGAGACCGAGGCACAGGTAAACTAGGTGAACGAAAACGGCCGGGTGCAAAACCCGGCCGTATTTGAACTCTACGACTGAATGAACCGTTTGAGCGGCTCGATATCGTCGATGATTATCTTACCGTGAACGATCTTAACGATCCCGCGTTCGGCCATCCGCCTTATGACTCGGATCGTCGTCTCCGTCGTCAGCCCCGCCATTTTTGCGATGTCCTCGCGCCTTAAGGTGATCTTGACGGGCCGTTTTGCCTCACCTTCGCTGGCGAGTTTGAAAAGCACGTTTCCGATCCGATGCTCGGGCGAAGCCGTCGCGAGGTTCTGAATCGTTGCGGTCTTTTCACGCAGCATCGCGCACATCCATGTAATGACCGCAAAAGACAGCTCGCTCGAACGCTTTAACAGGTCGAGAAAATCGCGGCGTTCGATCAATAAAAGTTTCGATGGCTCCATCGCGATCGCCGTTGCGGGATAACGGCCGCCGTCAAATACGGGTGGGATCGCAAACATCTCGCCCTTTCTGAAGATCCCGATTATCACCTCTTTGCCGGGTTCCAGAAAGTTGATCATCTTGACCGCGCCCGAGACGACCACCGGTAAATAAGCTGCTTCTTCGCCGCCGGCAAATATCTCTTCGCCCTCGGCGTAAGAATGCGTATGGCCTCGTTTCGCCAGCTCGGCAAATAGACTCTCATTGATGCTCTCGATCAGCGGTGTCATTTTAGTTTTGCAATGGTGACGATATTACCAGATGCCATCGGGCTTTGTCGTACGCGGCCCCGATCGCCGCCATGGAAGTGCCGCGTTGTTATATTGACAACTGCGATCGTCGGGCTTAGAGTTGCTGAGGAAAAATCCAAATAACACAACTGAAGAATTTCGAGGCGCGAGGTAAACGTCTATCCGAAACTCGGATCGTTTCCGGATGCGGGAACAACACGACCCCGGGTCTCCTTTCTTTCACGGAGGAATATCTGGCTTATGGTTAGGATCATTTTGGGGGTCATCGTCGGGTTTATCGTCTGGTCGATCTTGTGGGTCGGCAGCGATCAGGTATTGATCGCCTCGCTGAACTGGTATCGCGATCATCAACTCGATTTTGAAAAGGCGATGTTCAACAAGACGCCGTTTGCACCGCTGATGAGCGTGCTTATAATGCACATCGTCCGCAGTGTGATCATCTCGTTGATCTCAGGCTACATTGCCGCGATCGTGGCAAACGAAAACAAGAAGAGCACTCTCATTCTCGGTATTCTGCTGCTGTTGTTCGGTGCGGGCGTCGAGGTCTGGGCGTGGAACTATCTGCCGGTCTGGTATCACTTCGTATTTCTTTTCCTCCTGATACCGGTGACGATCGCGGGCGGAAAACTTAAGAAATTCAGTTAGGAGGCGTTATATGAGAGTGATCCTCGCTTCGGTTCTCGGCGGACTGGTAATGTTCGCGTGGGGAGCCTTCTCGCATATGGTCCTGGGTGTAGGCGAAGCAGGGTGGCTGCAGCCCGCGAACGAAGCCGCGCTCATAACATCGTTTAAGGCAAACGTTCCTGAGGCGGGATTCTACATCGTGCCCGGAATGGACATGTCCCACTCACCTACTAACGAAGAAATGGCGGCATGGACAGCCAAATACAAAGAGGGGCCAAACGCCATCCTGATCTATCATCCCGACGGCAGCGAGGCGATGACCCCAAAACAGCTATCCATCGAATTTGCGTCGAATGTACTGGCCGCATTTCTCGTTGCGATAATATTATCGCTCGCATCGGTCGGGTTCTTTCGCGGAGCGATCATTTCCACGGCCGTCGGGCTAGCGGGTTGGGCCGCGATCGAGATCTCGTACTGGAACTGGTTCCGGTTTCCCGCAAAGTTCATAACTGGCGAGTTGATAGATCAAGCCGCGGGGTTCTTTCTGATGGGGTTGGTCCTGGCCTTTATACTGCGGCCCCGCCGTCCTTAACCCAGCGTCTCAGGGCGACAGGAAGGGGCAGCCACGGCTGCGATGAGGCGTAAGTTCGGGCGTTCAAATCGTCGACCGCCCTTTCCTCCGCCTCGAGCAGTTCGCTGGGCGGCAGGTCTGGCTCGTTCTCGTAGCAGGCGTGATGGATGCACGGCAGCGGCTTGCCTTCGCGATGAACAAGGCATCCGATCCGCGGCTCGTACAGCGGGCACGCAAATGTCCGGGCAAAGGTATCGCCATCCGTGCTCAATCCGTACCGCGAAATACTCTCGTCGATCCGTCTGTTGACGGTGTCTCTCGATCCAGCCGGCAACTCATCGATCACGCGATTTATTTCGACCGCCTCAAGCCGGGAAATATGTACATTTACAAAATGAGCGTCCAGACAACACGCTCCCGGCGTTGTGCATGTCGCACAACTCATCGCTGCGTGTTCGTATCTGTCAGCAACCGACCGTCGAAACGCCTCTCGTCGATTAGCGAGCAATGAAATCGCTTTTTTCTCGCTGATTAGCTTCATGCTACAATCCAAAACGTAGAGTTTACAGGAGTTTTGGCGAAAATATGATAAAAGTTGGCGACAAGGCACCGGAATTCGAGTCCCGCGATCAGGATGGTAATCCTATCAAGCTCTCGGATTACCGCGGCAAACGTGTCGTGCTTTGGTTTTATCCCAAAGACGACACACCGGGCTGAACCAAGGAAGCGTGTTCGCTCCGTGATGCGAGCGACAAATTTGACAACAAGGACATTGTGGTTCTCGGAGTTTCGACCGATGGCGAGAAGTCTCACCAGAAGTTTATCTCCAAGTTCAACCTGCCGTACAAGCTCGTTGCCGACACCGAAAAGGACGTGGTCCAAAAGTATGGTGTCTGGGCGGAAAAAAGCATGTACGGCAAGAAATACATGGGCATCAACCGAACCACGTTCCTGATCGATGGCGACGGCAAGATCGTCCACATTTTTGACAAGGTCGATGTGGCAAATCACGCGGACGAGGTGCTCGAGGCTTTTGGCGAGAAATAGAGAATGAAGTTGCGAACAGTATTGGCGATCACGGCGATGGCATTTCTTGCTGTCGCCGTATCGTCGTGCAGCAAAAGTGCGGCGTTGGTGAAATTCAAGAGCGATGCCGAAGTTCCGCGCATTAACGTGGAAGACGCAAAGCGCGACTTCGACGCCGGCAACGCCCTATTTATCGACAGCAGGTTCGCTGACTCATACAAGTTCGAACACATCGCCGGAGCGATCAACATCCCATTTGGCAGCCAGGACACGATGATGGACAAACTGCCGAAGGGCAAGAAGCTCATCATCTACTGCTCCTGACCAAGCGAACATACGAGTGCCGGTCTGGCATTCGACCTCAATCAAAAAGGTGTCACGGACGTTTACGCTCTGCAAGGCGGGACGCAGGCTTGGAAATCTGCCGGTTACCCGATGGAAAAATAAAGGCTCTGTTCGCAGCGATCACCTCAATAACTCATCACAGATACGCTCCGCCGCCCTGCCATCCCACAAAGGTGGAATTCCCGCCGCATGCTTTCGCGAACCATTGAGAGCGGAGGCAGCTGCTTCGCGTATACTCGCAGGGTCGGTGCCGACCAGCACATTTGTTCCCATCTCGATAGTCACGGGCCTCTCAGTGTTGTTACGCAGCGTAATGCACGGGATGCCTAGATATGTCGTCTCTTCCTGCAGACCGCCGGAGTCCGTCAGCACCATCCGCGATCCAGAATAGAGCCGCATGAAGTCGATATAGCCGAGCGGATCCATAAGCCGAATGTCAGACAGCTTGATCTCGGCCGCCAAGCCAAACTCGCTCAATTTTGCTCGTGTTCGCGGGTGAACCGGAAACAGGATCGGTATTTGCTGCGACAGCACGGCATACTCGGCGGCCGAAACACCGAGCCTCTCACGGATGTCCGAGGTTTCCGACACCTTCAGATGTCCGATCAAGGAGTCGATCATGACGTTGCCGACGAACCTGATCTTTTCCTTTGGGATTCCCTCGCGTTCGAGGTTAGCGTCGGCGTCCTGCGAGGTCGTCAAAAGCAGGTCCGAGATGGCGTCGGTCAGAATACGGTTGATCTCTTCGGGCATCGATCGGTCTCCCGAGCGGAGGCCCGCCTCGACATGAGCAACTTTTATCCCGAGCTTTGAACACACTAGCGCGCACGCAATGGTCGAATTTACGTCACCGACGACAACGACCCAGTCAGGCCGCTCCGCCAGCACCACTGGCTCGAATGCGGTCATTATCTTCGCGGTCTGAACCGCGTGCGACCCGGAGCCGACGCCGAGATGGACATCGGGTTCAGGCATCCCGAGATCGTTGAAGAATGCATCCGACATCGCCGCATCGTAATGCTGCCCTGTGTGCACTATCATCGGAGCAAACTCACCGCTGCTACGCCGCTTCATCTCGGCGTAGATCGGCGCGACCTTCATGAAATTGGGCCGCGCACCGGCTATGAGGAGGACTTTCAGCATTTTGGGGATATCCGGAAGACCAGCTAGAGCCTCACAACCTTCGCCGGACATCCGTTCCTGATCTCGGACGACAACGCGTTTCGCGTGTCGAC
>JBGAVC010000011.1:0-69786 GCA_044228265.1 Pyrinomonadaceae bacterium
GAATAAACGCGATCGCCAGGGCCATTCCGACCGATGCCGACGCGAAATTCTGAACCGTCAACGCGGTCATCTGCGTCAGGTAGCTGAGCGTGGTCTCGCCGCCATACGACTGCCAATTCGTATTGCTTGCGAACGAAACGGCAGTGTTGAACGAGAGATGTTCGGACGGTGCCGCCAACGCCTGCGGATTGAGCGGTAAATAGAACTGCAGACGTTGTATCGCGTAAACGGCCAAGGTAGAAATCAGGCTGAATACCAACATTGCGACGCCGTATTGACGCCAGTTCATCTCCTGTTCAGGATCGACGCGGCATATGGCATAGAATAAACGTTCGACAGGACGGAATAAGAAGCCAAGGAACGTCCTTTCACCTTGATAGACCTGTGCCATGTACACGCCGAGCGGCTTGGTCAGCAGCGTCAGCAGCGCGAGATAGAAAATGATCTGAAAAACACCGTTGGTTGTCATATTAGGTCGTCCCGGGATCAGGCCTAAGCCGTGCGTCCGGGCCCTCTAAAACTTCTCCGGTTTGAGCAACGCATATACGAGATATGCGAGCAAGACGATCGAACAGATCGCTGCCAGTGTTGTTTCAATATTCATTGTCACCGGCTCCCTTCTTCAACCGCTCGCACGCCGCCAGATAGGCGACCGCCAGCAGGAAAAAAACGATAATGATCACCAAGTAGATAATGTCGGTCATATGTCCCTCGTCATCTAATTAAAGTTGTAGCCAAGCTCGAACAAGAAAAAGTGGTTCCCCTGCCGTGCACTGGCGTTCCCGATCGAATACGACAAATAGGCCGTGACCCGCGGATGCGGTTTGTAGATCAAGCCTGGCGTGAAATATCCTGCGCTGTGCTTGCCTGTTATCCAGTCGGCGGCAACGGTAAGTTTGTCGTTCACCGTCTGCTCGAATCCGAACTGCCCACCGCCCCTCACTGCATTCGGTGCGAAGACGTTTTTGCTGGCCACATAGCCTCCCGCCGTAACGCGCGTCTTGTTTACAGTCTTGCTGACCTCAGCGTACGACCATGTGCCGAAGTTGTATGTGCGCGCTATCACCGGAACATAGAAATTGGTGCCCGCAATAAACGCGACATTCCTTTTCTTATCCTCAAAGAATTTCCACTTCACGGTCGGCACTATCGTGGTCGCGTCCTTGCCGGGCTGAATGTTTCCGGTTAGATTTAAGCCGGCCTCAACGCGGCCGCCGACACCAAGAACAACGCGGGGCACAAAGCTCGAAAATTTACCGGCAGCAGCCTGATGGTTGAACTTGAACGATGCGTCGAGTTCCGCGTAGACCTTTCCACGGTCGAGAACGTCAGTCGTCGGGACGTTAAAGATCGTTTGTTGAGCGCTGACAAAAACGGCCGACGTCATGACGACGGCCGCCAATTGAATCGAGATTCTCATTTCTTTACTTCGATCTCGTCCACAAACATGGATCCGATCAGGATCATCGGGATGGCAACTATCAGAAGGACCGTTCCCAGACGGTCAAATATGCGATCCGCGGAAACCATGGCATGGATCATTACTGAAACAATGCCGACGAAAAGTGCCGAGATACCCCCAAAAATGCCGAGCGACGCCATGACCGAACAAACGAATGGCGTCAAGACGGCCTTTCGCAGAGATCCGCGCGATCTACGCTGAGCTGTAAGTCCGCTATCTAAAGCCGTGCTGTTCATTTTTACCTCGTCTTTCATCGAACTCTTGGTGTCGCCATTTTCGGCTGACAATTAGAGATTAACGAAGATGGGATAAGGGTTGAGTAAGGCTTTTATAAAAAGTTCGTAAATGTTGGATCTAACTAAATGCTCAGTTGCCTGCAAAGAACGGCAAAGCAATATCAGAAAGCAGAGCGGCGAGAACAGCGCGTTGGAAGTTGAACTTTCGACCTTATTCACCCGAAGATTGGAATCGATACCCGACCCAAGGTTCGGTGCGGATGTAGCGGGGATGTGCCGGGTCCGGCTCGACCTTTTTGCGAAGCTGGCCGATGAATACGCGGAGGTATTCGGTCTGTTCGGTGTAGTTACCGCCCCAGATCGCTGCAAGGATGGCACGATGGGTGATGACCTTGCCTCGATTGCGAAATAAAAAGACGAGCAGGTCAAATTCTTTCGGAGTAAGATGGATAGGCTTGCCTGCTACCGAGATCTCGCGCGACGAGAGATCGATGTGAAATTCGCCGTCTTCGAGGACGTCGTCCTCGGCCGATCCGCTCGCCTGTCCACGTCGAAGGCCGGCACGCACGCGTGCAAGCAATTCGTCGATGCCGAACGGCTTTGTAACGTAGTCGTCGGCACCGGCGTCGAGGGCCTCGACCTTGGTCTTTTCCTCGCCGCGAACCGAAAGCACAATGATCGGGACGTTCGAGGTTTTTCGCAGCTCGCGGCAAAATTCGATCCCGTCCATCTCCGGCATCTGCAGGTCTGTAATGATCAGGTCCGGATGCCAGTCGTGAAAAGTGTCGAGGCCTGAGACGCCGTCGGCGGCGGTACGGACATCGAACTGGTGAGCGATAAGGCTGTGCCTCAGAACACGCGTTATCTGCGGTTCGTCGTCGACCACCAGTATTTTATGGTTCTCGGTCACTCTTCTCCTATCTGCAGCGAGACCACGACCTTGGTACCCGGTTTGTTTGTCCTGGATCTGATCTCGATCGTACCGTTTTGCGCCTCGACTATCCCTTTGGCTATTGCCAGGCCCAAACCGAGCCCGCTTCGCGAAGTCCCGTCAAGCCGAACGAATTTTTCGAAAACACGCTCACGCATCTCGGGCGGGATGCCCTTGCCTTCGTCCGCCACGGAGATCTTCACGCTGTCACCGTGGGACTCCGCCGAAATCGTGACCGTAGTCCCGGGCTGAGAATATTTCGCAGCATTCTCGACTAGATTGTATATCACTTCTGCGATGGCTCTGGCGTCGGCACGCACCAGCGGTATTTCCTTTTCCATATTCACCACGACGTGGTGCCGGCTGAGGCATTCCTCTGCCCTCTCCAGGGCGCTCGCAAGTATTTCTTCTACGTTGGCGAGCGAGGACGGCGATCCCGGGGAACCGGCCTCGACCCGTGCCAGAGCGACCATGCTCTGAATGAACCCGTTCAACCGGTCGGTTTCTTCGTTAATGATATTCAGGAATTCTAAGCGGCCGCGGCCGTCGAGCTCGATCGTCCGGTGACCGCCCTCGCTGTCAAGCAGAGTTGTCACGGCGGCCTTGATCGACGTAAGCGGCGTACGCAGGTCGTGCGTTACGGCGTCCAACAACGCCGATTTGAGCTTCTCGCTCTGTTTCAAGGCTTCGGCTTCTGTGGCCGTCTTGAACGCCGTTTGAAGTTCATCGTAGAGCCGTTTGGACTCGTTCGCACGGCGTCTCGCGTAGGCCGATAGTTCACCGGCGATGATCGCTGTAAGCGTAAACGCAGCCCATGCCACCAGATTTTGCGGGTCGGCGATCGTCCAGGTGTGAACAGGTGGTATGAAAAAGTAGTTGAAACACAGCATCGCCACAAACGAGGCAAGCAATGCCGGATTGCGGCCAAAGAACGTCGCCGACGTGAGAACGCCGAGCAATAACACGAGCGCGACCGTGGTTGTGTTTATGTGCGTTTCGACCGACGCAAGAAACAGAGTGACCAGAAGTATCGCGGCTAGCGAAACGCCGAAGCGAATGGGTTTCGAACTGAAGATGCTCTCGACCTTCATTTATCCGAGTCGATCGGCGAGATATCCTCTCAAGGCGTCGACACCGACGCGTTCCTGCTCCCATGTGTCACGGTCACGGACCGTCACGGCCTGGTCTTCGAGCGTTTTGTGGTCGACAGTGACGCAGAACGGCGTGCCGATCTCGTCCTGGCGGGCGTAGAGCTTGCCGATGCCGCCCGTGTCGTCGTAAACGGTGCGCATATGAGGCTGGAGGTCGTGTTTGAGCTTTTTCGCTGTTTCGACGATCTCGGCGTTGTTTTTGGCAAGCGGGAGGACGGCGACCTTGATCGGGGCCATTTCGGGCGTGAGTTTCAGGATGACGCGGACCTCGCCCTTATCATTCGTCTTCTCGGTGTAGGCGTCCATCATTACGGCCAAAGCGTGCGGTTTACGCCGATCGCCGGCTCGATGACGTATGGATAAAACCGCTCGTTGGTCTGCGGGTCAAAATAGGAGAGGTCCTCGGTCGAATCCGGGTTGATCCGCTTCCCTTCCGCGTCTTCGGGCTTTTTCGAGTGGACACGCAGGTCATAGTCCGTGCGGTTGGCGATGCCCATCAGCTCGTCCCACTGCTTGTCCTCGTCCTCGCGTTCCGGGAAAAAACGGTACATGATATCGACCGTGCGGACGGCGTAATGCGCAAGCTCCTCTCTTGACTGCTCGTAAAGCGAGAGATTTCCAGCCGAGATGCCCAAGCCTTGTATCCACGCCTGAAACCCGTCGATCCACTCCTGATGCACCGCCGCGGCGTCCTCGGCACGGCAGAAATACTCCATCTCCATCTGCTCGAACTCGCGCGTGCGGAAAATAAAGTTTCCCGGCGTCACCTCGTTGCGAAACGCTTTTCCGATCTGGGCGATGCCGAACGGCAGTTTTCGCCGCGAAGTGTTCAGGACATTGGCGAAGTTGATAAAAATGCCCTGCGCCGTCTCCGGCCTCAAATACGCCAGCGCCGTCGGGTCGTCATCGCTCGAGACCGCACCCATCGTCGTCTTGAACATCAGGTTGAACTCGCGGGCCTCCGTCAGGCTGCACTCGCCGCTCTCGCCGGGATGCACCTCCGGGTGGTTGACGCATTGGACGTCCTGCAGCTTATCCAGGCGAAACCGGCCCTTGCACGTCCGGCAGTCGACAAGCGGATCGTGAAACGTCTGCTCGTGGCCGCTGTATTTCCACACCATCCGGTTCTGGATGATCGACGAATCCAACCCCTCAATGTCGTCACGCTCGTAAACCAGCCAATTCCACCAGCTCTTTTTGATGTTATTTGCCAGTTCGACGCCCAGCGGCCCGTAGTCCCATGACGATCCGAGCCCGCCGTATATGTCGGACGCCGGAAAAACAAATCCGCGGCGCTTTGAGAGCGAGACGATAGTTTCGATATTAGGTGCTGTCATTATGCAAAAAAGCCCGGACCGCCCGGGAAGAAAGATAGATTTTAGCAGTTTAACAACCGCTTATCACTTTCAGGCGAGGAAAAAGAGGTCCGACAATTCGAGGGAGCAAGACATGAGACCGGTTGTAATAGGAGTGTTTCCGGTTTTCAAACAAAGCGGAAGACATTCTCAAATCGTATAGAAAGTAGACCCGCCCCTGTTCCTTATCGTTCTAATGTGCGCAGTCGTACATACTCGACAAAGGGGGCTTTAGCATAATCAATATCACAGACCAATGGGGCCATAATGGTGATCAGAAGAATTTACGGCCGCAGATATTCGAAACTAAAGATCCAGGAGTAATAAAATGGGACAGGGAACACAGACAGAAAAGGAAAAGGAACAGGAACAGGAACAGAAAACAGAAACCAGCACTTTTCCGGGGCAAGGACAGCCGGGTAAGGGTCCGGGACAGTTGAACCAGGAACCGCAGCATCAGAGCGAGCATGGACTGCAGCCGATCCCGAACCGTAAGGAAGACAATGAGAAACAATCCGACCCTGTCGAACAGAGCGAACAAAACAAAAGGCCGCGAGTTCCGGACGATACTGGCGCTGAACAATAGAACGATGCGGGCCCAGGCGACGTCAAATGCCGTGTAAAATTGCTCCGTCCTTATGGGCGGAGTTTTTTTTGTCTGTTTTTACCTCTTTCTGCGGGCGCAGAGGAGACGATAGGCGAATACGTCCAGCGACGGCGTGTCGAATACGAGATCGAAATGTTTCATCGCAAGGATCAGGCTCTTGCCGAAATCTCGCATTCAGCCGGTTTTTCGGACCAGAGCCATTTTACCCGTTTTTTCAAACGCCAGACCGGAATCACACCCGGTGCCTATCGCCGAATGACGGGCTGACCAGTTTTTGTCACAGTTGTTTCATAGGTGACCCCAAATCTCCCAAATCTTAATGCCCCAAATCTAAAGGTCATTTTGCTTTCGTTAATTCAGCCAGTTTTACGGCTGGCCGGCGGTTCATTGGATTCAGCTTCAAGCATCGTTCGTATTGAGCGATCGCTTCGGCTATCATGCCGTTCGCCTCGAACGAGTCACCAAGTCTTTCGGTTAGGAAGAGATTGTCCGGAAAGATCTCTAAACCAAGCTTAAAAATATCCATTGCTTCCTTCGGCTTTTTGTCGTCATTCAACAATGTGACACCGAGGTTGCCAAAGATATAAGACGAAAGATATTGTTCGGATTGAGTTCCATTCCATTCGCGGGCTTTTTTAATGGCGGCCTCGACACCGTTTTCCGCAATGATCTTCTTTAGTTCGAGAAATAGCTTCCTCTCGTTGGCCGCTCGCAGTTCAAAGGCGACACTGATCTTTTCCGGAACCTTTTTACCGTCTAGAAAATCCGACATAGCCGCTAAAACCTGTGGTGAAAGGTGATAAAAATTATGCGAGGCTCCCTCAACAACGATTTGCTGACTGTTGGTAAACTGTTGCCGGACAATAGCGGCATCGGGTAAAGATGTGCGGCCGTCGAGCGTTGCGCTAAGGAAAAGAGCGGGGACATCGCTTTTGAACGGAGCTCGAAATTCACCACCTAGATCCTTAACATTCCACGCTGCAAGAAACTCTTTTTCACTGTACGGGTAATTCATGCCGCGACCAAAAAGCGTCTTGCCTTCCTGCTTCTCGATCTCGTTCGATCTTTCCGAGGAGACGCCCGAGGCAATATGCATCGAAAACCGCATTGCAGTTCCCCAGTCTCTTTGTTTTATCGCGGCGTTGACCATCTGTGCGGTAAATCCGTAATCGCCATCCTGCATTTGGCCGAACAGCATCGGAAGCATCTTGACAAACTCCAAATCTCCGGACCGCAGAGCGACTAGGGTTTGAACTTCCAACTTGCCTATTTTTACCGCGTTCCCGTTCAGCCGAACATTGACTGGGTTCTTTTCCAGTCGCGAGAACACCGTCGAGACCGCTTGTCTTAAACTCGGCATTTGACGCTTCAGCCTCTGGTCCAGTTTTATGTATGAATCGACTCGATCGATCAAGTCGTCAAGATTCGACGGGTACCGCCAGCGTTGGTCCAGGCCGTTGATGCTTCCCAGGATCGCTCGATCAACGCTGCCCGGATACCGCTTGATAAATGCCAACGCCAAGTGAGTGCCATAGCTGTGTCCCCAAACGGTTAGCTTTTCCGCGCCCAATGCCTTTCGCAGATCCTCTACATCGTCGGCATTCTCGGCGGTGTTATATGACGATAGATTTATTCCACGGCTGGCAATTTCGGCTGCGGCCGCTTTAGCTTTTTCGGTAACATAAAGCCGGCTCGCATCCTCGTCCAATGTTGCGTCGGCCGGCATTGCTGTTCGTCCGGAAATATTCAAACTCGGTTCCGCCCGACCGGTACCCCGTTGGTCAAATACAATTACATCCGAGCGCTGGCGTAACGCCATCAGAAGCGGGAAAATTTCTTCCTTTGCACTGAGGAGACCCGATGCACCGGGTCCGCCTGCTAAATAAATTATCGGATTGCCCGGCTTTGTTGCCAAAGTCTTGAATCTGACAACCGGCAGCTTTATGGTCGGGCTTTGCGGGTTAGCATGAGTTTCGCGCACGATGACCCAACCGGTCTCAGCATCAGCTACTTCACCTGAGGTGGATATGAATCTTGTCGGCTGGAAATTAATCGGCTTGTTTGACTGAGCACAGACAAACGAAGCTGGCATCAATAACGCGATTAAGACCGCGTTTCCGATTTGTCGGATTCTACAAATAATCATGATTTACAGCTAACTCCTTTAATTACTACGATACTGCCTATTGGTTAACACCGCCGCCTTAAATGATGTGACACTTTTTCGTCGAAATGTATTCCAGGCTGAATGCTGCGCTATGATGTGGTTTTTAGTATTGTGGTTAATGTGACAGTTGCTAGAGCGCTGCCGAAAGTTTGGCATCTCCCATCAATTTGCGTCGGAAGTCACGCTCACCTACACTCGCACATCTTTATCCTGGTCTTTTTGGTTGGTTGCTGAGTTAGCTGACAATAAAACATCTCTCAGTAAGAACGGGGTCACCGTAAGAACGATAAGAACGGAGTCAGGCCTACTTTCTTGATGATTCTCACCTTGGACTAAGTTGCTCCATAACCCGGAAAATAAAGGCGTCACGGAAAGTAAAGGGGTCAAACTTGCAATCTGGGAATTCTTCATCAGTTACCTCTGTCGACAACTGCCCGGCAACGCCGTCCCGGAATTGCGAAAAATGCCGGACTCTAAGTTGTTTCAAGGGGCCTGGATCTGCATCGTCGATGCCCATCTACTTAAGGGGTTTGGAGCATTTCTTAAGTGGAACGACTGTGGCGGACTAAATCATGTGTTCTCAGTCATTTAGCCGTTCCACTGTCGCATAAGATAAGAGGAACGGCCGCTCGGAGCGGCTTCTGCCCTCCTTCGTGAGAGCTGATCGGCTGTTTAAGCGAATTCCGCGTTATCAGGGCAGACTTGGGACCGAAGAAGATCGGGGCCGGAATACGTTCCGGCCCCGCTTGAATGTACTAACTGAATGACGCTGAGCTATCGCATCACAGGCAATTTGGCTCCCGGAGGAACGACCCATACCTGGTATGTCGTACGTGCTCTGCTGCCGCCCTTGATCACGTCGATCCGACTGGGATCGAGATGAAGGTCTTTGACCAGAAGAACGGGGTCAGGCCTACTTTCTTTACGATTCTCATGATCCATTTGGCGTCTGCGTGACCCGGGGGACGGCTTGTTCCAGTTGGTCGTCGTTTCTCATGGTGTGTAGCGCAGCATCGTGGCGGCGGCTGATGGTTGCGATGCTGAGACTCGTGAGCTCGGACAGGGCCAAAGTACTCATCCCGGCTCGCCGCCCGGCAACGATCAGGATCTCTCTGGCCGCGACCAGATGCCGTCCCTTTGCTTTGCTGCAAATATCGTCTCGCGAGACCTTATACAATTGCTCCAAATACGGGTCCGATTGGCATAGGATCGCCCTGTGACGCCCCTTGGCCCCGTTCTTCTTCAGTCTGAGCTAACTGATCAAAAAAGGACGGCCCGAAAGCCGCCCTTTGAAAATAACCAAGCCTCCGCCGCCTTAGAAATCGAACCGTATCCCGAGTTGGAACTCGCGGTTATAGCTCGAATTGTTGAGCGAGAACGACGGAGAGCCCGAGTAGAACTGCCTCGGTGTACTGAAATTGGTCGTCGCGGTAAAACGCGCGAGTGACGAGCTGAACGTATACTGCGTGTTATTGACCGAAATGATGTTCGAACGGTTAAAGACGTTGAACCCTTCCGCAAAGAGGGTGAATTTCACGCGTTCTCCGATCCGGATCGCTCGCCCGACACGCATGTCCAGGATATAGGCCGGGGGCGTATGGAACTGGTTTCTCGCACTACCGGGCGTACGGTCGTTCAACGTGTTCCCGTCATTATTAGGATCGCCGGAAACGGCCGCCGAATACGCGATGCCCGAGTTTGCCTGAAAGATCCAGGTGAACACGTAATCGCTCAGCAGGGCGCGGGCGACGGCATTGTCCGAGTACTTGAATTTGCCGGTATCGAAGACGGAAGCAAATACGAACCGGTGCCGCAGGTCAAGGTCCGACGTACCGTATTCGCCGGAAAGGTCGAACTGATTCTGGGCCAGCTTGCCGTCATCGGCGCCGACGACCACCGCCGTCTGATCAGGCTTGTCGTCCTTGGCCTTGGACAGCGTGTAGCTTGCATCGAGCGACCACCTACGCGACATACGGCGGTTCAGCGAAAAGCTTAGGCCGTTATAGAGCGATCGGGCCGAGCTTTCAAAGAGCGAAATACGGTTAAACCCCGCGATCGGCCTGGCCGCGGTGAAACGCTGCACGGTAACCGTCTGGCCTGTGCTATTGCCGGCGGCGTCAAAGATGGGATAGGTCGTCGCCGTAGGAGTCGGCAGGTTGGCATCGCGTGTACGCGACAGCTGCACACCCTTGAACAGCTCGTAGTGCACCGAAAATGTCGTATCCTTCCACAACTCGCGCTCAAACTGTATGCGTGCCTGATGTGTATAAGGCTGCTTGTAGCTCTTTGAGAAGAGATATAGGTTGATCGGGGCGAGCGCGGAACCCGAAGGCGGCGCCGTAAATACGTTCGGGTAGATCGGACAGACGCCCACTGAGCAAGTGATGTCGATGCCGATCACCTGAACGCCGTTATTTGAATGCGCCGTTCCGGTCATGATCGCCGGCGTACGTCCGTAATACAGGCCGTACCCGCCGCGGACCACGGTCTTTTCGTCGAAAGCGTAGACAAGGCCGATCCTCGGAGCGATGTTGTTTTTATCGGACGGACGGAAGCTCGTGTCGAAGCCAGCCGCGAGTAACGCCGGATTTGGGTTCTGCAGCGGCGGCTTGGCGATCAACTGATAGTCATAGCGTATACCAAGATTCAGAGTCAGCCGCGGGTCGACGCGCCAATCGTCCTGCAAGAAGAACCCGAACTCGTTATTGTTCGGGTGGGTTGTCGCCCCTGTCCCTGCTCCGGCGAAGTTCTGACGGTATCGCGTAGCGAATTGTGATCCCGGCGTCGCTAACTGGTTGGACAACGCCGTGTATCCCGAGAAGGAGTATGAACCGCTAAAGAGGCCCGGAAAGAAATTGAAGATGCGGTCAAAGAGGAGATCGGCCCCGTATTTCAATGTGTGCGGCCCCACAATATAGGTCTGGCTGTCTATGATCTGGTTGCGGTTAATGGTCGTCTCACGAGGGCTGAAATTATTACGGCCGATGTTGAACGTTCCGTCCGAAATGCCGCCCGCGCTGGCCGTAAAGGTGGCTTCGGGAGACGACGAATTCGCCAGGCCCGGCTCCTTGTCGCGTGAGAATTGATACCGAAACTCGTTGAACCACCTCGCGGACAGTGACCGCGTCCAGGAACCCGTTATGGTGACGGTCTTAACGTTGCTGTTGCCGGTGTGCTCGAGGGCGCTGAGATTGCCGCCGCTCTCGAGGTTGGTGCCCTTGAAGTTCTGATAATTTAGACGGATCCATGCCTGGTCTTTGGGATCGATATTGAGATCGACCTTGCCGAGGAAAGTGTCCTGTACGCGGTCGAGCTGATAGGAAGCGACCTTGGGACCCAAAAATGCCTGAACGTTTGCCGGCGCGAACGGCAGCGAATTAAGAAAAACGGGATTGGGCAGGCCGGACCGCTGGCCTTCGTACGCCGCGAAGAAGAATGCCTTGTCACGCTTTAGCGGGCCGCCAAATGTCGCGCCAAACTGATTGATCTTTCCCTTGGGCCGCGACCGGTTGGCGGCGGCGAGATTTGGATTGCGGGCATTAAGCTGATCGCCGCGAAAATACTCGAAAGCGCTGGCCGAAAATCTGTTCGTGCCCGATTTGGTAACGACGTTTATGACCGCACCGGCGGCACGTCCGAATTCGGCCGAGAAACCACTCTGATTGACCTGAAACTCCTTGACGGTGTCGATCGAGAACTGCGACGGAGCTCGGCCCGAGCCGATGCGGCCCGACGACTGGCCGAAAAACGTATTGTCGCTGCTTGCACCGTCGATCTGGACGCTGTTAAGAGTTCCTTTCTGACCACCCACCGCAAGGTCGCCAGCGCGAGTCGGGTCGCGAACAATGCCCGGTGTAAGTGTGGCAAAATCGAGGAAATTGCGGCCGTTGGTAGGCAGATTGCCCACGCGCTGCTCGTCAACTGTCGTCGATATCGACGACCGTGTGGTTTCGATCGCCGCGGCCCCGGCGCTGACGTCGACGATGACGGTCGCACCGCCTGCTTTCAAGGCGATGTCGAGCGGCGTTTTAGCGCCTACGGTGACCTTGACGTTCTGGTAAGTCGTTGCGGCGAACCCCTTGGACGCGCCGGTCGTAACGTTATAATTGCCGGGCGGCAGCAGCACCATAATGTATCCGCCGTCGCTATCGCTGACCACCGTCTTGGCAAATCCGGTGTCCTGATTAGTTGCCGTTACCGATACGCCAGGCACTACGGCGCCGTTCTGGTCAGTGATCCGGCCTTCGATATTGCCGGTCGTCGATTGCGACTGCGCTAATGCAGCAACTGCAAGAACGAGGCTTGCCGCGATCGAGAACATAAGTTTTCGCATAGATAATCTCCTGTTTGTCGAGAGAAGTCGTGTTAGGCTCAGTGCGGCGTGGCCGCCTGCTCAAATCCCCAGTGAATACCAGATTTCAGAATGATATTTTATCTTCCCCGGAGCTTCAAGGAAGGAGTCGCAGAAATGCGCCTTGGGTCCGAATCAGGCCTCGCCTTCTTCCCAATGCTCGCCATCGACGTAGACTTCTTTTTTCCAGATTGGGACCACGCTTTTGAGTTCCATGATGAGCCACTAAGGAACGGGGTCAGGACCTGTCGTATTGATCGGCTTTTTAGGCGAATTAATTCCGCGTGTACAGGGCGGAAATTGGGGCCGAAAAAAATCGGGGCCGGAATACGTTCCGGCCCCGCTTGAATGTACTAACTGAATGACGCTGAGCTATCGCATCACAGGCAATTTGGCTCCCGGGGGAACGACCCATACCTGGTATGTCGTACGTGCTCTGCTGCCGCCCTTGATCACGTCGATCCGACTGGGATCGAGATGAAGGTCTTTGACCAGATAATCGAGCATGTTCTTGGACGCTCGTTCATATGTGTTCTTGGTCGTACTCAGCTTGTCCGTGCCGGGATAGATGAAGACGTAGAACCTCGCGTTCGGCGTGTTCTTTACTTGGATGGCACAGTTATCGAATCGCGCCTTGTCCTGGTCTCGGTTCTTAGCCTCAAACTCGTCGCAGATGTAGGATGTCGGCTCGACGATCTTGATCTTATCCACGTCGGTCGGAACAGAGATGAGCTGGCGGCATTTATTGTCGTAAACGTCGTCGTTCACATCGAGTTCGGCATTGATAGTGCGGCCGCCCATTCCAGTGGAATCGATCGTGATGGTCGGGGTACCGAGGCCGCTAACGACCTTGAGGTTGTCGGGCGTGACTCGCCAATCATACCGGATCGGCACCGGGGCCGTACCCGAATTGATCGCAGCGAAAATGACCAGGTCCCCTTCCTTGACCCTGCCTGGCCCGTCGAGATGGAAATTGTACGGACAAGGACGTTTGGTGACTATCGTGTCCGTTCTCAGGCAAAGGCACGTCTTCGAGTCCTTCCTGATCTCGATCTCCTTCTTAAAGACTGCGCCGTTCGGCCCCTCGACGACGACTGTGTGCATGCCCGGCGTAAGGTAAAATTCGGCCGGCGTGCCGACGCCGCTGACGCCGCGGACTACGCCATCGATCCTGACCGGATAAGACTTCTCCGTGGTTCGAACGGTAAGCGTCCCCGTATTTTTCGGGCGTTTGTTATCGTCGCCGCCCGCCGCAAGAGCGTTGGAGACGCCGAGAATGATGATCAGCCCGATCAGGAAAAGGATCTTCGATCTGTTTGCACGCATTATAGGTTTCCTCTCAAATGTGGCAGAATCTGCCGATTCCCGCAACTTCTGTCCACCAAGTCCGCTTTGGATCTAACGCAGGTCGTGGATAGACCGCCGCAGAACCACTTCAAATCCTATTCTCGCTCGTCCTCATTCTCCTCGGCTGCTTTCCCAGACGAACGAAGCCTGCGTCGTGCAGCCAGGCCGATCGATGCGAGTCCAGTGCCGAACAACAAGATCGTGATCGGCTCCGGCACCGTCTGAGGCGGCGTGGGCGTCGGCGTCATCGGCGGAGTCGGCGTCGGCGTCGGCGTCACGGTCGGCGTGACCGTCGGAGTCGGCGTCATCGGCGTCGGCGTCGGAGTGGTCGGCGTCGGGGTCGGCGTATCCTTGTGACGTTTGATGATGATCAATGCGATCGGAATAGCCGCCAGTCCCAGCAACGCCCACTTGGGAAAGCGTCCGGGTAGCGGCTCGACACAATCGCACACGTCGTCTTCGACGATGTCCGTGCGGGTCTCGGTGATCACGCGGCCGTCTTGCTGCGGTCCGTCTTTTTTCTTCTTATCGTCATCGTCGTCGCCGACGATAAAACCCTGATAGTAATCAGCGACTCTCAAACGGGCAAAATTACTGCTCGAAGCCTGGCCGGGCCGAGCGTTCATGATCTGAACGACCTGATCGAATCGTACGGGCGCAGCCTGAACCTTAGTGAACGCCGCCATTATCGACAGCAGGCAAATCCCTGACAAGGCTATTCTGAGATTGATATTCTTCATTTTTGTAACCCGGCCTAAATTTATCGGTCTCGCGACAGAAGTAACACGATCACAGAACTGTGGCACTCTCGCCTTATCCTGGGAAAGCTGGACGGCGTCAAACTTTCGTTCGAGCGAAGCGGGCAAGCGCTTTGCTCTGGGACCATCCAACGGCTCGAGTTTCCTAAAACGGATCGTTTATTAAACCCAGGCGAATATAGGTGTAATTGGCCGCGGATTCCACAATTCGCCACGATCCATCGGGCAACCCGCCGGCTCCCAAATGCGAAGACCGGCTACCACTAGAAAGTGATAACCGGTCTATATTTCCGAATTCGAACGCCATCCGCTCGAGCGGATTTGGACTATTCGCTGTCGCGTGCGGCCTTTGCCTTTTCCTCGGCAAGAATAGCCTTGCGTGAGAGCTTGATCTTGTTGCCTTCTTTGCCGATGCACTTGACCAGGATCTGCTGGCCTTCCTTGAGTTCGTCCCGCACGTCGCGTACACGGCGGTCCGAGATCTCAGAGATGTGCAGCAGACCGTCCAGTCCGGGCATGATCTCGACGAACGCACCGAAATCGACGATCCGCGAAACGGTTCCCATGTACGTCTCGCCGATCTCGGCCTCGGCCGTGAGCGCCTTGATCCGGGCGATCGCCATCTGTGCTGCTTCCCCGTCGGCAGTCGCTATCATGACTGTACCGTCGTCCTCGATGTCGATCTTGGCACCCGTCTCTTCGGTGATCGAACGGATGACCGATCCGCCCTTACCGATGACGTCGCGGATCTTGTCCGGATGGATGTGGATGGTGATGATCCGCGGTGCATACTCCGATAATTCAGGACGCGGCTCGGCAAGGGCCTTGGCCATGATGTCAAGGATGTGGAGACGGCCCTTTTTAGCCTGTTCCAGAGCTTCCTGCAGGATCATGGCGTTGATGCCGCCGATCTTGATGTCCATCTGGAGTGCAGTGATGCCGTCCGCCGTACCGGTTACCTTAAAGTCCATATCGCCGTAATGGTCCTCGGCACCGGCGATATCCGAAAGGATAGCGTAGCGGTTGCCCTCCATCACGAGGCCCATCGCAACACCTGCGACCGGCTTCTTGATCGGGACGCCCGCATCCATGAGGCTGAGAATGCCGCCGCAGACCGAGGCCATCGAAGACGACCCGTTCGACTCGGTGATGTCCGAGACGATCCGGATCGTGTACGGAAAGTCCGCGTCGTCCGGCAGCACCGACTGGATCGCACGGCGGGCAAGGTTCCCATGACCCGTTTCGCGTCGTGACGTGCTGCCAAAACGGCCAGTCTCGCCAACTGAATACGGTGGAAAATTGTAGTGGAGCATGAACCGGCGTTTGACCTCGCCTTTTTCGATGTCATCCATGTACTGCTCGTCCATTTTCGTGCCTAGCGTCGTCGTGACAATGGCCTGTGTTTCACCACGGGTAAACAGCGACGAGCCGTGCACCCGCGGCAGCCAGCCTACCTCGCACGATATCGGACGGATCTCTGAGAATTTGCGCCCGTCCGGCCGTCGGCGGTTGCCGAGGATGTCTTCTCGAAAGATCTTCTCCTTCAGGTGGCCGAACACCTTTCCCGCCATAGCCCTCGTTTCGTGCTGGTCCTCGGGATAGCTTTCCACGACCTCCTTCTTGAGGGCGTCGATCCCGGCGTAAACCTCGATCTTTTCGCGGCCGGTCGAGTCGAGAGCCGCCCGAAGTTTGTCGGCATAGTTTGCCTCGATCTCACTGACGATCTTTTCGTCCAGCGGAGCGACGTGAAATTCACGCTTGGTAATTTCGAGGGCCTTGCCAAGCTCCTTCTGCCATAGGCAAAGCCGCTTGATCTCACGGTGTGCAAGCATCAAAGCCTCGACCATGATCGACTCAGCGACCTCCTGGGCTTCACACTCGACCATGCAGATCGCTTCTTCCGTTCCGGCGACGATGAGATTGAGCTCCGAATCGCGCCTCTCGTCATATGTCGGATTGATCAGGTACTTTCCATCGATCAAGCCGACTCGCACTCCGGCGATCGGGTTGTTGAACGGGATGTCCGACAAGTACAGAGCGCACGACGCTCCCGTGATCGCTACCACGTCCGGGTCATTATCGGCATCCGCCGAGATGACC
Source organism: Pyrinomonadaceae bacterium (assembly GCA_044228265.1). Lineage (GTDB taxonomy): Bacteria > Acidobacteriota > Blastocatellia > Pyrinomonadales > Pyrinomonadaceae > OLB17. The sequence continues at coordinate 16,466 of JBGAVC010000011.1, forward strand.
GAAGCGACGATCTGAGTCTCATAGCGGTAGCCTTCGGCGAACAATGGACGGACCGGACGGTCGATAAGCCGGCAGGTCAACACCTCTTTTTCGTTCGGCCGGCCTTCGCGGCGAAAATAGTTACCGGGAATGCGCCCGGCGGAGAACGTGTTCTCACGATATTCCACCGTCAGTGGAAAGAAATCGAGGCCCTCGCGTGCCGTCCGGGCACTGACTGCGGCAACCAGCAACATCGTGTCGCCATAACGAATGATGACCGAACCATCGGCCTGTTTTGCGACCTTCCCGGTTTCGACGATTAGGTCGTTACCACCGAGCTTGATCGACTCTTTCAAATACTTCTTCTTTGACATTTATCTTCCTCAAAAAACAGAGACGAAAGGAGCTATGTCGTGAAGCCCTTTCGTCTCTGAACTACTCTCTATTGACGACGATCCCGTTTGTCCGAGCGGCAAAATAAGCTGTCACGTTCAGCAACCTCCGGCAAACCCTTCGAAGGGATCTATATCTACTAACGGCTCGAAGAAGCCTTGTTTAATGTGAAAGGGCGGAAAAGCACAAATGCGGAAACGTAGGTTGGAACTCGATCTTATGACTCTTACACCGTTCCAGCTTTTTCACTCTTTCCCTTTCTTATCGACGCAGGCCAAGTTTCTTGATTATCTCGTGATACTCACCAATATTGCGGCGCTTGAGATAATCAAGCAGTTTCCTGCGTCGTGAGACCATCTGCAGCAACCCGCGGCGCGAGTTATTGTCCTTTTTGTGCACCTTAAAATGCTCGGTCAATTCGTTAATACGCTGCGTTAACAACGCGATCTGCACCTGCGACGAACCCGTATCCGACGTGTGTGTTTTGTAATCTCCGACTATCTTTTCTTTAACTTCTTTCAGCGTTGACATAAAATATGCTGCAAACAGCCTCTCCTTTGGCTCGCAGTAACTCCGCACGTCGTGCGGTAACCGCAAAGATTTAGTTTCCAAAAATAACAATTATCGTTAATTGTCCCTATAAAGCTAACATATCCATACAATAAGGACAATTTCAGATCTCGTACTTGAACTCTTCCATGAACTTCGTTGAAAAATCGCCGGCCCGGAACTTTTCGTCGGCCATAATTTTTTGATGAAGCGGGATGGTGGTCTTTATACCCTCTATGACCATCATCTCCAAAGCCCGCTGCATACGCGCGATAGCGAGTTCGCGAGTACGGGCGTGAACGATCAGCTTTGCGATCATCGAATCATAGTATGGGGGAACCACATATCCCGGATAAACGGCGGTGTCCACACGGACTCCGGGTCCGCCCGGAATGTTGAATGCAGTGATCCTTCCCGGGCTCGGCGTGAACTTGACCGGATCCTCAGCATTTATACGACACTCGATCGAATGGCCGGATATTATGACCTCGTCCTGTGTGTAGCCGATGTTCTCGCCGGTCGCGATGCGAATCTGATTGCGAACTATATCCGCCAGCGTGACCATCTCTGTCACAGGATGCTCCACCTGGATGCGCGTGTTCATCTCCATGAAGTAGAACCGCTGGTCCTCATCCAATAGAAACTCAAACGTCCCGGCGCTCGAGTACCCGATCTTCTTGCACGCCTTTACGGCAACCGCTCCCATCTTATCGCGCAGCTTCTTGCTGATAACCGGCGACGGGGCCTCTTCAAGAAGTTTCTGATGACGGCGCTGAATGGTGCATTCGCGTTCGCCCAGGTGAATGACATGGCCGTGCTCATCGCCGAGCACCTGTATCTCGATATGCCTGGGACGTTCGATATAGCGTTCGATATAGACCGAGCCATTCTTGAACGCCGCCAGAGCCTCCGACTGCGCCGTTTCGAGCTGGCCGACCAACTCACTTTCTTTGCGGACTATGCGCATTCCACGGCCGCCGCCTCCGGCCGCCGCCTTTATGATGATGGGAAATCCGATCTCCAGGGCCAACCGGCGAGCTTCATCCGCCGATTCGATGGGGTCCGGACTGCCGGGAAGGATCGGCACCCCTGCGGCGGTCATCGTCCGCCGCGCCTCGACCTTGTCGCCCATCATTGCTATTACGTCAGCCCGGGGACCGATGAATTTTATGTTGCAATCTTCGCAGATCTTGGCAAACGTCGCCGATTCTGCCAGAAAACCGTAACCCGGATGGATCGCATCGACATTGGTGATCTCGGCCGCGCTTATGATCGAAGGAATATTTAGATAGCTCTCAGCCGACGGAGGAGGGCCGATACAAACGGCTTCGTCGGCAAACCGGACGTGAAGAGCCTCGCGGTCAGCTTCAGAGTGGACGGCAACGGTCTTGATGCCCATCTCGTTACACGTCCAGATGATGCGGCACGCGATCTCGCCGCGATTGGCGATCAGAACTTTTTTGATCTCTCTCACAAAAAGCCTTAAACCGCAGAGACGCCGAGTCGCAGAGAAGGAAGATCGAGACAGGTCTTGCCTTGCATTTCTCTGCGTCTCCGCGTCTCAGCGGTGAACCCTACTTTCGAACCCCAAAGAGCGGTTGCCCGTACTCGACCGGTTGGCCGTTCTCGACGTAGATCTTGACAACCTCACCCGAAACCTCGGCCTGGATCTCGTTCATCAATTTCATGGCCTCGACAATACAAACCGTCGTTTCAGGCTTGACCGTGCTGCCTTCGGAAACATAAGGATCTTTGTCAGGGCCGGGCGAACGGTAGAATGTGCCCACTATCGGTGAAGTGATCTTGTGAAGGCCGGCGTCTGCTTCGACAGGTGGCGCAGCGAGTTCTGCGGCGGGAGCGGACGCCGCGGCAGCCTGGGGCGCCACAGGAGCGTGCGCGGCCACCGGTAAACTCTGATAGGCCGGTGCAGCCATTTTGCTCAAGCGAACGCGGATATTCTCGTTTTCAAATTCGAAATCCGTGAACCCGTGCTCATCGACGAGCGATGCGAGGGCCTGAAGCTCGTCCATATTGAACGACGGATCCGGTTTTTTCACGCTTTTTGCCGAGGATGGACGCTTTTTTTCGACCGTTTGACCGCTTTCTTTGGCCTTTGCCGATCCAGTGTTTTCGCTCATTTGCGACTCCCCTTAGAGCTAGCCTTTAGCGGCCGTTTCGCGCGCATTGTCAACGAGTTCGATGACTGCCATTTCTGCATTATCGCCGACCCGCCGCCCAAGTCTTATGATCCGGGTATATCCGCCGTTACGGTCTTTGTAACGCGCCCCGAGTTCATTAAAAAGCCGCTGCACCGCTTTGACGCCCGCGGTACGCTCTACGGTCTCTTTGGCCTCGCCTTTCTTTCCGCGAAACCGGCTTTGTTGGGCCTTGAAATTGCTGTTTCCCGCGTGGAAGAACCGAGCAGCCTGACGTCGAAGATGTACCCGACGAAGTACGGTATCATCGCCGTCCAACTCTTGAGCCTTGCGGGCGAGCGTGATCGCCTTTTCGACAAAGGGACGGAGCTCTTTGGCCTTTGGGACCGTGGTCACGATGTGCTCTTTTTCCGAATTGACCAGCGAAGTCGCCAAATTGCGAAGCATCGACATCCGGTGCTCGGTCGTCCTTCCAAGTTTACGGTGTGCTTTTAAGTGTCTCATAACAACGGTGCTCAGTTGTCAGTGGCAAGTCGTCAGCAATTGACCACCGACCACTCTTCTTAGTCTAGGTCTCTTCCTCCGGAACCGGGAATGGGATTGCCCTGTTCATCGAAATCCATCCCGAAATCCAGTCCCATGCCGTGAAGCATGTCCTTGATCTCGGTCAGCGATTTCTTGCCGAAATTCTTTGTGCCGAGCATGTCTTTTTCGCTGCGGCGGATGAGGTCGCGGATCGAGCGAATGTCAGCGTTCTTTAGGCAGTTGTATGACCTTACGGAAAGCTCGAGTTCGTCGACGGATTTATCCAGCAGATCATTGCGCATCAACGGCGGACGCGCAATGTCCTCGTACTTGTATTCTTCTTCCTCTTCTTCGAAGTTGATGAAGATGGTCATGTGGTCCTTGACCAGTTTGGCTGCCAAGCCGATCGAATCCTCGGGTTTCACCGATCCGTCGGTCCAAACCTCGATCGTAAGCCGGTCAAACTCGGTGTTCGAACCCTGTCGCGTTTTATCGACCGTGTAGTTCACCTTCTTGATCGGCGTGTGGACCGAGTCGATCGGAATATAGCCGACCGAGAGGTCTTCGTCGTTGTTCAGTTCGGCCGAGACGTATCCGCGTCCTGATTTGAGCCGCATCTCAATATTGATCGAACCGCTCGCACTGACCGTTGCGATGTGGACCTCGGGGTCAAGCACCTCGACATCACCATCGGCAACAATGTCGCCGCTCATCACCTCACCCGCTCCCTTTTTACTGATCGATAGTGTCTTTGGCCCCGGGCCGTGAAGTTTGAACGGTATCTGCTTGAGGTTGAGGATAACGTCAGTTGCATCTTCGACGACGCCTTTTATGGAGGAGAATTCATGCTCGACGCCGTCGATCTTGACTGCGGTAATCGCAGCGCCCTCGATCGAGGACAGTAGGGCCCTCCGGATGGAGTTGCCGATAGTCGTCCCGAATCCTCTCTCAAATGGTGCGGCATAGAACTTACCGTAACGTTCCGACAAGGTCTCGTTCTCTACGTTCAGACGACCCGGCATCTGGAAATCTGTCCAATTATTGCTCTGTGTCATAAATTTATACGTTCAAATGAGAGTTTAGAGCCCAACGGGTTTAGAGGTGCAGTCGATCTGCAACGAAACCCGATGAACTCTAAACGACAGGCTGACTACTTGCTGTAAAGCTCAACAATAAGCTGCTCGTTAATGTTAGCGTCGATGTCCTCGCGCCGAGGGCTGCCCGATACCGAAATACTGTATTCCTGTGCACCCGCGCTAAGCCACGAAGGACGGCCTCGGCCGACCGCCGTCTGCCATGCGCCTTCCACATGCGGATTCTTCTGGCTGCGGTCCTTGACCGTCACGACGTCGCCCGTCTTGACCTGGAACGAAGGAATATTGACCTTGCGGCCGTTCACGGTAATGTGCCCGTGATTGACAAGCTGTCGGGCCTGGCGCCGCGAAGTCGAGAATCCAGAGCGATAGACAACATTGTCCAGTCGCCGCTCAAGCATAAACAAAAGGTTCTCGCCGGTGACACCCTTCTGCCGGAGAGCCTTTTCGAAATAGTTACGAAATTGCTTTTCCAGAATGAAGTAAATGCGCTTTACCTTCTGTTTCTCGCGAAGCTGCTCGCCATAACCTTGGAGCATCTTTCGTCGCGCTGCTCCGTGCTGGCCGGGAGGATTGGTCCCCCGTTTTTCGATCGCACATGAGGGCTTGTAACACCTGTCGCCCTTCAAAAATAACTTTCCGCCTTCGCGGCGGCACAATCGGCACACCGCATCTCTGTATCTAGCCATATTTTATTTTCCTGCCTCCGCGTTTTAAGCGGAAAAGTTTACAAGCCGATGGCTCTTCTTCCTTTCGATAATTCCTTTCCGTCTCAAAAATTTACATTTGAGATCTCAGACCCTTCTGCGTTTCGGCGGCCGGCAGCCGTTGTGCGGGATGGGCGTGACGTCGCGGATAGCCGTCACGCGAATGCCCGCCTGACTTACCGCTCTTATGGCCGATTCCCTGCCCCCACCGGGCCCTTTCACACGAACCTCTACCTCGCGCATGCCCGCCTCGACCGCCTTGCGCGCAACCTCCGAGGCGGCCTGCTGGGCCGCAAACGGAGTTCCTTTTCGCGAACCGCGAAAGCCGCGGGCTCCGGAAGAGGATTGGGCGACGAGATTACCGTTAGCGTCGGTGATCGAGATCAACGTATTATTGAAGGACGCAGCGATATGAACGATCCCGACGGGAATGTTCTTTCGCTCTTTCTTCTTGAAGGTCTTCTTTTTAGCTGCTGCTTTTGCCATTTGATTCTGTCATCGGCGGTCAATGGCCGGCGACCAGCGTCAGGAAGTCCTGATCACTGACCACTGGCCACAGGCCGCTATTTCTTCCCTGGAGCCTTCTTCTTGGCGACGGCCGCTTTACGCGGGCCCTTTCGCGTTCGGGCATTTGTGCTTGTCCTCTGACCGCGAACCGGCAGACTGCGGCGATGACGGAGCCCGCGGTAGCATCCGATGTCCATCAAGCGCTTGATGTCCATCTGAACACGCTTGCGGAGATCGCCCTCGATCTCACCGTCAGTGTCCAAGATGGCACGGATCTTATTCAGTTCGTCTTCGTTCAGGTCACGGATCTTGGTATCGTTGCTGATCCCGGCACGTTCGAGTATCGAAGCGGCGCGTGACCTGCCTACACCGTAAATATAGGTCATCCCGATCTGTGCCCTCTTGTTGGGCGGTAAATCTACTCCTGCAATACGAGCCATAACTGTCTATTATCCCTGCCTCTGTTTATGCTTAGGGTTATCGCAAATGACGCGCACGACGCCTTTGCGGTGTATGATCTTGCACTTGTCGCAGATCTTCTTTACTGACGGTCGAACTTTCATGATGTCTCACCTGCCTATTTGTAGCGATAAGTTATCCGTCCCCGCTTCAGGTCATAAGGCGACAGTTCCACAAGAACCTTGTCGCCGGGCAGGATGCGAATGAAATTCTTCCGCATTTTGCCGGATATGTGAGCCAGGACCTCGTGCTGGTTGTCGTCGACTTCTACTTTGAACATCGCGTTCGGCAAAGTCTCCAACACGGTCGCCATGACCTCGATCGCTTCTTCCTTAGACATACCTCCATTGCCTAACCAAAGGATTGGTTAGACAAACCATCAATGTTACCCCGTTCCGCTGCATTTTTCAAGTCAAGCCGCAGCGGCCGTTGCAAGCTCACGCTTCTGTGCCTTTGTCAGCGTAAGTATCTCCGGTCCATCGGCGGTAACAGCCAGCGTGTGCTCGGCATGAGCAGACGGCTTGCCGTCCAGCGTAACTACGGTCCATTTATCGCTGAGCGTCCGCGTTTCGTGCGTTCCCAGATTGAGCATGGGCTCGATCGCAAAGCAATAACCAACACGGATCTTTTCACGTGTTCCCGCCCGGCCGTAGTTCGGTATCTGCGGAGCCTCGTGCATCTGCCGGCCTATGCCGTGTCCGGTATAGTCGCGAACTATGCCGTAGCCAAACTTTTCGGCGTGTTGCTGCACCGCGAACCCGATATCCCCGACACGGTTGTTAGCCCTTGCGGCCTGGATCCCGAGTTCAAGGCACTCCTCGGTGACGCGGATCAACTGCTTCAATTCGTCTGCTATCTCGCCAACCGGCAGCGTCATCGCGGTGTCGCCGACAAATCCCTGATAAGTCGCGGCCATATCAAGCGAAACAATGTCGCCCTCGACGAGCGGCGTCTCCTTTGAGAACCCATGGACGATCTCCTCATTGACCGAAGCGCAGATCGCGTACGGAAAACCGTGATAGCCGATAAAGGTCGGGATCGCTCCCGCATCCCGCATCATTTTCTCGGCCGCCCTGTTGAGCTCCATCGTTGAAACGCCCGGCCGGACCATCGTCCTAAGAGATTCTCGCACCTCGGCGATCAGCTCACCGACGGCACGCATCTTATCGAGGTCTTTTGCTGATTTCGCAAATATCATCGACGCTCCGCAAGACTATATCAATGAATCCACTTGACGATAGATGTCCTCGATCTCACCCGTACCGTCCACCTTTTTCAAGCGACCGGAACTCTCGTAAAACTCGAGCAGCGGCTTGGTCAACTCATCGTAGGTTTCAAGGCGGACCATGACCTTGTCTTCCGAATCGTCAGCACGATGTTCGAGTACGGCGTCCGGGTGAATGTCGCAGCGTCCATCGGCCTTCGGGGGCTTGGAGTAGATATTAAAGATCTCGCCGCATACAGGACACGAACGGCGTCCCGTAAGTCGCTTCAACAATTCATCCCTGGGAACATCGATCTCGACGGCCTGGATCGACTTGCCCTGTTCTCGAGCAAGATCCTCGAGCTGCCCGGCCTGGACAGCCGTCCGCGGATATCCGTCCAGAATGTATGAACCGGACGCATCCGGCTTTGATGTTCGCTCCTTAACAATACGAAAAGTGATGTCGTCTGAAATGAGCTTTCCCGACGCCATGATCGCCTGTACCTCGCGAGCGAGCGGCGTGTCGGCGTTCTTCATTTCGCGGAACATATCACCCGTCGAGATCTGCGGGATCCCGCGTCTCTCTTGAAGCAGCCGGGCCTGCGTCCCTTTGCCGGCTCCCGGCGCCCCGATCAATACTACGATCTTGTCCATATCTCTAACCGCAAAGACGCCGAGACGCAGAGTGAAGAAATATCAACTGATATTTCTCGGCGCCTCCGCGTCTCTGCGGTTCAGATCCGATCACGCTCTTCGGCCGCGAAGCCGCGAGCCCGCTCCGAGAAATCCCTCGTAATTACGCATAACCAGCTGTGCCTCGATCTGCGAAACGGTATCCATAGCCACACCGACCAGAATAAGCAAACTCGTGCCGCCGAAATAAAATTGGTACCCGAGGCCGGTCGGGATCCAGCTGAGGCCCGGCGTCGCAGTCAGAAAGTTATCGACCGCGGTCCCGACGAACGGCAACCTTGCGACCTTGAACCCGCTCAAGAGCAGCTGCGGCGAAAATGCGACAAAGGCAAGATATATAGCTCCAACGGTGGTCAGCCGCGTCAAGATCGAATTCAGGTAATCTGCCGTCGGTGCACCCGGTCTGATTCCCGCGATAAAGCCGCCATGCTTCCTCAGGTTGTCGGCAACCTCATCGGTGTTGAATATGATCGTAATGTAAAAGAAAGTGAACAGAACGATCAGCGAAAGAAACACCAGTTCGTAATATGGGTCACCGCCGTGGAAAAGCTGGAAAAACGCGTAAACTTTGTTCCAGGTTGCATCGGGCGTATTTTGATCAGGCGGAAAGGCCGAGAACAGCGTCTGCGGCATCGCGAGTACCGATGAGGCAAAGATGACCGGAATAACGCCGCCCATATTGATCTTCAAAGGCAAACTTGTTTCCTGTCCGCGAAATGTTTGATTTCCGACACGGCGGCTGGCATAGCTGATCGCAATATTTCGGCGTGCCGATTCGACATAAACGATCAGTGCTATAAGGGCAACAAGCACAACGACCAGGAATACGACGCCGAGCGTCTGCATGGGGTCACCACCGCTGACACGGTCCGAGATCTGGGTCAGGCCGCGAGGCAGGCCGATAACGATACCTGCAAAGATCAGCAGCGAGATGCCGTTGCCGACCCCACGTTCGGTGATCTGCTCACCGAGCCACATCACAAAGATGGTCCCCGTCGTCAGCGTAACGACGATCATGGCGGTCGCCCACCACGTCTCGGGGATGATCTGATTGCGATGGAGCCAAGTCGCTACAAAGAAAGTCTGGACCGCACACAGTATGACAGTCAGGTAGCGGGTCCACTGATTCATTTTTTGCCGTCCGACCTCGCCTTCTTCCTGGATCTTTTTCATTGCGGGCGAGAGCACGGGCATCAGCTGCATGATGATCGAAGCCGTAATGTACGGCGTCACTCCAAGGGCAAATACCGAGATCGTACGGAAATTTCCGCCCGAAAACAGATCGAGAACGCCGAGAAGCGTCCCGGCCACTTCGCCCCAAACCTGTTCGAGGCGCACCTTATTGATGCCGGGTGCCTGCACGTGGGCGCCGAAGCGATAGACAGCCAGGAGTCCCAGAGTAAAGAGAATGCGCTTGCGCAACTCCGGGATCTTGAACATGTTTTGTACCGCGCTAAAAAACTTCTCCATAAGTTCCTCTCAACGTTCAGGTGCTGACGATAGGACTGTCCGACAAGGGGGACGCTCGAAAGAGCGGGCCATTAGGCCGCTGCTGCATCCGCTTTCACGATCTGCGTCGCGGTGCCGCCGGCTTTTTCGATCTTTTCCTTCGCGGTCTTGGTGAACCTGTGCGCCGATATCTTGAAAGATTTGGTCACGTCCCCGTTGCCAAGGATAACGAGGTCGTGTTTCGCCTTTTTGATCAGCCCGCGTTCGTGGAGTATCTCAGGCGTGATCTCGTCTCCGGCCTTAAAACTCTCCTCGATCTTGGCAATGCTGATCTCAAGCCACTGCTTCTTAAATATGTTGGTGAATCCGCGTTTCGGCAAGCGACGCTGAAGCGGCATCTGACCGCCCTCGAATCCGGGACGGCTGCTGTATCCAGAACGCGACTTCTGTCCTTTATGGCCGCGGCCGGCAGTTTTGCCGAGTCCTGAACCGGGACCGCGTCCGACACGCTTCTTTTTGTGCGTCGAGCCGGGAGCCGGGTGTAAGTTATTCAGTGATAATGCCATCTTTTTTCCTCTCAGATCGCAGTAAAAAATCAAGTCGATGCTCGGGCGAGTACCCTTTGAATACCACCCAGGCCGATCAGTCAACGATCCTCAATAGATGCGGCACTTTCGCGACAATACCACGCGTAGCCGCGGAATCCGTCCGCTCGATCGTCTGATTAAGCTTTGTGATCCCAAGGCTCTTGATGATCTCCTTCTGCTTCTTGGAATACCCGATCATGCTCCGGTAGTACTGGATCCTGATCTTTCCGCCCTCGTTATTCTCTGCTTTCTTTGCCATTTTCTTAAATAAGCTCGTCGACCTGCTTGCCTCGCAGACGTGCGACCTCGATCGGGTCCTTCATCCTCAACAATCCGTTGAATGTCGCCCGAATGACGTTATGTGCGTTGTTGGATCCGAGGATCTTCGTTCGTACGTTATGAACACCGAGACTCTGAAGCACCGCCCGGACGGCACCGCCGGCGATGACGCCGGTTCCCTCTTTAGCGGGTTTGAGCAGAACCCGCCCGGCACCATAAACGCCGATCAGTTCGTGCGGCAGAGTGCCCTCGATAAGCGGAACGCGGATCAAGTTGTTTTTGGCCGCTTCGACAGCCTTCTTGATCGCGTTCGGCACCTCTTTTGCCTTGCCGGTACCAAAGCCTACGTGGCCGGCTTCGTCGCCTACAACGACCAGCGCCGCGAACGACATGTTCTTGCCGCCTTTTACGACCTTGGTGACACGGTTGATCGAGATCAACTGGTCCTTGAGCAGCAACCCGCCCGGTGAGATCCTTTGTTTATTCTTCGTCATTGCTCTTTTCGTTTGATTCCTTTACCGCTGCTTCGTGCTTGTTCAATCCGGCCTCTCGTGTCGCATCGATCAGGGCCTTGACGCGCCCGTGATATACGTAACCGCCGCGATCGAAAATAACGCTCGATATCCCGGCCTTCTGCGCACGTTCGGCAATGGCCTTGCCAACAGTGCGGGCCGCTTCGACATTACCGCCCGTTTTTCCGGCCAACGCCTTTTCCGTCGTCGAGGCCGTTGCCAGCGTAGTTCCGGTCCTGTCGTCGATGACCTGAGCGTAAATGTGGTTCAGGCTTCGAAAGACCGCAAGCCTGGGCCTCTCGGCCGTGCCGCGAACTTTCTTACGGATGCGGCTGTGAACTCCCGCTCGTATGTCTGCTCTGCTTTTCTGTGCCATAAACTTAGTTTCTTGTTTCCAGTTCCATCGTCGCGCCCACGAAACACGGAACGCGAAAACCAGGAACCCGGACCTATTTACCTGTCTTGCCCGGCTTCAGCTTGTAATACTTATCCGAGTATCGGACGCCTTTGCCCTTGTACGCATCTGGCTTTCGCAGCCGGTTCAGTTCCGCTGCGACCTGCCCGAGAAGCTGTTTGTCGATGCCGCTCAGCGTGATCGTCGTCTGATACTGATTGATCGATGTTTTGGTATTTATCCTCTCGGCCTTGGCTTCGATACCGTCCGGCAACGCGTACTCGACCGGGTGCGAATAACCAAGAGCGAAAACAAGCTTTTTGCCCTGAACTTCCGCCTTGTAACCCACACCAACGATGTCGAGGTCTTTTTTGAAGCCCTCTGTCACGCCAACGACGGCATTGTTCGCAAGTGCTCTTGCCAGGCCGTGAAACGCGGCGAGATCGTCACCTGCGCGTTCCGCCACGAGGCTGCCGTCTTCCTGTTTGAAGGTGACTCCCGCCGGAATAGGCGTTTTTAGCGTGCCCTTTGGGCCTTTTACTTCCAGCTCTTGGTTGCCGACGGTAACGGTCACACCGGAAGGAATGCTGATCGGTTTTTTACCAACTCTAGACATAACTTTTATGGACCGGCTTACGAGAGCCAAATCCCTCATCCTTAATATACTTCTGCAAGTATCTCGCCACCGACATTTTCCTTTCGTGCCCGCTTTCCGCTCATTAGCCCTTTGGAGGTCGAAACGATGTTTACGCCGTAACCGCCAAGCACGCGAGGTATTTCGCCGGAGCCGACATAGACGCGGCGGCCCGGTCGCGAAACTCGCGACAGGTGCGTGATCGACGAAACGCCCTTAGCATCGTACCTAAGAAAGACGCGGATCATGTACTTGACGCCTTCGCCTTTGGTCGAGAAATTATTAATGTAACCCTCTTCCTTTAGGATCCGCGCAACTTCTAGCTTTAACTTTGAGCCCGGAATATCGACGCGTGTATGATTCGCTGCTATCGCATTGCGTATCCGCGTGAGCATATCGGCTATTGGATCTGTCATCTCTTCTAATTAACTCCGTCTAAACTCTTGAATCCGGATCTTCGGCTTACAGTCCAAGATCCGCGATCTATTCTCGCGATCTAATTACCAACTCGACTTGGTGACTCCCGGTATCTGGCCTTCAAGGGCCAACTCTCGCAGAGCGATCCTCGAGACGCCAAACTTCCTCAAGTAACCTCTCGACCGTCCCGTTTGCGAGCAGCGATTACGCACCCTGATGGGACTGCCGTCGCGGGGCATCTTCTGGAGCCGAATTACCGCAGCGTCGACCTCTTCGGGTGTCGATCGCGGGTTATTGACGATCTTTTTGGCTTCAGCACGGCGCGCGGCCCACAATTTGACCTTGTCCTTACGCCGATCGTTCATGACTATCTTGCTTATCTTTGCCATTTCTTTCTGGTCTTCCCTATTGCCTGAAGGGCATTCCGAGCGCTTTCAAAAGCGATCGGGCTTGCTCGTCGTTGCCTGCCGTTGTGACGATGGAGATGTTCATTCCCCGCGTCTTGTCGACCTTGTTAAAATCGATCTCCGGAAAAATGAGCTGCTCGCGAACACCAAGCGTATAGTTGCCGCGACCGTCAAAGGCCTTTGCCGAGATGCCACGGAAATCACGCACACGCGGCAAAGCGACCGAGATCAGGCGATCGAGAAACTCATACATACGCTCGCCTCTAAGCGTGACCATCGTTCCGATGCTCATTCCCTGACGAAGCTTGAACGCCGCGATCGACTTCTTCGCTTTTGTGATCACAGGCTTCTGACCTGTGACCGATCTTAGCTCTTCCGTCGCGACCTCGAGGATCTTAGCGTTCGCGCTTGCCTCACCAAGCCCCATATTGACGACGATCTTCTCGATCTTCGGTATCGCCATGGGATTCGAGATCTCGAATTCCTTTGCTAATGCGGGTGCTACCTCGCTTTTATACTTGTCTCTTAATCTGGCCATTTTCGACCTCTCCAATTATCGGCTTGGGTATCGTCCTGTTGACGTTTCCAAGCCACAAAAACTTATTTACTCTCTGCCGGCTCTTCGTCTTCTACCTTTTTCTTCGGCTCTTTCTTATAGGCCCCGGATTCCGGTATCACCTTGCCGCTTTTGGCGACGCGTACCTTGTTCCCGTCACGGATCTCATACTTGACGCGCGTAGGCTTGCCCGTCTCGGGGTCGACCAGAGCCACGTTGGATACGTTCACCCAAGCTTCCTGCTCAACGATCCCGCCTTCTCGATTTAGTTGTGGTACCGGTTTGCGGTGACGCTTGACGATCATCGCTCCCTCGACCTTGACCTTACCGCTGCGGGCGTCCACCGCGAGCACCTTGCCGCGATACGGCTGGCGTTTACCGGCGGAATCGTAGCGGTTGTATTCCTTGCCGGCGATAAACACGACCTGGTCACCCCGTTTTATTCGGCTTCTAACTGTTCCTTTTCCCGTTTTCATCTGCTATATAACCTCCGGAGCGAGGCTGACGATCTTCATGAAGTTCTTTTCACGCAATTCCCTCGCGACAGGCCCGAAAACTCGTGTTCCGATCGGCGAACCATCATCCTTGATGAGGACGGCAGCGTTCTCATCAAATCGGATATAGGTGCCGTCACGGCGCCTTACTTCCTTTCGCGTGCGGACGATAACGGCGTTATAGACCTTACCTTTTTTCGCTGTACCGTCGGGAGATGCTTCTTTTACGGTGACCTTGATAGTGTCTCCGAGCCGCGCGATCTTACCCGTCGAACCACCGACCGGCATTATCATTTCCACACGTTTGGCTCCCGAATTGTCCGCGACCGCCAACGAGGTCTGCATCTGAATCATAAAATCACCTCAACCTGATCGTTGATGGTTGCCGGTCGATCGTCGCACGATTTCAACGATCAACGGTCCACGATCAACCTACAATTCTGCTTTTTGAATGATCTCCACAACACGCCAACGCTTTCTAGCCGATAGAGGACGCGTTTCAACGATCTTCACCTTGTCACCGATCTTTGACCCAAGCTCGTCATGGGCCATAAATTTCTTACGTTTCTTGACGTACTTGCGATAGATCGGGTGTTTTACGAGCCGGTCCACGCGAACAACGACCGTTTTGGTCATCTTGTCGGACGAGACGATCCCAACCTTTTCGGCGCGTTTGTGAGCGGCCTTCTTTTCACCAGTGTCCGCCGTCTTCGCCTTCTTCTCGGCTTTTGGCGCGGCCGCCTTCCTGGCCTTCGCTGGCTTTGCCTCAGCAGCCGGAGCCTTGCTCGCTTTGGCAGGGGCAGATTCCTGGGCCGGAGCCTCCGCGGCGGCTTCCTCTACCGCTGCAGGCTCTTCAACAGCAACAGGGACGTCTTCGGACTTGGCCTCGACCGCTGCTTCCTCGGCCACTGCGGTCTCGGGGCTTTCCGTTGTCGCCTCAGCGACTGTCTCTTCGATTTCCTCGTTTTTCTTCTTCGGCATTTCGTTCTCTTGTGATCGACGCTCTGACCCTGCGGTGCTCAAGCGCTCTTCTTGTTCAGAAGCGTATAAACCCTCGCCAGTGTCTTCTTCTCACGGCGGATATCCTTTACCGTTTCTCCAACACCGAGCGATTTTCGAAACTTCAGGCGAAACAGAGACTCCTTCAGAGCATCCGCCTGTTCTTTCAATTCGTCCGCGTTCATTTCGCGAAGCTGTTCGAGCTGTTCCTTGCGTTTCATTTCTTAAACAATGCCTCCTTCGAGGTCGGCACGGCTCACGAACTTGGTCTTGATCGGCAGCTTTTGCGCGGCGAGCCTGAACGCTTCCTGTGCCAATTGCTGGTCGACCCCCTGGATCTCGTACAAAACTCGACCGGGCTTGACGACCGCGACCCAGTGATCCGGTGCACCCTTGCCGCTGCCCATACGTGTTTCGGCCGGTTTCTTGGTGATCGGCTTGTCGGGGAACATGCGGATCCAGATCTTTCCGCCGCGTTTGACGTGACGCGTCATTGCAATACGGGCGGCTTCGATCTGCCGGTCGGTAATCCAGCCTGCTTCTAACGCTTTGAGGCCGAAATCACCAAAGCTGATCTGCTCGCCACGCGTGGCTTTTCCACGCATGCGGCCCTTCATGACCCTTCGGTGCTTGACCTTTTTCGGCATTAACATAAGTTAGTCTCCAGTGGTCAGTGGTCAGTGGCCAGCGGCCAGTCGACTTGCGACCCTACATTTCTTAAGCTATCGATTCAATTTCTCATCTGACCACTGGCCACCGGCCACTGACCACTATCTTCGATCGTCTCTCCTCGGGCCTCGATCATTCCTTCGTGCTCCGCGTTCGACCTTGACCTCGTTCATCGGGTCGGTCGTCGTTCCGCGCGCAATAGATGCATTAGGATCGAGTATTTCACCGCGGTAGATCCATACCTTGACGCCGATAATTCCAAAGGTCGTCAGTGCTTCGGCGAACCCGAAATCCACGTCCGCTCGCAGGGTATGGAGCGGAAGGCGGCCTTGCAGCGACCATTCGGTACGGGCGATCTCGGCCCCGTTCAGGCGGCCGGCGATCATTACCTTGATCCCCTGGGCTCCGAATCGCTGCGATTCTTCCATCGTCTTTTTCATCGCACGGCGAAAGGCGATACGCTTTTCGAGCTGCTGAGTGATCTTTTCGGCCTGAAGCTGGGCGTTGAGTTCGGGATGGCGAATTTCCTGTATCGAGATCAGCACCTCGCGGCCCGTCTTTCTCGAAAGGTCCTCGCGGAGTTTCTCGATCTCGGAGCCCTTTCGGCCGATGATGATTCCGGGCCGGGCGGTATAAATGATGATCTTTAGCCGGGTGGCCGCACGTTCAATGTCGATGTGCGAAACGCCGCCGCCGCTGAACCGCCTTTTCAGATCACGCTTGAGCTTGAGGTCCTCGGCGAGAAACTCTGCAAACTCCTGTTTTGCGAACCAGTGCGAGTGCCAATCTTTGTTGTATCCGACCCTAAAGCCGTATGGATGAACTTTCTGTCCCATATTTATTGTTTCTCGAGCTCCTCGTTCGTGTCAGCCATCTTCTCATCGGCCGGAGCTTCTGCATTCTCTTCAGCTGTCGTCTGCGACTCAGCTTCTTTTGCCGCCGCAACCTCGGCTTCGCCCTCGGCAGCCTCGACGGCCGCCACCTGTGCCGGCGTTTCCTCGACTGGCGCCGCAACCGTTTCCTCAGCGATCGGCGTCGTCTCTACCTCTTCAGATTTTGACTTCTTGGCCTCTTTCTTCGGAGCGGCAGCTTTCTTCTTTTCCTTCTTCGGAGCGTCAGCCCTTTTCGCCTTGGCAGCTTCGGCCCTAAGTTCCTTCTCGGTCTTGGCCTTTTCCTCGCTCGTCACCTGGATCGTAATGTGGCAATAGTGACGCTGCTCGCGATAGGCCCTGCCCTGCGGAGCCGGTCGCATACGCCGGCGATTCTTCGTCGGGCCCATGTCGATGTAGCACAAGTTGACCCACAGATCGTCGGGGTCGATCGCTATGTTCTGCTGCTCGGCGAGAAACGTCGCGTTCGCGATCGCCGAATTAAGACATTTTGCGATCGGCTGAGCGGCGCGCTTGTCGGTAAACTTGAGTATCGACAAAGCCTGCGACACATTCTGCCCGCGGATCAGATCGATCACGAGCCGGGCCTTACGAGGGCTTCCCTTGAGATATTTTGTTTTTGCTATCGCTTCCATCTTTTTAATGGTGAACAGTGAAGTGTGAATGGTGAATGGTCGTTCTTCGACTTATCACTCGTCACTCATCACTTATCACTTTCTTTTCGCCGCTTTCTCTGCTTTCGTCCCGGGATGCCCCTTGAACATGCGCGTCGGTGAAAATTCGCCAAGCTTGTGTCCGACCATATTTTCCGTAATAAAGACCGGAATATGGCGTTTACCGTTATGTACTCCGAATGTCAGCCCGACCATATCGGGCGAGATCGTCGAACGACGTGACCAGGTCCTGATCGCCGGCGGTTTCGGACCTCCGTCGGAGATACGGCGCATCGTTTTCTGGATGCTCAGGTCGATGAACGGTCCTTTCTTTACTGAACGTGGCATATCTTATCTAGTGGCGAATGTTGAGCGGTGAACGGTGAATTCTCTTCACCCATCACTCATCATTCACAATTCATCACTTTCTCCTGCGGTCTTTGACGATCATGTTCGTCGTTCGTTTGTTCCTTCGGGTCTTGTAGCCGCGCGTCGGCTGTCCCCACGGAGTCACCGGGTTACGCCCGCCGGACGTTTTGCCTTCACCACCGCCGTGCGGGTGATCGACCGGATTCATCGCCACACCTCGGACCTTGGGACGTTTGCCCATCCAGCGCGATCGTCCGGCCTTGCCCAGACTTACGTTTTCGTGCTCGGTGTTGCCTACCTGTCCGACCGTCGCCATGCATACGACCGGCACTTTACGTACCTCGCCAGAGGGCATGCGGAGCTGGGCAAAATCGCCTTCCTTTGCGACGATCTGTGCAAATCCGCCTGCGGAACGCACCATCTGGCCGCCTTTACCGGGCCGAAGCTCGATATTGTGAACTTCCGTTCCAAGCGGGATGTTCTTGATAGGAAGCGCGTTTCCAGGCAGAATGTCCGCCTCTTCGCCGCTCAGGATCATCGTACCGACCTTCAATCCCAGCGGAGCGATGATGTAACGCTTCTCGCCGTCGAGATACGATATGAGCGCGATGTGCGCCGAACGGTTCGGATCGTACTCGATCTGTGCGACCTTACCCGGAATCCCGGATTTATCGCGCTTAAAGTCAATGATCCTGTAATGACGTTTGTGACCCCCGCCGCGACGACGGATCGTGATACGCCCGTCGCTGTTACGCCCGGAGATCCTCTTCTTTGGCTCCAGCAGTGATTTTTCGGGTACTGCGTTCGGAGTCAACTCATCGCGCGTCAGGTACGTTTGATAACGCCTTGCCGGTGATGTCGGTTTTAATCTCTTGATTCCCATATTATTTCGATAGTGGATCGTTGCTCGTTGTTCGTTGCAGAGTCTCGATCGATCAACAACGATCAACGATCAACGATCGTCGAACTAGATCGCTTCCGCGTAATCCACCATCGGTTCGCCCTTTCGCAGGGTTACGTAAGCTTTCTTGAATCCAGCACGGCGGCCCTCGATTCGTCCGCGTTTCTTTGCTTTTCCTTCGTAGAGAACCGTCCGCACCGCGGCGACCTTTACGTTGAAAACTTCCTCGACCGCGCCCTTGATGTCAGTTTTCGACGCCTTTTTGTCAACGCGGAACGTCAACACCTGTCCGGTCTTGCGGCCGCTGTTCTCTTCGGTCGAATCCTCCTTGAGGATCACGCTTTTTTCCGTGACGACGGGCGATTTAAGAATGTCCCAAACTCCAACCTTACTCATTTCCCTCGCCCTCCTTTTCGGCCGCCGGAAGCTCAGAGGCTTCGCCCGCCGGCGCTTCAGCCGGTTCCGTTACATCGGACGGCTCTGTGTCTCCCGCTGCTTCCTTCTTGGCCTGTTTCGCAGGCTTCTCTTCTTTTTCGGCCTTCGGAGCTGCTTCCTTCTTGGCTTTCGGAGCCGATTCCTTCTTTGCTTTTGGTTCGGCCGCAGGCGCGGTCTCCGCGACGTCCGTTCCTTCGGCCTTGGGATCCAACAGGCTGGTCAGTTCTTCGACCGCTGCTTTAGAGATCACAAGCTTCTCGTGATATATGATGTCGTAAATGTTCAGGCCAAAGCTGTTGGTCACCTTGGTCTTTTGGACGTTTCGCGACGAAAGCACGAGATTCTCGTTATCGAGGCTGTCCACGATCAAGGTCTTTGCTCGCTTTGCTTTCTCGACGAGGCCGAGCGAACCGAGTGCCGATAAGAATCCCTTTGTCTTCGGATCCTTGAATGTGATCTCGTCGACCACGATCAGGTTGCCTTCGCGAAGCCGTTCGGACAGTGCTGAACGTAGTGCACCGCGGCGCATCTTCTTCGGCATCTGGTACGACCAGTCACGCGGCTGCGGTCCGTGAACGTTACCGCCGCCTTTCCAGAGCGGCGAACGCAAACTCGCGATGCGGGCGCGACCTGTGCCTTTCTGCTTCCAAAGCTTGCGGCCGGAGCCTGAAACGTTTCCGCGAGTTTTGGTCGCGGATGTTCCCTGCCGTCCGTTTGCCTGAAAATTTCGCACGGCTGCGTGGATCAGCGACTCGTTCAGCTCGACGCCAAACACGGCGTCCGACAATGCGATGTCGCCGACTTCTTTATTCTTTAAATTGCGAACCTTTACGGTAGGCATAATTACCTCAGTGATCAGTGAGCAGTGATAAGTGAACAGTGAAGATCTCTCGTCACCCGTCACCCGTCACTCGTCACTAGCTTTTCCTAACTACTACCAAACTTCCATTCGCTCCGGGCACCGCACCGCGGACCATAAGCAGGTTGTTATCGATGTCCACCTTCGCGATGGTCAATCCTTTGACGGTCACACGCTCGTCGCCCATATGTCCCGAAGAACGCGTTCCCTTGATCACACGCGATGGATATGCCGACTGTCCTATCGAACCTGGCCGACGGACATTCATAGAACCGTGCGATTCGGGCCCGCGACTGAAATTGTGCCGTTTGACCGTGCCGGCAAAACCTCTTCCCTTAGAACGGCCAACGACCTCAACTCGGTCGCCGTCAGCGAAAAGATCTACTTTTACCTGGTCGCCGATGGCAGCCTCCGGTTCCGCCGTCAGCCGGATCTCTTTTAGCACGCGGGTCGGCGGAATTCCTCCGCCGGTCTTTTCAAAATGGCCACGCAGCGGTTTCGTAACGTTTTTCGCCCGGATCGGCTTGTCCTCGACAAGTCCGAGTTGGACGGCGTTATAGCCGTCAGCCCCGGCGGCGCTTTTCGTCTGGACGACTACGCACGGACCGGCCTTGATGACGGTCACCGGTGTAACGGTCCCGTCCTCGGCAAAGATCTGCGTCATGCCAACTTTTCTACCGATGATTCCACTGATCATATCTTTAAGTGATCGTCGTTCGTTGCCCGCTGATCGTTAGGCCTCGGCCCTGGCGTTCGACGACTCCAAGCGACGAACAACGATCAACGATCAACTATCTAGCTTTTCCCAAACGCCTTGATCTCGACATCGACGCCCGCAGGCAGGTCCAGTTTCATCAGCGCGTCGACCGTTTCGCTAGTCGGGTCGAGAATATCCATCAATCGCTTGTGCGTTCTGATCTCGAACTGCTCACGCGATTTCTTATCGACGTGAGGAGACCTGAGCACCGTCCATTTGTTCTTAATGGTCGGCAGGGGTATCGGCCCCGCGATCCTCGCTCCGGTTCTTTTCGCCGTATCCACGATCTCCTGGGTCGACTGGTCGAGAACGCGGTGATCGTAAGCCTTTAACTTGATGCGGATCTTTTCGTTTAACATAGACTACTCAACTATATCCGACACCGTGCCGGCTCCGACCGTGCGGCCGCCTTCACGGATGGCGAACCGGAGTCCTTTTTCCATCGCGATCGGGGCGATCAGCTCGATCTCCATCTGGATGTTGTCGCCCGGCATCACCATCTCGACTCCCGCAGGCAGGTTCGCGACTCCCGTCACGTCCGTTGTCCGGAAGTAGAACTGCGGACGATAACCCGTAAAGAACGGTGTGTGGCGGCCGCCTTCTTCCTTGGTCAGCACGTACGCCTCGGCCTTGAACTTCGTGTGCGGCGTGATCGAGCCCGGCTTGGCTATCACCTGTCCGCGTTCGATCTCTTTTCTCTCAACGCCTCTTAAGAGCAAGCCGACGTTGTCGCCCGCCATGCCCGAATCAAGCAGCTTCTTGAACATCTCGACGCCCGTTACGACCGAGTTACGCGTCGCCTTGATGCCGACGATCTCGACCGGCTCGTTGACGTGGATCTGGCCTCGCTCGATACGGCCCGTCGCCACTGTCCCGCGGCCCTGGATCGTAAAGATGTCCTCGACAGGCATCAGGAACGGCTTGTCCATTTCACGTGCCGGTGTCGGAATGTAATCGTCAACAGCCTGCATCAGCTCGTCGATCTTCGGCTCCCATGCCGGGTCGCCCTCAAGAGCTTTAAGAGCAGAGCCCTGGATCACCGGAATGTCGTCGCCCGGGAACTCGTAACTAGACAGCAGCTCGCGGATCTCCATCTCGACCAGCTCGAGCAGTTCGGCGTCATCGACCGCGTCCACCTTGTTCATGAACACCACCATCGAAGGGACACCCACCTGACGGGCAAGCAGGATGTGCTCGCGGGTCTGCGGCATCGGGCCGTCCGTAGCTGCCACCACAAGGATCGCTCCGTCCATCTGCGCCGCTCCCGTGATCATGTTCTTGACATAATCGGCGTGGCCCGGACAATCAACGTGGGCATAGTGGCGGTTCGCCGTCTCGTACTCGACGTGGGCGGTCGCGATCGTGATGCCGCGCGCCTTCTCCTCGGGTGCGTTGTCGATCGAGTCGAACGCACGCACCGTGATCTTAGGATTGTGCTTGGCCAACACCTTTGTGATCGCTGCCGTCAATGTCGTCTTGCCGTGATCCACGTGACCAATCGTCCCAATGTTCACGTGCGGCTTGCTCCGGTCGAATTTTTCCTTGCTCATATCTTCTCCTAAATTCTTTGATCTCAGATCTGCGATCGTTTCGGATCGATCGCAAATCTCAATCGCAAATTCCTAGCTGCTTGCTCCCTTTACCTTGGCAATGATCTCTTCAGCGACGTTTCTCGGCGCCTCGGCGTAGCGTTCAAAATGCATGCTCGATGTCGCCCGGCCCTGCGTCGAAGACCGAAGGTCGGTCGTGTACCCGAACATCTCCGAAAGCGGCACAAACGCTGTAACTACCGAAACGTTGCCCGGACGCGGCTCCATCTTGTCGATCTGACCGCGACGACGGTTAAGATCGCCGTTGACTGCACCCATGTATTCTTCGGGTGTAACGACCTCTACCTTCATGATCGGTTCCAGTAAGACGGGCTTTGCCTTTTTCAATGCGTCCTGGAACGCAAGGCTGCCGGCGATATGGAAAGACCGTTCGTCCGAGTCGACCTCATGGTAGGAACCGTAAACAAGGCTCGCCTTGATATCGACCAATTCATACCCGGCAAGGAAGCCACGACGCATAGCGTCCCTGATACCTTCCGAAACCGGTTTGATAAACTGACGCGGGATGACACCGCCGGTGATCTTGTCCTCGAATACGAAGCCCTCGCCCGGAGCCGGCTCGATCTCGAGCTCGACGTGGCCAAACTGCCCGCGGCCGCCCGACTGCTTCTTGAATATTTCCTTTCCGGGTGCTCCTGCAGTGATCGTTTCGCGATAAGCAACCTGCGGTTTACCGACGTTGGCCTCGACACCAAATTCCCGCTTCATGCGGTCGACGATGATCTCCAGGTGAAGCTCGCCCATGCCGGCGATGATCGTCTGGCCCGTCTCATGATCGGTCGAAACCTGAAATGAAGGGTCTTCCTGAGCAAGCCGATTGAGGGCAATTCCCATTTTGTCCTGATCGGCACGCGTCTTGGGCTCAACCGCGACACGAACGACCGGATCCGGGAACTCCATCGACTCAAGGATGATCTGCCTGGTCTCGTCGGAGATCGTTTCTCCGGTCGTGACATTTTTCATGCCGCCGATCGCGATGATCTCACCTGCGCTTGCCGATTCGACGTCCTCGCGCTTATTCGCATGCATCAGCATAAGGCGGCCGACGCGTTCCTTGGTGTTCTTGATCGTGTTGTAAACGTAGGAACCGGAATTAACGGTGCCGGAATATATTCGGACAAAAGCGAGCTGGCCAAGATGTTTGTCGGCCATTAATTTGAAAACCAAACCTGCAAACGGAGCCTTCGCATCTGGTTCACGAGTCTCGACCGAGTCTGTCTTCGGATTGATCCCCTCGATCGCGGGAATATCCAGCGGGCTCGGCAAATAATCAACCACTGCGTCGAGCAACGTCTGGACACCTTTGTTTTTGAACGCCGAACCTGTAAATACAGGGACGATCTTCATTGCGAGCGTTCCGGCGCGTAGTGCGTTGCGAAGTTCCGCTTCTGAGATCTCCTCGCCTTCGAGGTACTTCATCATCAGATCGTCATCGACCGCCGAAACGGCCTCAACCAACGTTTCGCGTGCCGTCTTAGCCGCGTCAACGAGATCAGCGGGGATGTCAAGTGTTTCGTACTTAGCTCCTTTCGCCTCGTCATTCCAGACCAGAGCTTTCATCGTGATCAAGTCGACCACGCCCTTGAACTGGTCTTCAAGCCCGATCGGGATCTGCATTGCGACAGCGTTTGCGCCCAATCGTTTCAAGATCGAGTCGAACGAGCGATCAAACGAAGCACCGGCCCGGTCAAGCTTGTTTATAAAACAAATACGGGGCACGCCGTATTTGTCAGCCTGCCGCCAAACTGTCTCTGACTGCGGTTCAACACCGGCGACGCCGTCAAAAACACAAACCGCTCCGTCCAAAACTCGAAGGGACCGCTCAACTTCCATCGTGAAGTCAACGTGTCCCGGTGTGTCGATAATGTTGATGCGATGCTCGACGCCATTGCGCGTCCAGAAGCAGGTCGTAGCGGCCGACGTGATCGTAATACCACGCTCCTGCTCCTGCTCCATCCAGTCCATCGTCGCCGTTCCTTCATGAACTTCGCCGATCTTGTGCGAAACACCTGTGTAATACAAAATGCGCTCAGTCGCCGTGGTCTTACCCGCGTCGATATGGGCCATGATGCCGATGTTTCTAAATTTGTCTAAACTGATGTTCGCCATAACAAAAAATAGGACCTACGAGTCTCATAGGACCTATCTGCCATTAAAATCTATAATGTGCGAACGCCTTGTTCGCTTCCGCCATGCGGTGGACGTCGTCCTTTTTCTTCATCGCTCCGCCGCGGCCATTTGTCGAATCGAGCAACTCGCCTACCAAGCGGTCTTCCATCGTCTTTTCGCTGCGGTTACGAGCGTTCAATACGATCCAGCGAATTGCAAGCGTATTGCGGCGGTCGCGGCTCACCTCGAGCGGGACCTGATAAGTGGCACCACCGATACGGCGAGACTTGACCTCCAGCGCAGGAGCTACTGCATCAAGAGCTTTCTTGAAGACCTTGAGCGGCTCCTCGCCGGTCTTTTCACCGATCCGCTCCATCGCGGCGTAGAAGATCTGTTCAGCGACGCTCTTCTTGCCTTCCCACATCAGGCCGTTGATGAACTTGGTCACGGCGATACTGTTATAGATCGGATCCGGCAATACTTCTCTTTTTCCTGCAACTCTTCGTCTTGGCATAAATCTATTGATTCATCGGGTTATTTGTTCATTTTTTCATTCGTGAACGACACAATGAACAAATGAACCAACGGTTAAATCTATTTCGCTCCCTTCGGCCTCTTAGCTCCGTACTTCGACCTCGCCTGATTGCGGTTCGCGACGCCGGAAGCATCCAGGGTTCCGCGGATGACGTGATAACGCACACCCGGAAGATCCTTGACGCGACCGCCGCGAATGAGCACTATCGAGTGCTCCTGCAAGTTATGGCCGATGCCCGGGATATAGGTCGTGACCTCGATCTGGTTCGTCAGACGCACGCGGGCGACCTTGCGAAGTGCCGAATTCGGCTTTTTCGGAGTCGATGTGTAAACACGCGTGCAAACGCCGCGCTTCTGCGGGTTTGACTGCAACGCCGGGCTCGCGGTCTTGTATTTGACCCTCTGACGACCTTTGCGTACTAACTGGTTAATTGTCGGCATATTTGGATCGCCGGCACCCCGCCGGCATCTTTAACCTATTTCCACCTAACCGGTGGCCTCTCAAATGGCAAAACTAACGCCTTACCTGACTCTTGCTCGGAACTTGTCCGGCAGTTAGCTCAAGCAGCTCTCGCTGAATGAATTGCTAGATTTTGTTTCAGCCCTAACCTGAAGTCGAGGCTTAATTAAAGAATCGAGACTTTGCTGTAGCGTGGCAAACGGGGTACGGACATGAAAGTCCGCATCTTGTTAAGCCGGCCGATCGGTAGGCCCGAACGCCATTTACGCAACAATTCCTTCCTTCGATTCTCAAAAATCCTGTCTTTTCAACCGTTCGGCCACAAAGACGGTTCAGACCGCAAAGCCCGAAACTTTAGATATTATGAATTTGAGGCGAGGGTGTCAAGCCGTGCGTGGCAATTTCACCCGTGTTGCGTCATGTGGTCATAACGTGGTGCATTTGCCTGAACCGGCTATTTTTGATTAACTCTTTGATTTGCTTCTGGTACTTATTTATGAGCAACGCACTAATACAACATTTGGCCACATTTAACGAACCCGACTGGCTCGCCGCCGTCAATGAGATGCTGCCTTGTATTCACGAGGTGGACCGCGATGCGGTGCAGATCTGGTTCCGTTTCTACCCGTTGAGCCTCAAGCGGTATATCGATGCCGCTGAGGACCGAGATGCTTTGATCCGCGAACTGGCTCTTCAGGGCGACCACGAGCTCAAAAATCGCATCGATACATCGCACCATTTTCTATACGGCCACAGGTTCTGGCCGACGGTAAAACAAAAGATCGAACTTCTGGCCGAACTCCCTGTGGCAGCAGAAGGCAGATCCGGTGAACCGAAGACCGCCTCCGAACCGCCTGCTCCCGTGGGCGGTTCTGACCCGTTGCCGCTCGTCGAGGTCATTAAGGACGTTGCGATCCGCGTCTCCGAAAAGCTAAAGGTCGAGCGCCCGCTGGTCAACGCGATAACGGCCGTCGGACTCGCGACACTGAACCAGGTCGGTCTCGACGCCTTCAAAGCCGCGCCGGGCGACGTCGAGAAACCAACTGGAATAATGGCAAAATCACCGGAAACGATCGTCGCAGAGCGTGAACGCGATGATTCCCAGGGAATATTTGGATTTCTCCGGACGGTCAATAAAAAATATACGATAACTTACGACAACCTGCGCGGCACGGGCCGATTCCCCGTGATCAACGATCAGGAGATCGCGGCCGCGTCGGCAAGACACGAGACCGGCAAGTTCAAGGATGCCGACGAACGCTGCTGGGAGGGCGTCGTTCCTGTCGAATGCCTTTCAGCAAGCTGCGGAACCTGCTGGGTCGGCGTATTGGGCGGACAGGAAAAACTCTCCGAAGTCGGCCGACGCGAGCGCCGAGCCATGAAGGTATTCGGCTATAACCAGCCGGATGAACCCAAACCCTTCTTACGTCTCGCTTGCCAGGCAAAGGCGTCGGGTAACGTGTCCATCGTCATTCCGCCTTGGAATGCCGTCTTCGGCAAAAAGGTCCATGGAGACGTGGAAGAGCTCGAACTCGAACCGGCAACAACCTCGGCGAAACAGCTTCGAGAAACGATCGCGTCGGCAGCTAAAACCGACAACTAACTGATAGATCGACCTGCCGGAAAACAGCGTCGCTGCTTTGGGCGACGCTTCGGCATGCCTTTTCGCATTCCGGCCCGCGGCCCCCCTGTTCTACCATAAATCCAATTGTATTAGACCTTACCGACCCTTTCCTCGCTTTGTCGTCAAATGTAATTGCGCCGGAACGGACGGCATTAAGGCCGCTGTAAAAGGCCGGCTACCCCGTCCGATTCCGGCATCTCCCACGCGAGGAGGCTGACTAATGCACAAACCCCGATCTCTCGTTCGCCTTACGGCGATAGTTGCCTTTGTCTTTATATTTGGCTTAACGGCGGCTGCACAGGAGCCAGTTCTTTGGGAAAAGCCCGACACCAAGAATCTTGACCTTTATTGGGGCCCGGGCGGCGAAGCGATGAAGCCTGATCTGAGCAGCATCACCTTCCTGGAACGCGAAAAGCACGGTCATAACACCAAATACCGGATCAAAGACGGTTCCGGCCGCATCTGGGTAGCCAAGATCGGACGCGAAGCCCGGCCCGAGACCGCTGCCGTCCGGCTGCTTTACGGTCTCGGATACAAGACCGAGATCAACTATCTCGTGCCCTCGCTGACCATCCCCGGCAAAGGCGAGTTCAAGAACGTTCGGCTCGAAGCACGGCCCGCGGACGTCAAACGCGGCGACGCCTGGAAATGGAGGGACAACCCGTTCGTCGGCAGCGATCCTCTGCAAGGGCTCAAGATCATGATGGTCTTCATGACCAATTGGGACCTGCTGGATATGCAGAACAAGATACTGAAAACAAAAGACGGCGGCGATCCCGAGACGCGATACGTCATCAGCGACCTCGGAGCGACATTCGGTCGATTTGGCAACAACAATCTGCCTTTGTTTTTTCGCCTTGGCCGCAAAACTGGAGACGCGGTCGCATGGAGTAAGACGCGGTTCATTAAGAGGGTCAAGGGAAACGAAATACAGTTCGAATACAAAGGAGGCAAAAGCCGCGACCTGATGAAGCACATCACGGTCGATCAGGCCCGGTGGTTGACTGCGCTACTCGTGCAGCTCGACGAACGACAGATCCGCGACGCGTTCCACGCCGCCAACTTCTCTCAACAGGACATCGACCTGTTTACTGCCACCGCCAGGAAAAAGATCGCCGAGCTGAAGGAAGTGGTCGACACCGGCAAGTTTGCGGCCCGCCGATGATCCGAAATGCGAAAGTTTAGCCGCACATTTATTGCTCTCGCCGTATTCGTGATCATCGGGCTTGGTCTCGTCATCGTATATTCGAGATCACAAGGTTCAGATCTCTCGTCGGTGGCCGGTCCCAACGGAACCGGGATCTCCGAACAAACGCCGTCGTTACTCTCGGAGATCTTTCATACCGGAAGTCCATCTGAATCGGCGGGCATCGGCATTCGAACGGCTGAGATCTTTATGCGGCTGTTCCTGGCCGTCCTCTTTTCGGCCACCCTCGCATTTCGGCCGAGAAACAATGTTCCGCTCTTTCGCCGCAGCCTTTTTGTATCGCAAACGCAGATCCTGCTCGCCGTTGTCGCCGCCGCACTAATGATGATCGTCGGCGATAATGCTGCAAGGGCGTTCGCAATATTTGCCGCTGTGTCGCTGGTCCGCTTCAGGACCAACATCCGTGACCCGAAAGAGATCACCGTGCTGCTTATCAGCCTTTCGCTCGGACTGGCTGCAGGCGTCGGCCGCTGGGACCTCGGGATAGCCCTGTGTTTGTTCGCGCTCGCATTGCTCTGGCTCCTCGAATACAACGAGCCCCATCAGGTCTACCGCTCGATGGAAGTAACGGTCCGAACCCGCAATCCTGAACGCACGCAGGCCACTTTGAAAAAGATCTTTAAGCGAATGAAGATCGACGCCGAGGTCCGCGAGATCGTCCCGCCTGACAAAAAGGACATCGGTTCGATCAACTACTATGTAAACCTGCGACTCAGCTTGACGACCGACCAACTGACGGAACGTATCAATGGCGCAGACCCCGACAATATCGAGGGTATCCAGTGGTCGCAGAAGAAGAGCGCTACGGACATCTATCAATGACCGCCGAAATGCAAAAAGCCGCCCATAAGGCGACTTTTTCGTTGCAGAACAACTTGCCGGACCGGAGGCGGTTCCACGAGTCTTAATTGGTCTTATCAGCCGCAGCAGCGTTTGCAGGGGCGGGCGGCGCGGCAGCTTTCTTGGCAGAACGAGCCTGTGCGTAGTGCTGAACATAGCTCTTGAACCCACCGTGGAAGAGATCGGTAGTGAAGTTGTAATTCTTCATTTCCTGATACGCCGTATCGTAGTCCCAATCGTACTTCGTCATCCGATATACTGCTCCGGCGACGCCCGTGCGGTGTCTTCCGGCCTTGCAGTGAACGTACATCGGTCCCGTGGATGGATCGTTGGCGAGCTTTAAGAACGCTTCCATGTCCGAACTTTTCGGCGTGCCCCAGCCTTTCATCGGGATCAGGACGTACTTGAGGCCGGCTGCTTCGGCCGCTGTCTTTTCGTAGTCCGTCGGATCGTCGCGAAGGTCGACGATCGTCTTGATGCCAAGCTTTGCGAGCGACTGATAATCATCAGGCCCAGGCTGGGCGCCTCGGTAGAAATTTGCGTCCATCTGCCCGAAATTGTCGATCTTGATGTTCTCGAACGCCGAGGGCGACGTCGGCTTCATCTGTGCCGACGCGGCAACTGTTAGAAAAAGAAACGAAACGAGTGAGAGGATGCCGGCGCGAAATATGTTGTTTTTCATTTATTCTCCGTATTGAGCGCCGGCGCGGTCCATCCGTGAGGAGATGTGCCCGGACGGCACTGGGAAGTTTGTCAACTCCGAAAGAAATATTATATCCGTGACGTCAAATATCGGCGAGCGATACCGTATCAACAGGTGTTAGAAGAAAATGCAACGGATGGCGGTTGCCAAGCATTTACCTGCGGATCATCATTTTTTTTGTGACCGCTAACTCATCTCGATGCTGTAGTTTACGTCAGCCGTGCGAGGCCGGTTTACGCTAATCGCAGGATATGTTCTATGCTTTTGTGTTCGCGGCAGCGATTCCAAAAGTGACGAAAAGATCCCTCGACCCAGTTTGGCTGGTGGTGCTCGCCGTTCTTCTTTGGAGCACCGGCGGGCTGTTCATCAAGCTGACGACGCTCGACGCTTATCAAGTGACCTTTTTTCGGTCGTTGCTTGCCGCGTTGACAGTCCTCATCCTGACCCGGAAGAACGGCCTGAGAATAAACGCGTTCGGCATCATGGCGTCGATCATTTACGCCATATTGCTCTTCCTCTTCGTCTGGGCGACAAAACACACAACGGCGGCCAACGCTATCTTCCTTCAATACACGGCTCCGGTCTATATCCTCATCCTGGCCCCTTTTGTCATCGGCGAACGGTTCCACCTGAAGGACCTCGCGACCATCATTTTCTGTATCGGCGGCATGAGCCTGTTCTTCGTGGGCAAGTTGGAATTGTCGGACTATCAGGGCAATGCTGCCGCATTGGGATCGGGTATTTTCCTCGGTCTTTACATAATGCTGCTGCGCCACCCGAAAGCAGCGGGGATGAACTCAACCATCACGGTCATCTACGGCAATTTCCTGCTCGCGCTGTTGACGCTTCCCAATGGGTTGGCGGCGATCCCGACCATTACAACACTCGACATCGTCGCTGTCGGATTCCTGGGCGTATTCCAGATCGGACTCTCTTATATTCTTTTTATCAAAGGAGTTACCGCAGGCACACGACCGCTCGATGCCAGCATAATCGGATTTATCGAGCCGCTCCTAAATCCCGTCTGGGTGTTTTTGTTCGTTGGCGAGAAGCCCTCAAATTGGGCTGTCCTCGGCGGAGCGATCATCATTGCGACCGTGGTCGTCCACACTCTCAACCAATACCGCAGCAGGCCGGCACCCGCCTGAATCCGCCGTTTGCGGACTATTTTCCCGGAATGGCGATCGTCTCGAGGCCCGCACGTTTCAGAGCGTCATTTATGCCAGCCAGGTCCTTCGTGACCCAGTCGTCCAGTGACTTTAAGACATCTCCCAATTCCTTTGCGAGCGACGCCGCCCTATCGACCTGCATCTTCGACGGACGGCCCTCGTATCCGTTCACGTCGCCGTAAAGCCCGGCGAGAAACTCGCGTAATCGCTCTTCTCCGGTTATCGCTCCCCCCTCTTTGGTGGCCACGATCTTTCGTCGCAGCTCGTCGACCGTTGCCGACGCAGCCTGCAGCCTCGTTCTCAATGCCGCATCGCTCGTTTTTGCTGCCCGGTCATCGAGTGCGAAACGCATTGCGTTTATCCGATCGACCGTTCTCGACATGTCGCCAAACAGGTTATAAAGCTTCATCGAGAGGTCGAACTGGGCTTGCCGGTCGGCGAGAGAGTACTTCGCTCTCGGGTCCATCACGACATTAAGCGGCGTTTCATATACGACGCCGTCCTTTGTCATCCTTACCGTATATTTCCCGGGCAGAACGCGCGGGCCTACTGTCGCTCCGCCGGCAATGCTGGCCGCCGGTGGAACTGTCGGTGCAGGCATTCGCATCGACCATTTCACTCGATTGAGGCCGCGACGTTTGCTGGCCGGCACGGTTCCGACCACGCTGCCCTTCGGATCGAGGACCTCGATCTTCAGATCGCCAAAAATATGCCGTTTCTTCTGGTAATAGGTGATGACCGCGTCGTCCGGCGGATTGTCACCCGTAAATGAAGCGTCGCCATTGACCCACCCGCCAAAAGCCTGCATTTTCTGAACGACAGGCTCAGCCTGCAGGAAGGCGATGTCCTTGGACAAAACGTCCTGCGACAATGCCCTCAGCGGGCTCAAATTGTCGATGATCCAGATACCTCGGCCGTGAGTCGCGATGACCAGGTCTTTGTCACGCGGATGTATTGCAAGGTCGCGGACCGCGACGTTCGGAAAGTCACCGCCCTTGAATTGCGCCCACTGGTTACCGCCATCGACACTGACCCAGAGGCCCATTTCCGTGCCGACAAACAGCAGATCCTTGTTCTCCAGGTCTTCCTTTACGACATGGGCGTATCCGCGAACGTTTGAAGACGGCCCGATAACAGCGGTCCAGGTCTTGCCGTAATCCGATGTTTTATAAACGTACGGCGACATATTGCCGAACGTATGAAGATCAAATGTCGCGTAAGCCGTTCCCTGGTCAAAATGTCCGGCATCGATCGACGACACCCACGCGTTCGCCGGCAGGCCCTTGATATTCGCCGTGACGTTAGACCAGCTTTTACCGCCATCGCGGGTGATCTGAACATTGCCGTCATCGGTCCCGACCCAGATCAAATTAGGGTCTTTCGGCGACTCACAGATCGCGTAAATGGTCGTGTGCATCTCGGCGGACGAATTATCGACGCTCACCCCGCCCGATTCTTCCTGCTTTTGCTTGTTCGGATCGTTTGTCGTCAGGTCGGGCGAGATCCTGTCCCATGTTTGACCATGGTCGACCGAGCGAAACAGAAACTGGGAACCGATAAAGAGCGTACCGTTCTTAGACACCTGGATGGGAGTGTTCCAGTTGTAACGCATCTTGCCTTCCTTGTATCCGGGCAGGGGCTGCAGTCCGCGGGTCTCATGAGTTTTGCGATTGACGCGGCCGATATAGCCGCCCTGGGACTCGGCGTACAGATAGTCGGGATCGGACGGATCGGCGAACATCCAAAACCCGTCGCCGCCATACATGTTCTCCCAGCGGTCGTTGGTTATGCCGCCCGGGTACTGCGAGTCGCCCACCCACGAACTGTTATCCTGCAGTCCGCCGTAAACGCGGTATGGCGTCTCCATATCCACGGAAACGTGATAGAACTGCGAAACGGGCAGGTTGTTGGCCTTCCACCACTTGTTGGCCTGATCGAACGAATACCACAAACCGCCGTCGTCGCCTGTGATCACGTGATCAGAATTTCGCGGGTCTATCCAGACAACGTGAAAATCACCGTGCGCGCCGCCTGCAACATTGCTAAAGCTGCGTCCGCCGTCGCTGCTGTAGATCAGCGACCCGCCCGCTTTGTAGACCTTGTTCTCGTCCTTGGGATCGACGATCAGATTGGCGAAATAGAATGGCCGCCAGATCATCATCTGGCTCCGGTCGACCGCCGTCCATGTTTTCCCGGCGTCATCCGATCGGTAAAGCCCGTTCCTCGGCATCACGGCCTCGATCATCGCGTAAACGACCTTTGGATTTGACGGGGCAACCGCAACCGCGGTGCGTCCCCACGGCTTTGGCGGCAGGCCGTTCGCCGACTTTTCGTCAAGCTCCGTCCACGTCGCTCCGCCGTCGGTGCTCTTGAACAGCCCGCTCCCGCTCGGAGCGCTCTCGTTCTCTCCGCCTGAACGGAATGTCCATCCCTTTCGACGAAAATCCCACATTCCCGCATAGATCACACGCGGGTCCGAACTGTCCATCGACATCATCGAGCATCCGGTCGAAAGATTTCGTCCCTTCAACACATTGGACCACGTCTTGCCGCCGTCAGTCGTTTTATAAACGCCGCGCTCGTCGCTGTCGCTCCACAGTTTACCGGTCGCACAAACGTATACCGTGTCTGTGTTTGATGGGTCGATCAGGATCTTTGCAATATGCTCCGAGTTCTTAAGGCCGAGATTAGCCCACGTCTCGCCGCCGTCGGCCGAGCGGTAAACGCCGTCGCCAACCGAAACCGAGTTTCGCATCCACGATTCGCCGGTTCCGACCCACACCGTCTTTGGGCTTTTCGGATCTATCGCGATCGCTCCGATCGATTGGGTACTCTCCTTGTCAAATACCGGTTTGAAGGTCGTTCCGCCGTTCTGCGATTTCCAGACGCCTCCCGAAGCCGCACCCACATAGAGCGTCAACCGCTGACCGTCCCAGACGCCGTCAAGCGCGGCGATGCGTCCGCTCATCGTTGCAGAGCCGATATTTCTCGCACCGAGGCCCGAGATCGTCTGCGAGTCCACCGTCACTGGCGACTGAGCCCGGACGACGCCGCTAACCGCCAACATGAACGCAACCCAGAAAAACAAAGCACCTGTTCTTTTCATCGATCTATTCAACCCTCGGCCTCCGGCCTTTTTCGTTTTTCACTTTTTCCCTTTCTGTTATGGCTTCTTAGCGGTTCCCGGCACCGTAAACCTCGAGTCAGGCAGGTCCTGATTTACCTCGATCTTCTCGATCCGCGTACTTTGTTTGTTTTGGCTGCCTTTTTGGCCGCTTTCGATCGAGAACGGAAAGTAAACACCCCCGACCAATTTGTAATCGCCTAGAATCGTCTCCGACTCAGATTCGGCACCGCGATTCACCTGTTTGGTCTCGATCTTCAGCGGCAGGTAATATTCAGCGTCGAGATAATAGTGTTTGACAGTGCCGTTCGCGAGCGTGACTTTGAGTTTATAGACGTCGGATCCTTCAAAATCCTCTTTCCCCTCAAAAACGACCTTGTTGCCCTTGGCGGCATAGTTGACGAGCGGCCCGTCAAAGTCGGCATCCTCGACCGCCTGTTTCATCTCCTCTTCACCAAGGGTCTCAGCGTCCTTCTTTCCGTCAAATGGATTTATCTTCCATCCCGACTTTCCGTCGTAGGCGATCGACGCCGTCATTCCCTGGATCAAAAAGTCCTCCCGGACCATGTTAGGGCGCTTGTTTTCATTGACGACGACCGCTTCAAAACCGCCGCCGGCGTAGAACTTCCCCGTCGAACGCTTCGACTTTATCGCCTGGATCTTATCGATCCCGCCGCTCTTCTGTATATATTTGGCCACTATCTCATCCGCGGTCTGGCCTACAACGGAAACCGCAAGCAGCAGCACCCCGAGGACTCCCGAGAACACCTTTTTCATAGACAACTCCTGGTTTGATCAGCGATCACCCGATACGAAGTCGGGATCTCAGTTCGCGTTATTCGGTCAAAGGACTCCATATCGAATACACCTATCTCATTTTATTTGCAAGCACATACCGCGGAACGGAACCTTGCAGCACGAGCTCCTGACATCTCTTGTATTTCGGGACTTATTTTCAGAAGGAAAGCCAGAAACCCAAATGTTTGTCAGGTAAACGGTTAACCGATCAAAACGCGTTAACAATTATGTTACTCCGTGATAAAATTCGCTTATATTTCGCATTGCGGGCTGTCGTCCGCTTTCAACTTTCGACCCAGAATTTTATTCAAAAACTCTATTGGAGAACACGTCCATGACAGACCCTAATTTACCGCCAAACATCACAAACGAAGAACTCATTAAATTCGTCACCGAGGCTGTCGAGCTATGCAAACCTGATGCGGTTCACTGGTGTGACGGGTCGCAGGCAGAGTACGACCGTCTATGCCAGGAGATGGTCGAATCGGGTACGTTTATCAAACTCAACCCTTCAAAACGGCCAAATTCGTTCCTAGCTCGCTCGCACCCGTCGGACGTCGCGCGGGTCGAAGACCGTACATATATCTGCTCGCTCGCCAAGACCGATGCCGGACCGACCAACAACTGGATGGCGCCGCACGAGATGAAGCAGATACTGAAAAAGAAGTTTGACGGTGCCATGCGCGGCCGCACGATGTACGTCGTACCATTCTGCATGGGGCCGATCGGCTCGCCGATATCGCAGTTCGGCGTGCAAGTGTCGGATTCGCCGTACGTGGCTGTCAACATGCGTATCATGACCCGTATGGGAACGCGGGCCCTCGACGCTCTCGGAAACGGCGAGTTCACACGCTGTCTCCACTCGGTAGGCATGCCTCTTGCGGCCGGCCAGCAGGACGTTCCATGGCCGTGCTCGCCTGACCCCAAGGACAAGTACATCGTTCACTTCCCTTCGGAAAATTCGATCATCTCGTATGGCTCTGGCTACGGCGGCAACGCACTTTTGGGCAAGAAATGCCTCGCTCTGCGTATCGCGTCGAACCTCGGCCGTGCCCAGGGTTGGCTCGCAGAGCACATGCTCATCGTCGGCGTTAAGTCACCCGACGGCAAAAAGGATTATGTCTGCGCGGCGTTCCCGTCCGCCTGCGGCAAGACAAATTTTGCAATGCTCATTCCGCCCAAGGAGTTTCGTGATGAGGGCTGGGAGATCACGACCGTCGGCGACGATATTGCCTGGATCAAGCCTGACGAAAAAGGCCGACTCCACGCGATCAACCCGGAAGCCGGATTTTTTGGCGTCGCCCCGGGCACCAATTACTCGACCAACCCCAACGCCATGGAGTCGATCCGTGAGAATACGATCTTTACGAACGTGGCCCTGACTGACGACGGCGACGTTTGGTGGGAAGGAATGGACGGCGAGCCGCCCGCACACGCCATCGACTGGCAGGGCAACGACTGGACGCCGGCCAGCGAGGCCAAGGCAGCTCATCCGAATTCGCGATTTACGGCACCGATCGAGCAATGTCCGGTCGCCGACGAGCGATTTGACGACCCCAAAGGCGTGCCGGTTTCGGCCTTCATCTTCGGCGGCCGCCGCAACAACGTCGTGCCGCTCGTTCAGCAGTCCTTCAACTGGGCCTTTGGCGTTTATATGGCCGCGACAATGGGCTCCGAGATGACGGCGGCGGCATTCGGCAACATCGGCGAGGTCCGCCGCGACCCGTTCGCGATGCTTCCGTTCTGCGGATACCACATGGGCGAATATTTCGGCCACTGGCTCGATTTCGGCCGCAACATTCCGGATCCGCCGCGGATCTTCTCGGTGAACTGGTTCCTCAAGGACGAGAACGGCAAGTTTGCCTGGCCGGGTTACGGCGAGAATATGCGCGTCCTGAAATGGATCGTGGAACGTTCACGAGGAAAATCGATCGGCATCGAAACCCCGCTCGGCTGGATGCCGCGCTACGAGGACATGGACTGGCGCGGGATCGATTTTACCCGCGAGCAATTCGACAAGGTCATGAACATCGACCGCGACCTGTGGCTCAAGGAGATCGCGATGCACGACGAGCTGTTCTTCAAACTCTACGATCGCTTGCCAAAAGAAATGACGTTCATCCGCGAGTTGCTGGTGTCCAATCTCTGGCGTTCGCATGAACTCGGCCTTGCAGCTTCGACTCCTGAATCGCTCGAGAGCGTGCGGGCCGCGAGCAAGGCAAAATGACCGGTCAGTTTAGGGATCGGCTAAGTACGCTGAGGACGGGTTACGGCCCGTCCTTGTTCGTTTGAAAGCACGATCTACGTCTGTTCTCTGACAATCGAAGCCACAAAATAGGCGAATATCAGATATGCAAAAGGAATAACGGCATAAAGTGACGAGCGATGGGAAAAAAGAGGAGAAACGAGCGTCGGAAGGCGACGGCTCCCGCTTACCGCCCATATTCAGGGCGCTGCGTCACCGCAATTTTCAGTTGTTCTTTAGCGGTCAATTCATTTCACTTACTGGTACGTGGATGCAGTCGGTCGCTCAGAGCTGGCTCGTTTATCGCCTGACGGGCTCGGTTGTCCTTCTTGGGATGATCGGCTTTGCGTCGCAGATCCCGGTCTTCTTACTGGCACCGATCGGAGGGACGTTCGCCGACCGGCACAACAGGCAAAAGATACTCATTTTCACGCAGTCGGCTGCGATGGCACTCGCTTCTGTACTCGCCGTACTCACGTTGACCGGCCTGGTCCACATTTGGCATCTGTTCGTCATCGCTGCCGGATTCGGTGTCGCCAACGCTTTTGATATCCCGACACGGCAGGCATTTGCCGTCGATATGGTCGGCAAAGAAGACCTTATTAATGCCATTGCGCTCAACTCGTCTATGTTCAATGGAGCGAGGATCGTGGGGCCGGCGATCGCCGGGATCCTGGTCGCGGCCGTCGGAGAAGGATGGTGTTTTTTCGGCAACGCAGTCAGTTACATCGCCGTCATCGCCGGCATCGTAATGATGAGGATCGAGCGTTCTGACCGGCCGCGGAAAGGTTCGACGATCAAGCACATCGCCGAGGGATTTCGGTTTGTGTACGAAACCGCCCCGGTACGTGCTCTGCTCCTGCTTCTTGGCCTGGTGAGCCTGATGGGGATGCCTTACGCCGTCCTGATGCCGATCTTCGCGGACCAGTATCTCGGTGGCGGCTCGAGCACGTTGGGATTTCTGATGGGAGCGAGCGGCCTCGGCGCATTGCTGGCCGCCCTTGCACTTGCATCACGAAAACACGTGTTCGGTCTTGGCAAATGGATCGCATTCGCCTGCGCAGGCTTGGGCACGGCCCTGATCTTGTTTTCCGTCTCCCGTAATTTCTACCTTTCACTCGTTCTTCTCGTCCCGGTCGGATTCTCGATGATGACGCAGATGTCTTCGTCGAACACGCTGGTCCAGGCGATGGTGCCCGATACTCTTCGTGGCCGGGTGATGTCGGTCTACTCGATGATGTTCATGGGTCTGGCACCGTTCGGGGCCCTGCTCGCCGGTATGCTTGCAGGATATATTGGGGCGGCGGAGACGGTGGCTCTCGGCGGGGCAGTCTGCATTGTTGGGGCCGTGGTGTTTGGTTACAAGCTTTCGGGTCTCGAACAGGAAGGTAGGCAAATGATCGTCGCAATGCAAATGACCGGCGGCGAGCCCGCATCGAAGGCGTTCGCCGGTTCACCTACCGAAGACGAGGTCGATTGAGAGGTTGTGAGCGGTCACGAGGCCCCGCGATCCATCGTTTGTCAACGGTTTTCTCAGACTTGCGCTATACTTGCGAACGTCTCCCGCAGGAGGGCTAACATGGAACGGTTTTTGGGAAGATACTCGACTTACATTTACGCGATCTTGAGAATCGTTACGGGTTTTTTGTTCATGTGGCACGGGACCCAAAAGCTGTTTGGATATCCGCCTCAACAACTGCCGCCGGGCAGCCCGGCTCCTGGCGGCCTGTCGGCGACGATGGCAGCCGCGGGCGTCAT
The DNA here is from genome assembly GCA_044228265.1 of Pyrinomonadaceae bacterium. Lineage (GTDB taxonomy): Bacteria > Acidobacteriota > Blastocatellia > Pyrinomonadales > Pyrinomonadaceae > OLB17. The sequence goes on from JBGAVC010000011.1 coordinate 55,174, forward strand.
CGAGACATTCGGAGGCCTGCTCATTATGGTCGGCCTATTTGCGGGCATCACGGCATTTATCGCTTGTGGAGAGATGGCTGTAGCTTTTTTTACGGCGCACTTTAGCTTGGCGGCGGTCCTGCCGATCCAAAACCGCGGCGAGCCGGCAGTTCTGTTCTGCTTTGTACTCCTTTACATTGCGTCCCGCGGCTCAGGGGTCTGGAGCATCGACTCGATATTTCGCACCGGCCCGGTCAGCGACACCTGATGGCGGACAAACTTTGCGCTTCGTACGATATCTAAGTAGCTGACAAATATATGGAAAACTTTACCTCCACATTTGGAAATCCGGTCGCCGAAGCTGCTCCCGTTGAGCGTGCCGCGTTCATTCGAAAGACTTACTTGCTGCTTGCCGCGGCAATCCTCGCCTTTATCGTTGTCGAGGCTCTTTTCTTTGCATCGGGTATTGCATCGGTGATCGCGACGGTCGTCTTCTCAGGCGGCAGGATCGGGTGGCTCGGGATACTTGCCGGGTTTATGCTCATTTCATGGCTCTCTAACAAATGGGCGGTTTCCGATGTCTCAAGCGCGGTCCAATACCTCGGACTCGGAATATTCATAGTCGCCGAGGCTGTCATTTTCGTCCCGCTCCTGACGATAGCGGCATACGCCTCCGGCGACCCGTCGGTGATCCTCAAAGCGGGCATCGTATCGCTCGGTTTGTTCGGCGGGCTTAGCCTGACGGTCTTCGTCACGAGGTCCGATTTCTCCTGGCTCGCTCCGATCCTCGCGATCGGCGGGTTTGCGGCTCTCGGATTCATCGTTGCCAGTGCCATCTTCGGATTTACGCTTGGTAATGTCTTTGCGTTCGTAATGGTCGCTTTCGCCGGAACGGCCATACTTTACGAAACATCGAACGTACTTCACCGGTTCAACACGAAACAGCATGTCGCCGCGGCCTTGTCTCTGTTTGCAAGCGTTGCGTTGTTGTTCTGGTATATTTTGAGAATTTTCAGCTCTCGGCGATAATTGGCTGGAAAACGGGGGAAAAGATATGAAACTACTGATCAAAACTGCCTTGCTGATCGCCGCGATGGCGATCGCCGCGATGGCCCAAACGCCGACGCCGTCTCCAGCAAAGGCACCGACGCCGGCTCCGACGCCGCCGCCGTACGACAAGCTCAAGGTCGGCGACATGGCGCCGGACTTCACGCTTCCCGACCTCACGGGTAAAGCAGTGAAATTGAGCGACTTTCGCGGCAAGAACAACGTCGTACTGGCCTTCTACGTATTCGCCTTCACAGGTGGCTGAACGAAGGAAATGCAGGGATACCAGGCTGGTATCGCCAAATTCGAAGAAGCAAATACGAAGGTTTTTGGGATCAGCATGGACTCGCGGTTCTCTAACGCGGCCTTTGCTGAAAAGATAGGTGTCACGTCATTCCAGATATTGAGCGACTGGACGCGCGTGGCCACCAAAGAATACGGGCTTTACAACGAGGCAAGACAGTTCGGACGTCGAGGTACGTTCGTGGTCGATAAGGAAGGCAAGATCCAGCAGATCGTGATCGACAACCTTGCGATCGATCCGACGAGCACGCTTGAAGCATGCAGCCTGCTTGAAAAGAAGCTTGTCGTCGCGCCGCCGAAACCATAACGCCCGATAGCTCGGGTGAGTTATATGCAGACAACCAGCTACGCCCCGTGTCCAAAGTGCGGGGCGTCAGATGCAAAGGCTGTAAGCTTTACCTGGTGGGGCGGCGTGCTCGGCCCCAAGATGCTAAACCACGTCAAATGCCAGGCTTGCCGTGCCGCATACAACGGGAAGACTGGCAAGGACAACACCGCTGGGATCGCGATCTATTTTGTCGTGGTCGGTGTACTGGCGTTCGTACTGATGGCAGTAATGATCGTCGCTTTCAAGGCTGTTTAGATATCGGCGAGAGCGTCGGTATCGAGGTCCCTGACGCCCATCTCACCGTTTGCGTCCTTCATCAATACCTGGATCCGCCGCTCGGCGGTTGCAAGGCGTTCGCGGCATTCTCTCGACAGTTTTATCCCGCTTTCAAACAAGGTGAGGCTCTCCTCAAGCGGCAGGTCGCCTTGCTCGAGTCGTGAAACGATCGTCTCGAGTTCCTCCAAAGATTGTTCAAATGTTTTTTCCATGATCACCTGATCAGCTCATCCGCCTTTTTCAGTATGTCAGTCAGCGCCGGGACGCCGAGCTTGCTCGCCGCCTTGCTCAAGCCGCCGTTCTTCGCAACGTCAATTATCTCCTGTCCGATCTTTCGGGCAATGTCGGTAGCAAGATTGTCGTCCTTGACGCCAACTACATGCCAGCGGTCGCCGTTGCGTTTCATCTTCAGCTCAAGCGGATGCTCGGCCAATTTGCTCTTTACAACCGCCGAGTCGCCCGTCACTGTGATATCAAGATATCGACCGGCCCCGAGCACCATCAAGGCAAAAGGTACGTTCCCAAACGCCGCGACGCGGTCCCTGATGATCCGCGGCAATTCGGCCTTTGCACGTTCCTTGACGGACGGCATGATCGGCGTCGCGAGCTTTGCAAGCTGGCCAACGACAGCAGGCGGCAAACCCTTGCCATAAAGCTCGACCGCCTTACTCGTGACCTGCGGCACAAAATCCTCGACGACAGCATCGACGTCGACGAGCGTGTTGACCGTGGTTTGATCGTCGTTGCGGGCCGCGTCCGCGATCAATGCCAGCGAGTACTGCGGTGTGCTTTTCAGGCTTTGCCAATATATCGCTCCTCCGATCGCCCCGATCACCGCGATCAGCAATAATGGCACCGCGATCAACAGTAGGATCTTTCCCGCACGGCCGGCACGACGAGGTCTCGGTATGTCCGCGGCGGGTTCGGCAGACGGTTGCGGGTCCTTGTCCGGGCCGTTACCCGAAAGATCGACTGTAAACCTCGACATCGATGAGAGCTACTCCTCCGCCGGCAAAACCGCCGCGTTCAGTTTGCCCTTTTCGAGGCGTATTTTCAATTTATCTCCCGGCCGTACATCGGCCGGGTCGCGAAGAATGCGCCCATCGGCCGTTTGTGTGATCGAGAACCCGCGATGGAGCACCGAGAGCGGTGACAACGCATCGAGCTTTGCCACGCCGAGCTTGAGGCTTTCCTGTTTTGCCGCGAGCAGCTTCGACACCGCTGCGGACTGCCGCTGCAGCAGCGATCTCATGACGTGAACGCCATCCGAAACTCGCGCGGTCAGCCGGACCGGCGACAATCGGGCAGAAACCTGTGCAAACTTGCTTGCCGCGGACGTGAACTTCGCCGTAAATGCGTCGCGCATCGTCATATCAGCGTAATTCACGCGGCCGGCAGTCTCTGCGATTTCCATCGTCATGATGTCCACAAGCTTTTCTTCTCGCGATCTGAGCCGGTAGATAATGTCTTCTTCACGGCCGGCGACTATCTCGGCCGCTGCCGAAGGAGTCGCGGCACGCACATCAGCCACCATGTCGGCGATGGTCGTGTCGATCTCGTGGCCCACGGCCGAGATCACGGGTATCACGCTCGCCCTCAGCACGCGCGCCAGTTGCTCGTCGTTAAATGCCCACAGGTCCTCTGCCGAACCGCCGCCGCGGCCCACGATCAGGACGTCGATCCTCTCAGTCTGCGAGAGGCTGAGGTTATAGGCGTTAACGTCAAGGACCGCTTGACGAATGCAATCAGCCGCGGTCTCGCCCTGCACGAGCGTCGGTATGAGCAGCATGCTGACCGAGCGAGCGCGTCTGGTGAGAACGTTTTTGATATCGTGAAACGCCGCTCCCGTCGCGCTGGTCACTACACCGACCCTCCGTGGCAGGAACGGGATCGGTCGCTTGATCTCGGGAGCGAACAGTCCCTCGGTTTCGAGCCGCGTTCGTATCTGCTCGAATGCCGCCCGCAGTGCCCCTTCGCCGGAAGGTTCGAGCGAGTCGACCGTGAGCTTCAGCTCGCCCTTAGCTTCCCAGTAAGTGATCTTTCCACGTATGCGGATCAGATCGCCGTTTCGCGGCATGTACCTGATCCGCGTGTTGGTCCCTCTCCAGCAGACGCACTTTATCTGGGCGGTCCCGTCATTGAGATTGAAATACCAGTGCTGCGACGCCGCCGAGTTGAAATTTACGACCTCGCCTTCGACCCAAACGTTCGAAAACTTTCGTTCGATCGTTGAACGCACTTGCGCGTTCAACTCCGACACCGTCAGCGGCCGGCGTTCGGCCTGTTCCAGTAAAATGTCGAATAGTGGTGCGCTCAAATGTGGTTATTGTACCGCGACGACTGAATTAATGGTCGTAAAGGTATTTGGCTTCCGGACACGGATCTTAAGTCTTGGCGAAGCCCCTTCGGCCGAAGTCGCTGAGGCCGAGCGGTATTTGACGTTGTAGGCCGTTCGAAGCTGGAGGACGATGTCCTCGTACGCTTCCTGGATCTGGCTCAGACGCGAGATCGAATAATAGACTCCGCCCGACACCTTTGCGAGCTTTTCGCCCTCGCCTTCGGATTTAGCCGACAGCGACATATATTTTTCGCGCATCGGATCGACGCGGGCGGCGTTGGATTGCGCCGCGAGGGCGATGAGGCCCGAAGGCACGTAGAGCGGATAGATCAACGCCCCGCTTTCCTGGATCGAGCCCATCAGCGAATCGAACGCCAGGAACGAACGGTTGTCGTCCCCATCCGTCAACACGACGATCGCGGTCCGTTCGCCCTTGATCGGCCGCAAGGTGTCCGAAATGACGTACGCGAGGGCATCGTAATAAGCCGTCCCGCCGCCCGCATCGAAGGTATCGAGGCTCTCGGACAGTTTGCCTTTGTCGGTAGTGAATCTGGACAGAACTTTGATGTCTTCGTTGAATATCACGATCGAGATACGGTCATTACGGTCAACAGTTTCGACAAAGCTCCTCGCCGCTTTGCGTATAAAGTTGACATAGTTCTCGACGCTTCCCGACACGTCGAGCAGGAGCACGAGATTAAATGGAGCGGTCGAACGCTCAACCGAGACGACCTCTTTCTGCGAGCCGCCTTCCGTGACCTCAAAGTCCCTTGCTTCGAGCCCCGGGATCGAGCGGTTCCTGAGATCTGTGACGCGAACAAGGGCCTGTCGAAACTCGGTCGTAGGCACATCCGGAGCCTTGTCTCTGGTCGCGAACGTCGGCTCTTTTTTGAGCGGCGGCAGGCTTCGGGCATAATCGCCGTAATATTTCGGTGCCGCACGTCGTATAGCTTCCATCAATAGCGAATCGCCGCTTCGGACGATCGCTTTTGCGGCCTCGGTTAGCGGCCGCTCGCGAAGGTCGCTGCCGACCTCGTTCGGCGGCACGTTGACGAGAACGATGCCGCGGGCCGTGGTGAAATTGAGCGAGACCTCTCTCGAGACAGGACGCTTGTCGTCTGCGGGCGGATCGCTCGTTCCGTCAGTCGCCTGGCCGGGATCTGCATCCGCGTCGTCTTCCTTTTTCTTCTTTTTCTTTCGTTTGGCCTCGCCGTTGTCCGAATACGTACCGCGTATCTCGAATCTGCCCGCTTTCATTTCACGGACCTTGGCAAGCTCGAAATCGCAAACGTATCTCGGCCTTGAGTCGGTCCATGTAAACCGGTATTTAAGGTCATCGGTCGGCACGTCGACCGCGACCGTTCCTGTCTCGGTCTTGACGTCGACGGCCGCAAGATTACCCGAGACGTCGACCTGGCCTCTACCTGTATTTATTTTGACTGTCGTGCGTTCGGGGACCGACAGCGTCAGATCGATCCGCTTTTCAACCTGGGCCGAAGCCACTTCGATGACGGCGGATCCGGCGCTTTCGTTGATCTTCAGCTCGGTGCCGCTTACTCCTGCGGGCGAGACCGCCGTCACCTTGCTCTCTGCCGGTACGCCCTTTGAAGGAGCAACGGCCATGACGGTCACACGTCCAAATTTGTTCGTGATCTCGACCGTCGCGTGGTCGTTGAGCTTCAACTGACGATCCACGCTCTGTGCCAAGACGGCAGTTCCGGAGATCGTTAAAGTTATTAAAGTGAGAGTGGGAATACGGAGTCTAAGATGCATGTCCTAGGACTTGCTCGTTATCCGGCCTGACTGTATGAGGCGTTGGCGGACGCGCTCCTGCCATTTTTTCTGCGGCCGTTCGTCGTCCTCGAACCGTTCGATCAGGTCGTTCATCGATTCGCCGCCCGCAAGCCGGGTCTTCAAATAGAGCAACGCAACTATGATAGCAGAAAACGACAGGACAATGATCTGAAGCGGAAGCCAGATGATCTGTACGAGCGAGCCGAGCACCGTGTGCTTGAGCTGGGTCCGCATATCGGCATTGTCCACGTTCTCGGTCGGCCCGATGTTGATCGTGCGGCTTCGGCCGAACTGGATATTGAGCGTGTCGTTCTTCTTTTCAGAGTTCGCAACCGGCTCTGCGGCAGTCGGATCCGGGTTATTTACCTGCTGCTCGACAGCTACTTGCGTTTGCGTTTTGGGATCGATGGCCTTTGCGGCGAGGCTAACGACAAGCGAGAGCGAGCTAGCGAGTATCACAGGGATCAGGAACAGCATCGCCGCGGCTCCCATCGAGGTCATAAATGAACGGGTCGTCAGGCGCTTTGAACGGACGAACGCATCGCGAATTCGGCCTGGTTCCATCATCACCACCGGAGTGACCAGCATGCAGAGCACGTAACCGACAAAGAAACACACCAGGCAGCCGATCGCACCGCCGACCCCGGTGATGATCGCGGTCACTGTTCCGAGACCCGTGAACAGAGAGGCGAGCAAGCCGATCAGTCCGAACACGATACATCCGGCGATCGCACCGGCAATGGCAGAGGCGAACGGGGCGATCGCTACGAGCACGCCGCTGCCCATGAATTTCTTCCATTTTCGCCGTGCCTCCTGAAGCGCGGGCCGCAGCCTCACTGGCCGCAGAGGCACTGCGAGATACTGAGTTACGATCCACACGATCGTTCCGATCGTCAACGTCGCGGTAAACGCACTCATCAGCGTCAGCAGAAATCCGCCCAATCCCGAAGCGACGTTTGCTGTCGTGTCCGAAACGAAGTTACTGACCTTGAGGAACGAGAAGACGACCAGGAACATCGTCAAAATTGCAACCGGAAAATAAAAGAACGTCGTCAGCAGCAAGAACTTCGGCAGGTGTTCGCTATAAATGACTAGCGCACGCCGCAGGAGCCCGAACAGTCCCTCGGACCGGGCACGGAGCACGCTGGCAAACGCTTCGGCGGTCTGAGGACGATTTTCGGGATCCTTGTCGAGTGCCGAGTGGATGGCGAGCTTCATCTTTCGGCGGACCCGTTTTGCACGGAGCGGCCGCGGCGTCGCCAATTTGTGGGCCTCCATTACCGCTTTAAGGTCACCCGAGAACGGAGTATCGCCCGATAGCATCTGATACGCGATCACGCCGAGGCTGTAAATGTCCGATCGAGGATCGAGCCGTTCGCCCCGGCACTGTTCGGGCGACATATAGAGCGGCGTCCCCAGTACCGCGCCGACTCGGGTCAGTTCGGCCGAATTAGATGATTCCGGGCGCGAATTGCCGCTGACACGCGCTGGTGAGCCCGATCGCCCCGCCTCCGAAGTGCCGTTGATCACATGCGTGTCGGCGTTCTCGGTGTCGATATTCGCCCTGTCGTAGTCCTCCAGGATCGCGGTCTTGCTTTCGGACTCGACCGGCGCAATAAGCAACGTTCCCGCTTCCGCCGCGATCGTTCCATGGCTGCCGGTCTGCGAGATCGTGGCGCTGTCGGAAACGATCGTCGACGGCCCTTCTCCGGCGATGGTCTCGCCGTCGGGATTCCCGCCGAAAGTGATCCGTCCGGTCGTTGCGTATGTCGGCAGCGTCGAGTGATTCCGGTGAATTATGTCGGCTTCGCCCTCAACATGCTCTTCGAGCTTGGCGATGCCAAAATCGAGCACTTTGACCGTATAGCCACCGCGCTGATTGGGTTCGAGCCAGATATTGTCCGGCTTTAGGTCGCGATGGATGATGCCTTGCTCATGTGCTTCCTGCACCGCCGAGCAGACCTGCTCCAGGATGTCGATCGTCCAGCCGACCGGTAGGTTCTTTTCTTCGTCAAGTATCTCGCCGAGCGTACAGCCGTCGAGATATTCCATCACGAGATACGCGACCTGGCCTTCTTTCGACTCGGCAAACCCGAAATCGGTCACGTCGACTACGTTCGGGTGCCGAAGCCGTCCCGCCGCACGTGCTTCGCGACGAAAACGCTCGACAAATTCAGCCCGTTTCATGAACTGCGGCGAAATGATCTTTACCGCGACCGGACGCTCGGTCCCGAGGTGGGTCGCAAGGTACACCGTGCCCATCCCGCCGCGGCCAAGCTCGCGTTCGAGATGGTACTTGCCGTCGAGTGTCTGGCCTGTAATATCGAGGTCTGGCATCAGGATCGTATCCTTCAGAAATCTAACCGCTTTGGCGGAACCTTTGCAAGTAATTACGACCTCATCCTCGGATTAGTTTTCTAAATCGCTGTAAGGTTTTGTAAACGCCACTCGGTCGTCCCCGGCACGTCCTTGTCGCCCCGGTCTTGGGTTCTTTTGGATATTCCGGCAAAATCGTCTTGCATCGCCGTCACACAGTTGTTAGTAAGGTTCATCCCTGAAAACTCGCACCAGAGTGCGATCAAACCAACGCAGGAGGCAAGTCATGTCAAGGCCATTAACATCTGTGATGCGATTTAATCCTAAACTCAGAGCGTGTTTAGTCAACGACAAAGACCACATCGGGCTCGCAACGTTTCCCGAGCGCGATCGCAGAGGAATTCACGTGGTACTGATCAAAAAGGCGCTAAACGCATTTGCTAGGCGATTCGGGATGGACGAGTTGGACGAGACGAACGATTTTTATGATCAGGAGACGGCGGATCTGGTGACGACCTTTAAGGAACTTCACAAACCACCGATTCTCAATTTCATGAGACAAATAGATAATATCGTCGGGAAACAGACTATTGCAGCTCTCGACGATGAATTGCCTTTCCAGTCACCCGGTAAGCTGAGTTAACCGCGGCGACTGCCAGGCCAAACGGGGGTGAAGGTAAGTCCGCGTTCTCGTCGAAATGCAGGCTTTTCCCTGCCGACCCGCGGAGGGGCAGTCGACTGGCGTTCCGGCATACGAAGGAAAGTCTAACGCACGATCGAATTCGACGCAGGCTTGTCCTCGGCGGTGCCGAATTGTAGGGCGGAAAACCCGGAGGTCGACAGTTGCATGTACCAAATGCCCTCGTTAGGCCGGTAGACCGCGATGTCAGTCTTGCCGTCGCCGTCGTAGTCGCCCGGTGCCGGAAGATCGCTCGAAGCTCCGAATTGCAAACCGTAGAAACCGAGGTTCTCGCTTCTGAGGATATACCACGAACCGGTCATAGGCCGCCATACAGCGATGTCCGCCTTACCGTCGCCCGTGTAATCTGCCGGAACGACTTTGTCGCTTGCAACGCCGAATTGGGCAGCAAAGAACGACCCGTTCGAGCTGTTGAGCCGGTACCATACACCGTCCGACGGCCTGAAGACCGCGATATCGGCTTTGCCGTCACCATCAAAATCGCCGGCCGTTGGCCGGTCACCAGAGCTTCCGAATCCGACGGCAGAGAATCCCACGGTCGATTGCTGAAGGAACCACGTGCCCGTTGAAGGCCTGAACACCGCCGGATCGGCCTTTCCGTCGCCGTCGAAGTCCGCAGGCGCCGGAATATCACCCGAGGTGCCAAATCCGACACCGTAAAACGTATTGTCCTCGCTCCGCATCACGAACCATGTCCCGATCGACGGCCTGAACACCGAGATGTCAGTCTTTCCGTCTCCCGTAAAATCCGCCGGCGTCAGGATATCACCTGCCGCGCCGAACTGAAATGCCGCGAACCCCGAGGCCGAACGATTCAGGTACCAGATGTTGTTTGAGGGCCGGAAGACCGAGATATCGGCCTTGCCGTCGCCGTCGAAATCGCAGTACGACGCGCGCAAGGCGGGCGTCGTGGCCCAAAAGCCGCTGCTGAACGAGTACTGGCCTCCTGTCGACGTGAAACCCGCTATCGGTTCGCCCATAGTAGAAACGAGCGAATAACTGCCGCCGCTTGTGAGCCCGCCGCCCGACGAAACAACCTTACTGTCGACGCGCGGCTGTACGATGCCGCCAACGAAATCGGGCGCGTTTCCCGGCGAGATCGGTATCTGGGCGAATTGTCCGCTGCCGTCTGTCGCGAACGAATAGAGTCCGGCTGAGCCGTTGATCCGGCCGGCCGCGATTATCCGTGTATTGTCCGTGTTCCAGACAATGCCGAACGTGAGGCAATTGGTCGAGGCGAGGCGACAGTTGCCCGTGTTTGGGAGCGCCGTGAGCGCGGCACGCCCCGAACCGTTCGGCGTGATCCGGTACAGGTTAGATATGAAATAAGGGTAAGCGTCGATCGGAAAGTTGTTGCCCATCGGTTCGAACAGCGTGCCGAAACCGATGAACTGATTATCGTTAGACCAGGCGGGACCGATGTCGCCGGACGAGGTGTTGGGGACCTTTGTCCGGTTCGCCCCGCCGATCGAGACGGTGTAAAGGCCGCCGTTCACGCCGTCGTTCAGCAGGTTATGAAACACGATCAACTGGTCGCCGCCGCGCCGGACGGCCGGATAGTCGTCATAGCAGATGGGCGGTGTCGATGTCGGATACAGATAAGTCACATTCGTCCCGTCGCGGTTCATTTTCTGCATCAGGCAGTCGAAATCGAAAATGATCTCGTAATTTCCCTGATTGCTCTCCGGCGAAAAGAAATGCCCGATCGAATTGTCGTCAAAGTTGTAGCCGCGGATCAGCGTTTCCTGTCCGCTCGCGAGATCGCGTATCCAAAAGTCGCCAAGCGCACCGAACGGGTTAAATGTGTTGGGATGCCGGTCGAATCTCTTGAAAAGCAGGAATCGACCGTCGTCCGACACGCGCGGCATCGTTCCGGTCGTTATCTGCCGGTCGTCCGAACCGTCCTGCCCGACAGCCCAGATCGTAGGCGAGTTTGCCCCGCTCGGCGATGCGTTCTGGTTGGTCGGCCGTCTGCTGTAGATGAGCTCGGTCGGTTTGAGAAGCTGCGCCGAGCCGGTAATGCTCAATCCGAACGCTAACAATCCTGATAATGAGACGGTTTTCCACATAGACATAGCCATTACTCCTAAAGTCGCCCGAAAACCCGGATCAAAAAACGAAAAGATGGAACGGCAAAAGCGTAGGCGTGCCGTCGCTGTACGTGTAAACAACCAGTTGAAAGTCACCCAGCGGCTCAATATTTGCGACGCGTACGCCGATCCCCGGGCTGCCTGTGGCGTCCGGCACTGCCAGCCAAAATCGGTCCGAAACCCGGAAAGGAAAAGTGACTATAAAACCCGGCGCAGCTACGCTGAACCCGCACGTTCCGGTCCCGTTACCGGTCACACCGTTATAACACCTCGCGATAGCCCGGCCTGCCGTAATGGCGAGCATCGCTTTGGGTAGGCCGTTAGAAGTATTGGGCTGGATCGCGTTGCCGCCGGGCTGGATGGCTCCCGTGATCGCCAGATCGCCGTTGTTGTTCGTGCCGTTCAAGACCGCATACGACGAGGGCGGGAGACTTCCCAATCTTCCCGAGTTATCCGCCAGTCCGGCAAGATCGGCGCGATATGCGGTATCGGCTGACGAAGCTCGAACAGCGAACGGAACGGCGAGCAACTGCTGACGTTGGCCCAAGATGACGAACACATTCGCGCTGCCCGCCGGCCTGACCCCGATCTCGAGAAATCGAACGTCGCTGGCAAAAGCCGTCGAGCCAAAATCAAGCACCGTCGAAAAGACACCGTCGATCACCTGCGTATTCAGCTTCGGCGGGATCGAGGCGATCTGCGTGCCGCCGTTCAATGCGTCGAACAGCTTAAATTGCAGATCGTAGCGCCCGTTCGCCGGGTTGCCGCCATCGTTGAGGCGTCCCTGAAAATTGAATGCGGTGGTCTGTGCGATAAGCGAAACCGTCCACATGAGGATAATGGAGATCGCGAACACAAATTTCTTCATCTTAAGTCTCCAAACGCTATCTGAAACTGTTCGTCTAATACACGATGACCGTAAAACTGCACCTCACCGTGTCGTTGCCAGAATTCGTTCTATACGTGAACACTTCGAGAAATTGCCCGTTATTCCGTGCGGAAGCGGCAAAGTTAAAAAGGGTGTTGTCGGCGAACGGAGTCACTGAAGCAAACCTCGTACTCGGTGAAAACCCAAAGTCTATGCGATACGCTCCGATCCCATTTCCCAGAGGCTCAGTGAGGGTGAACCCGCATGTTTCCGGCGTCGAAGCTCCGGTCGATCCGTTATAGCAACTCCGGATCGTCGCCGGCAGATCTGATCCGTTCTCTTGCACGAGGATGATCGCTTTCGGAAGTCCGAACGAAGCGGTATTCTGTTTCGCATTTCCAGCGACAGAGAGGTTGCCGCCGGCACCGATGTCGCCCGACATTTGCAGGCTTCCGGTGTTTGAGACATTTCTCTGGACGAATTCCCCGCCTGGGATATTATTTAATCGCGCCGCGGACACAGCCGTCGTGGCGTCAGCGGCTCTGTATGCGTCAAGTGCTGTCGTAGCGATGGTTGCGGTGTCGGCCTGTGAAGCCGACAAAGCCCGGGCTGACGTCGGGACCGAAAGGATCTGTTGGCGAGAGCCAAGGACAACATATACGTTTGGGCTTCCGGACCGGCGTATCGAGATCTCGATGAATCTGTAACCCGAGTTGTACGCATTTCCAAAATCGAGCGAGACGGAAAAAACGCCATCCACCAGCAATGTATTCGGCTTCTCCTGTACCTCGCCGATGCGATTGCCGCCTGAGATCGCATCGAACAATCCGAACTGCAGATCATATCGTCCGTTCGCGGCGGTGCCGCCGTCGTTGAGCCGCCCCTGGAAATTAAAGATAGTCGTCTGGGCTCTCACCGCTGAAGAAACCAGCAGAAGTAAAAGGGGAATAATGGAATGAACTCGGGGATGATTCATAAGAGACTCCTTGATCTCTGAGGCTGACGTTAAGGGTTGCACATTGCTCCGACGTCAAAATATCAACAGATGGAAAGCAGTATTTGCCTCCGAGTTGTCGACGAACGTATACACCGTGAGCCTATTCACGTCCGACGAGGTAACCTTAGAACTGACGGATTGAGTTCCAGCGGTTGAACTGGCATCAGGAGTGACGATCCAGAACCGATCGTTCACCGGAAAGGGCGCAATAACGTAATAGAAGCCGGCGAAATTTGACGACGACGCTTGTACATTAAATCCACATGGGACGGTCGTCGAACCGGTGACACCGTTATAACACCGGGCGATGGTCCCATTGGCTGTGATAGCCAGCATCCCCTTGACGAAGCCGTTTGTTTGCTGGGGTTGCGTAAAATTGCCTTCGTTCGTAACCCTAAGGTCGACCTGCGCTGGAGCCGTTGCATTACCGAATGGGGCTGTGGTGTGAAAGAGATACAAACCGTCATTGGTATGGCCGATACCGTATAACTGCCCTGTATCATTAGCCTCCCACCCAAAGGCTGAGCCGTTTTGCATATTCATCGAAGCAGTCCACAGCCCGCCCGTCCACTGCGGTCCGCCCGAGAGAGTCAGTCGAGTGTTCGGGTTCTTCGGCCCAAATCCGCCTGACCCGGATGTTTGCAGATCCCCGTTGTTCACATAATTCAACCGAGCAAAATTTGCAGGCAGGAACCCGCTAAACAGCGTTGCATTTATCGCCGTTGTGGCGAACGACGCGGAGTCGGCCTGCGTCGCGGTTGCCGCGCTATTGGCCCTGATAGCGTACGGGACAGCGAGCAACTGTTGCCTGGCGCCGAGCGTGGCATATGCGTTTTGGCTTCCCGCCGGCTTGACTCCGATCTCGAGAAATCGGTCGGCGCCCGTAAAAGCTGAGGCGCCGAAATCAAGAGTCGTCGAAAAAACCCCGTTCACGAGCGCGAGACTGGGCCGCTCCGTCGCTCCGACGAGAGTCCCGCCCTGTAACGAGTCGAACAACTTGAAGATCAACGAATAATTGCCATTCGCCGGCGTCGAGCCGTCATTAAGACGGCCTTGAAAGTTAAAGGCCGTATTTTGAGCGTCTAACTCGATCGCCAAAACGAGAATCACAAATAAAGAGACCAAAATGGCAATTCGCATGAATGCACTCCTCCCGCGGCCGCCGGCCGTCATCGCTCGGATATCAAAATACGATCACGTGAAACGGCAGGTCCGTTGAGGTACCGTTCCTTAAGGTCTTTACATACAGTTTTGTGGTTGTCAGGTTGTTTAGCGGGCCGATCTGTGCCGTGAGATCGGAGTCGGTGCCGCCCTCGGCCGAAAGATCGTTGGTAACGATCCAAAATCGGTTGGTCACATCAAAGGGGAATGTAAGGGTGTAGTGCCCTGGGCTGTTGTAGAACGATGATAACCCGCCGCAGTCCCCGCCAGAGACAGCGGAAACCCCGTTATAACACCGCACCATGGCCCCATTTGCTGTAACCGCCATCATTGCTTTCGGGAGACCATTCGAACCGGCTGGCTGGAATACGTTGCTCTGGACCGATAGGTAGCCGTTAGAGCTGATATTGGCGCCC
>JBGAVC010000113.1:0-9457 GCA_044228265.1 Pyrinomonadaceae bacterium
TTATCTACTTGGTGATCATTATCGTTTTTTTCCTGCTGGCGGTCGCCTATCTGGCGGCGTGCGAGCGGCTGAAGAAGGGAGCCGGTGACAATGAATATTGAAACAACACTGGCAGCGATCTGTTCGATCGTCTTGCTCGCGTATCTGGTGTATGCGTTGCTCAAACCGGAGAAGTTTTAGAGGGCGCGGACAAACGGCCCACGCCGGGACTCGGGACGACCTATTATGACGACCAACGGTGTATTTCAGATCATTTTCTATCTCGTAATGCTGACGCTGCTGACCAAGCCGCTCGGCGTGTACATGACAAAGGTCTATCAAGGTGAGAGGACGTTCCTTGGCTTTTTGTTCAGTCCTGTCGAACGTCTATTTTATGCTATCTGCCGCGTTGATCCTGATCAGGAGATGAACTGGCGTCAATACGGTGTCGCAATGTTGGTATTCAGCCTGATTTCTACATTGGCCGTTTACGCGATACAACGTCTGCAGTTCTATTTACCGCTCAATCCGCAGGCGCTGGCGGCACCGTCAGAACATCTCTCGTTCAACACTGCCGTTTCGTTCGCAAGCAACACGAATTGGCAGTCGTATGGCGGCGAGACCACGCTCAGTTACCTGACGCAGATGACAGCGTTGACGGTTCAGAATTTCGCGTCGGCGGCGGTCGGAATGGCCCTGGCGATCGCGTTTATTCGCGGGATCGCTCGTTTCGAAACCGACAAATTAGGTAATTTTTGGGCGGACCTTGTTCGAGGAACTCTATACATCCTGCTTCCGATCTCGTTTCTGGCAGCAGTATTCTTTGTGTCGCAGGGAATGATACAGAACTTCAAGGTGTATGACACTGCAAAACTGACCGACACCTTCGTCGCCCAGGTCGACAAAAAGGACGATGACGGAAACGTGATAAAAGACGCGAACGGCAATAACGTCAAAGAGAACCTGACCGTCGATACGCAGACGATCGCTCAGGGACCTGCTGCTTCGCAGATCGCTATCAAGCAGCTCGGGACAAACGGCGGCGGATTTTTCAACGTCAATTCTGCCCATCCGTTCGAGAACCCTACACCGCTCACGAATTTCGTCGAGATGTTTTTGATCTTGTGGATCTCTGCCGGGCTGACCTACACGCTCGGGCGAATGGTTAAGTCTCAAAGTCACGGTTGGGCCGTATACGCGGCGATGATGATCCTGCTTGTGGCCGGTGTATTTACGGCCTATTGGGCCGAGTCGCGCGGGAATCCGCTATACCCCGCAAATGTCGATCAGGCGGCTGTCGGCGGAAACTACGAGGGAAAGGAAGTCCGGTTCGGGGTCGCCAACTCTGTTCTTTGGGCCGCGGCAACATCCGACGCGTCGAACGGCAGCGTCAACAGCATGCACGATTCGTACACGCCGATCGGTGGACTGGTCCCGCTGGTAAATATTGAGCTGGGTGAGATCGTTTTTGGCGGGGTTGGCTCGGGGCTATATGGAATGCTCGTATTTGTGATCCTGACGGTGTTCATCGCCGGCTTGATGGTCGGCCGGACACCTGAATACCTCGGCAAAAAGATCGAGGCATACGACGTCCAGATGGCGATGCTGTATGTGCTTATTTTTCCGTTAACGATCCTGGGATTTTCTGCAATTTCCGCTGTTGCCCCTGATTTTGGACTCACGTCTCTAAACAATCAGGGCGCGCACGGACTTTCGGAGATCGTTTATGCGTTTACCTCCGGAACGGGCAATAACGGATCAGCGTTTGCCGGCCTTAGCGCAAACACACTCTGGTATGACACGACTATCGGATTGTCTATGCTCATCGGCAGATTCCTGATGATCGTGCCGATGCTGGCGATCGCGGGAAATCTGGCAAGAAAGAAGTTGGTACCCGCGACACTAGGGACTTTTCCGGTGAATACCGCTCTCTTCAGCATATTGCTGGTGAGCATTATCGTGATTGTCGGAGCGTTGACATTTTTTCCAGTGTTGAGCCTGTCTCCGATCCTGGAACATTTCCAGATGATCAATGGCCAGACTTTTTAGCCACAGAGGTCACAGAGGAAGATGAGAAAGACAATAGGAACTTTGCTAGTGAACAAGTTAACAGTGGCACTCAGAGTTCTCTGTGCTCTCGGTGGCAAATAAAACAATGAAGAAAGCAATTTCAATTTGGGACAGCAAGATAATCACTCAGGCGCTGATCGATGCGCTCAAAAAACTTAGCCCCCGGAAAATGCTAAGAAACCCGGTGATGTTCGTGGTCGAGATCGGAGCGGCATTTTTGACGATTCGGATGCTGGCCTATATGTTCGTGCCGTCGGTCGTAACCGGCTTCGAACTGCAGATCACACTGTGGCTTTGGTTCACCGTTCTTTTTGCAAACTTTGCCGAGGCAATGGCCGAGGGACGCGGAAAGGCCCAAGCCGATACGTTACGCAAATCGCGAACCGAGACGACGGCAAAATTGCTAAAAAATGGCAGCGATACCGCCGAAACGGTTGCGGCGACCAAACTCCGTGTCGGTGATGTTGTCTTCGTCGAGGCTGGTGACTTCATACCCGGCGACGGCGAGGTGGTCGAGGGTGTGGCATCTGTCGACGAATCCGCCATCACCGGAGAATCGGCTCCGGTCATTCGCGAATCGGGCGGCGACCGCTCTGCCGTGACGGGCGGCACGCGTGTTTTGTCTGACTGGATAAAGGTCAAGATCACATCTAACCCCGGCGAAACTTTCATCGACCGTATGATCGCCCTTGTCGAAGGTGCTTCGAGGCAAAAGACACCGAATGAGATCGCGCTAAATATCCTGCTCGCTGGCCTGACGATCATCTTTTTGCTGGCCGTCGTAACGCTGCAGCCTTTTGCGATCTATTCGAATTCGCGGCAGACGATCTTTGTGCTGATCTCGCTTCTTGTGTGCCTTATTCCAACCACCATCGGCGGACTGCTGTCGGCCATCGGTATCGCGGGCATGGACCGCCTTGTTCAGCATAACGTGCTCGCGATGTCCGGCCGCGCCGTCGAGGCGGCAGGCGATGTAAACACCCTGCTTCTGGACAAAACCGGGACGATAACGCTCGGCAATCGCCAGGCTAGCGAATTTATTCCGCTCAAGGGCGTAGATGAAGAGCATTTAGCTGACGCCGCACAGCTCTCGTCGCTTGCAGATGAAACGCCTGAGGGAAGATCGATCGTTGTTCTGGCCAAAGAAAGATACGGGCTTCGTGGCCGAGAGATCCATGACCTGGCCGCAGACGCTGAATTTATCGCGTTCACTGCACAAACCAGAATGTCGGGCATCAATCTGGACGGCCGCGAGATCCGCAAAGGGGCCGTCGATGCGATCGAGAAATATTCTACTGCCGGGGGGCAGCAATCATCCGCCGAATTGCGGGAGGTCGTTGACTGCCGGTGGGCAGCAATCATCCGCCGAATTGCGGGAGGTCGTTGAAAAGATAGCAAAAGCCGGCGGGACACCGCTCGTCGTCGCCGATAACTTCAAACCGCTTGGTGTGATCTACCTCAAGGACATTGTCAAAAGCGGCATGCGAGAACGGTTTAACGAGCTTCGCAAGATGGGCATCAAGACCGTGATGATCACGGGCGACAACCCGCTGACGGCGGCTTCGATCGCACAGGAAGCGGGCGTTGACGATTTCCTGGCCGAGGCCACACCTGAAGACAAAATGGCCCTGATCAAACGCGAACAGGCCGAAGGAAAGCTCGTCGCGATGACCGGCGACGGAACAAATGACGCACCGGCACTGGCCCAGGCGGATGTCGGGGTCGCGATGAACACCGGCACGCAGGCGGCAAAGGAAGCCGGCAACATGGTCGATCTTGACAGCAATCCGACAAAGCTGATCGAGGTAGTCGCTATCGGCAAGCAGTTGCTGATGACACGCGGAGCGTTGACGACGTTTTCGATCGCCAACGATGTTGCCAAATATTTCGCGATCATCCCGGCAATGTTCGCGGCGACGTTTCCGGTGCTCAATACCCTGAACATTATGGGCCTAAGAACGCCGCAGTCCGCGATCCTCTCGGCCGTCATTTTTAATGCATTGGTCATTATCGCGTTGATCCCATTGGCACTGAAGGGTGTCAAATATCGACCGATGTCGGCTTCGTCGCTGCTACAGAGAAATCTGTTGATCTACGGGCTTGGCGGCATAGTTGCACCGTTTATCGGCATCAAGCTGGTTGACATGGTCATTTCAGTTTTAGGCTTGGCCTAACAAATATATGAAGAACTTGATTACGTCTGTATTGATGGTCCTCGTTTTCACCGTTTCTCTCGGCATTCTCTATCCGCTGGCGGTTTGGGGGGTGAGCCAGGCGGTCTTTCCTCATCAGGCAAACGGTTCGCTGATAAGAGATGCAAAGGGCGACGTGATCGGCTCAGAACTGATCGGGCAGACATTTACCACGGCCGGTTATTTTCACTCGCGTCCTTCGGCTGCCGGCAACGGATATGACGCCGGCTCTTCGAGCGGCTCTAATTTAGGTCCTACGAGTAAGAAACTGATCGATCGCATAACGGCGGATACGGAAAATCTGCAGACGGAAAACCCGAATGCTCGGGTTCCGGCCGACCTTGTGACGACCAGTGGCTCAGGTCTGGATCCGCACATTTCTCCGGCCGCCGCCGAATTTCAAGTCCCGCGAGTTGCAAAGGAGCGCGGAATGGACGAAACGGTACTGCGCGAGATCGTTGCAAGATCTACCGAGGGCCGCGAACTTGGTTTTCTCGGTGAGCCGAGGGTCAACGTGCTGAAGTTAAATTTGGAACTCGACAAGCAAAAACCGCTTCCGAAATAACCGAAATACGGTATGTTTGTAGACACCGAGATCACCGAAATGCCAAATCGCGATGGCAACCGCCCGAGTCCCGAATCGCTCCTGAAAATGGTCCAGGAGAAGGAGCGGGCAAAGCTCCGTGTCTACATCGGAGCGGCCGCGGGCGTCGGTAAGACTTACCAGATGCTCGAAGATGCTCACCAGTTAAAGGCGCAAGGGATCGACGTAGTGATCGCGGTCGTCGAAACGCACGGCCGTGAGGAGACGCGTGAACAGATCAAGGACCTCGAGATCATTCCGCTAAGAAAGATCGAGTATAAGGGCAATGTCTTTGAGGAAATGGACCTGGCTGCGGTCATCGAACGTCACCCGGAGGTCGCGATCGTCGACGAACTCGCCCATACAAATATCGAAGGCGCAAAGAACGACAAGAGATACAAGGACGTCCTGGAACTGTTGGACAACGGTATTTCGGTCATTACGGCCGTGAATATCCAGCATGTTGAATCTTTGAACGATATCGTTACGCGTACAACCGGCGTTGTGGTTCGCGAGACCATTCCGGACTGTTTCTTCAACCGTGCGGACGAGGTGATCGACGTTGACATTTCGATCGATACGCTCCGGACGCGCTTGAGACAGGGGAAGATCTATTCGCTTGAGAAGATCGAGCAGGCGCTGAACAATTTCTTCCGAAAGGGGAACCTGGCCACGCTGCGGGAGCTGTCATTGCGTCAGGTTGCCCAACAACAAGCGGCCAAGGACCAGGAGTATCGCGAGCGTGAGGGACTTGAGAACGCGGTGATACCCGAAAGGGTAATGGTCTGCATGGCGTCACGCGGCAGCGCTAAAAAACTCCTTAGGACGGGAGCGAGGATCGCCGGACGGTTTGCGAGTGAAGACTGGGACGCCGTGTATGTCGAAACGCCGCGTGAAGAGCCCGGCAACATCGACCCCCAAGCCTACGCCGCGTTACAGGAGAATATAAGATTCGCCGAAACCCTGGGAGCCAAGGTCGTGAAGCTCAAGGGCAGCAATGTTGCCGATGAACTTCTCAAATATGCCCGTGAAAACGGCATCACGCACGTCATTTTTGGACAGTCGGCACGAACGCGCTGGGACATATTTTGGAAAGGTTCGGTCATCAATCGATTTCTCCGTGAGGTAAAAGACGCTGCTGTACACGTGATCCCGCTGGAAAAGGAATCCTAGTGTTCCCGTTACCTTCTGAACTCCCCAGATCCGTCGAACCGCACTAAGGCTTTATGAGAAGTTTATGGTTTCCTTATGATTTCTTTATGTCCAATTAGTTAAAATCACGGTTTTCATGCTTTCCGGCGGAATTACGGCAGCGATCGACCGGACGCAGGCATTTTAACCGAAATGAACGCCCTTAGCCGATTAAAACGTCTTCTCGTCGGAAAAGCACTAAGAACCGAACAGGCAATACACGAGCGACTTAGCAAGAAAGTCGCTCTCGCTGTTTTTTCGTCAGATGCGCTGTCGTCAACGGCGTACGCTACGGAAGAGATACTGCTGGTGCTTGCGACCGCATTCGCGTTCGGGCAGGCAGGAGCATTTGGGTATGTAATTCCCATTTCGATCGCGATCGCAATACTGCTGATCGTGGTGGCGGTCAGCTATCGCCAAACTATTCATGCATATCCAAACGGCGGCGGCGCCTATATTGTCGCAAAAGAGAATCTCGGAACAGTGCCCGGACTCGTGGCCGGAGCGTCGCTGCTCGTTGATTACGTATTGACAGTGTCGGTGTCGATCGCGGCAGGCGTCGCGGCGATAACGTCGGCGGCTCAGGGAACGCCCCTTGCCTGGATCATCGATCACAAGGTCGCCCTGTGTCTCGGGTTCATCGTACTGATCGCGGTGGCCAACCTCCGCGGCGTGCGTGAATCGGGCTCGCTGTTCGCGCTGCCGACCTACATCTTCCTGGTCTCGTTCCTGTTCATGATCGGTTACGGCATCGTCTATTACCTCGTCTATGATGGCGTTGTTCCGCAACCGACTGGCGCAGACGTCGTGCTAGCCGAGGGATATGTGCCGCAGGCATTGACGGTCTTTCTGCTGCTGGGAGCATTCTCTAACGGCTGCGCCGCTCTGACCGGCATCGAAGCCATTTCGAACGGCGTCATGGCATTCAAGAAACCTGAGTCCAAGAACGCCGCGAAAACGCTGATCGCAATGGCGATCCTGCTCTGTACGATGTTCCTCGGAACGAGCGTGCTTGCGTATCTGTTCGGCGTCCATCCGCACGCCGACGAGACCGTTATCTCGCAGTTCGCGCGTCACATATTTACCGGGCCGATGAGCTGGTTCTATTTCGTCGTTCAGGCGTCGACAGCGGCGATCCTTGTCCTGGCGGCGAACACAGCGTTTGCCGATTTTCCGCGGTTATCCAGTCTTTTAGCACGCGACAGGTTTCTGCCGCGACAGTTCGCCAA
Organism: Pyrinomonadaceae bacterium; assembly: GCA_044228265.1. Taxonomy (GTDB): domain Bacteria; phylum Acidobacteriota; class Blastocatellia; order Pyrinomonadales; family Pyrinomonadaceae; genus OLB17. Next base: position 7,245 of record JBGAVC010000113.1, read on the forward strand.
CCGCGGAGATAAGCTCGTCTTCTCGAATGGCATCATCATTCTCGCGTTGTTCTCTTCGCTGCTAGTTGTTGGTTTTGGCGGCGACACGAGCCGTCTGATCCCTTTATACGCTGTCGGTGTTTTCCTTTCGTTCACGCTTTCGCAGGCGGGAATGGTGCGTCACTGGTTCAACGTGCGGCGGTTCGAACACTACGACGACGCGATCCACGAGAGCCAGGTCGAAGGCGAGCGTGCTATACCGGACGTACAGCTTGCTATCGAACAGACCAAGGTCCCGCGGTTCGTTTCGGACGAGGTTACAAGCCGCGTACATTGGAAAAAGTCGCTTGTCATCAATCTCGTCGGAGCGGTGGCGACGGCGGTCGTTCTGTCGGTATTCGTGGTGACGAAATTCATGCACGGAGCCTGGCTTGTGGTCGTCATGATACCGCTGCTTGTGTTCCTGTTCCTCGCGATCCACCGGCATTATCTATCGGTGGCGAAGCAGTTGTCGATGGAGACGATCCACGATACGCTTCCGCCGATCCATCACACCGTTATCGTGCCGATCTCGGGAATCCACCGCGGCGTGATAAAGGCACTCCAATACGCCAAATCAATAACCTCAGACAGTGTATCGGCTGTTTACGTCGACTTTGACGAAGAGGCGACAGCGAAACTACGTGAGTATTGGGACAAGTTGGACCTTGGCGTGAAACTCGTAATTCTGCCTTCGCCTTACCGCGAGCTAACACGGCCGCTGCTCAGGTATATCTACAAGGTCGACCGACAGTGCGAGGACGACGTCCTGACTGTTGTCCTGCCGGAGTTCGTGCCTAAGAAATGGTGGCAGCACCTGCTGCACAACCAAAGCTCGCTGCTGCTAAAAGGCGCACTTCTCTTCAAGGAAGGCGTTATCGTCACTAACGTACCGTATCACCTCAAGAACTAAGCGATCAATTGCCCGTAGCCACTAGAAAGTAGCTTCTGGGTCGTAATTGCGCCATTCACCGTCGGGCGAAAAGCTCTGTGTCATCGACAGGCCAAAGTAGTCGACCTGCGCCGCACCGAAACGGTGCACGATCGCTGCGGCGTCCGTCTTTTTAACGTCTTTGTGAATGTGAAGCGTTAGGACGCAGTGCCCTTCGCGCAATGCGTTCTGATATCGATCCATGATCACTCGATCGTACGTAATATTGCGGAAGAGACGCATAAAGCGAGTTCCGAGGCCATGGTCCTTCCCTGAAAAATCGAAGGTCTCTTCACCACGGACACCACAGAACAGCTCGATGTCCTTATCTTCGAAACCGTTAGCCTTGAGGTCTTCGACGGCCGAAACTCCGGCTTCCGAATCTTCGAATATCGCCATCAACTTGTACATCGGATCAGGCGTAAAGGCCTGTTCGCTGTTGATCTCTACAACTTGTGAACGCGCGGGATCTGTACTCATCACGGTTCCTCCTCTTGGGATTTATACCAGTGTGATGCCGTGGTCCGCGGTACGGAAGCCTACAATTCGAGACATGTCTCGCAAGCGTCGTTTATACAGCGGCCGCCACGCTGTTAAACTGCTTGAGTGAACGACACCGCCGGAAAAATAAATGAACTCGCCGCGGTTATCGACGCCGAGGGCGGCCGTGCGATGCTTGTCGGCGGCTGCGTTCGCGACGAGTTGATGGGTATCGAACCCGGTGACTGGGACGTCGAGGTGTATGGTATCGAGCCTGCCCGGCTGCGTGAGATGCTGGACATGCTCGGGACTGTCAACGTCGTCGGTGAGGCATTCACGGTTTATAAGATCGGCCATGACCTGGATGTGTCGCTGCCGCGACGCGAGAGAAAGTCTGGCCCCGGACATCGCGGGTTCGTAGTCGAGGGCGAACCGAACATGTCGTTCGAAGAGGCATGCTCGCGGCGTGATTTTACCGTCAACGCTATTCTGAAAGACGCCCTGACCGGAGAGATCGTCGATCCATTCAACGGGCAGGGCGACATTAAGCGAAAGCTCCTAAAAATGGTCTCAGCGGCCACGTTTGCCGAAGATAGTCTTCGTGTCCTGCGTGCGGCGCAGTTTGCGGCCCGGTTCGAGTTCGATATTGATGCAGCGACGGTTGATCTGTGCAAGCGTATCGACGTTACGGATCTGCCGAAGGAACGTCTCTGGGGCGAGATGGAGAAACTGCTTCTCCTCGCCGTTAGGCCGTCGATCGGCGTCAAATGGCTATACGATCTTG
>JBGAVC010000114.1:0-9398 GCA_044228265.1 Pyrinomonadaceae bacterium
TGCTGTCGAGGCTTAATTTCCTGATTTGGTCGACTCGCCGCCAGGCTTGATCTTCTCGAACTTTACGAAACTGCCGGTCTTTGTGTCCGTGATCGTCAACGTGTCCTTTTCGGTCTTAAATTCGTTGGCAGCGGTCAGTGTGGCTGCGTATCCGCGTTCAAAATTCGCGAGATCTTCGCTGCAGAACATCTGTGTCGAGATGATATCGGATATCGAAAGCTTGCCGTTGCGAAGCGTGTAGCTGCCGCCGTACACATTGCAGCCCGACTTGCCGCCGAGCCTGCCTCCGGACTTGATGTTCAGCGTGATGATGGTCTTATCGATCGGCTGCTCGACCCGGTCGCCGAACCGGTATTCGACGACCTGCCACGAACCTTGCGGAAGTGTCTGCCCAAAGGCATTTAGAGCGCTGGCCGTCATCAATGTCAAAAATAGTGCGTAAGTAATGGTCCTTTTCATGGTGGCCTCAGATATCAGGTTTTACATTCTCCCAAACTCTGGAACGGGCCACCGGCGAAAAACTTGCACTTAGATACTCACGACTTTGACCTTGCCGACATCGACGCGAAAAGCGAGTTGGGCGGAGGTTTTCATTTGTGCGGCGTCGCCGGTTGTGAGAAATTCCGCGATGCCGCCGGGCGAGAGTTTCCAGTGGGCGACGCGTTTTACGAGCTCGGCGGCCGGGTCGAGAAATATCGTCTTCGGCGAAACAAGCTGCCTAAGCACCGGCTCGATCGCCGGGTAATGCGTGCAGGCGAGCAGGATGTGCGAGCAGTTTCCTAGAGGTGCAAGTATACGAGCAGCCTCGGCTTTGAGTTTGTCGGACGAGACATCGCCGCTCTCGATCAGACCGGACAATGGCTGGGCGATCCGCTGCCGCAGCTCGAAGCCTCGCTCGCGAAATGCACGTCGGTAGGCGCCGGAGACGACAGTTCTTCGCCCGCCAATGAGCCCGAGCCGTCGAGGCTTGAGCCTCGCGGTCATCGCGACCGCCGGTTCGATGACGCCGATGACCGGGATGCCATGGTCCGCGAGATGATTGATCGCGGTGCTCGCGGAGTTGCACCCGATAACGACGTGCGTGACGTCACGCGTCTTCAGGAATTCGATCACTGTGTCAAGACGGTCGACGAGCTCGGCACGCTTCATTTTTCCGTATGGCGTGGCTCCCGTGTCGGAAAAATAGGTTATTGGAATATCGCCAAGCTGTTCTTTGACAAGCTTGTAGACACTGACGCCGCCGATGCCCCAGTCGATGATCCCTAGTCTTTTCACCAGAAAACTCAATTAAAATATGCAAGAAAAATTTTCTTGCAAACGATTATTTTCTTATACGTCCGAAACCGTTCAAGGATACGTCAACTTGGCTTCGACGCCGCGCTCGACCGGCCCGCTGTCGAACGCCACGATACGGGAATGATACGCCATGTTGAGGATCTCCATCTTCTGGCCCGGAAAACGGCTCTCAAGATACCACTTCATCTCGTGTTCGGAGCGTATCGGGTTGAACTCGACCATTTTCTTCCAATCGGGATGCGAAACGAGCCTTTTGAGTGCCGCATCAAATGCTTTGTTGGCCCGCTGGTTTCGCATGGTGCGCAATTTGTCTCTTAACAGCCGCGGGTAATCGCGAGTCGCGACCGGCACAGTGACCATATCGACAACGAGGAATTTTCCGCCCGGCCGGGTAACACGTTTGATCTCCGCGAGCAGCGGGTCCCAGTCCAAATATCGAAACGACATCAACGAGATAACGACGTCGAAGGTATTGTCCCTGAACGGCAATCGCGGGCCGTCGATCTTTTGGAATTCAAGGTTTGCGATGCCGGCATTTTTCTTGCGAGCTCGCTCGATGATGGCCGCCGATTCGTCGACGCCGCGGCCCATGGCGATACGATCGCTTAAGGCGTTGAGCAACGCTCCGTTGCCGCAACCGATGTCGAGGACGCTGATGTCGCCCGGAGGCAGATGTTCGTTGAGCCATCGCCATTCGTCCTTGCGAACGCGAATGTCGGCAAAGGCGGCGTCGTACAGCTCGGCAACATGATCGTACGAGGAGTCGCCATCGACCGGTTGAGGTTCGAACCCCTTGATCTCCTCAGCCGGCATCAGGCCCAGGCGCTTTTGGGCCGACGCGATCATGCCGTGCGATTTGCGGCCCTTGCATCCGATCGTATACAGGGGAATGCCCGTCCGATCGCCGGCCGCGAGGTACTTTGTACGGCTACGCGAAAAGGTCGTGTACCAAAAGAATCCGTGAGCCCGAACGTTAAAGGTTCGCGAAAAGAACGGTGCGAACCACCTCGCAGATCGACAGCAAAGAAAAGACGCCGACGCGTCGGGTGCGAACGGGATCTCCATTTGCTCCCATTCGTAAGGCGAAAACTGCTCGGGAAAGGCCACGGTCCCGAACATCGGGCCATACATGCCCGAGTGCCCCACGAACACGAATTCCGCGATCGACGCGCCGGCCTCTTTTATTTCATCGATCGCCTGCAGTACGTCGCGCTTGCTTTCGACGGCACGAGTGACGACCTCGCCGTCGAAATCGACTCCTTTCTCAGCCGCAAGCGTTTCGGCGACGACAGGAAACTGGTGGCCGCCGAGACGGTATTTGGTCGTGTAGATGATCAGAATGACGCGCTTCTCCGCCATAGATTCGAGCAAATTATACGGTTTGTTGGGGAAAGCTAAACTGTAGTACCTGCTGCCGCATTTCGCAATCGTTCGACCTTTGAAAGATAGCTTTTGGCGGCATCCGACTGGAACATCTCGCGGTCCTCTTCGTGGTCGGTCACTGGCTCGAGTGCAAGGTCCATGTACTCGAACCGTGCCGGATCGCGCTTGACGCGTTTATAGATCATGCGAAGCCTGATGTAGAGATACGACCAGCGGACGAGCTTTACGAGCGACTCCAGGAAATAACGCGGGTAAAAGATCAATGGACTCTCGCGCGGCAATTCCGAGCGGCGATTGACACGCGACTTTCTTCTGAAAAATCCGCCCTCGAGCGGATGTATGCCCTCGATACCGAGACAGCCCTTGAACCACACGATGAAGAACGTTGTCTTGCCCGGGCTGGTTCCGGTGGCGATCGCCCGGCGAATGACCGTCTCGACGTGCTCGTTGGTGTAATAAGTTTCCCATGCCTTTTTGTAAACGTCGCGCCACTCGTCTCGCGACATTATCGGATGGGCGGTGACGTCGTGGTTGAGGTCGTATTTGTTCAGGTCCTCGTCCATCGCGATGCCCGATTCGTAGAGCCGCTTGTGGTCCTCGGAGCCGGGAAGCGGCGTCAGGTAGAAGAACTCGAGCAGGTCGACCGGAAGTTCGCGTTTGATGACCTCAATATCGTGAATTATCGACTCAGGCGTGTCGCCGGGAAATCCGAGAATGTAGCCGCAGTAGGTGACGATCCCGGCGTGTTTCCACGCGAGCAGCATCTGGCGGTAATCAGTGATCTTGTTCTGCCGTTTCTTGGCACCGAGCAGGCTGTCGGGGTTGATGTTCTCGAGGCCGATGAATACGCGTTTGATGCCCGCGCGTTTCGATTTCTCGATAAAACCGGGCAGTTTATGGCAGAGCGTATCGACCTGGATGATAAAGCTGATCTTGAGCCCGTCGACCTCGCGCAGGTCGATCAGCTTGTCGAGTATCGCTTCCCAATCCTTGTTGCGGGCAAAATTATCGTCGGTGATAAAGAACGAATGGAGTCCTTGCTCGACATTGGCGCGGACGATGCGTTCGATGTCCTCGGGCGAGCGGCGACGCGACTTGCGGCCCTGAACGTTTATGATCGTGCAGAACGAACACGCGAACGGGCAGCCGCGGCCAGCATCAAAACTCGTCGTGGCTCCGGCCGTCAAATGGACGCGCTCAGCCGGAAGCAATGGCGTCGCCACGCCCTCGATATTCGGGAGGTCGTCCATGAAATTGTAAACGGGTGCAAGCTCGCCGCGATATGCGTCGATCAGCACCTGTCCGAGACGCCCTTCGGCCTCGCCTGCAAAGAGCGAGACACCGATGTCGAGTGCCTTTTGGACGTACGGATCGCGGTCCTCGAGCATCGCCATCGTACCCGAGACGTGGAAACCGCCAATGGCGACCTTGATGTCGCGTTCACGCAGAGGACGCGCAAGATCGAGGGCCCTGGGAAATTGATTGGACTGGACCCCGACGAGCATCACCATTCCGTCGTCGGCTTGCTCGATCAGCCTGATCATCTGCTTCGTGTGAATAACGGTATTTGTCTCGTCAAAGGCGTGAATGTCCAGTTCGACATCATCGCCAAGGATCTTATCGGCCGCGCATTCGAGGGCCAAGCCGTAAAGGCAGGCAAGCGAATTTGCCGGAATAGCAGAGCGAAACCACTGGATGACGTACCCGTCGTCATCGTAATGAGAGGGTTTGATCAGGACGAGGCTAAATCGTTTCTTGGTAGACACTTTTGAACCTTCAATATACCTTGCCGGACGGGGCAAGTAAATTCAGACCTCTCAGAACGGCTCTTACGAGCGGCCACGGGCGGGATACGGCATTTTCATATAGACGCGGCCGTTACGAAGTTCGTCAAGCATTTGCGCGAGCCGTGCGGCGCGTGTCGCGGCACGCTTCGCGTCGGTGATCCATCCGATGTAATCGTTCTGTTGATAAGGCGGCCTTGCCTGGTACATTTCGAGCAGGTTCTCACTCTCGAGCGCAGCCAGCACGTCTTCGGGCATAGCGTGACGCTCGCGCGGTTTGGCGGCGGGCCGCTTTGCCATTCCGGGGCGTCGCTGTTTGGCGGAGATCGATTTTACAATCGTCTGTCCTTGCGGAGTCTGCGGGCGGTCTTTCACGCCGTTGAGTGAGAGATCGAAGGCCTGTTTCAGCAGCTTTTTGACGTCGCCTTTCGGAAAGGTCCGGATCTCCGGCACCCGCAGGCTCCGGAACTGGTTACCGCCGCCCGAGAGCAGCCCTTTAGGGTCATCGAGCTTAACGCCCCACATAAATCCGAAGATCACGCCGCGAGTGCCCACCGCGATCGAGCAAAAAATGTCGCTCATCCTATCCGTCGGCCCCCAGCCGAACGCGAGGAAATTGTAATTGTCGTAGATCAGTTCGTTGCATTTTGGGTAAAGCGTCCATACCCAGTCACGCAATTCGAGTGCGATCGCTCGCGACGCCGGAGGGAAGGCTTCAAGGAATCCAAGCAGTTCGTTTTTATCAGGTTTGCTCATACCCTGGTTTTGGGCAAAAAGGTCATGCCCATTTGACCACTGGCTTCTTTTGCGACTGGGCGCATTCGCGAAGGAACAAGTTAATGAGATTCTGGTACGGGATGCCCAGTTCAGCCGCCAGTTTCTTAAAGTAGTCGATAGTTTCATCCTCAATGCGAATCGTTATTTGTCTCTTTAGAAGTTTCGCGTATGGATTCTTTTTCGACTTTGAAAAATCATATTCTTTTCTCATGATAATGTACTCTCGTAGAGCTTTCTTTCAGATCTTGTAGCTTTGCGAGCTGAGATAATTCGAATCACAGCGTCAGATGCCTGATAACAATGACAAACTATCAAGACTCGCAGCCGCATGCTGAGGCCCAACAAGATGAAGCGCCGTTCATCTTGCGAGTGGTCGGGGTCATCTATTAATCGAGCATTTTCATCATGGAAAACAGTCCTTGCTTCATCAAATGAGACGCCGTGTTTCTTCTGATTTGCTCTGGCCTTTACCGGATCCCACTCAAACCCGACATTCTTCATAATGTTATCATAATTATGCAGTAATTATGCCAACGACGATCTAAAGCATCCCTCTTTCTTTTACCCTTAAATAAGTCTCCAACAATCTCGGAGCCAGCGTCTGTGTCGTAACGTCGAGAGCCAGACCGCCAAGCGACTCGACGAGCTTCAAGGCCGACTCGCGCTGGTGAATTATTTCCTCGGCGGCTGATTGCACGAATACTTCTTTGATGTCGTCCGGCATGTGGCTGACGGCGGCGTTCAGATCGCGGTCTCCTATTGTTGCGACCAGCGGCAAATGGCGTGGACGGAGCAGTTTCAGCGAGTTGATCAGCTCCTTCGAACTGTCCTTATCAACGAGGTCGGTGAGGATGACAACGAACGAGCGCTTTTTCAAAGTCGACGCGATGAATTGAAAAGCCCTGGCGTACGACGGTTCGATCAGGTCCGGTTCGAGATCGTGTAACGCCTCGAGAACTGCGTCGATGTGTTCAGCGCCGCGTTTCGGGGCGATGTACTTTCGTATTCGTCGGCCGAAAACCACTAGTCCGCAATTGTCACCGGCGCGAGCGCACGCGGACATCAGAGCGAGTCCGGCGTGAACGGCCGTGTCAAATTTTGTCTCGCCGCCGATGCGGCCGGTCATCAGGCGTCCCGAATCGATGGCGATCATTATCGTTTGATCACGTTCGATCTGATATTGGCGCGTGGTCAGCTTGTGACGTCGTGCGGTCGCCGTCCACGAAATGTGTCGCAGCTCGTCGCCCCGGACGTAGTCCCGCATCGATTCAAACTCGCGGCCCTCGCCGCGACGCACCGACCTTCGCTGGATCGCCAGATACGAGCTTGCCCCGAGAGCCTTCAACTCCATTTCGCGGGCCCGTCGCATATTGGGATAGACCTTGACGGTCTGCGGCTCGCCGAGTGCTGCCTGGCACCAGACGAGGCCGAGCTTTGAGCGATATCGAACGGCGGTAAACCCGAATTCGTATTTTCCCCGCCTCGGAGGCGTGACGTGATAATAAAACTCGGCATTCGTGCCGGGCGGAGAAGCGAAAACTCGGCTTCGCGCGCCTCGACAGGGTGCATTTCGGGCGGATATTCGTCCTTAACGACCAGGTCCAGCTTTCGCGTTGAACCGTTCTCTACGAGTACGCTCACTTTCACTGGGTCGCCGATGGCAAACCTCTTTTCGAATTCGCGCCGGACCACAAATCCGTCAGGTAAATGCCGACTTGTCACAAAGTCAATGATGGCTGCTGCCGCGAGCAGAATGTCATACGCGATGACCCCGTACCGCAGGGTGTCGAATTCCCAGGACAGCGATAGCGGCACTATCCCGAGCGCTAACAACAGATAAAACCTGCCTGAGAATACAAATCGCATAAGGATCGACCAATTATATCACCGTCAAAAACTGTGGCTCAGTCACCGAGACCGAGACGTCAAAAGTGCGATGATCGCAAAATAAATAATTAGGGCGGAGCAACTAAATAACGCCATTGGGGAACAAATATTTGTCGGCCACCTGGAGGATAAGTATGAGGCGCATTTCGATCTTGTTGATGTTCTTTTCGCTTGCGGCAGCCGCATCGGCGCAGCTAAAGGACGGCCCCGACACCGGAACCGCTAAGGCTCTCGACAACATCGAGGAGATCTATCTCGCCAAGGATGACGGCAGCGGCAAGGCAGGTGATCCGGTGTCGAGTTTCGTGACCACTGACATCCCTATTTATTGTGTCGTTAAACTCGCGTCCACCAAGCCGGCGACCGTAAAGATGAACTTTGTCGCCGTCGACGTTGCAGGAGTCAAACCCGAATCCAAGGTCGTATCGGTCAGCTACGCTACCAAGGACGGACAGAACCGGGTCAACTTTACCGGAAGGCCGGGCGATAAGTGGAGTGCGGGAAAGTATCGCGTCGAGATCTTGATCGATGGGAAACTCGCCCGGGACGTCGAATTTGAGATACGCGCGGTGAACATAGCAGGGGCTTCGTTCTTCCAGCCAAAGTCGCCGCCAAAGCCAAAACAGAAAGCACGCCCGAAAGAGAACTAAACAAAAAAGCCGCCCTGAAAAGGCGGCTTTTCTGATATCCGGCATTGCCGGGCTGCTTACCAGCGGTTTGAGCTGCCGCCGTAGTTGCCACCTCCGCCTCCGCCGCCGTAGCCGCCGCGGTTGCCGCCGTAGTTTCCACGGCCGCCACCGCCACGGTCTTCACGGGGCTTTGCCTCGTTGACCTTGATCTCGCGGCCCGCAAATTCTTTGCCGTTAAACTCGGCTATAGCCTTTTCACCCTCTTCCTGCGACGCCATCTCGACAAAACCGAACCCGCGCGAGCGGCCCGTTTCGCGGTCCTCGACCACCGATGCTGACTCGACGGTCCCGACGGTCCCAAACAACTCTTCCAGATCGTAGCTCGACGTCTGAAAAGAGAGATTACCAACATATAACTTCATTGCCATGAACAGATTTACCTTTCCCTCCAAGGGGACGTGAAAAGAAGTGTCGGGATCAGATAGGGTCTAAGGGGAAACGGCCACCCACAAAGTATCGAGCTCGGTTACCCGCCGAAACGGATCACTTCATTGACCAAGAACAACCAACCCTCGAACTTTACTTACGCCGTCGAACAATAATCGTTGTGTCGGGGCGCATCACCGTTGATGCGCGAGAGCAGGATTAACAGAAAATATGATGCACGGTTTGCAGGCCCGTTGCAACCATAAAAACTCAGTTCCGCCTTTAGTTGCATGATTTGTAAAGCAGTTCCTACCCTGATCGTATTTCGTTTGTAACTTTTGCGGGGCGGCCAGCGTCTAAGATAACTGAACGAAATGCGATTTTGGTCATAATTTTGATCTGACCCCTTGAGCCGCGGAGCGATCTCGACATATGAAGTCAAAAAAATACCTCGTCCTGCCGTTTATCATCGTCCTGATCTTTTCGACGGCAACGCACTCGCAAAACGCTTCCGTCGCGGCCGCCATCGACAAGTATCTCTCTGTGCGTACCGAGATGGGCGGATTCAGCGGCGCCGTCCTGGTAGTCGCGGACGGCAAGATCATGATCCGCAAGGGCTACGGTTACGCGGATGTTGAGAACAAGGTGCCGTTCACGCCCGAGACCAGGAGCGAGGTCGCCTCGGTCTCAAAGATGTTCACATCGATGGCCGCCCTAAAACTGAGAGACGCCGGTAAGCTGCGGCTCGACGACCCGATATGCAAATACCTGAACGATTGTCCGGAAGCCTGGCGCCCCATAACGATCAAACAGTTGATGACCCACACGTCGGGTATCCCTGACTATGAAAGCAAGTTGGAACTCGGGTCCGCGAAATACCTGGCGTTCATGACCAAACCTGGTGCGTCGCGGACCATCGTCGACGAGGCCAGAAAACTGCCGCTCGACTTCAAGCCGGGCGAAAAATTTAATTACAGCAATACCGGTTACATCCTGCTAAGCTGCGTGGTTCAAAAGGCCGCAGGCGTTCCATTCGCCGATTATGTCAAAAAAGCCCTGCTCGATCCCGCCGGCATGACAAAGTCGGGCGTTATCGATTGGACGCACCTTCCAGACGGCCTCGCAAAAGGTTACACGCACGGCGATCTTGGCTGGGAAAAGATGTTGGCTGGTGTGCCGCTGACGGACGGGCATCTCAAACCGCTGCCGCAGCTAA
>JBGAVC010000115.1:0-8262 GCA_044228265.1 Pyrinomonadaceae bacterium
CGCTGGCCAAAGCCCTGGCGAAGAAAGGAGCCGTCCTCGGGCTTGTGGCCCGTCGAAAGGAACTGCTCGATAAGCTCAGGAAAGACTGTGAAAAGGCCGGTGGAACAGCTCGTGTCCTTGCCTGCGACGTGACGAATGAGGATGCCGTTCTTGCGGCCGCGGAGGAGTTCGTTCACGAGTTCGAGCACATCGATATAATGATCGCCAACGCCGGGATCGGCGGCAACAACCGTGAGACTCGCGATCTTCAACCGTTGGCCGTTAAGAAGGTGATCGATATTAACCTCCTTGGTGCGGTAAACGCGGTCCACGCCGTCCTGCCGCGCATGCTCAAACGAGGTTCGGGCCACCTTGTCGCGATCTCGAGCCTTGCGGGTTTTCGCGGCCTGCCAAAGTCAGCCGCTTACTCGGCCAGTAAGGCGGGAATGACGGCTTTTTTCGAAAGCGTGCGTCTCGACGTCAAACATCAGGGTGTCGATGTGACCATCATTCAGCCGGGGTTCATCAAAACGCCTTTAACGTCGGGCCGCGAGGCCAAAATGCCGTATCTGATGGAGCTTGACGACGCGATACCGCTGTTTATCAAGGCGATCGAGCGTCGTAAGAAGTTCGCGGCTTTTCCCTGGCAGCTCGCGACATTTGTCAGAGCGGGCAAATTCATGCCGACGTGGCTGTACGACCGCGTTGCCAGCCGTGCACGTTACAGAGAATAAAGGCCCTTTCAAGTAGACTCCGCGCAGAAAGGCAGGACCAAAGAAACAAAGCCGAGGAAACATGAATAACTCCAGCCTCGTCCCCAAATCGGTCCCGCCTGCCTAGGAAATAGTTCCAATTCGGCCCGGAATCCTTTCGTTTCTCAAAAATGTGACAATATCGAGGTCATCGCCCGCCGTTCCCGCTTCTGCCCGTGATCGCGACCGGGGCGGCCGGTGGACAGCATACGTTTACGAGCCGCTTGCGGTCGGACAGCATTTCGGGGTCGCCGGCAAGCATTTCGAGCGTCGATGCCAGTATTCCGCGGGCCTCTGGATCCGCCGGTTCGTTTATCCGGTAATGCATCCACTTGCCGTCGCGACGTCCGGTTACGAGGTTGGCTCGTTTCAAGTAGGCAAGATGACGCGACACCTTGGGGTCGTTCGTTTCCAGAGTATCGGCGAGAAAACATACGCACACTTCGCCGTCGCGCATCAGATTGAGCAGCCGAAGACGCGTCCGATCGGCAAGTGCCGAAAAGAAAAGTTCAGTATTAAACACCGCTGACTTTGCCATAACCAAAATAAATTGTATCACACATCATTTATGGCTTGACATAATTATAGATCGTGATATTCTGATCTCACGATTACGGATATCCATAATCGTCTATTAGATCGGAGGTAGTTATCATGACCCAAATAAATACGTTGAAAGCGCATCTCGCGATCAACGTCAGCGACGTTACGGAGAGCGTGGATTTCTACAAGAAAATGCTCGGCATCGAGCCGTCAAAGGTCCGCACTGGCTACGCGAAGTTCGACGTTCAGAGCCCGCCACTCAATTTTACGCTCAACCAAGTCCCGTTCTCGGGTGCCGGTGCGTTGTCTCATATGGGCATCCAGGTCGCATCGACCGAGGACGTATTGGAAATGAAGAAACGATGGGAGACGGCGGGACTCGTGCCTCGCGAGGAAATGCAGACCACATGCTGCTATGCACTTCAGGACAAGGCCTGGGTCCGTGATCCGGACGGTAACGAATGGGAAGTTTTCACCGTCATCAAGGACAACCTCGCCGAGGCCAAGTCAGATGACGCGGCGTGCTGTACGCCGTCATTTACATCGATCGAAGGAACAAAAAAGGAGCCGGCAGTCGCTTGCTGCTGATCTGACGTCATGACTTTATCCGAGAGAATGTACACCCGGCGGCCGCCAGCATGCGACATCCGGAGCGAGTGTCGGCAAGATGCGGACGCGGCTTTTCGTAAAGAGCTCTTCGAGCGGCCGTGGGATGAATTTGTTATAAGACTCGACCCTGACGGTAAACATCGCGGTTATGTAGAGTGCTGCGGCCGTTTGAGCAGGGCGTGATCCAAAATGAGCGAAACCGATCGTAACGCGGCGAGACGTCTGTCGTTTCTCGACCGCTTCCTGACGCTATGGATATTCCTGGCGATGGTGGCGGGCGTCTCGCTCGGCTACTTTTTGCCGTCATCGGCAAAGCTTATCAACGGTTTTCAGGTTGGCACGACCAATCTGCTAATTGCGGCCGGCCTGATACTGATGATGTATCCGCCGCTCGCCAAGGTCCGCTACGAGGAACTCGGGCAGGTCTTTCGCGACAAAAGAGTGCTCGCCCTGTCACTGGTTCAGAACTGGCTCATCGGTCCGGTGCTGATGTTCGCGCTCGCCGTCATATTTCTTCGCGACAAGCCTGAATACATGGTCGGCCTCATTATGATCGGCCTTGCCCGCTGCATCGCCATGGTCATCGTTTGGAACGATCTCGCTCGCGGCAGCACCGAGTATGCCGCCGGATTAGTCGCGTTCAACAGCATCTTTCAGATCCTTTTTTACAGCATATACGCGTGGATCTTCATCACGGTCCTGCCACCGCTATTCGGTATGTCGGGCTCGGTGGTGAATGTCAGTATCTGGGATATCGCGGTTAGCGTGCTCATCTATCTCGGCATCCCGTTCTTTGCAGGCATGCTGACGCGTTATGCGCTGCTGCGCATCAAGGGCCGCGAGTGGTATAGCCGCGAATTCATCCCGCGAATTTCGCCCGTAACGCTCGTCGCGTTGCTCTTTACGATCCTCGTGATGTTCAGCCTGAAAGGCAATATGATCGTCGAACTGCCGTTTGATGTGCTGCGGATCGCCTTGCCGCTGCTGATCTACTTTGTCGTCATGTTTCTTGTGAGTTTTGCCATGGGCAAGCTCGTCGGTGCGGATTATCCGCGCACGGCGACGCTGTCATTCACGGCGGCGAGCAATAATTTCGAACTTGCGATCGCGGTCGCCATCGCGGTCTTCGGCATCGGGTCCGGAGCGGCTTTTGCGGCCGTCATCGGACCTCTGGTCGAGGTTCCCGTATTGATCGCGCTCGTAAATGTAGCTCTTTACTTTCAGAAGCGATATTTCCCGAACGAGCAGTGATGAAAAAGCTCCGCGTTTTGATCCTCTGTACCGGCAACTCCGCCCGCAGCCAGATGGCCGAGGCTTATTTACGCAGTATCGCCGGCGACCGGTTTGACGTTTTCAGTGCGGGCGTCTCGCCGTCGATCGTCCGGCCTGAGGCGATCGCGGCACTTCGCGAGATAGGTGTCCCGGCAGACGCGTTGAGATCGAAGTCGGTCGATGAATTCGAAGGACAGGCGTTCGATTTCGTCATAACGGTCTGCGACAACGCCGCAGAACATTGTCCCGTCTTTCCCGGCCCGGCGAAACGGATCCACTGGGGTTTCGAGGACCCCGCAGCCCTTTTAGGAACCGAATCTGAACGACTTGCTGCCTTTCGCCGCGTCCGTGATGAAATGATCTCAAAACTAGACGAATTTGCCGCTTCCCGCTGATCGCTTTGACCAGCCGGTCGAAGCGCCGGCTATCTTCGGCTTGCCGAATAGCCCCGCGCCCGGGAATATGCTAGATTGGCTTTCTTGACCGTTTTGTTCAAATAAGGCCGTTCGGCCCACGATCTAAACAAACATGGATCTTCTAACCGCAATTATTCTCGGTGTTGTTCAAGGCTTGACCGAGTTCATTCCCATCAGTTCGAGCGCACATATGGTCTTTGTCAGCCGGCTGACCAATATGTATAACGGCGATCCTGAGGCGATCACGGCGACGATGGCGGTGGTCCAGCTGGGAACGCTCGCGGCTGTTCTCCTGTATTTCGCGGCTGACCTATTCGACATCGGAATGGCGTTCATTCGTGATCACGTGGCCCTCATAACCGGAAGGGGACGCAACCGTTTTTCCGGCACCGACGGCGTGAGGCCAATGTGGCTTTCGGAGGAATCGTGGCTCGGCTGGCTGATAATAATCGGTTCGATCCCGATCGGAGTGTTGGGACTGGTTTTCAAGGACGCGATCGAAGGCTCGGGAACCAAGAATCTATGGACGATCGCGATAATGCTGATCACCATCGGCGTGCTGATGGCGGTCGCCGAGCTGGTCAGTAAACATCGCAAGGACATCGCGCATCTGGGTGTGATGGACGCGCTTGTCGTGGGATTCGCGCAGTGTCTGGCGTTGATGCCCGGAGCAAGCCGTTCCGGTTCAACCATCATGGGCGGCCTGTTCGCCGGCCAGAAACGCGAGACGGCCGCAAGGTTCTCGTTTCTATTGTCGATCCCGGCGATCACGGCGAGCGGCCTTCTGGAGCTAAAGAAAGCGTGGTCTATACTTCCAAAAGATAGCTTTGTCCCGCTGATCGTCTCTACGATCATCGCCGGTATCGTCGGGTACCTTTCGATCTGGTTTCTGATCTCGTATTTGAGACGAAATTCGACCGCCGTGTTTATCGTCTATCGGGTCCTGCTTGGCGCTGTTCTGCTCATCCTGCTTTGGCGTGGAGTGATGAGTCCTGTGTTGAACTAGCGGCCGAGATTTCTTCGCACCATGCTGTAATTAACACTTCCTATTACGTCTTTTCCCTCCGACCTATGCGAAAACGTTGGACGATCCGTAAGCATGACGCCGAAGCCGTAAAGGCGCTTGCGAACGAACTCGACGTCAAGCCGATCGTTGCCGCACTGCTCATCTCTCGCGGCCATTACACAGCCGAAAAAGCGTTCCGATTCCTCAACCCATCACCCGAGCATCTTCACGAACCGTTCCTTCTGAAAGGAATGGACGCCGCGGTCGCGCGCATACAGCGAGCGGTAGCCGACCAAGAAAAGATACTCATCTGGGGCGACTACGACGTTGACGGCACGACCGGGACGGTTCTTTTGCGCGAAATGCTTTCGCTGCTTGGGTCCGAAAGCGGCTTTCACGTCCCGAACCGGTTTACGGAAGGATACGGTATCAACATCCCGGCGTTGCAGAAGGCAAAGGAAGACGGTTATTCTCTCGTGATCAGCGTCGATTGCGGCACGACAGCCGTGGCCGAGGTCGAATTTGCCAATTCGATCGGGCTCGACGTGATCATCACCGACCATCACTTGCCCAAAACGGGTGAGCCGTTGCCCGCCGCTGTGGCGGTCGTCAATCCAAATCAGCCCGGCTGTCCGTATCCGGACAAGAACCTCGCGGGTGTGGGCGTCGCGTTCAAACTCGCACACGCGCTGCTTCGGGAAAAAGGCCTTGAGCACGAGGTGCCACGCTTTCTCAAGATCGCGGCCATTGGCACCGTGGCCGATGTGATGAACCTAACCGGCGAGAATCGAGCGATCGTCGCTCTGGGCCTGATCGATCTGCCAAAGACCGACAATTGGGGCCTCAAAGCCCTTATGGAAGTGGCAGATTGCCGCTCGGACATGACGAGTTATCACATAGGTTTTCGCATCGGCCCGCGTATAAATGCCGCCGGACGAATGGACATCGCTCGCCACGTCGTTGAACTGTTCGAAGCCGGCGACTTTACGTCTGCTCGACGGCTCGCGGGTTTGCTCGACAGCCGCAACCGCGAACGCCAGCAGGTCCAGCAGCAGATCACGGAAAGGGCGTTATTTGAAGCCGACGAACTCGGAGATCAGCGATTCGTGGTCGTTAGCGGAGACGGATGGCATAAGGGAGTGATCGGGCTGGCGGCGTCGCGGATCGCGGAACGGCTGCATCGGCCGACGATCGTCATCACAACTTCAGAAGGCGTCGGGCACGGCAGCGCACGCAGTGTTCCGGGTTTTCATCTTCTTGAAGCTCTGGAATCGTGCGGCGAATTGTTCGAGAAATTCGGCGGCCACGCGGCGGCGGCCGGATTGACGATACAAGAGGAACGCATTCCACAGCTACGCGAACAGCTAAACAACTACGCGGCCGCCACGATATCTGAAGACGAACTTGTACCGGAACTCCAGATCGACGCTCTACTGACGACTTCAACGCTCGGCCTCGATCTTGTCAACGATCTCGCGGCTTTCGAGCCGTTCGGGGCCGGCAATCCGAAGCCGGTATTCGTGACCCGCGGACTTGTATTGCGAGATGATCCATTCGTCATGAAGGAAAAGCACCTCAAGCTGAAGCTCTATGGCGATGATAACCGCACATTCGAAGCCGTTTGGTGGGACGGCGTTGAGCGGTCAAAGGGGCAAACTCTCACAGCGGGTTCCCGCATCGAACTAGCTTATGTGGCGGAGGCCAATATCTGGCAGGGAAACACACGGCTGCAACTTGTCGTCGAAGACCTTAGAGCGGATAATTGAGCGGTAGGTGCCTGAAATAAAAGAACACGATCTCAGAGAATTCCGGCTGCGAGCAAAACTGCCGCAATACGTCCGATACGTGGCCATCGCCGTCCTCGTGGCGACGGTATTTGTCGTTATCGCCGGATTTTATCGAGCGCGGAGCAAGACACCGTTCAAGCTTTTGCCGGGCCATACGCAGCTATCGACTGATGTAGTCGCTGACGTGAACGGATATGAACGCCTGGAATCCGCGGACGGCATCTCGAAATACTACATCAAGGCCGACAACGCCAAGACCTTTTCGGACAATCATCAGGAGCTCCAGAACGTTTACGTCAAGACCTACGACGAAGCGGGCGCCGAGGCCGATACCATGACCGCCCAGCGGGCGCTGTATATCCCTGAAGAAGACCACGGCTTCACCGCGTATATGGTCGGTGACGTTAACATCGATTCCCGGGACGGGACCAAGGTTAAGACCAACAACATCGTTTACTCAAAATCAAAGCAGTCGGCCGACGCCGATGAGGCGGTCACCTTTGAGCAACAGAACATTCGCGGCAGATCGTTCGGTGCGAGTTTCAAAATGGCCGAGAAACGGCTTGAACTGCTCAAGGACGTCGAGATCGAGACATTCGAGTCACCGGAAGCTGCGGCCTCCAACGTGAGATACGCTAAGGTCACTTCTGACTCGGCGTCGCTCGATCAGAATTCGAACGAAATAGAGTTGAAAGGGAATGTAGCGATCAACGTCAAGTCCGGCAGTTCGTCAAACGGCCAGCAAACAACGGACGCAAGTGCGGGCCGCGCTTTGCTGTCGTTCGTGCCGGGACGCGGAGACAATGGGATACGGAATTCAGGGCTTCGTAAATTCGAACTGTTTGACAACGTTCATATCGTTACTTCGGGACAGGGTTCCGACCAGACGACGATCGACGCCGGGCATTCTCTATTCGACAAAGCGGCCGATCGCTACGAGTTGAACAATAGCGTCCACATCGTTATGACATCGGATGCGAAGGCGACCGATATCAGGTCTTCGGATGCGGTTTACGAACCGACCGCGTTAAGAATGTCATTGACCGGTTCGGCCGAGGTTACACAAGGCACCGAACATATCAGCGGCGAACGCATTGATGCCGACCTTTACCCCGGCCGAAACGTTAAATACGTGACGGTTCGCGGAAACGGTATGGTCCGCCAGACTACGTCTGAGCGTGTCACGTCGGTTTCCGCTCCTGAACTCAACGCGTCGTTTGGCGACACACGACAGATGCAAACCGCGAACGCTGTAGGCCAAAGCGTCGCCACTCTTGAACCCACAGTGGTTGGGCAATATTCGCTTATCACGCTTTCGGCGCCAAAAGCGATCCACATTTTTTTCAAGGGCGAGGGCCTGATGGACCGCATGCTGACCGACGGTCGGACCACGATCCAACTCGACGCGGGCAACAAGGACGCGGGTTCCGCGAACAAGCGTGTCACGGCCGACGCAGTGAACACGTTTTTCAGTGAATCCGGCAAAGACATTAAGCGTGCTGAGGCCGTTGGTAACGCTGAACTCTACATCGAACCACTGCAAGCCGCGGCGGACCACTACTTTACGACCGTTTATGCCCCTCGTTTCGATTGCGATTTCTATCCGGGGAACAACGCCCGGACCTGCATCGGCGGCAAGAAAGGTAAAACGGTCCGCGTGCCTACCATTCCGGCGGAGGACCGTGGCACACAGACTATATTGGCTGAGCAATTCACAGCTAATTTTGGTGAACAGTCGAATGACGTCGAACGTCTGGATGCCTTGGGCAACGTGAAATTTACCGAACGCGACCGGAATGCGGTGGCTGGGCAGATGTCCTATACGCAGGCCGATTCGGTTTTCCGGCTGCGCGGCGGCGAGCCGACCGCCTGGGATTCGAAGTCGCGTGGTAAGGCAC
>JBGAVC010000012.1:0-60537 GCA_044228265.1 Pyrinomonadaceae bacterium
AAATTCGCCTTCGAGCGCTCAATGTTCAAAATTATGGTGCTTTCGGGTAATCCAGCCTTAACCATGCTGACCACATCAGCGTTGGTGAGCGGCTTATCCTGCGAGAACCCAGAAATAAATGCTCCTAATATTATGCTGAAAAGGCAGAGTCGTCTAAACATATCGTTTCTCCTAAAAAATCGGGATTTTGCAAGAATGTTGCTTCCTGTCGAAGTCTATTCCAATGTCATTTTGCAAGTCAATGTTTGTAAGACAGTGTAATATTCCGCCGCGTCACATTCCTGCATTTCAAGCGAACTAGGGCTCGGTCAAGATGGAATCGAACGCCCCTCGGATCGCCAATCTGTGG
This sequence comes from Pyrinomonadaceae bacterium, assembly GCA_044228265.1. Lineage (GTDB taxonomy): Bacteria > Acidobacteriota > Blastocatellia > Pyrinomonadales > Pyrinomonadaceae > OLB17. The sequence goes on from JBGAVC010000012.1 coordinate 350, forward strand.
ATTGTGAGCGTTTGGAGCAGGTCCTCGACTGAAGTCTCGTTCATTCGGGTGGCGATCGTATTCAGAACTGGGCGGTTGCCGATGGGGATGCGGGTCGTGCGGCCGATGGTGAGACGGAGGTTGTGGTCGAGTGATGAGAGGAATTGATAGCCGCGTGAGAGGTCATTGTGGATGGCGTCTGAAAGTGAGCCGCGACGGCGAAGAAGATCGAGCATGTGTACTGTCGAGCGATCGTCCGGATCGTCGGGAACACCGTGCCGAAGCTGAAGATATCTCATCGCGAAATAAACATCGAGCAACCCGCCCGGGCCGTATTTGATGTCGATCTCGGTGCGGTGAATTGGACGGGAGTGCTGTTTTTCGAGAGCGTCACGAATTCGCCGGGTCTCGATTTTCAGATCATCGGGATCGATCGTAGCGGCACGCTCGTGGATCACTTTCCTTGTTTCGGCCTCGAGCTTTTCGGCCAAGGGCAGATCGCCGCCGACCGCGCGGAGTTTTACGAAGGCCAACATTTCCCAAGTCGCGGCGGTGTCGCGCATATACGCGAGAAACGCCTCGGCCGATATGGCCGTCAGTCCCTTTGAACCGTATGGCCGAAGACGCAGATCGACGCGGTAGAGGTTGCCGTCGCGGGTCATCGAGGAAATAGCGGTGACAAAGACCTCAACGGCCCTTGAGTAGAATTCCGCCGGAGTGCTGTCGCTTACGGCGGGGAAGTCGTCGCCGTACACCATCAAAAGGTCGAGATCGGATCCGTAGTCGAGGCCGCGCCCGCCAAGTTTGCCTAGGGCAAGAATAGCTAGAGGCAGGTCATCGGTCGCGACGTGGAATTTAGACGCGAGTTCGTCCCGGACGATCCTCATTGCCGAATCGATAGCCGCTTCTGCGAGAAGCGTTTGCCTCTTTCTTGAGTCTTCGATACTTAGGCGTTCGAATATGTCCAACACGGCCGTTTCCAGTGTCCATTTGGCCCATAGGCGGCGCATTGCCGCGAGTCGCAGGCCAAGCCCGTCGGCGTTTTGGACGGCCGCCAGCATTTCGACTCGGTAATCGGGCAGCGCGTGCGGGTCGTTAGGATCGGGAAGCGAGATCGCAAGGTGAGGATTTGCGGCCAGCATCGCTGTGAAGCCAGGCGACACGGCGGTGATCCGGTCGATCACTTTGAGGTCTGTATCCGTCGGCCGAACATCTAATTCCGATCGCGCGATCGAGTCGGTGAGATTTGCGCGAAGTCGTTCGTGAGCCGATACGGGCGTTCCGGGAGCTCTAATAGTCTCCGCATCCGCCTCGTAGTCCCGGCCGAATTTACGTCTGAATATCCTATCGACGTCCGACGTACGCAACCGAAGTTCAGCTTCGAAATCACCGCCTGAGGCGAAGGTGACCCGTTTGGCCAGCAGGGTCCGGCGTTCGGGATCATCAGGAACCGTATGGGTCTGCAGGCCATTCTCCATCTGTAGGACATGTTCGGTCCGCCGGAGGAATTCGTACGCGAGGGAAAGCTCGGTCAACTCGCTTTCGGTCAGATACCCACGGTCCGCCAAACGTGCCAGACTGATGAGAGTATGCGGTGATCGAAGCCATGGATCGCGGCCCCCGTATGCGAGCTGCAGTGCCTGGGCCAGGAACTCGATCTCGCGTATACCTCCGACACCGAGTTTTACGTTAAATCCGCCACGGTTTGGTTCCGCGGTGTCGATCATTTCCTTAGACCGGCGGACGTTTGCGAGTGCACTCTCGACAGTCTCCTCGGGGCTGAAGACAACGTGCTCTATCTCGTCAGACAACCGCCTGAACAGAAAAGGATCGCCGGCACACCCTCGCGAACGGATCATTACTTGTCGTTCCCAGGCACGAGCCACGGTCCTGTAATAGCGAACCGTGTCATCGACAGAGACCGCGAGAGCACCGAGCGAACCGTGAGGCCGCAGGCGAAGGTCGACGCGATAGGCGGCACCTTCACCTGTCTGTTCACCCGCCAGTTTGACGACGAACTCGGCAAGCTTGGCGAAATACTCGCGGTTCGTTACCGCTTCGCGGGTCCCGGTCCCGGATGTCATGCCTTCGTGCGAGTAGATGAACAGGAGATCGATGTCGGACGAGTAATTGAGCTCGTGTGAACCAAGCTTTCCGAGAGCGACAATGCAGAACGTGGCCGGCATCTTTCGCCCTTTCTCGTCAGTGTGCTGCGGCTGGCCATAGCGGTTGTCCATCTCGCGGCAGGCGAGCTGAAGGGCAGATTCGAGGATCGCGTCCGCGAGGTTCGAGAGTTCCTCGGTGATCTCGGGAACGGTGGCAAGCCGGCGAATGTCGCGAAGGTATATCCTCGTCAACTCGCGGCGGCGAAATCGTGCGAACTGGACCTGCGGTTCGATCTGTGAATTCGTGAGCGAGTACCTCGCCAGCGATTCGAACAGGTCTTCGGCGCTGCTAACCCCGGACTCGTTTCGTTTTCGCTCAAGCCACCAGAAATAATCAGGGTTTTGAAGCAGCGTCGTGGCAAGAAGAGGACTGAACGCGACCAGCGTCAGAACGTCGGAAAGCAGCCCCTGCTTCTTGCTCAGACGAGCGGCTGCGGACGGGTTTTTTTCGGAAAGCTCGACCAGGAAACGTCGCGCCGCTTCCGGGTCCGGCAATCCGCTGATCATGTGCTCGTCAACATTCATCTGCGAAACCTTCGTGGATCGATCGCGTACTTCTTGATCTTGTAGCCGAGGATCCTTTCGGTCGAATGGAGCGTCTTGGCTGCCTTTGCGACGTTTCCGCGAGTCGATTTTAGCGTGTCCTGGATAATGTCCCTTTCAAATGCCTCGACCGTCGATTGAAGTGTGACGCGCGTTTCGGTGCCGCTGACCTCGGCCGTCTGGAGCGTCGGAGGCAGGTGATGGCCGTGAATAACCGCCTCGTCGCACACAAGCACTGCCTGTTCAATCGCGTTCTCAAGCTCGCGGACGTTTCCGGGAAAATGATATGCCGTCAACATGTCGATCGCCGGCGTTGAGATGCGGCGTACATCCTTTCCGTGTTTGCGCTCAAATTTCGCGAGAAAGTGCTCAGCCAGAAGTAGAATATCGGATTTGCGCTCTCTAAGCGGCGGCAGAAAGATCGTGAACATGTTCAAACGCTCGAATAGGTCGGCGCGAAAACGCTTCTTGGCGACCTCTTCATCGAGGTCCTTGGCCGTGGAGGCGATCAATCGAACGTTGGCGGTAAGGGTTTCGGTGCCGCCAATCCTTTCAAATTGCCGATCGTGAACGAGCCGAAGTATTTTTGCTTGTGTCTGAAGGGGCAGCGCGCCGACCTCTTCGAGGAACAGAGTCCCGCCGTCGGCGGTTTCGAGAAGACCGTTCTTTTTTGTCGCGGTCCGTGCGGACGGTATGTTCTCGCTGCCGAATAGCTCGCTTTCGAGCATCGTCTCCGGAAGGGAAGCGCAGTTGATCTTTACGAAAGGCCGCTTTGACCGAAGGCTGTTGTAGTGTATCGAGTGTGCTATGAGCTCTTTCCCCGTGCCGCTCTCGCCTCGCAGAAGCACTGTGACATTTGAACGAGCGACCTGGCCGACCTGGTCCGACACACGTCTCATAGGGCCCGAATTTCCGATCAAGTGGCGAAAATCGTACCGCTCGCGGAGTTCCTGTTTGAGCTGGACATTCTCGTCCGCTAGTTTCCGGCTTTGCTCGGTCACCGTGCGGTCCACGCGGATCGCCTGTGAGATCATCGCGGCGATGGCCCGAAGAAGCTTGACGACCTCCTTTGTGTCCACCTCCGTGGCTGGTGGAAAACCGGCCGCGAGGACAGCGGTGACCACTCCGCTCACAAACACCGGAACAGCAATGAGCGTCGAGGTTCCGGCCCCAAACGCGAGAAAATCGAGGACGCGGTCTGTTCCCAGGTCGCGCGTGATCGATGGCGATGGGGTGTCAAAGATCCGCCACAAATGACTTCTTGAAACTCTAGTCTCCAGTCGCCTGAAATCCGCGGCGCCAAGCCCGTGAGCCGCGAGGATCTCGGCAACATCGACATCGCGACGGCGCCTGACGAGAAAAATGGTGCTCGCCGATAACGCACGCGAGAGGTTCTCGATGACCGATGCTGCCCCAGTACGGATACCGGGCGAATCGGACAACGACGCGGCAGCTCGCCCAAGAAAATCGATCCAGTCTACCCGCATATCCCACAAAATTGTAGGATATCGACCGTGAATTTGAAACATCAGCGGTTGGGTGAGCTAGAATCGAAGCGTGATAACGAGATTTGAGATCCAGGTTCCCGCCGAGCGGCACAAATTGAGGCTCGAGGACCTGTTATTGGCCGAGTTTGGTCAACTTAGCAAAATGTACCTTCGTGAATTGGTCAAAAACGCCGAATGTGAGGTGAACGGACGTCACGAAAATATCGGATATCGGGTCAGGACGAACGACCTGGTCGAGATCATGGTCGACATGTCACGAGGTACGTCGATGCGGCCCGAAGACATCGATCTCGACGTCGTTTACGAGGACGAGGAGCTGATCGTTATCAACAAACCGGCAGGAATGCTCGTACATCCGTCGCATCGTGAAAAGACAGGAACGATACTTAACGCATTGGTGCACCGGCTCAACCCGAATGGCGGCGGCGCGATCAGACCAGGATTGCCGCATCGCCTCGATAAGGATACATCGGGCCTATTGGTCGCGGCGAAAACCAGACGGTCACACAGGATATTGTCGGCCCACTTTATGTCGAAACGAGTCGAGAAACGATACGTTGCGTTAGTAGAGGGAACGGTCGAAAAGGAAACCGGATCGATCAACGAACCGATCGGTCGATTTGAAGAGCTAAAACACTGGAGCGTTAAAGACGGCGGAAAAGAGTCTGTGACCAGGTTCCACGTGATCGAACGGTTTGCTGATACGACACTGCTCGAGCTTGAGCCGGTCACGGGACGCACAAACCAGCTTCGCATCCACTGCGAGGCGATCGGGCACCCGATCGTTGGTGACGTCCGGCGCGGAGCTCAGGCGTTTTCGCGGCTTTGCCTGCACGCGCAAAAACTATCGTTTCCGGATCCGGCAAACGGTGATCGACTGTCGTTTGAAACGACGATTCCACGAGAGTTCACGCTGGGACGGAGTTAGTTCCGGTAGCCTGGTCCGTATATCGCGGCCCCTGGCATCGCGCCCGTCATCTTCTCGCCATCGAAAACTACTTCGCCATTCACGATCACGGTTGAAATACCTTCGCCATACTGGTGCGGCTTGTTATAGTCGGCTTTGTCGATGACGGTGTTCTCGTCAAATATTACGAGGTCCGCGGCAAACCCCTCGCGGATGAGGCCGCGTCCGGTGATCCCAAACGTTTGAGCCGGCAATGAGGTCATTTTGCGGATGGCGTCCTCGAGAGTAAGGAGCTTGAGTTCGCGGACGTACCGACCCAGGACACGGACATTGTCACCGTACCCACGAGGATGCGGCATGCCTATGCCGAGTTTCTGTACGCCGCTGTCCGAGGCGATCATGGTGAACGGCTGCTTCATGATGTTCTGAACATCGGGTTCCTGCATACCGTGATAGACCATTGAGGCACCGCCTTTCTCATACATCTCTATGAACTGTTGGATCTGTGAGTCGAGGTTGTCCTTGCCTCGAGCGATCTTAGCGATCTCCTTAATGTTCTTACCGTTAAACTCCGGGTTAGGCCGATAGCTGGCGACATATGCGTAGCTGAAGTCCTTGAACTTTTTCTTTTTGAGGTCCGCTTTGATCTCGTCAGCTACCTTCTTACGAGTCGCCGGGTCGGCGAGGCGTTTTTTCCCTTCTGCACGGCCTCCGGCATTCACCCAACTCGGAAGGCGCGAATCGAGATTTGTCGACGACGCCGTATATGCGTATTGATCTACGGTGACGGTCAGTCCCCGCTTGCGGGCAGCTTCGACGAGGCCGATAGTCACTGGCGTTTTTCCCCACATCGCCGGCACCTGGATCTTGAAGTGTGAGATCTCGACCGGCATGTTCGCCTGTTCACCGATGTTGATCGCCTCCTCAACCGCCTTAACGACCTCGTTGCCTTCGTCTCGAATGTGGCTAGTGTAAATGCCTCCGTATTTTGACGCTGATTTGGCCATTTCTACTACCTCTTCAGTTTTGGCGAAGGTGCCGGGGAGGTAGATCAGCCCGGTCGAGAATCCAACCGCACCGTCTTTCATCGCCTGCTCGACATAGGCGTTCATTCGGGCCTGTTCTTCAGGGGTAGGAGCACGGTTGTCAAGGCCGACGACCTTTGAACGGACGGTGTTATGGCCGATCAGAGAAGCGATATTTACGGCGAGCGGTTTGGTCTTTATCCGTCCGAGAAATGCCCCGATGTCGAGGTCCGAGCCGCCGCAATTGCCGGTCACGAGGGAAGTTACGCCCATCCGGACAAAGTTTTCCGCCTTTGGATTGTCGAAAATATCCTCGGTATGAACGTGAACGTCGATAAAGCCCGGAGCCACGATCTTGCCGCCGGCGTCGATAACCTTTGTTGCTCCCGAAGGGTCAAATCGCCCGACTCGAGCGATCTTGCCATTTTTGACCGCGATCGACCCGCGAAACCATGGGTTGCCCGCACCGTCGACGATCCTTGCGTTTGTAATGACGAGGTCGTAGCTGTCGGATAGCGCGGCCGTTGTCGTGAAGTTCCACGTCGAAAGAACCGAGATGATGATCAGGATCGTTAAAAGGCGCATATATTTACTCCGAACTACGCGGCGTCTTCGATCGCCTTTTGTTCTTCTTCATCCGAGAACTGATTGCGAAGAACCACAGGCTCGGTCTTTTTCCGAAGCCTGATGTTCAGCATCTCGACAAACACGGAAAACGCCATCGCAAAGTACACGTATCCCTTTGGGATATGAAACTCAAGACCTTCAGCGATAAGGGTAGTGCCGATAAGCAGCAGGAACGCCAGAGCGAGCATCTTGATCGTCGGGTGACGCTGTACGAACGCTCCGATCTTGCCTGCGAAGAGCATCATCGCGATGATCGAAACCACGACGGCCGCGATCATGATCCAGACGTTATCGACCATCCCGATCGCGGTGATCACCGAATCGAGAGAAAAGACAATGTCGAGCAGCATTATCTGGACGATAACCGCCGCAAATCCCGCGAAAACGCGTCGCGATGTCTCGCCCTCAGTCCCTTCGAGCGAACCGTGTATCTCATGCGTGCTCTTGAAGATAAGAAAGAGCCCGCCGATAAGCAGAATTAGGTCGCGGCCTGAGAAATGCTGGGCAAAAAGCGTGAACAGCGGCTCAACGAGCCCCATCACCCACGTGAGTGAAAAGAGCAGGATCACACGCATCACGAGGGCGAGCGAGAGACCGATAAATCGTGCTTTCGGCTGGTCCTTTTCGGGGAGCCTGTCGGACAGAATAGCGACAAAGATCACGTTGTCGATGCCGAGGACAAGTTCGAGCACCGCGAGCGTGACGAACGCGATCCAGATTTGCGGGTCGGCGATCCAGTGCATTATGTTATGTAATTTTTGTTAGATCCTTCAGCAACTCAACGCTCGTGACGGTACGTCCTAATCCTGGTCCGGTGCCTTACACGGTTTGGTGGATGCAGCGTCGGCAAGTTCGCGGGCGGTCTCGTTCTGCTTTGGGCCCGGTTTGACAATGTCGGTAACGCAAGACTTCGATTTGCCTATTTTCGAGACCATCAGGTAGGAGTCGTTCTTATTGTTCTCGTCCGATTGCGAAACGTTGAACCGCGCGATCAGAGCAACGGGAACGCCTTTTTTCGTACGCCACTCTATCTTTTCACCGACGGCCGAAAACCGGTGAAAATATGCCCAAAAATTCAACTCCGATCTTTTGCCCGACGGTGCAATGACATTCAAGGTTTGGCGAATGTCGTCCTCCAGCAATTCGACGTTATAGCCGCCCGTACCAGGACACCTGCCTACATAGTATCCTGCTCCCTTGGTCGATGACTTTACCGTTTTGCAGCTCTTGGTCGTTGTGCTTGTATACACACTCTTGTTTTGAGCGAGAGCGGTCACCGACAAAGCAAGCGCACAGATAGCCGCAAAAATAAATGTTTTCATTGTTTTCTCCTTTGGGGTTTTCAAACACTTTGCCACATCTGGCGCCGATAGACAATTCTTCCGGCGACGATCGTGGCTACCGCAGCGCCGTTGAATTCCCAGCCGTCGAAAGGGGAATTGCGCGAACGTGATCGTGAGTCCGAGTTTTGATAGGTCCATTTGAGCTCGGGGTCGATGATGGTAATGTCCGCGATCGAGCCCGGTTTGAGTGTGCCGCGGCCATCCAGCTTGAATATGCGGGCTGGGTTGGCCGAGCACAGTTCGACGAGGCGGGCGAGATCGATGACCCCCCGGTGAACGAGCTGGGTCAACGCCAATCCAACGGCTGTCTCGAGACCAGTTATACCGAAAGGTGCGCTGTCGTATTCAAGGGCTTTTTCGTCGGCGTGATGCGGTGCGTGATCGGTCGCGATAGCGTCGATCGTTCGGTCCCGGAGCCCCTCGATGACGGCGGCGACGTGCTCGTCGCTGCGGAGAGGGGGAGCCATCTTTGTATTCGTGTCATAAGGGCCAAGGTTGACGGGGGCTAGAGTTGAGCCCTTACTTACGTGCGGGCTACTTACACCTTCGACGGCCTGGTCAGTGAGCGTGAAATGATGCGGCGCGGCCTCGCAGGTCACGTTGACTCCTTCGGCTTTGGCACGACGAACGGCATCGACCGCACCCTTTGTCGAAACGTGCGCGATGTGAATATGGGCACCCGTTTCTTTCGCAAGCTGAATGTCACGGACAGCGTCGATGTCCTCTGCAAGTGCCGGCATTCCTTTGAGCCCGAGCAACAGGGAGACGCGACCTTCGTGCATGACGCCGCCCGATGATAAGGACTTGTCTTCGCAATGGTCGATCACTGGCAGGTCGAAGTCGCGTGCGTACTGCATCGCCCGCCTCATGATGCCGGCGTTTGGCACCGGACGGCCGTCGTCCGAAACGGCGACAGCTCCGGCGGCCTTCATCTCGCCCATTTCGGCGAGCTCGCTGCCGTCGGACGATTTAGTGATCGCACCGATAGGGAAGACATTGGCAAGTCCGGCCCGCTCGGCCTGCTCGATCATGTAACGGGTGATCGCGGCGTTATCGTTGACCGGCGTCGTATTCGGCATAGGACAGACGCTCGTCCATCCGCCCGCGACGGCCGCCGCGCACCCCGAAGCGATCGTTTCCTTGTGCTCCTGGCCCGGCTCGCGCAAATGTACGTGCATGTCGATGAAGCCCGGTGCGACGAGCAATCCGTTAGCATCTAACACCTCGCAATCGTCAGGCGGAGCTCCACCGGGCCTTAGCCAGGCCGCGACCCGACCGTTCTCGATAAGAACCGACATTCCGGTATTTTCCGGCGCCGCTGGGTCGATAAGGTGACCATTTGCGATGAGTAATTTCATTTACTGCAATTTCAATACGTTAGGCATTGGCCTCAGTAGAGACCCCTCCAGTTGCGAGATATAGCACCGCCATTCTAACCGCAACGCCGTATTTTACCTGGTCCAGTATCAGTGACCGCGAGCTGTCGGCAACGTCAGATGCGATCTCGATGCCGCGGTTCATCGGGCCCGGATGCAGGACGATCGCGTCATTTTTCGCGAGTGAAAGGCGTTCGTTTGTCAGGCCGTAATGGATGGCGTATTCGCGGAGGGTCGGGAAATACGCGGAATCCTGCCTTTCTCGCTGTATGCGGAGGATCATCACTACATCGGCACCGCGGATGGCGTCTTCGACGTGCGGGCAAACCTCTAACTGCGGACTGAGAGCCGCAGCGGCGGATATCCGACCTGTTGCGAGGGTGCCAGATGCTGAAATGTGATCGGCCTGCGCACCCTCGCTACCGCTCAGGTTTCCGCCTTCCGTAATGCCCGCGATCAAGTATTTGAAATCAGCCGGAACCAGCGTGCCCGGGCCGGCGACGCGGACCGTTGCTCCCATCTTTGTCAACAGGTGAATATTAGAGCGTGCGACGCGGCTGTGCAGGATGTCGCCAACGATGGCGACCTCTAGGCCGGCGATCTGTTTCTTGTGCTCGCGTATCGTCATCGCGTCGAGCAATGCCTGTGTAGGATGTTCGTTGGCTCCGTCGCCCGCGTTGACGATGGCTGCCTTGCTGACCTTAGCAAGCTGATGCGGTACGCCGGCCGAACCGTGACGTACGACGATGCAGTCGGGTGCCATGGCGTCAAGGTTTAGCGCCGTATCGAGCAATGTTTCGCCTTTGCTAAGACTAGAGGATGAAACGCTGATATTTACTGCATCGGCGGAAAGTCGTTTAGCAGCGAGTTCGAAAGAGGTGCGAGTCCGGGTAGAAGCTTCAAAGAAGAGATTGATTATTGTCTTGCCCCGAAGAGCGGGGACTTTTTTGACTTCACGCGAGGAGATCTCGCTGAAATTCAACGCCGTGTCGAGAATGCCCGTGATCTCCGCCGACGACAGGTTGCGAATGCCCAAGAGATCCCTTCTGCGAAAAGGCTTTTCCATTAACAAAAAAGCAAGGCCAAAGCCTTGCTTGGAGCGATCATTCGCTTGGCCTCTCAAAAATGCCGACGCCCTCGACCTCGTCAAACTCCTTTAGCATCACGCGAATGATCTCGCTTGCTTTTGTCGGAACGTTCTTACCGATAAAATCGGCCTGGATCGGCAATTCCCGGTGTTCGCGGCCGCGGTCGATGAGGACCGCGAGCTGGACCTTTCGCGGCCGGCCGAAGTCCATCAGCTGATCGAGGGCGGCCCGAATAGTTCGGCCCGTATATAGCACATCGTCCACAAGAATGATGTTCTTACCCTCAATATCGCTGTTGAGTTCGGTCCGGTTGACGATCGGATTGGCTCCGACGGTCGACAGGTCGTCGCGGTAAAGCGTGATGTCGAGAATGCCGAAAAGAGGACGCTCGCCTTCGAGAGTTTCGATCTTATTGACGATCCTCTCCGCGAGGGGAACGCCGCGGCGGCGGATCCCGACCAGATAGAGCCCTTTCGCCCCTTGGTTGTTTTCGACTATTTCAGAGGAGAGGCGCGACAAAGCACGCTTGATCGCGGCCGAGTCCATGATCCGCGATTTTTCGACCAAACTATATTCATCAACCATTTGCAAGCAAATCGTAACAAAGCCCCGGTGAAAGTTCAAAGAACGTGTTCCGGATGTTTCATTATCATTCGGCATTCCTATAGAATCGCGTCTTTGGCAATGTCTGGACTCTGGGAAAAACTGATCCGCCCCGTGATGTTTCGCCTCGACGCCGAGAGTGCTCACGATCTCGGTATCGTGGCGCTTCGATCAGGTATCGCATCGGCATTCGCGGGCAAGATCGAAGTCGACAGCTCGATCTCGGCCCTGGAGCGATTTGGCTTGAAGTTTCCGAATCCGCTTGGGATCGCCGCGGGATTCGACAAGAACGGTGTGGCCGTCAGGCCGCTCGCTCGCCTTGGCTTTGGTTTTGTCGAGGTGGGCACGGTCACGAACAAGCCGCAGAGCGGGAATCCCAAGCCACGGATATTCCGGCTTTCGCAAGAAAACGCTCTTATCAATCGATTAGGATTCAACAATGACGGTGCGGAAGCAGTTGCCGCTCGATTACGTCAGATCGAACGGACCTGTCCAGTCGGCGTCAACATTGGAAAGAACAGGGACGTTCCGAACGAGGATGCGGTCGAAGACTATCTGGAATGCTTTGAGGCTGTGCAACCCGTTGCCGACTACATAGCGGTAAATGTCTCGTCGCCCAACACGCCCGCATTGCGCGAAATGCAGAGGCCGGACCTGCTCGAGAGCCTCGTCTCGAAGCTCCAGGCAAAGAACCGCGAGCTCGGCTCGAAGCCGTTATTGGTAAAGATCGCACCAGACCTTTCGACGGAGGAGATCGAGTCGATCGTGGATCTCGCCATACGCTATGAGGTCGCAGGTATAATCGCCACGAACACGACGCTCGACCGGTCGTCTATTCCGGCTTCAAGATCTGCGTCAATAGGCGACGGCGGCCTGAGCGGAAAGCCGTTGCGCGAGCTCTCGACCTCGATAGTTTCCGAAGTATACCGATATTCCAAGGGCAAACTCCCGATCATCGGTGTCGGCGGAGTCTTTTCGGCGAAGGACGTTCTTTCAAAGGTCGCGGCCGGTGCATCGCTGGTTCAGACCTACACAGGTTTTGTTTACGGAGGCCCGTTGTTCCCGCGCTCCATCCTCGAAGAGTTGCCTGGGCTGCTGCACGATCAGGGCTTTTCGTCCGTTGATCAGGCGATCGGTTCGGCAGTTCGTGTATGAGACCTGGCCCCATAATTGTTTGACACGGCTGGGCCAGACGCTATAATGAGAACTTTGCCTCCGAAAGGCAGCAACGCGGACGTTACGTCTATCGGTGATGATCATTGAACTTTCAGCTATCGTTCCCCGGCCGAAGCCGTTCGAGGCCGAGTTCGGGCAGGCAGAGATAGGGCTCGACATGGAAGGCGTGGCACTCGACGAACCGGTTAACGTGAAAGGCGAAACGGAGAGGGTCGATGGCAGGTCCCATATCCGCGGTAATATCGAAGCGAGTGTATCTCTGAACTGCTCTCGTTGTCTTGAGCCGAACGGAACGAGGCTCGACATCGAGTTCGACTCGGTGTATGTCGCGCCGGCCGAAGAGCCGAAAGTGGACGAATTGGCACTCGACGCCCAGCAGCTCGATGAATCGGTCGCCGAAGACGGCCTCGTGGATCTTGCCGACGTCGTCCGCGAGCAGATATTGTTGGCGTTGCCGGAGTTTCCGCTGTGCAGCGAAGATTGCCGCGGTTTGTGCCCGAAATGCGGTGGCAACCGAAATTTGATAGATTGTAAATGCGAAGAAAACGAGATCGACCCGCGTTGGTCGAAGCTTCGGGACATTCGCTAAGTTTGCGTTTTCGATCGTTAAAAGGTTAATCGAGCGTAATTTGACAGCCGTTAACTTTTAACGATCTTTCATTTAAGTAAAAGGATCGAGTTTATTATGCCAAATCCAAAACGAAGACATTCACATGCCCGTACCCGGACACGTCGTGCACACGATGCACTCAAGGCGCCTCAGTTCTACACTGACAAAGATTCGGGCGAGGCGAAGCTGCCGCACCGCATCGATGCCAAGACCGGCAGCTACAAAGGCCGCAAGATTATCGACGTCAAGGAAGCTGAATAGATTTTTGAAATTTTCCAGATTTTGAGTTCTAATTCAAATCTAATGACAGCACAGAACGCGGGCATCATCGGGATGGGCCACTCATATCCGGAGGGCATTTTAACGAATGCGGACCTGGAAAAAATGGTGGATACCAACGATGAGTGGATAACCACGCGTACGGGCATCAAGCAGCGGCACAAGGCGGCCGAAAACGAATACACCTCGATGTTCGGTTCGCGCGCTGCGCTGCAAGCCCTCGAGCGTGCCGGCCTCAAGCCCGAAGACATCGATATCATCGTCTGCGCCACGACCACGCCTGATCAGATCATGCCTTCGACTGGTGCCCTGATCCAGGCCCAGATCGGGGCGACCAATGCGGCCGGAATGGACATTTTCGCAGCGTGCTCGGGATTTCTTTACGGTCTCACGATGGTCGAGTCGATGATCCGTACGGGGCAGATCCGCTACGCGCTTGTGATCGGTGCCGAGGTCCTGACTAAATACGTCGACTACACGGACCGCGGAACTTGCGTGATCTTTGGTGACGGTGCGGGAGCGGCCGTCGTCGGCCCCGTGGAGGAAGGACGAGGCATTCTCGCCACCAAGATACGTTCCGATGGCCGCTACGAGGAGCAGCTTTATTGTCCCGGCGGCGGAACCAAACTTGGAACGACTCACGAGACGATTGACAATCGGGATCATTTTTTCAAGATGAAGGGCAACGAGCTGTTCAAGGTCGCTGTTCGTTCGATGGCAGACATTTCAGCCGAAATGCTCGAAAAAGCGGGCTATACGGTCGATGACGTCGATCTCGTAATACCGCACCAGGCTAATCAGCGTATTACGGACGCTGTTGCATCCCGGCTTGGCGTGCCGGATGAAAAGGTCTATTCGAACATCGCAGAACATGGAAATACGTCATCGGCGTCGATCCCGATCGCGATCGATGAGTGCATCGAATCGGGTCGAATAAAAGAGGGCAGCCTTGTGCTTCTCACCGCTTTTGGCGGCGGCGTAACGTGGGGCGGGACTCTGGTTCGTTTCTAAATGAGCAAGATCGCCTATATCTTTCCCGGACAGGGCAGTCAGTCCGTCGGAATGGGAAAAGACCTTTTTGACAATTTTGCGGCTGCGCGTGAGGTTTTCGAAGCGGCGGACGATGCGCTCGATTTCGCGCTTTCGGAGATGTGCTTTTCTGGGACGGATGAAGATCTCCAGCTAACTGCGAACACGCAGCCGGCGATCCTGACGACCTCCGTGGCGGCATTCCATGCTGCCATGGCGGCCGGAATGCCGGAACCGGACTTCGTCGCCGGGCACAGTCTTGGGGAGTATTCGGCGCTGGTTGCTTCGGGTGTCCTCGATCTTGCCGATGCTGTACGAACTGTAAGAAAACGTGGTACGTACATGCAGGAAGCGGTCCCGGTGGGCGTCGGGGCGATGGCCGCCGTGCTCGGACTGGACGTCGACACGGTCGACGCCGGCTGTCGAGAGGCCGCTCAGGGACAAGTGTGCAGCCCTGCGAATATCAATTCGCCATCTCAGGTGGTTATAGCTGGAAATTCGGAAGCTGTAGATAGGGCGTGTGAGATATTGAAAGCAAAAGGTGCCAAGCGGGCCATAAAGCTGAACGTCTCGGCACCTTTTCATTGTGCACTGATGCTGCCGGCGCAAGAGCGTTTGGCGGCCGATCTGGACGGGTTGGAATACGAAGAGTTTGTGTTCCCGATAGTGCACAACGTCGATGCCGAAGCGAACTCTGACCGATCGCTTGTCCGGGAGAAACTGACGCGACAGGTCTCATCGCCCGTTCGATGGCTACAGTCCGTTGAAATGATGGTTTCGTCCGGAGTCGTACGTTTTTGCGAGATCGGTCCGGGTAAAGTACTCTCGGGACTTGTGCGTCAGATCAACCGCGATGTCTCGTATGCAAATATTGAGGATCATGAAAGTTTAAGCAGTACATTGGAAACTCTATAAAACAGGAGAAAATATGTCAGAAGTACAGGATAAGATCAAACAGATCATCGTCGATGAATTAGGTGTGGATGAAGCGGAAGTTACTGAAAACGCCCGGTTTATCGAAGACCTCGGCGCCGATTCGCTCGATCTCGTAGAGCTGGTGATGCGTTTCGAAGAGGAGTTCGACATTGAGATCCCGGACGAGGATGCCGAAAAGATCCAGAGCGTTCGTGACGCATATGCATATGTCGAACAGCACAAAGCTGCCTAAATCGTTAATCGTGAGTCGTAAATCGTAATCAGAGCGACCTTCGATTCACGATCTTACTATTTTCGAGTTCGAAGATATGAAACGTCGAGTTGTAGTTACGGGCCTTGGTTTGGTCACGCCTGTCGGGAACGATGTTCCCACAACGTGGAGCGCTTTGATGAAAGGCGAAAGCGGGGCCGACTACATAAAAAAATTTGACGCCGAGAATTATTCGGTCAGATTTGCGTGCGAGGTCAAGGGTTTCGATCCGCTGGATTTCCTTGACAAGAAAGAGGCCCGTCGAATGGGGGCCTTTACACATTTCGCGTTGGCTGCTTCGGACGAAGCCGTGAAACACAGCGGACTCGTTATTGACGAGTCGAACGCGGAAATGGTCGGTACGTACATAAGCTCGGGGATCGGGGATTTCTGGGCGATCGAGCGCGAGCATGAGAAGCTTCTCAACTCGGGCCCAGACCGTGTCTCGCCGTTCTTTATCGTATCGGCAATCGTAAATCTCGCTTCCGGTAATGTTTCGATCCGGCACGGAGCCAAGGGCCCTAATTCGGCGACTGCGACGGCTTGTTCTGCCGGTGCGCACGCGATCGGCGACAGTTTTCGTATCATCGAACGCGGGGATGCGGACGCCATGATCTGCGGCGGAGCGGAAAGTGCGATCACGCCGATGTCCGTCGCGGGATTTGCTTCGATGCGTGCCCTCTCGACCCGCAATGACGATCCCAAACATGCTTCACGGCCCTTTGATCTGGAGCGAGATGGATTTGTCATTGGTGAGGGGGCTGGGATACTGATACTTGAAGAACTCGAGTTTGCGAGGGCTCGCGGCGCCAATATATTGGCCGAGATCGTCGGATACGGGATGAGCGGCGATGCCTTTCACGTGACCATGCCGGATGAAAGTGGGTCGGGCGCGGTAAGGGTCATGCAGCGGGCGCTAAAAGACGCGGGCATCGAACCTGAGAAGATCGGCTATATCAACGCTCACGGTACTTCGACACCGTATAACGACAAATTTGAGACGCTTGCGATCAAGAAAGTGTTTGGGGAACATGCGTATAAGATACCGGTCAGTTCGACAAAATCGATGACCGGCCACGCGCTCGGAGCCGCAGGCGGACTGGAAGCGGTCTTTGCGGTCAAGGCGATGAACGAAAACAAACTCCCGCCGACGATCAATTACGAATTTCCCGACCCGGATTGCGACCTTGATTACATACCAAATGAGCCGCGGGACGCCAACGTCGATCACGTTCTATCGAACAATTTTGGTTTCGGCGGGACCAACGCTTGCCTTATATTTAAACGATATAAAGACTGACCCAGAGATCATCAGAGCATTCCGTCTTGAACACGGAGTTCTTTGCCTGTATCTTATGAATGAAGCATCATTCATTTTACCAATATGAAAATTATCGTACTTATGAAGCAGGTCGCAAATAAGGATGCCGTTCTGCGCATCTCTAGCGACGAGAAATGGATCAACGAGACGGACGTTTCGCAGCAGACCAATGAATCTGACGGTTACGCGCTCGAAGAGGCCCTTCGGACCGTAGAGGCTAAAGGCGGCGGCGAGGTGGTTGTTTGCACGCTGGGGCCGCAAGGTGCAAAGACGGTTCTCAAAGATGCTCTCGCTCGCGGAGCCGACCGTGCGATACATGTGGTGGTTGACGACAGCAAGACGCTGTCTTCGTACGAAATTGCCAAAGCGATCGCCGACGCGATACGCGACGAAAACGCCGACCTTATCTTTTCCGGTCTTCAGTCCGATGACGCGAGCTTTGGCCAGACAGGCGTGATACTGGCGGAATTGCTCGGGGTTGCTCATGCGACGATCGTGATCGAGGTCGACAAAGACAGCCTTGGCGAGACGCTCCGTGTAAAACGAGAACTCGAAAGCGGCTGGTATCAATGGTTCACGTATAAGCTCCCAGCACTGTTGACTATACAGTCCGGTATTTCCCAGATCAGATACGCTTCATTGAAAGGGATCATGGCCGCGAAGAAGAAAGAGATACGCGATATTGCCGCCGATATCGAACCCGGCACGTCCTCACCCCGCATCAGTAAGGTGTATATGCCGCTTAAGACAAAGCAGACGCAGATGCTAGGCAACGGCGATGCCAGAGCCGGAGCGGTCGAGCTTGTCGAAAAACTGAAGAACGAAGTTCGCGTGATCTGACGCAAATTATTTATGAGCAAGTTATCGGTTCAACGTAGTATAATCCTCCGTTGAGCCGATTTTTTTGATCTGATTCACGCTGTGACAGTGATCGCCCGGCATACCAACTGTCAAACTCGGTTTGGGCCGAAACGTCATTTTCCATGTCCCGGGTACACTCGCTACCAATAGATCTGAGGTAAATGTAATTAAGGAATTTGCGAGGTAGTATGCGAACAAGAGAAGTTGCACAAAGGGCTGTCGCTCTTACTGCCTGGTTGTTGCTAGTTCTCACTGGGCCTTTTGTCATTAGCGGCACTGCGGCAGATGCAGATGACACTCGGAGACTTGTCACAGGGCCCGCGACAATCATCTATGACAACGGGCCTATCTCGACTGGCCCGATCTCTCGCAGCGGCACCACCGCACCCGCGGGAACACAATGGTCTGAACTGTCATACGATTACGGCTCGACGACGGAAAACAATACAACGCTCGGCTACGGATGTCAGCTTATAGTCGGCTCGACGTTTAACCGGTGTGCCGACGATTTCAATGTCCCTGTGGGACAGACCTGGACGATAGACCAGGTTATCGTTTTTGTCTATCAGACCAATTATTTCGGTGCTGCCAGCCCCGTCCTCGCGGCAACGCTAAGGATCTGGAGCGGCCGTCCGGGAGACCCCGGAAGTACCGTCGTCTTCGGCGATACGACCACTAATCGTCTCGGCTCATCAACTGACGCCCTCCTTTACAGGATCGCAAACTCCGGGCCACCTACCAATCCCGCACCCGGCACAACGCGTAAACTCTGGCAGAACAACATTAACGTTTCACCGGCCGCAGTTCTCGGTCCCGGCAATTACTGGATCGATTTTCAGATCGACGCGGGCAGCGGCGGCAATTTTACCCCGTCGACGACGATCACCGGTATACGCAACTTTCCAGGATGGAACGGGCGACAATTCTCGAGTGGGAATGGTACTTGGGGTGATCTGATCGACACCGGGAATCCGGTCTCAGCTGCCGATGTCCCGCAGGATCTGCCGTTCAAGCTCAACGGGACGGTATCGGGAGCGATCGCGGCGCGTGCGCGGGTATTGGATTTTAATGGGGATAGCCGAACTGATCTGACAGTCGCACGATCGGCTTCGGTATCGGCACAGACAACCTGGTGGACGAACGACGGCGTAAACGTGGCAGGGTTTCCGTGGGGACAAGGCGTGGGATTTACCGGTGGCGATATTGCCACGCCTCGCGATTTTGACGGCGACGGAAAGTCGGACATCTCCGTTTGGCGGGCGAACGCGGGCGACGGCGACCGTGCATATTTCTTTACTCTGAGAAGTTCAGACAGCACGGTGGCAGTGGTGCAGTTAGGGCGAGTTGGCGACGATCCGACGATCGTCGATGACTATGACGGAGACGGCAAGGCTGACTATGCGATATTTCGTTCGCCGCCTGCTGCGTCCGACCCGTGCGGCGGACAATCTGTTTGGTACTACAAACCTTCCTCTACGCCGTCGGTCAGCTACGACTACGCATGTTGGGGAGCTGTGGGCGATCGCCCGTATCCGGGTGACTTTGACGGAGACAAAAAGGCAGATTTTGCCATCGTCCGAAACGTCAACGGCACTGCGGTGCACTATCAAAACCTGTCGGGCAGCGGTTTCAAAGCGTTCAGCTATGGTTTCGCAGGGGACAAGTTCGTTTCCGCGGACTTTGACGGTGACGGGCGAACTGACCTTTGCGCTGTGCGGGACAGCGGCACGGGACGATTCGACTGGTATGTAACATACAGCAGTGACGGCCGCTTCTTTGCTATTGGATGGGGATCTCCCGCGGTCGATTTCATTGTCCCTGGCGATTACGACGGTGATGGCAAGTCTGATTTTGTAGTTTGGAGAAGCGGAACTGGCTTCGATAACGGCTATTTTTATCAGTTCAAATCTGCTTCTTCGCCGGTCGGTGAGCGATTTGGAAGATCGGGGGCGGCTCTCGCGGCACCGGACTATCCGGTCGGGGCGGGAATAAACGTCCATTAGCGATTAAGATCGGTAAGTATTTTGAAGAGACAAAATGAGCATACTCACTTTTATCGAACATAAAGACTGTGTTCTAAACAGAACATCCATCGAGGCGATAGCTGCGGCGCAGAATATCGGGAAGGATCTCGGGCTCAAGGTAACGGCCGTTCTTCCGTGCGATAAAGATTGTGCGTTGGCACAAGAGATCGCCGGCTACGGCATCGAAAGGGTCATCGTTGCGAAGAACGAAAAGCTCGGTACTTACACGCCCGACGGTTACGCTGACGCGTGGGAACAGGTCATAAAGGCCGTTGGCCCGAAATACATCGTCATGGCCCATACCTATCAGGTGCGCGATTTTGCACCAAAGGTTGCAGCGCGGTTTGGGCGTGAAGTGGTCGGGGATTGCATCCGCTACCGGGTTGATGGCGGCCAGATCGTTCTTAGCAGACGAATTTTTCTTGGTAAGCTCGACGCCGACATTACATTGGGCGGAGACCCACCGTATTTCATCACTTTCCAGTCTGGTGCATTTCGTGGTGATAACGCCGAGAAGGGAAGCGCCGCTGTCGAAACAATGGACGTGTCCGTCGGCGACATACGCATGACGGCCGAAGCCCCGTTTCAGGAAGCCAAGGCTTCGGTCGATCTCACAAAGTCAGAGGCGATCGTAGCGATCGGCAGAGGGATCAAATCGCAGGAAAACATCGCGGTGGCGCAGCAGTTGGCGGACGCTCTGGGTGCGGATCTAGCCGCTTCGCGTCCGATCTGCGACAACGAATGGCTACCGATCGATCGCCAGATCGGCTCTTCTGGGCAGACCGTCGCGCCGAAGCTGTACGTTGCCCTCGGAATATCGGGAGCGATCCAGCACATCGTCGGGATGAAAAACTCGGGCACCATAGTAGCGGTGAACAAGGATAGCGGGGCCCCGATCTTCGACATAGCCGACTACGGCATCGTCGGGGACCTTTTTGAAGCTGTTCCAGTGATGGTCGAGGAGATCAAAAAGGCGAAAGCATAAGCTTGTTTTCCGCCAAGGGCATCGTAAAAACTCCCACCTCAAGAAAGGCATGTAGAGGATTTCTGATGGCGTTCTCTGTGTCTTGTGTGCGCTTTGTCGCTAGCTTCCAGCCGCAGCGGCCTCGAGGTCGGCGATGACGATCTTTTTCATCTTGAACATGGCCCGGGCGACGCGGCCGGCCTTTTCGCGGTCGCTGTCAGCGAGCAGACTTAGCAGTATTGGCGGCACGATCTGCCAGGAAACGCCAAATTTATCTTTGAGCCACGAGCAAGGCTGCTGCTCGCCGCCCTCGCTGAGCGTGTCGTATAGGTAGTCGATCTCTTCCTGTGTATCAGCACTTACCATCAGCGACATTCCCTCGGCAAAGCCGAACTTCGGGCCGCCGTTGTGGCAGCCAAACAACTGGCCTTCGAGCTCGAATGTCCCGCCCATCACCGTTCCGTCGGAGCCCGGTGTCGTCGACACGATACGCGAATTCTTAAAGACTGAGGTGTAAAACTCCATTGCCTCCCCGGCTTGGTTGTCGAACATCAGAAAGGTCTTTATTTTTTGCATTATTGATTCCTACCTCGTTGTTGGTTTTGGGCGACCCGGAACCTTACTATTCGCTCGATCAGGTCGATAGGTAACGGTTCGTCCAGAGGGAACTGAACCGCACCTTTTGACGTTCAGTAGCCGGCGAGTTCGTTGGCGAACCTGGCAATCCCTGATCCTCGCGGATAAAAGCCTATGTGCCGCTTGTGGGCTGCAAACCAAACCAACATGCCGGCTAGTTTGAACGCCGGTATCGCGTAGCTGATAGTCTCAGTGGCTTCCGGAGCCGCCCGACGTATCGCGGCACGCATCTCGTCGAGTTTCGCGGCCGTTGCAGGCTCAAACTGGGCGATATACGCGTCGATGTTTTCTGGTGCCGTCATGATCGAAATTGGCAAAGGCTCAATTCGTCGCCGACCGAACCGCAAATTGCTCGAGGATAGTATCGAGCTTCTCATAGCCGTCCTTGACGCCCCGTTCCATCCCGGACTGGACCATTCCATCTCGGTCTGCGACCGAAAAGAAGATGGATTGATGCGTTACGCGGCTGCGGCCGCCGGGCAGGTCCTCAAAGGTCGTTTTGCCCATAATGACATGGCCGCGTTCGGGAAGGCCGTCAAATTCAAATGTCCCGATGAGACGCTCTGGAGCGTGCACCTCGTGATTAACGCCGAAAAATGCATAACGGTGCCCGGCGCGTTCATGAGTGTAACGGTACGAGCCGCCGTCGCGGCAATCCCAATGCTCGATATTCATCGTCATGCCGTGCGGACCGACCCATTGAATGTAAAGCTCCGGGTCGGTATGCGCACGCCATACAAGTTCTCGCGGCGCGTCAAACTCACGCGTGATAAAAAGCTCCTGTTTGCCAGGTTCGGCAGTCACTATTGTTTTGTTCGCCATATTCTTGGTCTCCTCGGTGTCGTTATTCCTCTGAAAAGGGAAGCATCGGCGGTTCGCCGGCGTCCAACTTTAGTTTCTCCAAAACGCTGTCCAAGCGCTGGTACTCAGCTTCCTTAATTGCAGCGAATTGTCGGATCCATCGTTCAAGTTGTTTCATAGGTCCGGGGTTAATGTAATAGATGCGTTTTTGAGCTCGACGCTCGACACGCACCAGCTTTGCTTCGCGTAAAACTTTAAGGTGCTGCGAGATCGCCGGCGGACTCGCTTTGAAATGCCCGTAAATACTGGTCGCGGCCAGGCCGCCGTTCGCCGCAAGCATCTCGAGGATGCTTCGGCGTGTCGGTTCTGCAAGTGCCATGAATGCGTCCATTACAGAGATAATAAATGATTAACTTAATTAAGTCAAGCATTAAATAACAGATCATCTGAATGAGAATGACGATTCGATCTCCGTCCGGGATTACAGGAGGCATTGGGGTGCACCGCGAAATCGTTGCACGCCTCTTACGGCCAGGTCTCGGATAACGTGTGTTCGAGGGTTAGATCTTGTGAAAAGCAGAATGCAGTGCAGCACCGCAACGGACGATGGGTGCGAGAGTAAGAGCTGCGGCGACTGAAGGTCGCATTTCGCCGGATCTGATCTGCACAGGGCTCAGCTTGCTCGTCGGGTTCGATCGGAATCGTAGTTCCAGCAAAGTTTGCGACTTCGCATTCTTTCCCATTCAGAAGCGGGTACCTAGTACGCTACGATCTCGAATAAACGTTGTGGATAATTAACATCCAGACAACACTCCTCAAAACGAAGAGCATGAACGAGCCCGGGTCATCAAAGTCGATTTGGCGTCAATTGTTTTCAAATTGTCAGGCGCTCAAGCGAAGTGACAGCCTGATCGCGCGATTTGGGAAAAATAATATCGTCAACCTGTCGTTGGAGATCTGCTTAACTACTTGCAGCAGTTATTGCCTCATCGAAGATCTCCAGCGCCACATCGACGTTCTCTTTCGTCAATATCAGCGGCGGTGACCACCGAATCGTATTGGACCCGCATCCGAGAACGATAAGGCCGCGTTCGAAACAAGCCATTTCTACACGATCACGAAGAGCGGCATCCGGTTTGAGTGTCTGCCTGTCAGTGACGAATTCAACGCCGAGCATCATCCCCAGGCCGCGTACGTCCCCGATGCAGTCGTGCCTGTCCGCGATACGGCGAAGTCCCGTCTCGAGGTACGCGCCCGTTTCGCGGGCGTTGTCGACAAGGCCGCTTTCGAGAAGTTCGATCGTCTTCAACGCCGACGCTATGGCGACGGGATTGCCGCCGAATGTGGATGCGTGGGCACCTTTGTGCCAATCCATAATGTCTGCCTTTGCGACGCAGGCGCCTATGGGCATGCCGGACCCGAGCCCTTTTGCCAGACACATGATGTCAGCCTTGACGCCGGCATGATGGTCGAGGGCGAACATCTTGCCAGTGCGGCCCATGCCCGATTGGACCTCATCCACGATCATCATGATCCCATGTTCGTCGCATATGCGGCGTATCTCGCTGACGAACGCCGGCGGTGCCGGAACGTAGCCACCCTCGCCCTGAACGACCTCAAGTATGATGCCGGCAACCTCTTCAGGCGGCGATGTGGTCTGAAATAACCTCTTTTCGATCCAGTTGATGACGTCGCGCGTTATCGTTGCGTCGTCGGTAGGCATGTCGGTCGCAAAATGCCGAAATTTGTTCGGATACGGCACGTGCACGACATCGAGAGCTTGTCTCATGAATCCGAGCCGCT
This sequence comes from Pyrinomonadaceae bacterium, assembly GCA_044228265.1. Lineage (GTDB taxonomy): Bacteria > Acidobacteriota > Blastocatellia > Pyrinomonadales > Pyrinomonadaceae > OLB17. Next base: position 24,204 of record JBGAVC010000012.1, read on the forward strand.
GAGCCTTTTTCGAAGACGTCAGGCTTAGCGCACCGAGCGTTCGGCCGTGAAACGAGCCGAAGAAGGAGATGAATTTCTGCCGCCGAGTGTGATACATAGCGAGTTTGAGTGCCGTCTCGATGGCCTCGGCCCCGCTGTTGGCGAAATGTGTCTTGGTTGGGCCCTCGATCGGGCAGATCTCATCGAGTTTCTTGCCGAGGGCAGGCATGTGCCGGTAATAGAAGTCAGTACCGCAGAGGTGAATGAGCTCCGATGCCTGTTTCGCGATCGTTTCGACGATCTCCGGATGGCAGTGCCCGGTAGAGCATACGGCGACCCCCGCGTTGCAGTCCAAGAATACATTGCCGTCCGGATCTGTGATCCAGACGCCGCTAGCCGTGTCGGCTACGAGTTTGTAGTCGGGCCGCGGATAGCTTGGCGTCACGTAACGCGCGTCGTCGGCCACGATCTGGGCAGCCTTTGGCCCCGGCAACTCAGTCCTGATCACCGGACGCTGCAGATCTGTTGTTGCTTTCATTTTGTTTCTCCTGTTCCTTAAGGAGCGGCCTTGGGGAGACCGCTATCGTTGGACATGAGCGGCAATTTCGGAGCCGCCCGCTTCACGACGAACTAGAACAGGATCAGTCGCCTGCGAAAAGGTTCGCGCGTTGTTTGATCGGGCGTAGTTTCGAGACCGAACGCGGCGTCATAGGGATCAGGACTAATCTACCAGAATGTCGGGTCCTATTCAAAAATTGTGGATTATGTCAGCCGCGGTCGTTCTCTCATCGGTGCAACGGAACTTCTTACGCCGCGGCCGATCTGACCCTCGGCGTTTTCATTGCCTCAATTGCCGAATAGACCGCGTTTCGCAAGGCCAGATCGCGTGGGTCGCCTGTCAATTCCGTGCCCATTCGGTTTGTGACATATGCGTATCCAACCCCGGACTCCGGATCTGCGAAGCCGATCGATCCACCTGCGCCAGGATGACCGAACGCTTTCGGATGGTCAAACGGCCAAGCCGAGCAAGGCTTCATAAAGCCGAGCGAGAATTTCGCTTCGGCTTTCATGCATTCGTCGAAAAAGCCATATTTCGGCGCGACCGGTGGTGCGGCCAAGGCATCCAGCGTTTCTTGTTTCAGACCCAGTTCGCGCCCGCCCGATGCGAAGATGCCGTATACCTTTGCGATCGCACGGGCCGTTCCCACTCCACCGCCCGATGGAACTTCGAGGTTGCGGGAGTAGATCGTTGCGTCATCAAGGACTATACCTGAGCCTGGATTAGTGACGAGGGCACGGTAGATGTTCGACCGCGGATTCAGCGTATCGAGGGTCAGCCTCAACGGAAAGCCGAGAAGTAATCTCAAAAAAGACGGGCTCTTGATCGTCGCGAGCCTGCCATTCGGGATCGACTCAGGCAAGCGAATATAAAACTCCAAGCCAAGCGGCGTCGCGATCTCATCCTGGAAAAATCTGCCAAGAGTGCGATGCCGCGGATCCACACGCCGCAGCAACTCGCTCTCGTAAAAACCCAGCGAGATCGCGTGATATCCCTGGCGGTCGCCGGGTTTCCAGGCCGGTTTTTGCCGTGCAAGGATCGCGGCGAGCTTGTCGACGTCGGCAACCGTCTTTTTGTCGACCGGCTCATCGAAGGCGAACAGGCCGGCCTGATGGGCGAGCAGTTGTCGCACGGTGACGTTTTCCTTGTCATTTTGTGCGAATTCCGGCCAATATGTGGACACGAGCTCGTCGTAATCCAGCAAACCGCGAGAATGGGCCAACGCCAACGTCATCGCGGCAAGCCCTTTAGTGGTCGAGTAAACGACGACCATAGTGTCCTCGTCCCAGGGTTCGCCGGTCGTTTGGTTTTGAAGGCCTCCCCAGACGTCAACGACTTTTTCTCCATTCCAGAAGACGCAGCACGCTCCTCCGATCTCGTTGCGCGATCTGAAGTTTTCCGCAAAAGCTTTTCCGACTTCTTCGAAGCCCGGAGCGAGATAGCCATGCAATGGGAGCGGCGTCTGATGGCCAGCGACATATTTCGATCTGAAAAGAGCATACGCCGCCCCGGCGGCCGATAGCCCTAAGATCGAACCGACAAATAGTTTCTTATTGTTCATTTCAACTCCTCGGACGCGCGCGTCAGTGGGAGCTGATGTGGCTCCTGCACTTATTCCGCGCAAATATCGTACCGTTGTGGTAATACCGATAGGACGGGCTTTGGGGGCGATCGCGTGAATTGGGCTGTGAAGAAGTCAGCGGTTGTAAGGGGATTTTTCGCGGCTATTACTACGAAGCCGGGCCAAAAAGTCGGCCCGGCTCGATACTTTCAGAATCAGATCTTTGTTTGCTATCTGACCTGGATATTTCCCGACTGGATCGGTTCCATCACTAGATCATCAGGTTGAATGCCCTGGCAAAGCTGCGGGTCACCGTTGGTGCCGGGATCGTCGTCAAAAAAGTATGCTCGGCTGAGCAGATCGTTGTTTGCTCCCGGCTCTCCATTGTCTTGAGCCGAAAAGTAAACGGCATCGATAAGCGAGGGATCATTCGTCCGACGTGTGGTGCCGCCAAAGAAGGCCGTGTTACCTATCACCTTCATACAGCTAATGTCGATCTGCAGCATGTACGGAGAATGTCCGTTTTCGCCTGTATACGCCGGATTGTGGACGGTGGCATGACCCTTGACTGTTCCATCCTTTTGAATCTGAGCGCTAAAGGCAAACTGTCGTTTGCCCGAATTGGGGTCGCCGTACAGTCCTGTGAGACTGCCTGATCCGTTTGCTCTAGCTCCGGGCCCCGCGGCATAAGAGGTCATTCCGGCAAAACAACCTGCGGCGATCATCGCGCCGCCTATTACCGACAAAACGGTCTTCTTTCCAATCAACATAATTTTCCTCCGTGAAAGTTCAAAAATAATCATTCCTTAACCATGCCCGGTTTATTGCCAGGTACGATCTACATGGAATGTCCCAAAACGTTTTTGCCTTATTAGGAGACCACGAACTGCAATACCCCTCGGTAAGGACTCATACAAAACGGTTTCCAATGAAAGGAATTTCTTCGAACGAGGTGCTTTCGCCCCGCCCGGAGGTTTTGATTCCTGTCTTATGCTCGTGAAAGAATAGGTAAATGCAAGGTGCTAAGGAATACGCCAATCGTCTCATCAAGGAGTCCAGCCCTTATCTGCTTCAGCACGCTCACAATCCGGTCGACTGGTATCCGTGGGGTGACGAAGCATTTGAGAGGGCCCGATCCGAGGACAAGCCCGTCCTCGTGAGCATCGGTTACTCAGCGTGTCACTGGTGTCATGTAATGGAGCACGAGTCGTTCGAGGACGAAGCAACGGCCGCGATCATGAACGAGAACTTCGTAAACATCAAAGTCGACATGGAAGAGCGTCCCGATGTAGACCAGATCTATATGAACTTCGTCCAGCTCACCACCGGACGCGGCGGCTGGCCGATGAACGTCTTTCTGACGCCCGAAAAGCGGCCATTTTTCGGCGGAACATACTTTCCCCCGACGCCAAAGTACGGCAGCCCTTCGTGGCCGCAGATACTTACGAGCATTGCGGAAGCCTATCGGGAGAGACGAGAAGAACTGGAAACCTCGGCTAATGAGATCGTCGGTGAGCTCCGACGAATGAGTATCGCGGAAGCAAGCGGCTCGGGTATCACAGAAGATCTCACGACGCACGCGTTCAGCTCGTTATCGCGAGCTTTCGACAAGGTCAATGGAGGGTTTGGAGGGGCTCCGAAGTTTCCGGCCGCAATGTCCCTCGAATTCCTTCTCAGATTCCATCATCGCACCGGCGACGAAAACGCACTTTCGATGGTCACGCATACCTTGAATACGATGGCCCGCGGAGGTATCTACGACCAACTTGGCGGCGGATTTCACCGTTACGCGGTCGATGCGATCTGGCTAGTGCCGCATTTCGAAAAGATGCTTTACGACAACGCTCAGCTCCTACGCGTCTATTTGCATGCCTATCAGGTGACCGGAGACGAGTCGTACAAGCACACAGCGGTCGAGACGCTCGAATACATGCGCCGCGAAATGCTTGATCCGTCGGGCGGGTTCTACTCAACGCAGGACGCCGACAGTGAAGGTGAAGAAGGAAAGTTCTTTGTCTGGGGGCCCGAAGAAATAGCGGGCATCCTAGGCGAAGGCGAAGGCCGGGAGTTCAGCTCGGTTTACGGAGTGACGGCATCCGGAAACTTTGAGGGTGAGAACATACTTAATCTCAATCACAGCCAGCCGCCTTCAGCTGTGGATATCTCCCGCCTTGCAGCCGCGCGTCACAAGTTGTTCGTCGAGCGTGAAAAACGCGTCAAACCGGGGCGTGACGAAAAGGTCCTAACGGCCTGGAACGGATTGATGTTGGCGGCATTTTCCGATGCCGCGCGGGTGCTTGGCAGCGATGAATACCTCGAAATAGCTGAACGGAATGCCGCGTTCATTAAACGTGAACTGCAGACAGGCGGACGCTTGCGCCGCAGCTGGAAAGACGGAACGGCAAAGCTCAACGGGTACATCGAGGACTACGCGAATGTAGCTGACGGTCTCGTTGAGCTTTATCAGGTCACGGGAAACGTCGATCACCTTGTTGACGCAAAAACTCTTGCCGACACAATGATCTCCGAGTTTTGGGACGAGGAGAACGGCGGATTTTACTTCACATCGAACGATCACGAGGAACTGATCGTGCGGAACAAGGACTTTTTTGACAATGCAACGCCTTCGGGAAACTCGGTAGCCGCGGACGTTATGCTCAAACTCGGGCGGATACTTGGCGATCCCAAATATGAACGATATGCGATCACGGTCCTTCGGCTGGCTGCCTCACAGATACGCCGGTTCCCGCAAGGATTTGGTCGGGCCTTGTCAGCGCTCGAATTCTACCTAGGACGAAAACGCGAATTCATTATCGTCGGGCAGCGCGGCAGCGAGCTTGAGTCTATGCTGAGATCGAAGTATCTGCCTGGCGGTGTCGCGGTGATGTCGTCAAACCCTTTGGCAGATAGCAAAATGGTGCCGCTTCTTAAAGGCCGCAAAACTGTCAACGGCCTGGCTACCGCGTATATTTGCGAAGATTCTGTCTGTGGGCTTCCTATAACCGATGAGGCCGCCCTCGAGAGCGTACTTTGAGGTAAGCTCGGCCGTCGGATAATTTCGAGAACAGGCGATCCAATATCAACAAAGGCCCAAACGTTCCTAAACGTTTAGGCCTTTGGCAATGTAACGTTCAAATTGTTACGGCTTTTTGGCGTTTGCGTTGGCGGCGTTTGCAGCCGGAGCGCTATTTGCCGTGTTAGTAGCCGATTTAACAGCATTCGCCACGTTAGCCATCGCGCTGTTCGCAGTGTTCATAGCGCTGTTTACCGCGTTGCCAGCATTCGCCATCGCGGCGTTGGCAGTGTTCATGGCGTTCGCGACCGCTTTGTTCGCATTGGCGGCGGCATTACCCGCACCCGAGTCTCCACAGGCCATGCCGAGGGCTCCCATAACAAGAACTGCTGAAAGAGCAATTACTTTTTTCATAAACCTTTTGATTCTCCTGTCTTCTTCAAAGATTAGATCTAATGTTTTTTCTGAAGACCGTGTATGCACAGCCTCGAGTCCCAAGTCTTTCTTTCATTTCGGAACACTCGTCAATATAGTCATCGTTGAACGTTAAGTCAACCCAAAATAGACAAAATATCATACCGGATCTACCGAGCTCGCAGCTCTTGACGCCAACTGTCGGTTAACGCCGTTAAATTCGGGGGACGCTTTCAATCGCGTTCCCAACGAAAAAAGCACCCCGCTATTTAGCGGAGTGCCTTTTTTAACCTCTCGTCAAGATAACTTAACTAGGGCTTTTTGGTCGGGCTCGCTGCCGGAGCGTTTGCCGGTTTTGCCGCGTTAGCGGGAGCCGGAGCGTTTGCCGGTTTCGCCGCGTTAGCAGGAGCCGCCGAATTTGTCGGAGCCGCTGCGTTTGCGGGAGCCATCGTCGACGTATTCGTCGTCGTGGTGTTGGTCGTTGTCGTCGTGTTGGTCGTCGACGTGTTAGCCGGCTTGTTAGCGGCGGTGTTGGTCGCAGCTTCGCCGCAGGCCATTCCGAGGGCACCGAGCGCCAGAAGTGATGCTGTTGCAATGAACTTGGTCATTTTGTTTGTAAGTCTCCTTTCTTTCTCAAAGTTAGAATAAGTACTAGTAACTCCGGCTGACCGTTGCCAGCCGTTTTTTGCCCCGGACTCTTTCTTTTCCGAAGCAAACGTAAGGATAGTGATCGAACCGTGGTTAGTCAACCTAAAATCGATAAAAATATGCCATTTTTGAAAATATTTTTTCGCCCCGCGATCACGTATTTTTCGAGTTTGTTCCCCGCTGCGGACCCGGATCGCCGAGGGTTGGATCGGGGAAATAAATGGTTGACGATGAGCGTGTCAAACAGCTATCGTTAGGTAACGGGAAAGTCGACCATCCCGTCACATCCTTCCGCTCCCTACACTACCTGCTGAATGCCAGATAACCGTCGTACCCGGCCGGTCCCGATCACTCCGGGATTCTACACATCGCTACTGATCGGCCTGTCGCTTGCTGCTATCGCTGCGGCTTTCGTCACGGCCAATTCATTTCCCGACTTCGAGAGCAAATCCCGGGGTTTTTCTGTAATAATCGTCGTCTTCCTCGTTGCGAGTCTTGTCATTTACCATTTGAACAACCGAAGGAACAGCCCACTCGAAGCGTCAGCAAAAGCGCGAAACAGGGAAGATCTCGTAAACGAAAAACTACAGGCGATCGAAGAGGCAGGCCGATATTTCGGCGGCTCACTGAATTCATCGGACGTATTCCGTCTCATTGCAGACAAGATCAACGAGATCGTCCCTTTCACCACGATCCTGCTGAAGATCGTCGACCGTTCGTCCGGAAGCCTGCGAGTGATCCAGGAACAAGGCAGAGAGACCGAAAGGCTCCATTCGGGCGAAGCCCGAATTGAGTCTGGTGCGTCGAGCCGATGTCTTGCCACCGGCATGGTCCAGATCGATCGCGGCATACTCGCGGGCGAGCTTTCGGATCTGCCGGCCGGTGATCTGTGCTTTCGCTCGACAGTGGCGATACCGCTTGTCAAGAGCGGTGAAGTGTTCGCGATCATTCAGCTTTTTTCGGATATGAAGACCGCATTCGACGCTTGCCCGTTCAACGTCTTTGAGGCGATCGGCGAGCGAGCGGCCGAGCTGGTTTTCAGCTCGCTCTCTTTCGAGCAGAGCATGACAAATGCGCTCACGGACCCGGTAACCGACCTGCCGAACGAACGGGCATTCCATCTAATGCTGGAAAAACAGTTGGCCGAGAGCCAGCGTAACCGCGAAACTCGTCCGCTAACGGTCGTAGCGATCGACATCAAAGAGTTCGAAAAGATCAACCAGAGCTACGGGCACGCCGCCGGTGACCGCGTCCTCGGTGTTGTGGCCGGTGTTATCAAGGGCCAACTCCGGCAGATGGACGTCGTATCGCGAACCGACAACGACGAATTTCTCGTGATGCTGCCCACAGCCACCGAATCGGTGGCCGAAGATGTCATCGAACGGATCGAAAACGGCGTCCGCAATTCCCGCATGCAGGAAGACGACTTCGGACCGGAGGAACCCGAACTGAATTTCGGTATAGCTTCGTTCGGCCCGGACGGCGAGTCGCCGGAGCCGCTTATTCTGGCGGCAAGGGTACGAAAACAGCAGGGCAAGGTCAGCGCACCGAGACAAGTACTCTGGTTCCCGCGCGATTTCGCAAGCTAAAAATTTGGAATAACACGCGAACCGTCCTAAACTTTGTTTTCGAGATCTTGATCACGGAAACTAAAGGTTTGGGACGGTTTTTTTTGCCCGTCCCCGTGTCCAGAATGAAGCGCTGCCCACAATGCCGGCTAGACTACAGTGACGACAGCCTGTTTTATTGCCTGGCTGACGGTTCGCCCCTGGTCCAGGGACTGCCGGGGCCGACGAACAGCGGCGAACCGACCACGCTCCGGATGGCCGGTCTCGGCGCCGCGTCGCCGGCTCAAACATCGGACCCGAATGCCGTGACCGTTTCGATGTCCGGCCTTGTGCCGAATTCGATCGCCGTTCTTCCGTTCTCGCATCTTAGCAGCGATCCGGATGACGAGTACTTTTGCGACGGCCTGGCCGAGGAGCTGATAAACGCACTTTCACGAATTGAGGGCCTCAAGGTCGTCGCCCGCACATCCGCGTTCTCGTTCAAAGGCAAAAACCTCGACGTCTCTCAGGTCGGCTCGATCCTGAACGTCGCCAATGTCGTCGAAGGCAGCGTCCGCAAGTCCGGCGAGCGTATGCGGATCAGCGTACAGCTCATCAACGCCGCCGACGGCTACAACATCTGGTCCGAAAAATACGATACCGAGATCCGCGACATTTTCGACGTCCAGGACGAGATCACGCTCTCGGTCGTAAACGCGTTAAAGAGCAAGCTTCTCGATAAGCCCCGGCAAAACGACGATCGGATGACCGGCCTCATCGATGACCTCAAGCATCACGTACATGCGGTCGAGGCTTATCAGCTTTATCTTCGGGGCCGGTTCCTCTTCAGCAAGTTCAACGAGCCTGACCTGTACCGGGCACTCGAATGTTTCGAGCAGGCTATCGCGATAGAACCGGATTTCGCCGAGGCCTACTCCGGGGTGGCGGACGTCTATATGTGGCTGACGGAACTTGGCCCGCTCGCACCGCTCGAAGGCATGCCGAAAGCCAAGGACGCCGCCTTAAAGGCGATCGAACTCGATCCCGGCCTTTCCGAAGCGCACACATCGCTCGGGATCGTCCTTCAGGAGTTCGACTACGACTTTGCCCGCGCCGAACAGGAGTACATCCGGGCGATCGCCCTAAACCCGAACAACGCGTTGGCACATCAAATGTACGGCGCGTTGCTTGCGCAATTGGGCAGATCCGACGAAGCGAACCGGCAGTTCGAAAACTCGCTCATGCTTGATCCGCTTTCTCCGATGGGCAGTTGGATCTATCCGTTCGGCCTGTTCCTCGAACGCCGCTACGACGACTCGATGATGAGGGCAAACAAGATACTCGAGCTCGACGGCAGTTTTGCGGCCGCGTATCTGATACTGTCGTTCGACCACCAGATGAAAGGCGACCTCGAAGCGAGCAAAGAAAACTACTGCCGATTTCTCGAGCTGTTCGGCCTGACGCCGATCGCCGCCGAAGCCCGCGCCGGCCACGACGCCGGCGGGTGGCCGGGCTTTCTTCGGGCAATGACCGCGAGCCATGTTCGGACGGCCGTTACATCGTATATTTCCGCGGTCTTTTTTACCGCCCTCGGCGACAAAGAAGCCGCGATCCGCTGCCTCGAAGAATCCTTAGAAAAACGCGAAGGCCATATTGTCATGCTCAACGTCGATCCTCGCTTCGACGACCTAAGGCCCGACCCACGATTTCAAAAGATCATCGAAACTGTCGGTTTTCCGACCTGAACGATCACGAAAGTGGAACGGCTAAATAACTGAGAACACACGATGTAGTCCCCCAAAATCGTTCCACTCAAGAAATGCTTCAAACCGCTTAACTGGAACGGTATCGACGATGCGGATCAGGGCCGCCGATACGTCAGAGGATCGATGTTCTGATCAGGACCCAGTACTCACGAATCCAGACCCCGTTTTTTCAATGGTGACGCTTCGGATGCTTCGGCGGCTTTCGCTTCAAGCCGTTGCGATCCCTCGCACTGCCGCTGTATTGATTCGTCGGCGCATTGGTCTTTTTTTTGATCATCATGTCGCCTCCATTTAACCCCGGAGTATCGCCGAAGTTGTTAGCCCGGCCATTCCGCTTCGGCGGCTTTCGCGGAGCAGCCTTTGTTCGTGTCCTCGGCGTTGCCGACGGCTTGGGACCGGTGCTCGCAGCGGTCGCCGATGGTTCAAAAGACAGAGCACCCCCGACAATGGCGAGCAAAGCGAACGCAACAACTAATAGTCTTCGTTCCATGAATGTCTCCTGTTTAACTTTGAGCTAGATAATACATCAAACAAGGCTAAATGAGGCATCAAAAAAGACCGCGAACTTAATGTCGTCAAGGTCATTCTTGCGCCTGACCCCGTTCTTCATATGCGATGAAAGAATAGTCAAGACGACCGGCCAAGCCCCTTTCTCTCGTCGCTTAGAAAGTTCTTGACCGCTCATTAAGATAAGAGCAATAATTCACCATCAATACGGGGCGGAGGTTCCGATCAAATGAACGCATTTCACAGACTTTTTCTTGTTATTCTCACAATTATTCTATTCGCGTTCGCAGTCGAGGCTCAGGCTCCATGTTCGAGATACTCAAAGCCGGGGAGCGGTTTTTCGTTCTGTCCGCCGGAGGGCTGGACCAGATCAGATGAATCGGGTCAAAAGTTCCCGCAGTTTTATGCGGCGGCTCCGAATGAGGGCAAGGCGAACCTTAATTTTCAGCTTGCGGACAGCAAGTTGCCACTGGCCGATTATGTGGCGGTGGCCAATAAGTACACGCTCGAGCACGTTAAAGAAACAGGCGCCGATAGCGTATCCCTGGTAAGTCGTACGGAGTTCGAAACCGCCTCAAAGGAAAAGGGCTTTCTTTTGATCTATGATGTGTCAGCCAAAGGCATGAGCATTAGAACGAACCAGTTTGTTTTTGGTCTTAATCAGTCGCAGAAGATATTCCTGACATTTACTTTTCTTGAATCTTATCAAGCGGTGAACGACCGGTTTTTCGCCGCGGTTGCCGGGACATTCCAATTGGAAAAATGATGAGCTCTCAGGGAATGGTGCCAGGCCTGCTATCTTGACGATTCTCGCGAAATATGTTGCCAGGATTGTTATGTGGGCGTCGTCAACGACGATCTCTCAGCCATGTCGGGAGAGGAACGCAATATTGGGAGAAAGACGGTGTGGCGAGTAATAATTGGCCTGGGGCGAGCCGGCGAGACGACGCGGACCATCAGGCAGCTGCGTTCGGGGAATCGATCTCGGGCCTTTCGCATCAAATCGGTGGTTCGATCTTGAGCTCGGCACCATAATCAAACAGCTTTCGGGTCGATCTTGTTGTGGCCGGCTGGCCGTTGATGATGGTCTCGCCTTCCCTCTGGAGCTGGTATATTTTGCCGTCGTCAGCACCGATCCAGATCTGTTCAACGCGTTGTTTGCCAGGTTCAAGCGAGCTCTCGGAAGAGTACTCGTATTTCTTCATCGTTATGCCATCGACGGTGTCGGTTCCCAGGAAACGGATCTCTTTCGATCTCTTAACAGCATCGGCGAACCCGCTCGGATAAAACTGGGCCAGGAGGTCGGATATGCTCAGAGAGCTCTTCTTCCAGGGCTCGGTGCCTGCTTTTACGAATGATCCCTTTCCAATAATGATCGTCTCGCGGCGCGTGGCTCCCGTCTTGTTACTATACTGGACGAAATGCGTCCGGTCCGGAGCTGAATATTCGGCCTCGACAGTCTGAACATCACCGTTCGAGCTGGCGAGTTCTTTCTTCATCCGATACGACTTTGCGTCCAGTAAGAGTTTTATCGCGTTTTCGATCTCGGCACGCGGGTCTGCCGAGGTTATTTCTGGTTTGGGAGTGTTTGCGGCCGTTTCCGGACCGGCCGAGTTACCGGGCCCACCGTTGCTGCAGGACAGAGAGGTCGTAAGCAGCCAAATTGCTGCGATAAAATAGCTCCCACGAATGTACATCGAGATGTCCTCCTTCTTGGTTCCTGGGTCAAACATAATACCACTGATCGGGGAGCATGGGTGCGGCGGGCCACGGTTCGTCGGCTGCGAAGACTCCAGCCGCGACAGCGAAGCGGCCGCTTTTTTTACTCGGTTCGTAACGTCCCTAACAGTCGAGAGGAACCTTCCAATTGGAAAATTCGTTCATATATATTAGCCGGATTTGGGATCGAGTCTTTCGCGCGACCGATCCAAGGTTCATTAAATAGGGAGATCATACGATGTTAGAAATTCTTAAATCGCCAAAACACCTGGTCGCTTTTAAGCTGTCGGGCGAGCTGACCGCGAATGACGTCGAACGGTCGACAAATGCGCTGATCGACGCTCTGAAAACTCAGGAGCGGGTCTCGATATTTGCCGAGATCGGGGAACCGTTCTCTCTGACGCTCGAGGGGTTGTGGAAGGACCTTGTCAACAGCTTCAATAACTTCGGAATTAGAAAGAAGGTCTTCAGGCTTGCGGTCGTTTCGCCAAGCGAGGTCTATTCCGCGATATTGCGTATCGAGGGCTTTGTGCTTTCGTCGACCGCGATGAGGGTATTTACGCCGGAGCAACGAGAGGAAGCTTTCGCGTGGGCGTCGAAGAAGCCCGAGCCGATGCCGAAGCCCGAGCCCGCAAAGAGGGCGATCCGCTTTATACAAACGACGAACGAAAACGTGTTTGCATACGAGGTTGACGGCCGCGTGATCGACGCGGACGTCAAGGAGACGGCCGCTGAGCTGCATGGGCTCTTTGAGCGGAAGGAGAAGGCGAATGTCATTGCGTTAATCCGGGATTTCGGAGGGTTTGAGCTGTCAGCATTGCTGAGAGACGATCTTGTGCGTGTGAAGATACAGTCGCTGTCAAAGGTCGAGCGGTACGCGGTCGTCGGTGCTCCGACGTGGATGCGTAATCTTCTCGAACTGCTTGATCCCGCGCTAAAAATGAAGATACGGGTTTTCGAGCCTGAACAGGAACAGGATGCATGGGACTGGGTCGGAGCGTCCCAGGCACTGTTGGCGAAGGGGAGCTAGTTAGAGATCAGTTGGTCGTACTCAGAGTGGCCGCCGATCCAAAACCAATAGATGCCGTCGGGTTTTTCGACGCCCAACGCTCGATACCCGCTGCCGACGCGGACGGACCACAGCCGACTGCGCGAGCCAATTCGTTTGAAATGAAGCGAAGGATGGGTAGGATCAGATTTAAGTAACGAATAGTTCTTGTCGGCGATCTCCTGATCTTAGGCGGAAGTTGACGGTAACACTTCCAGAATCCCGGGAGAGCATAATGTCTCATAGGGGCTCGGCAAGGCCAGCATCGATCTGCCGGTCAACTTCTGCAAGTACAGGATCAAAACGACCCGGTACAAGGTCGTCGGCGATCCTTTTATCCCACACCTCGGCGTAATAGTTTTGCAGCCATTCGACCAGTTCACCGACCTTGTCCGCCGGGAGCTTTTTTATTGCGTTTTCGATCTCGACGATACTCATTTCAAGCCATTATCGCATATGGTCAGGGCGAAATCGAAGAAAAGAATACCCTTCGCCTCGTGCAATGATGACATGGACGATCACACTCCGTCGCGGCCACACTCGGAGGTACCCTGCAGTCGCTTTTCCTATTGCAGCTCTCCTACCCCATCGCCGTCATCATCGTCAATGTCGGCGGCGGATGGTGCGGGCAGGGGGCCGCGAATGAGGACNAGACGCTGTGGACTGAGTGACAGTCCATAAGGTCCACCCAGTCCATATTGTCCGCTCTTCATCTTGTGCCCATCGGGGCTGCCATCGTCGTGCCCTGGCCTGGTGATCGATCAGCGCAGAGCGGCGGGCGTCTTCGCGCGGCCATTCGGGTAATGAACGGTGCCGCAGAAAGTCCTGATAGTCGAGTTTCAGCTCTTCGGCACTCGCCTGCTGCCGCCTGTCAGCTGACCGAACTTTTTTGACGTTCCGCTGGCCTGGCTGCCTTCGGCGATGTTCTGGACGCCGCTGCGTGCTGCCTGGACCATCTGGTCATGTGTCCGGCTTCGTTTGTCGATGTAGCGATCGCAAAACCGGACGGTGATGAAAGCAGCGACACCGAGTTTTGAGCTGATGATAGCCACCGTGTTTCGGAATCAGCTTCCCGGCCTCGACTATAGCCCACGTGTCATCTCCTTCTACTGCATCGATACCATCGCCAGCCACCGACACGTCGGCGGCGGATGGTGCCGGCAGGGGGCCGCGAATGAGGATGAGTAGCCAGCGTCTTGAGGACCTTTCAAATTTTCGGCGTCTGCCGTCCGTCAGCGCCGAGACGGCGATATCCGGTTTGAAATCGGTGCTGGCGATCTCGTACTGGTCGAGCCAGTTCAGGCGCCGTTTGACCGTTGAGGGCAATGCCGAAAGCTACAGCCTGCAATACGCTGGCTGATCGACGGCGGCGGTATCTCGGTGTTCTCGCGCCCGCCGCGGAGTTTGTTGATGATGTCGTCGATCTCGTTGTCGAGGGCTTCGGCCTGTTCGATCAGTTTCTTATTCTCAACCGGGGCTTCTTCGGCTGCCCTCTTCAACAATCCGATCCGCGCTTTCGCCTCGGCCGCACTGGAAACCGCACCCGAAACGGATCGCTGGAGAGCGGAGACCTTTTGCTGGAACGCAGAAAGTGTGGCGATCTCGGCCGCCGTCATTTTTTCGCGGCCCTCGACCGTGACGTTGAAACGTCCGAGAAAGCCGGGGAGGTTGCTGTACGCCGTTTACTCGCATCGCCATCGTCACGGTATATTGCCCGGCATGACGAGCGGACCTTGCGGGCCAAAGTTAAAGCCGCCGCCCTCGTCGCCGCCTCCACCACCGCCGCCAAACCGGCCTCCGCCTCCACCGGCCGCCGTAACCGCCGGCGGCGTGTAGCGCATGTCCCAAACGACCCGCTGAATACCCTGTCCGGCCGGCGCGTTCAAGCGGCGAACGATCTTGCCTTCGGAGTCGGTGATCGTGAAGATCACGGCCGGAGGCTCTTCTTCGGCTTCCGCACGAAGTTCTGCGATCGATGGATACTTGATCGGCGTTTTATTGCGTTCGGCCGCACGTTCGGCTTCCTGGCGTTTTTGCCGCATCGTTCGCGGAGCTTCTTTAGAAAATGGGATAAAGGTCGTTTCCGTAAGCCGGGTTCTGAGCGGCATAGAAATTGAGCCCGGAAGCCGGAGAACGAGACGGAGGCAGATATACATGAGCGCGTCCTTGACGGGGAAGAGGACCGATGACTGGTTGAGCGTCTCGGGCTTTGCCATCCTGAGCGGCGTATAGTCGTCGAGGACGTAGATCCCCCGGCCGAACGTCGCGATCACTAGATCGTTCTCCATTCGCTGGATGGCGATGTCGCGGACGGCTGCGGTCGGCAATCCGCTCTTGAGCTGCGTCCATTTTGCACCGCCGTCGATCGAGAAGAAGATGCCAAACTCCGTGCCTGTAAAGATCAGGTTCGGATTGACCGTGTCTTCGGCGAAAGCGTAAACCGATCCTCGTTCCGGCAGATTGCCGTTGATCGACGTCCAGGTCTTGCCGCGGTCGGTGCTCTTCATCAGGTACGGCTTGAAGTCGCCGTTCTGGTGATTGTTAAAGGCGGCGTAGACCGTATCGGTATCGTGCATCGACGCGATGACACGGTGTACGTAGCTGTTCTCGGGAACGCCGGGTATCTTATCCACCTTTCGCCATGAGCCGCCATCGTTCTCGGTCACCTGAACGAGGCCATCGTCGGTGCCTACGTAGATCAAGCCGGCCTTTTTTGGCGATTCGGTGATGGACGAGGCGTTGCCGTAAAGGGCGGTCGAGGCGTTCTTTTCGACTGCGTCCGGGCCCCAGATCTTGCCCATTACGGGCAGTGCGTTGCGGTCGAGGCCTCGCGAGAGGTCGCCGCTGATGGCCTTCCAGTTGTCGCCGCGATCGTCCGACTTGTAAAGCTTATGACCCGCAAAATAGAGCCGGTTTCGGTCGTGCGGACTGATCATGATCGGCGAGTCCCAGTTGTATCGCTGCGATTCGACGTCGCGGCCCTCGATGGGGACGATGTTGGCACGTTCGCCCGTTCGCTTATCAAAGCGGACAAGGCCGCCGTTCTGGCTCTCGGCATAGACGATGTTCGAGTCGACGGGATCGACCTGTGAACGAAATCCGTCTCCGCCGTTGGTCGCGTACCAGTCGGAATTGAAAATGCCGCCGCTGCTACGCGTGCGAGCGGGCCCGCCGAGCGAGTTGTTGTCCTGGGTTCCGCCGTACACGTGATAGAACGGTACGTTGTTGTCGGCAACGATGTCGTAGAACTGCGCGACCGGCAGGTTTGATTTGAAGTTCCAGTTCGCTCCGCGGTCGAAGCTCTCATACACGCCGCCGTCACATCCGGCGAGGATGTAATCGGTGTTATTGGGATCGACCCAAATGGCGTGATTATCTACGTGCTTGAGCCGCTCGCCCAGCCCGCGGACCGTGCGCCCGCCGTCGTCGGAGACCTGGTTCTGGACGTTCGGGATGTAGATCCTATCCACGTTCTTCGGGTCCGCAATGATCTGGCCGTAGTACATACCCTGGGCGATCGAGGAACTCATTCGCTCCCACGTCGCCCCGCGATCGTTCGATCGGAAAATGCCGCTCAAGACGCCCGTCGCTTCGACTGTCGCGTAAACGACGTTGGTGTTGGCGGGCGAAACCGCCAGGCCGATACGTCCGAGGTCGCCGGGAGGCAGGCCCGAACGGAGACGCGTCCACGTATTGCCGCCGTCCACCGACTTGTAGAGTGCGCTCTCGGGGCCTCCATTGATCAGTGTGAAAAAATGCCGGCGTCGCTGCCACGTGGCAGCGTACATCGTGTCGGGATTGGAAGGGTCGTAAACGACGTCGGTCGCTCCGGTATTTTCGGTTCCCGGAATGACGGCTTTCCAGGTCTTGCCGCCGTCGATCGATTTATAAAGTCCGCGTTCGCCGCCTGCTGACCAAAGGGGCCCTTGCGCAGCGACAAAGATAATATTGCTGTCCCTCGGGTCGATGACTATCTTGCCGATGTGCTCGGAGGTCTTCAAACCCATATTCCGCCAACTGCGGCCGCCGTCGTCCGAGCGATAGACGCCGTCACCGTAGCCGACGCTGCGTTGGCTGTTGTATTCGCCTGTGCCGACCCAGACAGTAGCTGTATTCTTCGGATCGATCGCGATCGCGCCGATCGAAAATGAACCTTCGTTGTCGAACACGGGAGTGAATGTCGTGCCGGCATTGACCGTCTTCCATACCCCGCCCGAGGCTACTGCCACGTAATACTTTGAACGATCGGTCGGGTCCACCGCGAACGCGTTGACGCGGCCGGACGTCACCGCCGGCCCGATAGATCTGAATCGCAGCCCTCCGAACGGACCTCCGCCGCCACCTGCGAACTGGCCGCCTCCTGGCCCTCGTCGTCCCTGGCCGCCGGCCTGTCCGCCTTCCTCGGGCGTCGGTGAAGCGGCGGGCGTCGGAGTCGGCGCCGCACCGGCCGGAGGTTGAGTGACGTCCTTTGGCGTCGGCGTGGGTGTTGGCGACTGGCGCTGAGCTATAACAACGGCGGCGAATAGTAAAAACGAACAGATCAAAGACAAGGGCGATCGCAATTGATGCACGGCAATACTCCTATTTTGCGGAAATGATGAGAACAGATGACGGAATTATGTATTGAACCCCTGCGCTTTTCAAGTCGGAACGCGAACGAGGGCGTCCGCGTTCCGATGGCTTAGTTTGTGAGTCCGGCCTGGTGTATATTCAACGGATATGTCTTCTGTCACATTCTACGGCGGCGTCGGTACGGTGACGGGTTCCAAATACCTGCTCGAACACAACGGTAAAAAGGTACTTGTTGATTGCGGCCTGTTTCAGGGCCTCAAAGAACTCAGGCAGCGCAACTGGGACGATCCCCCGTTCGACCCCCGGGATATAGACGCGGTTATCATAACCCACGCCCACATCGACCACACAGGATGGCTTCCGCGGCTGGTAAAACTCGGATTTACAGGGCAGATAACCACTTCGAAAGCTACGGGCGACCTGCTCAAGATACTGTTGCCGGACTCGGGCAGGCTTCAGGAAGAAGAAGCCGATTATCGCAATCGCCACGAACTGACAAGCCATACACCTGCATTGCCACTGTATGACGAAATGGATGCCCGCGCGGCACTCGAGCGTCTACGGTTGGTGCCGAACGACGGCGTAGCGGTCGACATCTGCGAAGGCGTAAAGGCGAGCTTTATGGTCGCAGGACACATCATGGGCGCGAGTTTGGTATTGGTCGAGCTGTCAGCACCGCCCGCTCACGCAGGCGGTGCTGACAGTATCCGTTTTCTGTTTTCCGGCGACCTTGGGCAGTACGATCAGCCGATCGTAAAGGACCCGGCTTTGCCGCCCGACTGCGATTACCTAATGTGCGAATCGACTTACGGCGACCGGCTTCACGGAGAGATCGACACAGAGACGCAGATGGCTCGTATCATTAATGAGGCCGCTCGGCGAAACGCGCCGATTTTGATCCCGGCATTCGCTGTGGGCCGTACACAGGAAGTCCTGTATTTGATCCGCGAGCTGGAAGAGGAGCATAGAGTGCCGATCCTGCCCGTGATCGTGGATTCGCCGATGGCCTCGCAGGCCACGCAGGTCTACAACCGGTGGAACGAGGAGCACGATGAAGAATACGCCTCGATCCTGGCACGGAAGAGGCATCCGCTGAGGACATCATCGATGACGACTGCCTCATCCCGTGACGAATCCAAACGCCTGAACGAAATGCGTGGACCGAGGATCATCATTTCGGCTTCGGGGATGCTCACCGGCGGCCGGGTCCTGCATCACGCGATGCGTGTGCTCCCGAACCCGAACGCGACGCTCGTATTCGTCGGTTATCAGGCGGCGGGAACAACAGGACGGCGGATACAGGACGGCGAAAGGGAAGTCAAGATCATGAAAAATTGGGTGCCGGTCAACTGTCACATCGAAAAGGTCGAGGGATTTTCGGCCCACGCCGACTGGAGAGGCGTGCTTCGATGGCTCGGCGGACTGAGGGCCGCGCCAAAGATGGTCTTCACCACGCATGGCGAACCGGCGGCCGCGGAAGCGATGGCAGGACACATAAAGGAAACATTTGGCTGGAACGTCCAAGTGCCGGTCTACGGAGAAAAGTTCGAGCTGACTTGATGATCGACTCTGGTGTTAATATGAAACCTATTGTATCCGTGGGGCTGTTGATCTTGCTCTATAGCGTTTCGTTTGGTCAAAACAAAGTTACAAAACTTGCCGATCTCAACGGCATGGCAGGCTGTTGGGAACATCGCGACGCGAAACGCGGCCTTTTCACGACCGAAATATGGATGAAGCCCGCAGGTACCTCGATTCTCGGTATCGGCCGCACAGTTAAGGGCGGCAAAACCGTCGATCACGAGTATATGCGGATCGAGCAGCGCGAGGATGGGCTCTTTTTTATCGCTCGCCCAAAGGAAAACGCAGAAGAAACAGCATTTAAGCTGGTGCGTTCCACCGTGAACGAAGTCGTGTTCGAGAATAAAGAGCACGATTTCCCGCAGCGCGTCATTTACCGGCTGAACGGGACCGCGATGACCGGCCGGATCGAAGGTCTCGACAGAGGCCGGCCAAAAGGGATCGATTTCCCGATGGAAAGGGCCAAGTGCAGCTAAGATTCAGTTAGACCGCTGTTTTGAGGCCGACTCCCATTCGCCGGTCGGCGTCAGGACCTTGATCCCTGTGATCTCGGAGTTGGTCCCGCGTTCAAATTTTACGCGGATATCCGGCGACTCACCGATCGAAAAAGCGTCTTTAGAAACGGGCGTAAGCTTTAGCTTTGGACCCTCGCCCTGTGGGCCGGAGAGCCGTTGCAGGAATACGCTTCCCTGTTCGACCGTTATTCGGCGAATACCGTAGAGACCGGAATACTCGGATCTGTCTGCATGATCGGCGGGAGCCGGGACGGCCCCGGCCCCGTCAGTCGCCTTGGCGAATCGGATCCGGCGATTTTTCTGATCTACCGTCAAGGCGAACTGGTTTATCAACCCGTAACCGATGTTCAGATGGACCAGGCGGTCAAAGAACGTAACGTTTGGGCTTTCAAATACATAGTTTCCAAGTTTCACATTTTCTTTTATCTTCGCACCGTAGATCACGGCCTCGCCGCCGACGGTCCGAGCCTTTCCGACCTCGGTTGGTTTGCCGTCAAGCGGCAATTTCTCCATATACTCGGACGGAAACGACAGTCCGCCCGGCGAACCCGTGTCGAGCGTCGCGACCATGTTCTTTTCGCCAACCTTTAGCGGGATGCCGAACAAATGTTCTTCGCTGTATTGATACTGGATCACGTCCTTGCCGTTCGCTTCGGGTAGCGAGCCGTTTCCGATGATCACGCGGCTCTTTGGATAGTCGACAGTCAGCAAAAGGTCCGCGAACAGGGGCATTCCCAGCACGCCCCGCGGCGAGCCGTCCTTGTATATCGCCGAGCGGTCCCACGATACACCGATAACGTCTTGGAAGACGGCGCCGCCGACTTCGAGTGTGTCGATCCGGTTTCGGTTGGCCGTTATGCCTTGCGGATCCGCGGGATCGCCGATCTTGGTCTGGCCGTCGGTCGGGAGTTTCAACTCGTCCGCTAGTTTCTGATCAAGAATGGTTCCGCCTGCCCCGGTGTCGAGAAAGAACCTGAACGGGCCTTTACCATTGATCTTTACATCGACGACCGGCTTTCGACCGACGAGTTCCATCGGGACGGCCGCTACGCCGCTCGCGATCGTCACTTTGCCGGGTTTGTCGCCACCGGACTTGAAGCTGTCCACATCCCCCTTTTGCGCCGTTGCGACACTGAAGCAAAGTCCCGTAATTAGAGAAAGTACTGCGAAATAAGACGATCTGTTCATATATGAAGCGCACCTCGAATAAGACTGAAGTCCGAACCAATGTAGCGTATTTAGCGCACCTACTTGGTTAAGACGTCGTAAAGTGTTTGTAAAATTTGTTAAGAACGTCGCCCCTGCGGATCATTCGTATCGCAGGCATTCGATCGGGTCGAGACGAGCGGCTTTTCGTGCGGGAAGCACGCCGAAGATGAGTCCGACTCCGATCGATGTTCCGAGGCCGGCTATTACCGCCCAAAGCGGGACCTTTGCCGGGAGTGAAGGCATGAGAAGCATGATCAGATTACTGATGCCGATCGCGACAACGACGCCGATCACACCGCCAAAGAACGTGAGCGTCATCGCTTCGAGCAGGAACTGCAGAACGATCGCGGATTTTGTTGCACCGATAGCTTTACGGATGCCGATCTCCTTTGTGCGTTCCGTGACCGAAACAAGCATGATGTTCATCACGCCGATCCCGCCGACGAGCAATCCGAGGCACGAAATGGCGATCGCCGCGAGGCCGACGCCGCCGAGGATGCCGTCGAACTGGGCGATAAAATTGTCGGCGGTTTTGAGATCGAAGTTGTTCGGCTCGCCGTACTTGACGCCGCGACGCTGGCGAAGAATGCCCTCGATCTCCTGGACCGCGTCATTCAGCTTGCCTTGTTTGCCTTGTATTATGAAGAGCTCCTCTTCACGGTCCGGTGCGGCCTTTCGGGCTGTACGGTAAGGCATCAGGACCTTGCGGTCCTCTTCGTTCTCGCCGAAAAACCCGGACTTACGCTTTTCGATCACGCCGATTATTTCCCAGGTTGTGCCGTTCATGCGGACGACCTTGCCGACGACATCGTCCTTTTGATCCGGGAAAAGTGCGTCGACGGTATTTACGCCCACGACGAGAACATTTCGCCGCTGTTGGTTATCGGCTTCCGAGATGAAGCGTCCCTGCCTTAGCACGAGATTGAGCATGTCCATGTAATTCGGCATCACGCCGTCGGTCAGTGCCCAGCGATAGTTCTTGCCTTCGTAAATGAGATTGTCATCAAAACCGCCGTTAAAGGATCCGATACTCGGTGCCACCACAGTCAGATCGCTGACCGAGGTCGATTGGGCAAGTATCGCGGTCGCGTCGTCGTCGGTCAGAGGTTTGCGGTTGCGTTCGTCACGGCTTCTTGGACCGAAGCCTGTCGACAGATGGAACGCGTAGATGTTGTTGGTCCCGTACTCCTCGACTATCGAAACGATCGACTGCCGCATGCCGGTCAGGATCGACGCCACAACGATCGCCGTAATGACGCCGACTACGATGCCGAGGATCGTCAGAAACGAACGGAATTTATGCGACCGGATCGAGTCGATCGCCATCTGAAGCACTTCGTACGGTAATGATGTTGACCAGCGCATAATTCTTGAACCGCGGTAACGATCAGCTTTGCGTAAGAGCCACGATCGGGTCGAGCCGAGCGGCTTTCCATGCGGGGTAAAGGCCCGCGATTATACCTATGCTGCTCGAGACCCCTACCGACAAAAGGATGTATCCGATCGTGATCGTCATCGTCATTCCGGCGAGGTACGTGATCAATTGCGTGACACCGGCAGCAAGACCCAGTCCGATAAATCCTCCAATGACGCACAGAAGCGCCGACTCGATGAGAAACTGCATCATGATCTGTTTTTTAGAGGCTCCGATCGCTTTTCTGAGCCCAACTTCAAATGTACGTTCGGTAACCGAAACGAGCATGATATTCATCACCACAATGCCGCCGACGACGAGGATGATCATCGTGATCGGCACGACAACCGCGGCGATCGCTCCGGTGAACTGGTCCATCTGCGTGTTGAACTCGTCAACATTAACGAGGCTGAAATTCTCCTCCTGGCTGCCCATGAGTTGGCGCTTGTTCCTCATCAGCAGACGTGCTTCTTCTATAGACGGCTGAAACGTCTCCTTGTTAAGCGCTTTACCGTGGATCTGAATGCCGCCGGTTCGCTTAAATATCTGATGATGCAGGGTGATCGGTATATAGACCATTCGGTCCATCGACTGGCCGATGAACGACCCGCGTTTACCCTCCACTCCAATAATTCGAAGCGGGACTCCGCGTAGCTTCAACGTTTTATCGATCGCGGAACCGTTGGGAAAGAACTTCTCTTTCACGTCTGTTCCGATCACGCAAACGCTTGCCGAACGCTCGACCTCTTCGGCAGAGAAGAACCGGCCCTCGTCCAGCGTTTTGTCGGTGATATCGTACATGTTGTCGGTCGAGCCGAATATTTGCGTTGACGGCATCTCAATACCGTCCTGTGAGAGGTCACTGTTCGAACCGATCTCAGCACCGACGTATAAACAGTTCTTGCACTTTTCACGGATGTAGAGGTACTCGTCCCAAACGACGTCCTTGTTCACCCGGTTCTTTCGTTCAAAATCTTCGGGCGACATTTTGCCCATGAACGCCATCCGCGTGATCATGAAATGGTTTGCCCCAAGCACCTTGGACACCTTGTCGATGACGTAGGTCTTGAGTCCGCTGATCGACGCTCCGACGACGACGACTGCGGCAACTCCGATGATGATGCCGATCAGGGTAAGAAACGCGCGAAGCTTGTGCTCCAGGATCGATTTGACGGCGATCCAAAAAGCGTCGATGTAAAAGGAATAAAAATCCCTCATAATGAGCCTGCCGAGCGGTCGATCGCCGCCGGCAACCAGTACAAGTAATGAAAAAGACCAGGGATAAGGATCCCCGACATATTTGCAAACGTAACCAGCGGCCAGTTTGTTCAAAAAAAGTGGACAAATGCTGATTTCACCCGCTCTGAGGGCCCGTGATATACTTGCGATTCGCACTATTTAACGAATTTCAGGAGAGAACAATTGAGCGTACTGGTCGATAAGAACACCCGCCTGATCGTGCAGGGTATCACCGGAAAAGAAGGCACCTTTCACATGCTGCAGATGCGTGACTACGGCACCAACGTGGTCGGCGGCGTCACGCCGGGCAAAGGCGGCACTACACACGAAGGCGTGGCCGTTTTCAACACCGTCGCCGACGCGGTTCGCGAGACCGGAGCCAATGCATCGGTCATCTACGTGCCTCCGGCGTTTGCCGCCGACGCGATCATGGAAGCCGCCGATGCCGGAATTCCGCTCGTGGTCTGTATAACCGAAGGCATTCCCGTCTCTGATATGGTCAAGGCGAACGAATACCTGGGCGACCGCAAAACAAGGATGATCGGCCCCAACTGCCCGGGCATTATCTCTCCCGGAAAATGCAAGATCGGCATTATGCCGGGCCACATTCATAAAGAAGGCCGCGTCGGCGTAGTCTCGCGTTCCGGAACGCTCACATACGAGGCGGTCGGCCAACTGACGGCCCTGGGCTTGGGCCAATCGACTGCGATCGGCATCGGCGGCGATCCCATAATCGGGACCACCCACACTGACGCGCTGAGGCTGTTCCAGGCCGACGAGGAGACCGACGCTATCGTCATGATCGGAGAGATCGGCGGCACTGCCGAAGAAGATGCCGCAGCATTTGCCAAAGACAATGTCACGAAGCCGATCGTCGCCTTTATCGCCGGCCAGACGGCTCCTCCGGGACGCCGAATGGGCCACGCCGGGGCCATCATCTCGGGCGGCAAAGGCACAGCCGCCGAAAAAATGACGGCGTTGACCGCTGCAGGCATACGCGTCGTCCAATCGCCGGCGGATATTGGCAGCGCTGTTGCTGAAGTATTGGGATCGAAGGCTGCAGCGTGATTTAGAATATCTGCCCGAGAAATACACGAAAGACATATTGAATTGCTGACCTATGACAAACGCGGAATTGATTCATCGCTGGTTCGAAGAGGTCTGGAACAAACAGCGCGAAGACGCCGTAGATGAGATGTTCGCGGCTGACGGCGTCGGCCACGGGCTTGGTGACGAGGATATTGTCGGACCCGAAGCATTCAAAGTTTTTCACCGTGCCTTCGTCTCTGCTTATCCGGATCTAAAAGTGGTCGTCGAAGACACGGTCGTTGAGGGCGACAAGATCGCGGGCCGCTGCCGAGTGACCGGAAAGCACGACGGTCACGGTATCGGGATTTCGCCGACCGGCCAACCCGTGGAATTCACCGGCATGGTCATCCTGAGGGTAAAAGACGGCAAGATCATCGAGGCGTGGAACGAGTTCAATTTCATGAAGATGTACACGCAACTAGGTGCGCTGACGTTGGATCTTCAGTGATGCTATCTGAGGCGTTTTGGATTAGGGACTGAAAATGTACTACCTGATGCACAACGGACAAAAGACCGGCCCGTACACCGAGCAGGACATCCGGCACATGATGTTTCAGGGTGCGGTCGGACTTGAGACCCAATTCTGGCAGGACGGCATGTACTCGTGGGAGCCGCTCGGCTCCTCGCCGGTCTTTAACACACGGCAGACCGCGACGCCACAATACAACGCTCAACAGCCTCAGCAGCCGTACGCACCGATGAGTCCTTACGCCCAGCAGCAGGTCCTGATGCACCCGGCGGCTTACACGCTTGGCAAAAGCCGCGTCACGTACATCCTGCTCGCTCTGTTCCTCGGTGGTCTAGGCGTACACAATTTCTACGCTGGCTACACCGGCAAAGCCGTCACGCAACTCCTGCTCAATATCTTTCTGTTCTGGACATTTGTCGTCCCCATCGCCATTGCCATCTGGGTCATCGTCGAAGCCATCACTGTTGAAGTCGACGCCAACGGCAACCGGATGGTGTGACGGATCTCGGTCGTTGATCCGGCGGCCGGTCTGCTGGTAATAACGGCCAAGGCCGGATTTCACCTTTTGTCGTGTTTTTGGTCTAATTAAGGTTTATTGCGGCGGACGCGACCAGCCCATGAACGCTACCGAGATCGCTTGCAAGACCGATTATGAACAACTTAACTTTTGGGATCATCAAACCCGACGCGGTTCGGGCGGGAAAGCAGGGACAGATCATTTCGCGCATT
This sequence comes from Pyrinomonadaceae bacterium, assembly GCA_044228265.1. Classification (GTDB taxonomy): domain Bacteria; phylum Acidobacteriota; class Blastocatellia; order Pyrinomonadales; family Pyrinomonadaceae; genus OLB17. Next base: position 49,782 of record JBGAVC010000012.1, read on the forward strand.
TTGGGCGGCGGGTTCAATATCCGCGGGATGAAGCTGATCCATCAGACACGCAAGCAGGCTGAGGGATTCTACGCAGTGCATGCCGGCAAGGGATTTTTTGACGAGCTGTGCGATTTTATGTCGTCAGGGCCGTGCGTGGTGCTCGCGCTCGAGAAAGATAATGCCGTTCCGGCATGGCGAGAGTTGATGGGTGCGACAAACCCCGCCGACGCTGCGGAAGGAACGATCCGCAAGGATTTTGCGACTTCGATAGGTGAAAATGCCGTCCACGGCTCGGATTCAGAGGAGAATGCAGCGATCGAGATCGCGTATTTCTTCAGCAAGCTCGAATTGGTCTAGTTACGGTTAGGAGTGCAGGCCTTCGCTTGTATAATAATGCTATCTGTATAATCATCGCAGAAATGCGGTTGATCGTGCTCGGCGGTTTTGTGAGCATCGTCCCTTTATCCGAATGACGACGGGCTAAAGCCCGTATTTCAAGCAATTATGAAAAAATGCCCGAGTTGCCAGAAGACGTACGAAGACTCGATGAAGTTCTGTCAGATCGACGGCACACCGCTTGTCGACGATGCCCCACCGGTCGATCCGTACAAGACCATCGTTTCGCGGTCCGAAGACATTCCTGCGAGCACGCCAGCCGCTGAGTCACCGCAGCCGACTGCTCCTGCACAGCCTGAGCCGCCTCCCGCGTCATTTGCACCGGCTACGCCAATGGCACCTTCGTCACCGTCGATCGGTGAGCCGGAAGAGATCCTCGATGTCCCTTCGGCAGCCGACCCCCTAAAGACGATGTATGTCTCTGAAGAGGAGATGCGAGCTGCAATGGGAGCTGTCGACGAGCCGGCTCCGGCCGAGGCTGAGCCACCGGTTGCTGCGGCTCCCTCGGAACCTGCCGTCGTCGAACCCGAACCTCCGGCGTTCATCGCTTCTGAGCTCGAAGAGCCGCGGCCGACAGATACGACGCCGCGGGGGTTGCCGTTCGGCGCGGAAACTTCGCGGGCCGACGAACCGCAGACCGAAACGTCGCCCGCGGCGGCGTTTGACGCGACCAACCCGCCGATACCTTCGCCTTTTGACGCGGGATCGAACGTGGCTTCGATCGAACCGGAACGGGAACTGCCCGCCGCCGAACCAGAGCCTGAACTTCCTCCTGCGGACTTCTCGCAGGAGCCGGAAACTGTCATTCAACCTCCTGCATCGCCGTTCTCGGAAGCACAACCGGCCTTTACGCCCGAGGCAACGCCGCCGGCTGCCGAACCGCCTCCGTTCGCCGAGCCCGAGCCGTTCCAGCCTGCCGTTGCGTCGCAGTACGAGCAGGCGGCATCGCCGGCCGAATGGACGCCGCCACCGGCACCGGACGCCGCGTGGCAAAATCAGCAGATCGGCCAGGACACGCCGTTTCAGGCGCCGCCGCCGGGAACTGGGACCCAAAGCAAGGGACTCGCGATCGGATCGCTCGTTTGCGGCATCCTGAGCTGCCTCTGTTGTTTCTCGGTGATCACGGGCCCTGTCGGTGTCGTGCTGGGTTTCATCGCGCGAAAGAAGGCGACCGAAGACCCGCAGAGCTACGGAGGCGACGGCCTGGCTCTTGGCGGCATGATCACCGGCGCATTAGGTTTTGTTATCGGGGTCGGGGTGATCATCTTGCAGCTATTTTTCGGCGTGCTCAACAACCTCGGCCGATAAAGGAACTGAACTTATATGTCAATCGTTTCAGATGTGATCCGTTCGACCGCGGCGATCGTCAAAGGTATGAGGCGCACGATCTCGGAAGTCCCGCGAAGCAAATGGACCGTTCAGTATCCGGACGAGCCGGTAACAGTGCAGCCGCGTTATCGCGGCCAGCATTTGCTGCACGTTGATGAGAACGGCAAGGAAAAATGTGTCGCCTGTTACCTTTGTGCAGCCGCCTGCCCGTCCGACTGCATCTATATCGAGGCGATCGACGATCCGCGTCCGTACGAACAACGCGTTGGTCGCGACGAGCGCTACGCTAAGGTCTACAACATAGATTACGGGCGCTGTATCTTCTGCGGCTTCTGCGTCGAGGCTTGCCCGAAGGATGCGATCACCCATGGCTACAATTTCGAACTCTCGGTATATAACCGCGCCGACCTGCTTAAAACGAAGGACGATCTGCTCATAACGAAACAGAAGCAATCAAAGAATTACCGCGTCGCGTTATCCACTGAGGACGTCGATTCTGAGTATAAGGAAGTGTAGGCGGTTGGCGTGCTGCTAATGGTGCCAACTGTGGCCAATATCGAAAGTGAATGATCGCGGGGGCTCTTACCGCGTGCGGGCTTCTGCAACGGGGATCGACCGCAAACCGCCTATCGTGAACGACCTTCCGCCGACTCAAAAGGGACGGCATTACGAGCTGAGGGCTCTCGGGCTTCGCGAGTTTGCGGGGCTAAGGCGAGACGACCAGCGGCTCGACCCGTTTGCCTTGGCTCGATATGCAAAGCTCCTGGTAGCTTCCTACGCAGATATCGAACCTCTCCTGAGTGAGGAGACCAGATCTCATCTGCTTGGGCCGGGCAAGGACAAGTGGTCGGGCGGGGCGGCATCGCAAACACTGCCGAACGGGCAAAAATTGATCATCCTTAATCCTTCACACGGCCGCAACCGCCAAAACGCCACGTTAATGGAAGAGATCTGCCATGTGTTTTTCGGCCACAAACCGAGCAGGCTGGCGATCGAGCGGCGTGACCGACACGGCCAGATCGTAGCCCGCGACTATAACGAACAGATCGAGGAAGAGGCCTACTCAACAGGCGCGGCGGCACTCGTGCCGTTTACGGCGCTCAGACGAATGGTCGAGGCCGGAAGGACCATCGCCGAGATCTCTCGACACTTTCAGGTCAGCCGGGCGCTGGTGGAATTTAGGATCAAGGTTTCGCGGCTTTGGGACAGCTATCAGGAAAACATCTTTCAGAAATAGAAAAATGACCGGGAACGCCGACGAACATTCACGACCTCAAGACGAGCTGACGACCATCGATAAGCTGAGGCTTCTGCTCGACATAACCAAGACGATCAGCCGTTCTCTCGATCTCGATGAGGTGCTTAACCTGGTGATGGACACGCTCGGGTCGCTCCTGCCATACGATGCCGCCGGCATTTACCTCATCGACCTCGGAACAAATGAGGCGGCGCCGTACGTTTTCAAGTCAAAGGCGATACGCGGATATCAGATCAGCTTTGACCTGATCGAGCCGCGGTTAAAGATGGGCGAGGGATTTCTTGGTACGGTCGCGCAGACCTCGAAGCCGATCATCTCCGGCGATGTTACAAAAGACCCTCGATACTTTGCCGCACGAGAATTGACGCGTTCCGAAATGTTGGCGCCGATCATCTCGAATGACCGGATCATCGGCGTCTTTGACCTCGAAAGCGATGATCTCAACGCCTACACCGATGACGATCTGGACGTGCTTCAACTATTGACCTCGCAGGTTGCGATCATCATCGAAAAGGTCCAACTCCACGAGGAAGTCGTCGAAAAGAAACGCATCCAGGCACAGCTCGAAGTCGCCCGACAGGTCCAGCTTGAACTGCTGCCCGGGTCCGACCCCGTGATAGAGAATTTCGATGTCAGCGCTTACATTTTTCCCGCCGAAGAGGTTTCCGGTGATTACTACGACTGGGTGCGGGTGTTTGACGACCAGATAGGTATCGTCGTCGCCGACGCCGTCGGAAAGGGCATACCCGCGGCACTGCTGATGTCGTTCCTTCGCGCAAGCTTACGGTCATGCGTCCAGATAGGTTACGCTCCCCACGTCGCATTCTCAAAAGTCAGCAATCTGCTCCGTGGCTCGATACGTGACAACCAGTTCATTACGGCGGTTTACGGCATGCTCGACTCGACCAACCGCACGTTCGTGTTTTCGAACGCGGGCCACAACCCGCCGCTGCTGATCAAGCCGGGAGGCGAATACCGCTTCGTCGAGTACGGCGACATGCCTCTCGGAATGTTCGCGGACCTGCACTATCACCAGCATTTCATCCGCTTCGAGGACGACCAGGTAATGGTCATCTACACCGACGGCATCACAGAAGCCGCAAACCCGAATGGTGAAGAATACGGCCAGGATCGATTTGCCAAACGGGTGCTCGATGGCATCGACCTGCCGGCGAAGAAGCTGGTCGACCACATTCGGAAGGGAATATCAGATTTTACCGAACGAAAATTCCTCGACGACGATGGCACGCTCTTTATCGTAAAAGCAGTATGAAAAAACGCGGAAGGCCGAACCTGCGTTCGAACACCTTCCGCGTTCCTTTAGTTGTGAAGTTGCTGCCGGTTCAGTGGCCGGTTACCGAAAGGTGATGGCAGTCACCGCCGGGCACGACCGGGGTCGTGTAATTGTCGAAATTGACCTTGTCGTTCCTCGTCGAAAATGCGTAAATATCGAATCCGTAAGCGTCGAGAAAATCAGCCAATTCTTCGGACCGGTCGATATAGACCGTTTCGGTAAACCCCAGCTCGCGACGGATCTGAAGAAGCCGTTCGATCACTTCGAGCGGTGCGAAACATCTTTCAGGATCTTTGTACGTCGCCATAGCGGTTAAGAGTCTTTCGGGCCATCGCGGGCCAAGGGAAAGACATCTGATTAGATAACGAATTCGGTGCAATGGTTGTTCGAAATTATTGAAAGATCAATAAATCTTATGTATCCGGGTCGATCTTTCGAAAACCATTGAAAATTAAAGCGTTTAAGATTACAATCGCACTGTAACCGAACGGCAATTGGAGGACGTAATGTCAAAAAGTATTTTGCTGATCTTTTGTATCGCGGCGATCATTCCGTCTGCGGCCATATCCGCGGCGGCCCAGGACAAACGGGCGACAGCGGTGGCTGCGGCCAATGACAAGTACGTCATCTCGGCTAAGGCCGGTGGAGTGAACTTTGTTGAGGGAGCGGTCACAATCGTCCGCCGTGACGGTGCGAGCAGCCGATTGCTCAGGAGGGACGAGGTGAACGTCGGCGACCGCGTGTCCACAGGTGCCGACGGCAAAGCAGAGGTTTTGCTTAACCCTGGTTCATACGTACGTCTCGGACCAAACTCCGAATTTGAATTCAAGACCACGTCGCTCAGTAACCTTCAGATCCAGCTGCACCGTGGGAGTGCGATATTTGAAGTGTTCGCCAGCCACGAGTTCGTCGTTCGTGTCTTTACTCCGAATGCCAAAATGCTGCTTGTTGACACAGGGGTCTTTCGCGTGAACGTCCTCGCCAATGGGGGTGCTGAGATCGCCGTTTGGCAAGGTAAGGCCCTGTTGAATGACGGCCGAGCGACGCTTGTTAAGAAAGGGTCGGCCGCCGTTGTGAACACAGGCGCTCAGAGCCAGATCCGCAAGATCACGAACGATGACAAGGACGAACTGGCCCTGTGGAGCAAGACCCGGGGAAAGGAACTCGCCAAACAGTCGTCCAAACTGCAGGATCGAGCCATGCGTGACGCTCTCCTGACCTCGTTCAACCGCGGCGGTTGGGGGATGTACAACTCGTTTGGGTTATGGGTTTGGAACTCGTTCACCGGCGGTTACAGTTTCCTACCGTTCGGCTGGGATTGGCGGTCACCGTACGGCCAGTGGTACAGCAACTGCATTTGGAACTACAATCTTCCGAATTACATCATTTATCCGCCGGTCCGTACCGGAGGCGGCACGCCCACGGCAGGCCCTCAGATCCGGCCGTCTTCTGATAGGGTTGAACCTCTGCAGGCGCCGCCATTCGAGAGGATACAGCGGACCATGAGCAACAGTTCGACGCGAATGGAAGGCGGGCCTTCGATGATCCCCGGCACTGGGCCTATGCGCGAGCAGGTCTATACGCCATCAGTACCATCGGTCTCGCCGGCGCGCTCGGCCCCGGTTGACACTCCTCCGCCCGCGGTCAGAACTCTGACCAGGCCGGGAACTCCGGATAACTGATCACAACACGTTCAAAATGCCAAAAGGCCGGTGCCCGAGCAAACGGGCGCCGGCTTTTACTTTATGAGCCAAATGAAGATGCCGGTCGGGTCGGGGACCTGGTCGGAACGGTCGAAAACTATCCGTATGGATTGCAGTCCATTGAACAACATGTGAAGAATTATGCACGGCAAAAGATTTCGCGAACGTACGCGAAGGGCCGTCAAGGTAACGCTCAACAGCGCAAGCAGGAATATCGTCGAGTAGCTCGGGTAGTATTGCGGAATGTGGACTATTGCAAAGAGCAGAGTGACCAGCAGGAACGCAACCGGGACATTTATCGAACGCTGAAAGGCCGAATACAGCACACCGCGATAGACGACCTCTTCGACGATCGGCGCCGTAAAGGTGGCAAGTATCGCAACCAGTATGGCGACCGCACGCGAACTTTGAAGGATGCGCAGGAGGTCATTGTCCTGTTCGGGAAAGTAGGTCGAAACCACGCTTGCGATAAGCAGAAAACCGAACAAAATAGCTACATAGTGCCACCACTTGACACCGCCGCTTCGCCAGCCGAGCGTCTGCCGGAACGAGTAGGTGCGATTTCTCGTGACGACCAGCCACGCGGCCGCCAATGTCAGAACGTGGGCCGGAATTACCGCGAGTATTTGAACGAGGATCGCGGTCTTGTCGTTTTTGGCAAGCTCGATCAACGCCGCAGTTTCACGGATCGGTGGATCGAGGGCGGCAGAATAGATCACGAGGAAGAGACTCGGCAGGATGAGTATCAGGAACACACTGAAAAGCCACACTCCTATCGCCACACCTGAACCCCAGGGAGGGTTGTTGGGCGATGGGACGCGATCGATGTCGGGTGAATGTTCCGGCGGCGTTGCAGCGAGGCTCTCGCCCAGTTTCTCGACATTTTCCACGTCGTCGAGTTTAGCTAAATAGCAAATAAGTTCCAAGTTGGCCCTTCCCGCGTTGAATATTCGGGCGAATCGGGATAACCTAAAATCCCGTGGGTATTCACGGTAATAATCCCCGACAAAACGTGATCGCGATCATCCCGGCTCGGTACGATTCCGTCCGGCTGCCGGGCAAAATGCTGCTCGATATTGCCGGTAAGCCGTTGATACTACATACGTTAGGCCAAGCGAAGAAAGCGAAGACGGTGGGCCGAGTGATCGTCGCGACTGACGACCAGCGGATCTACGATGTTGTCACGCGGAATGGCGGCGAGGCCGTGATGACCGCTTTCGACCACGCTTCGGGAAGCGACCGTGTGGCTGAAGTCGCCGCCGGTCTGCCCGAGGGTTCGATCATCGCAAATGTCCAGGGCGACGAACCATTGATCTCGCCTGACACGATCGACGCCGCGGTGCAGGCGTTGAGAGATGATCCCGATGCCGACATGGCGACCGTATGCGAGCCGATAACGGACCTGTGGGGTGAATTGTTGAACGGAAATGTGGTGAAGGCCGTCGTTGGGGACAATGGCTACGCTCTGTATTTCTCTCGATCGCCAATGCCATGGCCGCGAGAGGCATCGCTTCGCCATGGCGGCGACCCTAATCGGGCGATAACCGAGGAGCCTGAACTGCTCACGGAGCACTATCGAAAACACACGGGTCTCTATGTCTATCGCCGCGAATTTCTGCTTGAGTACACTAAGTGGCCGCAAACAGAACTCGAGAAATGGGAAATGCTCGAGCAGATTAGGGCGCTCGAGCATGGAGCCAGGATCCGCGTTGTCGATGTCGCGGACCGATCGATAGGTGTCGATACCGAGAACGACCTTGAACGTGTTCGGGACATAATGGACATCGGCGTTGACTTTCGCTGCGGCCGTCTCAGTGACGTGCCGGCCGTCGCTCGAGTGCATGTTGAGTCGTGGCGGCGATCATTCGCAGGTATCGCTCCCAAGGATTTCCTCGACAAAATGTCCGTCGATAAGCGCGTAGAGGCTCTTGCAGAGAGATTTAACCAATGCCCGTACTCGATGCTCGTTGCTGAGCACCGTGAGCAGGGGATCGTGGGTTTTGGAGATTTCGGGGCGCCGCGTCTCGAGGTCGACCACGACGCACAGATCTATTCGTTCTATTTGTTGCCGGAGTTTCAACGAAACGGATTGGGCACAAGACTCTTTAAGCGGTGCGTTTCTCGCTTAGCGAAAGACGGCGTAAGATCACTTTGCCTTGACTCGCTTGAGGTGAGCCCATATCGCGCCTTTTACGAAAAAATGGGCGGACGCATCGTCGGCCGCGACAGGCATGACCTCGACGGTGAGTATTTCGAGACGGTTATTTACGGCTGGGACGACATCTCACAAATATGAGCGATTGGCTGGGAGTCATCTTTATTGCATTGCTGGTAGTCGGTGCTTTGGTTGGACTAAAGGCGTTGAGCAAACCGCGAAGAACGACGGCGGAGGAATTCGAAAGAAATGCGGCCGAAGGGACAACGGCCCTCGGCGCAAGTATGAACGCATTGCAGGAGTTGATGAACCCGGAGGCGGCAAAGGCAAAAGAAGTTATCACGCAGATGAAGGAAGGGAGATATCAGAAAAAGAAACGAGAAGGGAAAGCGGACGGTACGGACGAAACACTATGACTAAATACATATTTGTAACAGGCGGCGTTGTTTCAAGTCTTGGCAAGGGCCTCGCGGCGAGTTCGATCGGCTGCCTGCTCGAGGCCCGCGGGATGAATGTCCAGATGATGAAGCTGGACCCTTACATCAACGTCGATCCGGGCACGATGTCGCCGTTCCAGCACGGCGAGGTGTTTGTGACCGACGACGGGGCCGAGACCGATCTCGACCTGGGACACTACGAGCGATTTACGCATGCGAAACTCTCCCAAGCCAATAACTGGACTAGCGGTCGAATATACCTCTCGGTCATTGAGAAGGAGCGACGCGGCGACTATTTGGGCAAGACGATACAGGTCATTCCGCACATTACGGACGAGATCAAGATGGCGGTCCGGAAGGTCGCCGAGATACACGAGCCCGATGTGCTCATAGTAGAGATCGGCGGCACCGTCGGCGATATCGAGTCACTGCCCTTTATGGAAGCCATCCGGCAGATGGCCAACGAGGAAGGCCGCAACAATGCGGTCTTTATCCACGTAACGCTGGTGCCGTATATCGCAGCGGCCGGCGAGCTAAAGACAAAACCCACACAGCACAGCGTACGCGAATTGCGGGAGATCGGTATCTCGCCCGATATCCTCCTCTGCCGCTCGGACCGCCCGCTGCCGGTCGATCTGCGTAAAAAGATCGCGCTCTTCTGCAACGTGCAGGAAGGAGCGGTCATTTCGGCACTTGATGTGAGCACGATCTACGAGGTTCCGCTCGCGTTTCACGAGCAGGGCCTCGATGACCTGATCATCGGTAATCTGCATCTAAAAGACCAGTTCCCGACCGCTGATCTGCGAAAATGGCGCGATCTTGTTTCGACGATCAAAGACCCGACCGGCGGTGCGGTTCGTATCGCGATCGTCGGCAAATACGTCGAGCTCGAGGACTCTTACAAATCGCTCCGCGAAGCGCTTACGCATGCGGGGGTAGCGAACAACCTGCGGGTCAATGTTTCGTGGATCGAATCGGAGAACCTGATGCGCGAGGATTACGAGAACGAGCTTCGCGATTTTGACGCGGTGCTCGTGCCCGGCGGTTTTGGCAAGCGAGGGATCTCTGGGATGCTCAGGGCCATTAAATATGCCCGTAAATCGGGAACACCATATTTCGGCATATGCCTCGGAATGCAAACCGCTTGTATCGAGTTCGCACGCAACGTCTGCGGGCTTCGCGATGCGGACTCGACCGAATTCAACGAAGAGACGCCGTTCCCGGTCATTTTCAAGCTGCGTGACCTGGTCGACGTCGAAGAATACGGCGGCACGATGCGTCTTGGCGAGTGGCCCTGCAACCTGACGAGCGGTTCGCTCGCGTCCGGTATTTATCACGATGCGGAACAGATCGGTGAGCGTCACCGGCACCGTTACGAGTTTAATCCGGAGTATCGAGAAGTCCTTGAGCGAAACGGGATGGTATTCAGCGGCGTTTCGCCGGATGGCAAATTCATCGAGATCATCGAGCTACCTCGTGAACAGCACCCGTACTTCGTCGCGTGCCAGTTCCATCCCGAGTACAAGTCAAAACCGCTCGATGTTCATCCGCTTTTTGACTCTTTTGTAAAGGCGGCGTGGCAAAATCGTGTTTGACTCTTTTGTAAAGGCGGCGTGGCAAAATCGTGTCCACAGTGAGAATCTGGAGCACGACAGTCCTTCCGAACGTCAAATTGAGCTTCCGGAAAGGATCGAGGTCGGTTCGGAAGATTAAGGTCCGATAAATGAGTGTGATCAAACAGATCGAAGTGAGTTCGGTGAAGTTCGGCGGCGGAACTCTGTCGTTCATTCTGGGTCCCTGCGTTGTCGAGTCTAGCCAGCACGCGCTTTTTATGGCGCAGGAGATCCGCGACATCTGCAAACATGTCGGGGTCGATTTTGTCTACAAATCGTCATTCGACAAAGCAAACCGCAGCTCGATCGAGAGTTTTCGCGGGCAGGGAATGGAGTTTGGCCTTGAGGTGCTTGCCCAGGTCAAGCACGAGATCGGCGTTCCCGTGATAACCGATATCCACGAACCGTGGCAGGCTGAAAAGACGGCTGAGGTCGCCGACATTTTACAGATACCGGCTTTTCTCTGCCGCCAGACCGACCTGCTTGTGGCAGCGGCGAAGACCGGGAAGGCCGTCAACGTTAAAAAGGGCCAGTTTCTCGCTCCGTGGGACGCTAAGAACATCGTTGATAAGCTTCGAGAAGCGGGGTC
>JBGAVC010000116.1:0-7556 GCA_044228265.1 Pyrinomonadaceae bacterium
CGCCAACAAGCCCGATCGCCCAGGCTCCGAACGAAATGGCATCAGCGGCCTCCTGCTCGTTGGCGATGCAGCAGATCTTTATTCTTAACATTGCGTCCTCGTGAGGTAATTTAGCCGCGGATAACGCAGATGAAGCAGATCAGATGACGGATAAATCCTTTCTATCTGCGTTTATCTGCGGCTGATGACTTAACGGGTGATCTCCTCCAAGACATCTGAAAATTCGACGACGCCAGACCGACCAACGATCCATTCGCCGGCTGTTATCGCTCCAAGTGCAAATCCCTCCCGCGACCGGGCCGTGTGTACGAGCAAAATCTGGTCCGCAGGGCCATCAAAGCCGACGCGGTGGGTGCCTGGGATGTTGCCCGCACGAGTCGCGGCGATCTCGCCGACCTCGACGTGCTTTGAGACGACGTCTTTGATCTTCAGCGCCGTGCCGGATGGGGCGTCTTTTTTCCGTGAATGATGCTGTTCCTCGATAAACGTCTCGTACTCTGGAAATTTTGAAAAGAGTTCCGCCGCGAAGTCCGCGATGCGATAGAAGAGATTGACGCCGATCGAGAAATTGGCCCCGAACACGAGCGCTCCGTTGCCGTCGCGGACGATCCGCTCGATCTCTGCCCGCTGGCTGTTCCAGCCTGTCGTCCCTTCGACGAGCGGGACGGCGGCTAATACACAGGCCTCGACATTTCGCCGAACGGCATCAGCCGCGGTGAAATCGATCGCAACATCGACGCCGCGCAATTTTTCAGCCAGTTCCGCGGATGATAACCCCGTGTCGGCGTCGTCGATGACAACGGTGACTGCATGTCCTTTTTCCCCGGCGAGCCGCTCGATGAGCTTTCCCATCGCTCCGTATCCGATCAGCGCTATTTTCATAAGACTGTTTGCCACGAATTACTCAAATGTCACCAATAAAGACCTATTGATTTGTGTAATTCGTGGCTAATAACTTCTTAACCAAATCAAAATACAGCTCAACAGCAATTTCCAGGTCTTTCTTCAGCACGAACTCGTCCTTGGTATGCGCGACGAGGATCGAGCCGGGGCCGATAAGCAGCGGCGTGCCCCAATTGGGAAGATGCGGGATATCGGTCGTGAAGCGAACGACCTTTTGAGGAAAGCCTTCGACCTCCAGCATTCTTTGCGGCTCGCTTGCCGACAGGACCTCGATATCGCCGCGGCCGCGGACAATGCTTCGGACAGCCTCCTCGATCGGCTCTCGTTTCGTCGTCAGGCGGATGGCGAGCCCGGCTGCGGCTGTCGCCGGAATGACGTTGAGGGCGACGCCGCCTTCGATAGTGCCGATATTGACGGTCGTCTCGCCAAAAAAGTCGTCATTGGGAAAACGCGTATGCCGGACGTCCTCGAGAATATCCAACAGCTTCTCGATCGCCGATTCACCCTCTTCAGGATACGCGGAGTGGGCCGCCTTTCCGGTCGTCTTAATATTAAGTCGAAACGTTCCCTTCGAGCCGATCGCAAGGTCATTGTCCGTCGGCTCACCATTGATCAGAAACTCGCACTTTGCAGCCAGCGGATGCCGATTCGCGACCTTTGCCCCTGTCGAAGCCCTCTCCTCTTCGACCGTGTACAGCAAGCCGATATCCTCAATTCCCTCTTGTCTTAGCAGCTCTGCGGCCGTGATCTGAGCGGCAATGATCCCCTTTGCATCGCACGACCCGCGGCCGTATATCTTTTCGTCGTCCTCAGTCGGTGCGATAAACGGCGGCACCGTGTCCATGTGCGTCGAGAGCCACACTCGCGGCGTGTCGTTTAAGTAAGCAATGACATTGTTCTGATTTTCGGAAACCTTTTGGAATTCGACGGTCCATCCGAGCGATGCCAGATGGTCGCGTAGGTATATACCGACCGCTTCCTCTTCGCCAGAAACGGACGGAATGCTCATTAGCGATCGTGTAAGTTCGAAAAGGTCCATATTCACTCACCACGGAGCCATAGAGAACATCGATCAGTTAGAAAAGCTCCTTATGTAGCCTTCTTATGGCATCGGCAACGAATTCTTCCTTGATCACGAATGTCAGATTGACGCTCGACGCGCCGTGAGAGATCAATGCAACGTTTATGTCGCTTATCGTCGAAAACACCTTTGATGCGATCCCGGTCGACGAACGGACTCCTTCGCCGACGACGCAGACGACGGCGTAACCCGGATCGACCTCGACGTCGCCGAGCCGCTCGAGTTCGGCAACGATCTTGTCTATCTCGGTAGTATTGTCGAGCGTAAGGGCGATAGACACTTCGGACGTAGAGATCACGTCGATGACGGTGCGAAATCGCTCAAATACCTGAAAGACCGCGCTCATAAAGCCGTAGCTGCCGAGCATGCGAGCGGACGAGATGCGTAAGATCGTGATGTTCTTCTTTTGCGCGATCGACTTGATCTTGTTCGGCGCCTCACCCGAATCCGCCAACACCATCGTCCCGACCGAGTCCGGCTCGAACGTATTGCAAACGCGGACCGGAATGCCGTGATCGACCGCCGGTTTGATCGTTTTCGGATGCAGGACCTTTGCCCCAAAATATGCAAGCTCGGCTGCTTCCTCGTAGCTCAGCACCGGAATTGTCCGTGCTTCGCCACAGATCCGAGGGTCGCAGGTCATTACGCCGGTGACATCGGTCCAGATCTGCAGTTCGGCGGCGTCCATTGCAGCTGCGACGAGTGCCGCCGAGTAGTCCGAGCCTCCGCGACCGAGGGTCGTCGTCTCGCCGCCGCGGCTTGCCGCGATAAAACCGCCCATTATCGGCACTTCACCGGCCTCGATCAGCGGCCCCAATTCGAGCTTAACGATCTCTTCGGTTTCGTCCCAGATCGGCTGGGCAGCGCCGTATTCGTCGTCGGTCACGATCAGTCGACGCGAGTCCATGTGACGGGTATTAAGACCTTTCGCCCTCAGTACCTCGGCCAGCAGGCGGGACGAGAGCTGCTCACCATACGAAACGATAGCGTCCTTCAGCATCGACAGCGGCAGGCTGCGGCGAGAGACGCGCATCAACAGGTCCGCAAGCTCGCCCCTCGCGAGATCGAGTTCACCATTAAAAGCGTTTGGGCCGCCGTCCGTAATGAAATGACGGGAGACCTCGGTATGCCGCTCAAAATGTGGTTCCAGCGACGCGATCGCCTCGGCGAGTTCACCTTTTTTCGCGAGATCAAAGGCCCCCAGAAGAGCGTCCGTGACCTTTGTCATCGCCGAAACGACGACGATCGGCCTTTTTGCCTTTTGGGTCGAAACGATGTGGAAAACGCGCTCGAACGCCGGCACGTCGCCAACCGACGTGCCGCCAAACTTCATTACTGTTGGGCCGATCTCGCTCAAACCGAAGAATTACCGTCAGAAAATAGATATTCTACGACAGTTTTGTCCGATTCGCTTTGTGCGTGCAGTCAAAACGGGTCAGGGAGGTTCTCAATAGCCTTGACCGAGGTCCGCCACGCGAGGAATGGTCTGATAGCCGAAAAGCTCGATGTGCTGTGACATATGATGACCTTCGACCGTCTGCTCGCGAACGAGGTCGGTGCTTAGATATTTCTTGTTATCGTCGGAGAACACAGTGGCAACGATCGCATCTTTGCCCATCTGTTCGAGGGCCATAAGAGCGCCCAGAAAGTTCGCTCCCGACGAAATGCCCACCGCCAACCCGAGCTTTGCCGCGAGCATCTGGGACATTGTGATCGCATCGGCATCGGAGACGCTTACCACATCGTCAAGCGAATCGAGATCGCAGATCGCCGGGATGAATTCGTCGGAAATGCCCTGGATCCGATGACTGCCGACCTTACAGCCGGTCGACAGAGTCGGCGACTCGGCGGGTTCGAGCGGATGTAGCTTGATCGAGGGATACCGTTCGCGAAAGTATCGGGCGACGCCCATTATAGTTCCGCCCGTGCCTACCCCGGCGACAAAGGCGTCGGGCGTGAATCCGGCGCTCTCCAATTGGGCAGCGACTTCGGGACCGGTCGTCTGATAGTGTGCCTCAGGATTGGACGTATTCGAGAATTGATGCGGCAGAAAGACATTATCGTTCTGCTCGGCGAACCGCTCGCACATCTCGATAGAGCCGACGAATCCGCCATCTTCGTGGCTGACCAGAGTGACCTCGGCACCGTAGCTCTTGATCAACGCAATGCGCTCTTTGCTCATCCAGTCCGGCATAAATATGTGTGCCGGGTTGCCAAACGCGTGGCCGATCGCGGCAAAGGCGATGCCCGTATTTCCGCTTGTAGCTTCGACGATAGTGTCCCCGCGCTTTATCGTACCGTCGCGATAAGCCGACGAGATAATGTGCAGGGCCATTCGGTCCTTGATACTGCCGGTGAGGTTCAGGTGTTCGGCCTTGGCGAATATGGTGCGGCGTTCACCGTGAAAGTGAAAATGTATTGCCAATAGCGGCGTATTGCCGATCAGGTTCTCGACATAATGGGTGCTCGCCGGAGCGGCACTGAAATGTTGCTGGTAGATACCGAGGGTTTTCGTATTTATAGGCCGCATCTTGTGAATATTGCTCCCGGTAGCTGAAAGCTTAACAGCTAGCGAGGCCTGCGAAAGTGCGCCAGGTCACAATTTGCTGGGCGAAAAAACGGCGAGTCACCATTCGACCCGCCGCAATTGGTATGGAAAAGTTAAAAACGAGAGTTTCTACGTCTGTTTATTCTTGCTGCTTGAACTCGTCGATGAGCCCGAACGCATACCGCTCTTGTTTCTGGACATGTCGCCTTTTCCGGACTGCCCTGACTGGGCATGGCTGCTGCCTTGCCGCATGTCGCTCTGTTTACCGCTGGAAAACTGACCCTTGCTATCGCGTCCCTGGCCTTTGGCTTTTCCAGTTTGATTATTGTCTGGCATGATCAATGACCTCCTTGGATCTTTGTGGGTATTCAGTTGCTTTCCCTATCACCAAGCGTAGCGAATCCGCAGCCACGTCTCCGTAGTCCAGCATACTCAACGTCAGGCACGGGATGATTCGGTAAAAATCTATTAGCCGCAGAGTACCGAGCCGCCGTTGATATTGAGGATCTCGCCGGTAATGTGGCGGGCCCAATCGGAGAGTAGAAAGCAGATCGATAATGCGACGTCGTCAGTAGTGGCCATGCGGTTGAGCGGGATCGAGCGAAGCACTTTTTCCTTATAGCTTTCATCCTCGAATACCTCTCGCACCATCGCCGTCTCGATCCAGCCAGGAGCGACCGCGTTGACGCGGATCTTTGGGCAAAGCTCGCTCGCAAGTGCCTTGGTAAATGAGATCTGTCCGCCTTTTGACGCGGAATAGTTGGAGTAGTTCGCCTCACCGCGCTGACCCGAAGTCGATGAGACAAATACGATCGCGGCATTATCGCGTTTTTTCATCGCCGGGACACATGCCTTTGTCATCGCCCAGGCGGATTTGAGGTTGGTGTTGATGACCTTGTTCCAGACCTCTTCGCTCATGTCCTCGATCGGTGCCCCGTCCCATACGCCCGCGTTACAGACCAGCAGATCGATATGGCCGAACCGCTCCAGGGCTTGTTTCGCGATCTCCGCAGCTCCTGCAAACTCGGAAACGTCCGCTTGTACCGCGATCGCACCCACGCCCTGGTTGATACACAGCTCGACCGTTTCCCGAGCCTCGACGGCGTTGCTCAGGTAGTTGACGACCACGTTCGCCCCCGCCTCGGCAAGCCGCAAAGCGGTCGCACGTCCGACGCCGCGCGAGGCACCGGTAACAATCGCCGTCTTGCCCGCGAATAGATTGTTGGGGAGCGGGATCCCATTAATTGGATTGTCCATACGATTGTCCACGATTATCCGCCATCTTTTCTGACCTTTCAAATTGTCGACGACACCGACAAGTATTTCGGGCAAGTCGATTTCACGGTCGTCGTAAGCTGATGGAAACGATGAGTTTACAAACTCTCCGCGTGAGATGGGAGTCCGTTTCGATCATTGTTCGCGATATTCTTCGGCTTTGCTCAACTATCACTCGTCTTAACAGGTATCGGCGCAATTAAAACTCGAGGACAATAACAATGAAGATTATTCTTAGTTTGATTTTTGCGGCGCTATTTATCCTTTGCGGCCTTGCTGCCACTGCGGCCGCTCAAACCAATGGAAACAACCCAAACATCAACGCCCGCCAACGCAACCAGCAAATGCGGATCGCCGCCGGAATAAGAGACGGAAGCCTCACGCCGGCCGAAGCCCGGCATCTTCAACAACGAGAGGCGGCAATTCGGCGACTGGAAGCTCGTTTCCGGGCGTCCGGGAACATTCTGACGCCACAGGAAAGGCGCGTACTTCAATTTCAGCTCAATTTGGCCGACCGACTGATCTACAGGCTTAGGCACAACCAATCGATGCCCAAAGCTTGAAGGGCATCGAATAACTACCCATCGAAGGCGAGCCACCCGGCTCGTCTTTTCTTCTTTTATGCCTAAAATATCTTAATGCCCGAATCCGCCAATCTCGAAGATCAGCCGATCGCCTGGACGCCGACGCCCGAGGTGATCGAACGCGCCCAACTAACCAAATTCATGCGCCAGGTCGGCGTCTCCACCTGGGATGAACTTTACGCTTATTCGAACAACGATGTAGAGATGTTCACGGCCGAGGTTTTGCGTTTTCTGGACATCAAATTCGACCCGCCCTACGAAAAGCTGCTCGACACTTCCGACGGCATCGAATTTCCAAACTGGTGCAGCGGCGGCGGCCTAAACATTACCGAAATGTGCCTCGATCGCTGGCAGACGGATGAAACGAAAGACCAGCCGGCGGTGATTTGGGAAGGGGAAGATTCGAGTGGTGAAACGCTAACCTACGCAGCCTTAGTCGATAGCGTTGAATCATGTGCGGCAGGGCTACGTTTATACGGATTCGGAAAAGGGGATGCGATCGGCATTCATCTGCCGATGTTGCCCGAAACCGTAATTGCATTACTCGGAATCAATCGAATTGGAGCGATCGCGGTTCCCGTATTTTCCGGATACGGCGTTGAGGCCATCGCCAGCCGAATGAAAGCTGTAGCTGCAAAAGGCTTGTTTACTTGCAATGGCTTTTACAGGCGCGGAAAATTGATCGAAGCATTAAGAATCGCGAAAGAAGCGATTGCTGAATGCCCATCCCTTAACTGCGTTTTTGTCGTTGGGGCCTCTCCTTTGGACGAAAAATCGAACCCCAAGATTGTCGGATTTGATTTTCTACTTGATTTTGACGCGGCTTCTGATTTAAGGGAACCAACCTCAGCCGAGGACCCTCTCATTATCCTCTACACCTCCGGTACGACCGGTAAGCCTAAGGGCATTGCGCACACACACGCTAGTTTTCCGATAAAGGCGGCGCAGGACATGGCGTTTGGGACGGACGTCGGCAAAGGCACGCGGATCTGCTGGTATACCGACATCGGCTGGATGATGGGGCCGTGGCTGATCTACGGGGCGTTGATAAACGGTGCGACGATCTGCATTTACGACGGAGCTCCTGACTACCCGACTCCCGACCGTATGTGGGAATTCTGCGCCGCTCACAAGGTTGAGGTGCTCGGGATTTCACCGACGCTTA
>JBGAVC010000013.1:0-58699 GCA_044228265.1 Pyrinomonadaceae bacterium
TTATGCCGAAACCGCTCTTTGGCGACAACGGTTCCGGAATGCACTGCCACCAGTCGCTATGGAAGGACGGCCAACCGCTTTTTGCAGGCGACCAGTACGCGGGGTTGTCCGAGCTTGCCAAGTTCTACATTGGCGGCCTGCTCAAGCACGCTCCGGCTCTTGTCGGGTTTGCGGCACCGACTACGAACTCGTACAAACGACTCGTGCCTGGATTTGAGGCACCTGTAAATCTTGCGTATTCGGCCCGTAACCGCTCGGCCGCGGTCCGTATACCGATGTTCTCTTCGTCGCCAAAGGCGAAACGTCTCGAGTTCCGTCCGCCCGATCCGTCGTGCAACCCGTACATCACGTTCGCGGCCCTGTTGATGGCTGGTCTCGACGGCATCCAGAACCGCATCGATCCGGGCGAGCCGCTCGATAAGGACATTTACGATCTTCCGCCCGAAGAACTGGCGAACGTCCCTTCGCTGCCGGGAAGCCTCGACGAATCGCTTGCGGCGCTTGAGGCCGATCACGAGTTCCTGCTCAAGGGCGACGTGTTCACCGAGTCGATGATCGAACGCTGGATCAGGTACAAACGCGAAAACGAGATAACGCCTCTCAGATTGCGGCCTCATCCGCTTGAGTTCTCGATGTATTACGATATCTAGAACAGTGGTCAGTGGTCAGTGGTCAGTGGTTAGTGGTCAGTGGGCAGGTCGACTTTACCTGCCCACTTTAATTCTTTCCTATTTGTTGATGAAAGTTGAGCCGGTTGTTTTAGAAGGCGAATTTGTGCGGCTTGAGCCGATGTCGTTGGGGCATTTGGACGCTCTGTGGGTCGCGGGAAATGACGAGACGCTTTGGCGATGGATACCGACAAGCGTCGCGTCGTCCGGTGATATGCGGAAGTATATCGAGACCGCACTAAATGACCGCGATCGCGGCGTCGCCCTGCCGTTCGTGACTATCGAAAAGACTTCCGGGAAGGTGATAGGTTCGACTCGGTTTGGAAACATTGATACAGCACATCGCCGGGCTGAGATCGGTTGGACGTGGATAAATCCGCAATGGCAACGGACGGCTATCAATACGGACGCGAAGTTCACGATGTTGACGCATGCTTTCGAAACCTGGCGATGCATTCGCGTCGAGTTCAAGACCGATGCCTTGAACGAGCAGTCGCGAAACGCGATCTTACGGCTCGGAGCGAGGGAAGAGGGAACATTCCGGCAGCACATGATCACCGAAACCGGCAGGTTTCGGGATTCGGTATACTTCAGTATCATTGATTCCGAGTGGAACGCCGTTAAGCGTGGTCTGATCGAAAAGCTGCGGGCTCCACGATGATCCGTTATGGGGCAGAGGTTACGGGCGGTCGCGTTTCTGATGGTCGGCATTCTCGCCGGATGCAGCTCAACGCCGCCGTCAAAAGATACGTCGAACGCGGCCCGGCGAGATACTTCCCCGCTAAACGCCGGTAACGCGTCCGCGCCCGGGACATCCGCGAGTCCGGGCGGGGCCCAAATCACCGATGAGAATTCTGATCCCGCAGCCAACCAGGTGACGGCAGGGAAGCGTCGGATGGTCGATCTTCCGGCGAATGCGGAAAAGGGTTCGCCTCCGGCGGTACCTGCTCCGGAACGTTCAAGCGTCACGATGACGATGGCTAAGGACGGAAGTTTTGTCGAGACCAGGGTTTTCGCCGTCGATACGGACATCGCCAAAGTTACGAGGACAGCAAACAATGCGTCCGAGTTGGTCGTAGTAACCTTACGAAATGGGCGTTCGGTAAAGTTGCCGGTCGGAAGGATATCGTCGATCAAGACCGTAAGTCTAAATGAACTTAAGGCACTTGCGGGGATCAAGGTCCCCCAAAATGTGACCCGTTCGGATCGTCGAGAAAATTCTCAGCCGAAAACGCACCCGTAATTGTTGTATAATCTAAACGGCGATGGAGAAGTTCAGCGTTACATGCCCCTGTTGCGAAGCGGTCCTGACGATAGACGCTCAGACCGGCAGCATTCTCGCTCACGAAGAAAAGAAGAAGGTATTGGGTTCATTCGAAGATCTGAAAGGAGAGCTCAGCAAACAGAAGGAGCTCCGTGAGCAGATATTTGCTCAGGAAATGTCGTCGATGAAGGACCGCGAAAGGCTACTCGACGAGAAGTTCAAAGAGGCCCTGAAACGCGCAGATAAAGACAGCTCGGTACCTTTCAAAAACCCGCTCGACCTCGATTAGATCGACCTTACCTGAAGTTTGCCGCCAAAATGGAACAAGCCGCCGAGGCCGTCGACACGGCCAAGCCCCTGAAGCAACGTATCATAATCGCGCTGGACGTTTCGTCCGCCATCGAGGCTCGCGCCTTGATCGACGAACTGCGCGGATCGGTCGGAGCATTTAAGATCGGCCTACAGTTGTTTACCGCGGCGGGCCCCGCATTTGTTCGCGAAGTCGTCGAACAGGGCATCAGAGTTTTTCTCGATCTGAAATTCCACGATATTCCGAATACCGTCGGTGCAGCCGGCGTCGAAGCTGCGAGGATGGGCGTTTGGATGTTCAACGTTCATGCGTCGGGCGGAAAGGAAATGATGCAGCAAACTGCGACTCGTGTCCGGAATGCGGCAGTCGAAGAGGGCCTGACGGTGCCAAAGATAATAGGAGTAACGGTGCTTACGAGCTCCGACCGGGTAACCCTTGCCGAAACCGGCACGTCTAATGATGTGGAGGAGCAGGTCTCGCTTCTTGCCCGACTGACTGAAAGTGCCGGGCTCGATGGAGTGGTAGCCTCACCGCACGAGGTCAGCGTCGTTCGCTCGAGTGTGGCCTCAAAGGACTTCATGATCGTAACGCCAGGCATCCGCACGCTTTCCGGAACCAATGACGACCAGAAACGTGTAACGACACTGGCTGCCGCCGTTGCGGCCGGGTCGGACTATGTCGTGGTTGGCCGGGCGGTGACGCAGTCAAAGGACAGACTGGCTGCGATCGACGCAATGATAAAGGCTGAGTGAGTTCGGTTCCGAGAATACAAATAGAATGCCGACAACAAAGACAAGCAGGGTAATGACACGCTCGCTGAGACTGCAATTAGGAGAGCGCTGGACAGTCATGCTCCTTCTCGGAGTGCTTGCCATGCTGATCGTCTCCGGCTACGTCTTCGCGCAGACGATGGCGGTCCAATCCCGCTCAGGCAGTTTTCGTGTGGGCGAGCGTCTCACCTATTCGGTCTCGTTCGAGAATATCAAGAATATCGCATTCCTTGAGACCTATGTTGTTTCGACCGGAAAGTTGGGCGGAAAGGACGTGGTCCAGCTCCGCGGCCGTATGAAAACTTTTGAATTGGTGAGCGCGGCGATCAAGCTTGTGGACGAAACACGCACGGTTTTTGCCGATCCCGACACAGGGATGCCGGTATACGTAAGTCGCATCTTGAACGATGGTCCGGTGCCTAAAGAGGTAACGAGCAATTTCCTGACCTCACCCAGCACCGGACTCGACCTACTTACGCTGATCTACCGGATCAGGGAAACGGGCGGTACCGGTAACTTTACGTTGGCGGAGAACGGCGAGATCTCGACTGTCACTGGGGGAAGTTCCGGGGCAGAGAAGATAAAGACGTTTGCCGGCGAGTTCGAGACATCGGTGGTGACCTTGACCGGGCCGGTTTTCGAGGCGTGCGGGATCAAGAAGTTGGTCGTAAACCTTGGGACCGACGACAAGCGGTTGCCCGTTCTCATAAGATTCAAGACTGAGAAAGGCGAATACCGTGCGGAGCTTTCGTCGATACAGGATGCCGCCCCTCCAACCCCGACGCCGACACGAACGCCTGGACCGACAGTGCCGACTCCTCGGCCCACGTCGACGCCGAAACCGCAGCCGACGGCGACTCCTTACACGCCGAACCAGCCGCTGCTGCCTGAACTGGCCTTTGCCCTCGGCGAGACGCTCGACTACCGGATCACGAATGCCGGCACGCCGGTCGGAACTCTGCGCCTGGCGGCAAAGGAAAGGACATTGTTCCGAAAACGCGACAGCTTGACGTTGACCGCGACGATCACGGGCGTTGAGCAGGGAAACACCCAACTTGTTCTCGGCGATTCGATAGTCGCCAAGGTCGACCCGGACCAGTTGCTTCCTATAGAAAACAACATGAAATTCAGCGGTGCTCTCACTCCGCTTACGCAAACATCGCTGTTTGACAGTTCGACCGGCATCATCATGTTTGGCGGAGCGAACTCCGTGGAAGCGCCGATCGGTACTCACACTCTATTGTCCCTGTTTTACGCCATGCGTTCGTTCAATTTGCGTCCGAGCAAGGACCTGAGCAATCCTGTAAACGACACGCGGGTGGCTGTTTTTTGGAAGGATAAGCCCTATATTTTCACGCTTAGGCCGATGAATGTCGATGCGATGCTGTTCGACGGTGAAATGGTCGGGGCCCAATTAGTAAACATCATTACGGGAAACGCGGAACTCGACCAGCTTGGCATGAAGGTGTGGCTCAGTACGGATGAGCGCCGCGTTCCGCTTCGGATTTCCATTGGTAAGTACCAGGCCGACCTGACCTCGATATCCAGGATCCTGCCAAATTAAGCTCGACTTTTTTCAGAACCTTTGTGATATTCTGACGCGCCTAATTGAAAATGACTTTCAATTAGGATAGTATTGTCGTTGGGGGGCCGAATTACGGGATTTGACAGTGCAGCCCGCGCCGGTAATTCGCGGGACGCCTCAGAACTAAGATATGCGGAAAAAGATCACACAATTGCAGGTTTCTGAAAAGACCGGCCCCTCGATGCTGACCGATGTACCGGTAGGCACGAACGTACGGGTTGTTTCAGTCAATGGCACCTCGAGGACCAGCCGACGGCTCATGGAGATGGGCGTTATTCCGGGTGTCGAACTCAGCGTCGTGAAGACCGCCCCGTTCGGCGACCCGATGGAAATTCGTGTTCGCGGTTACAGCCTCGCGATGCGAAGGAACGAGGCCGCCGCGATCGAAGTCGCGTTCTAAGATGGTCCGGTGCAAAAATGAGCAGAGAAACACCGAGGCCGCGAATAACTATCGCTTTGGCCGGCAACCCGAACGCCGGAAAAACGACCCTTTTTAACGCACTCACCGGACTCAAGCAGAAGGTCGCAAATTATCCCGGAGTCACGGTCGAGCGGAAAGAAGGTCCGTGGAAACTCAAAGCCGGGACCGCCAACCTTATTGACCTTCCGGGCCTCTACAGCCTGGATGCCACGTCGCTCGACGAGCAGATCGCCCGTGAGATCATAACGGGAGAACTGCCTTCCGTACCGAAACCCGACGCAATAGTCGCGGTCGTCGATACGACCAATCTCGAGAGAAACCTCTATCTCGTAATGCAGCTTTTCGAATTCGGCGTTCCTGTCGTCATAGCTTTGACGATGATGGACGTGTTCGAAAAGCAAGGCCATGAGATCGACGTCGAGATGCTGTCGGTCCGGCTCAACACGCCTGTCATCGCCGTGACTGCAAAAACCGGACGCGGGCGAAACGCGCTAGCCGATGCGGTAAGTAATGTCCTGTACACCACGCCGGTCGTTCCCTACGAAGATCAGATCGAAGGCGAGAACACGCCGGCGCACGCCAAGATCTTTGCGCGATACAACTTTATTTCGTCCGTCGTTCAGGACTCGGTTTGGCATAGCGATCAGAAAAAGCACCGCATTTCCGACAAGATCGACCGCGTGCTGACGCATAAGATTTTCGGGCTGGTGATACTTGTCGGGGTTTTGCTTCTAATTTTCCAGACGATCTTTTCCTGGGCAAGCATGCCGATGGACCTGCTCGAGAAGGGTTTTGGGGCTTTGGGCGACCTTGTGCGTACAGAAATGCCGCCAGGGATCCTGGCGGACCTCCTTGCGGATGGCATCATCGCAGGTGTCGGCGGTGTTGTGGCGTTCCTGCCGCAGATCTTGCTCCTGTTCCTGTTTATTTCGCTCCTTGAAGACAGCGGATACATGGCGCGAGCGGCATTCCTGCTCGACAAGCTCATGAGCCGCGTGGGGCTTCATGGAAAGGCGTTCTTGCCATTGATAAGCAGCTTTGCATGTGCAATTCCAGGGATAATGGCGACGCGGACGATCGAGAGCCGCCGTGACCGTTTTGCGACGATCCTGATCGCCCCGTTCATGAGCTGTTCGGCGCGTCTTCCCGTGTACACACTGATGATCGCGTCGTTTTTTGCGGGCCGGACAGTTCTCGGCTTCCTTTCTCTCGGGGCTGTGCTAATGCTCGCAATGTACGCCATCGGGATCATTACCGCCATCATCGTAGCTTTTATACTAAAACGGACTGTCCTGAAGGCGCCGCCGCCGCCGTTTCTCATGGAACTGCCGCCTTACAGGCTGCCGAATCTGCGGACCGTATTCCAAAACATGATCACCCGTGCGTATCTGTTTCTAAAGCGTGCGGGGACTGTGATACTGGCGATCTCAGTCATATTGTGGGCACTGATGTATTTTCCTCGCGATCTGTCACAGCCGGCGGTCACGACTGTTGCAGAAGCCTCAACGGTTGAGAAACAGGCGGATAGCGATGACACGAAGGAGATTGAGAAGACTCGCGAGAGTGAACACCTGAAAATGAGCTTCGCCGGTCGTTTAGGCCATGCGATCGAGCCGGTGATCAGGCCGCTCGGATTTGACTGGAAGATCGGCGTTGCGCTCATCGCGAGTTTTGCAGCTCGCGAAGTTCTGGTCTCGACATTGAGCATCATTTACAACGTCGGCAAGGACGAGGATGCACAGTCTCAAACGCTGATCTCTGCGGTTCGGGAAGCAAAAACGGACGACGGCCGGCAGGCGTGGACGCCGTTGACGGCATTGACGTTAATGGTCTTTTTCGTTTTGGCTATGCAGTGTATGTCGACGCTGGCCGTTGTTCGCCGTGAGACCAATTCGTGGCGATGGCCGCTGTTCATGCTAACGTATATGACGGGGTTCGCTTACGTGGCTGCCCTCATCACGTTTCAGACGGGCAAGGCATTAGGATATCAATAGTTATGGGCATACAAGCAATAATAGTGTCGCTCATCGTAGTCGCTGCTTTGGCGTACGCGGGCTTTACGCTGTACCGAAAACGTCATTCATTTTCTCCGTCGAAGGGCTGTGATTCCGATTGCGGCTGCAGCGGTAGTTCAAAGAAACTGACTTCATAATTTGAGCGAGAAACCGAAACTCCTGACTCAAGGCGTGCGTTCGATGTTCCTATCGACGCTCGCCTTTTTGCTTGCCAACGTCTTCGTTAAACAGGTAGGGCACATCCCGGCGATGGAGACTGTGTTCTTTCGCTGCATTGTAGCCACGACGATCTGTGTGATCGGACTGCGGAGAGCAAAAGCAAGCCTCGTCGGGTCGAACCATCTAATGCTGCTCTTGCGGGGAGCATTCGGGACGTCGGCTCTGTTCTTTTTCTTTTTGACGCTGCAGCAAATGCCGTTGGCGTCGGCTCAGACGATCCAGTATCTGTCGCCGATCTTTACTGCAACGATTGCGATATTTGTCCTAAAAGAAAGCGTTTTGCCGCTCCAATGGCTGTTTTACGTACTGGCGTTCGGCGGAGTGCTGCTGATCGAGCGCGTAGATGACCGGATCTCGCCGTTTTATCTCTGCCTGGGAATTCTGTCCGCGTTCTGCTCGGGCGTCGCGTACAACCTCGTCCGCAGCCTTCGCGGCAAGGAGCACCCTTTGACAGTTGTGCTGCACTTTCAACTGGTCGGAGCCGTAATGGGGTTTTTAAGTCTCTTCGTCCAGTGGGAAACGCCCGTAGGCTTGGACTGGCTCTACTTATTTCTAGTTGGATTACTATCTCAGATCGGCCAAATGTTTCTTACCGACGCGCTGCAGCGTGAGCCGATCGCGGGCGTCGCGATCGTAAATTACACCGGTCTCGTTTATGCGGTAACGATCGGCTGGTTTATATTCGGAGAGCAGCAAGGCGTTATGTCTTTGTTTGGCATGCTGCTGGTGGTCCTCGGTGTGCTGATGAGTGTGCTTTACGGAAGACGCCGCCGCCGGCAGATCGAACAGCTCGAAGCGACCGCCGCTTAAGGACCATTGGTTGAATATGACGATCAACGCCGCCGTTATAACCGTGAGTGACACGAGAGGTGCTGCCGATGATCTCTCCGGGAATAAACTCGCCGAACTTATCTCGTCGATCGACGGAGAGATCGTCGAGCGTCTTATCTTAACTGACGACCTGGCGAACTTGCGGGATGCTCTTTATTCTCTCACCGAACGCAAGGAGATAAACCTGATCGTCACGACCGGCGGAACCGGCTTCGGATCACGCGATAACACTCCAGAAGCGACACGGGCCGTGATCGAACGCGAAGCCCCCGGCCTCTCGGAAGCCATGCGTCGCGAATCAGCTGCAAAACACCCAATGGCAATGCTTTCGCGGGGTATCTGCGGCATTCGTGGGCGAACCCTGATAATCAATCTACCTGGCTCGCCACGCGCAGTCGAAGAATGTTTCGAGGTTATTCGACCCGTTCTCAAGCATGCGATCGCCTTGCTTTCTGGCCAATCACGTCTCCACCCAGATTAGGCGGAACTTATTCGCCACAGAGAAAAGGCACTTTGCGGGTCATCGACGAAGCAGTCTTCTGCCCGCTGAGTCGGGCATTTATCGTCACGTCGCTGCACATCGACGAGTAAAGAAACACCGGCACAAAATATTTCCCGTCCGAGCCGATCAGTCCGACCTGCTGCGTTTTGTTGAATTTCGACTTCTTGCCTTCGGTAACAGAAATAGCAATATTCCTTCCGGTCTCGAAGCTTCCCGTCTGGCCGCTTATCTCGACGGTAACAAACAGTGAGATACTTAGATCGTTGAAGAAAGCTCTTTCACTGCCTTTTACGATCTCGTCACCAAACTTACCTGTGGCCTCGTCGAAGGGAACGATCTTAACGGCCGTGATCTTGTAGTCGGGAGCCGGCTTGGGCTTTTGTGCGAACGCTGTGATCCCAAATGCTGCAACGACCGTGATCGCGGCAGCAAGAGTGCGATAGTTAGTATTCATAAGTATTTACCTTTTCAGGGCGTTTTCGATGAACGAAGCTTCGTCATCGTGAAGCTTTTTGAGCTGACGAGTGTCGATATACATCATGTGTCCGGCCTCGTAATAAGTGAAATTGATGTTCTTACGCAATGCCGGATCGAGGTTCATTGCCGACACCGTGTATTCGGCGGCCGCAAATGGCGTCGCCATATCGTAATAGCCGCAGGCGATCAAGATCTTCATATACGGATTCTTGGCCATTGCATCCTTAAGCGGCATGCTCGTATCGGCGTACTGGTTGGTTACGTTGTAGTTCCACGGGGACGTGATCCCGCCGCCGAGAATGTAATACTCGATGTCTGAACGATAGCCGAGTTCTGTCCGCACATAGTTATTGAAGGCTGCGGTGTATGGCGGCCTGATCGAGTTGTTTGACGGATCTGTATCGACGTTCGATCCGGCGGCGTCGCGGTCGATGCCCTTGAAACGGCTGTCGAGACGCCCAGTCGTGCGTCGGTCGGAACGCAGGAGTTCTTTACTGAATTCGCCAAGCTCGACCCGGAAATTTGCACGGTCGACAAAATCACGGCTAAGGCCGGTAAACTGGCTGTACTTATCGAGCAAGGCCTGCTTTTCCGCCGCCGAAAGATGGTCAATACGCATCAGCGCCGGGCCATATGTCCCGATCGCCCAATCCGTCGCCTCTTTCGCCACTTCGCCGACAGATTTGCTCTGCATCGCGGGCGACAGCCGTTTGTGGTACCAGGCAGTGGTCGCGTAGCTCGGGAAATAAAATATCAGCGGCATGTCGTTGTTGTCGGCAAACCGGATCGTCTGAAAATTCATGACCGTCGAGACCAATGTGATGCCGTTGAGAGCTATGCCGTGGTCGAAAAGCCAGTTCGACAGGCCCGAGGCTCGTGTCGTTCCGTAGCTCTCGCCGACGAGGAAAAGCGGCGACATCCAGCGATCATTGCGACCGAGATAGAGCCGTATGAACTCGCCGACCGATTCGATATCGCCGTTGATGCCGAAGAACCTGGCCGCAAACTCCGGTTTGGTCGCTCGCGAATAGCCGGTTCCGACAGGGTCGATGAACACGAGGTCCGCGTCCGCGAGCCACGTGCTCTGGTTGTCCTCCATCTGATATGGAGGCGGCGGCATCATCCCGTCGTCGAGCATCTTGATCCGTCGCGGCCCCAAGGCTCCGAGATGAAGCCAGACGCTGGCCGAACCGGGTCCGCCGTTGAACGAGAACATCAAAGGACGTTTTGCTCCCGGATCGTCCTTTGTATATGCCATGAAGAAGATACGGGCCTCGGTCTCGCCTGTCTGGACGTTCTTGATCGGCATAAAGCCGGTCGTCGTCGTGTAACTGAGCTGCCGTCCGCCGACGGTGACCGAGTGCTTTGTCACGACCGGTGGTTCTTCACGTTCGGGCGTGGCGGCGGGCCGGGCCGTCGAGCCAGCGGATTCCGGTGTCGGCGTCGGCCGGGAACTTGTTCCGTCCGGCCGCTGTGAATAGAGGGTTGCCGGGAAAACCAAAAAAAGCACTAATAGCAGGGTCGCTTTCATACCTTTCGTTATACCGGCCTGCCGCCGGAGCCAAGAGTCTTGGTTGTTTGATTTGTTTGATCGGGACTACGGCGAGAAGATTACCACAAGCTCCAGGAAACTACTATCCAGTGATGATCCGCGAACGATCTGAGGGTCGGTAGGGAAGTGACGAGCGTCTTATTCCGGTGCGTTCGTATCCAGAACGAACGCCCGTGGGACGAACTCCAGCGAGACGATCTCACCGTCCGTTTTCGTCTTGCTGTCCGGCTTGACGTTATATACAAAGACGGCTGGAAATTCTACAGGTTTGATCGCACATCCAAATTCCATTCCGGCAAGATCCGGCACGAAAACGCCGATCTTCAAGGCCGACGGTAAAGAGTTGAGGAGCCGAAATGATCTGGCATCCGTATGAAGCAGGAAAACTGGAGTTCTGCCGGAACATTCGATCTTGTCAAGAAAACCCATCTCCCGCTTCTGTCCATTCGAGGGCTTGACCAGCGCCTCATTTATACTTCGCGTTATCGCCTGCCGCCTCAGCTCTTCGCCCTCGGCAGATCTTGCCGGTGGAGGTTCCATTAAAACGCCGGTCGCGGCCATCCTGTCGGAATTCTCGAGCGGTGTCTTGCGAACAGATACGGGTAACGGATCGAGGAATCGAAAATCGGCCGATACGAACTCAACTGCGACAAGTTCGCCCCGCGACGGGCCTTTGGTCGAGGCCGACGGCCTATAGGTCAGGACCGCATTGAGGGACCTAATGTCCTCGTCGCAGCCGAACTTGATCTTATTAGCTTCCGGTGTGAACGCATTGAGAGCCAGCGAATCGAGATCGGCGCTGTTCAACACGAAACCCTCGGCCGCGGTCCGGATCTCAAACGCGATGGGCCGTGTTTTGCAGGTCACTTTTTGTATAGATCCGATCACGCGCTTTTCGTTTTCGCGCGGATGTCGCAACGCCTCGTTTATAGCACGCATGTTTGCGTCCGGATCCTCGGTGACAACCGCATTGTTCGTCGTTTTGCCTAGGGCGACCGCGTCCTCGTAACCTCTGCGCTGTTCGGCCGATCGTCTTGATAATTCTTTCAGTTGGCCGACGCGGAGCAGCAGATCGTCGGCCCGAGCCTTTACCCCGGGGTCGTCCGCCGTGGCGGCGATCTTTTGAGCTATCTGTGCGGCTGCCTCAAACTTTTCCTGTCGGAGTTGGATCTCGGCGATGCGAAGCGCATATCGCTGATTGCCTGGCTGATACCTCAAGGCCGCTTGAAGTAGAGCGACCGACTCGTCCAATTGCTCGTTGTTCACAAGATTTACAAAGGCAAGCAACTCGTAGCTTTCAGTGAACGACGGGTTTAGGTCGATGGCCTTTCGAAGTGCCTGGCGCATCACTTCGGCGTCTTCCTTCGAAAACGAGCGGACGTAACCGAGATCGTCGCGCCCCTCCCTGCTCAATAGGAACGCATACTGGTAATAGGCGACATGGTTCTTCGGGTCGCCTGCGATCGCTAGCTCGAGGTACTTTTTCGATTCATCGAATTTTCTTTGACGCAGCTTGACCATGCCTAGAGTTGTGTTCGCAATGCCGGAACGCGGCTTTGCGGCGAGGGCATTTAACAAAAAAGGCTCGGCGTCGTCCAAACGATTGCTGTGATACAAAAGGTCGCCAAGATAAGCATTGCTATCCGCGTCGTCCAGCGGCGAAGCCGACATTTCGCCGTCGAAGGTCAGCTTCTTTTTAAATGTTATTTCGCGATATTTGTAGGAATTTTGCGACACGTATCGTTGAAGTTCTTTTTCCATCGATCCGTAATCTTCCTTGAATGCGTCCTTAAAGGCCCTCTCTGCGGGAACTCCTT
The DNA here is from genome assembly GCA_044228265.1 of Pyrinomonadaceae bacterium. GTDB lineage: Bacteria > Acidobacteriota > Blastocatellia > Pyrinomonadales > Pyrinomonadaceae > OLB17. The sequence continues at coordinate 12,432 of JBGAVC010000013.1, forward strand.
TTAACAGGAAACCGAGAAATTTGTCGATCTCTCCGCCACGGCCGCTTTGCGTGAGGTAGTGGATCAGTGCCCAACTCTCCGCGTAAAAAGTACTCCGCGAATGGTCGCCCGACTGGAGAAGCTGGTGGTTCGTTACACCGAACAGAGCGGCAAGCGGCATCATTCGGTTCGCGGCGAGGAGATCGAGATGTCTGACCTGTGGCAGGCCCAGCTTGATCTTTTGATCGTCCTCGATAGCGAATGTTTCGTAATATTCTGCAAGTCCCTCATTGAACCACGGAGGAATTTCCGTTTTACCGAAGTTCGTATTTACGATGAAGTGTACGTACTCATGAAAGATCACGTTGTATCGTGTATCGTTGCCGCCTCCGTCCCCTTCGGCCGAAAGGGAAATGTAATTGACGTCTTCTCCGGGTTGAAAATACCCGACGACAAAATTATCGATCTTTCCGTCAGCTCTCTTTGGCTTGAAGTTCCTGAAAGATGAATCATTCTTGAAGACCACGACATTCGTCGGTATGGAAGCAGTAAGGTTCACTTCGCTGAACAGAAGGCGAAATGTCTCGCGAAACTGCTCTAACTTGGTGCCGACTTTTCGAATGTCTTTTTCTGAGGCATTGCCCACCAGAAAAAAGTTCTTCGATCGGACCTGGATCCAGGTGTCCTTGGCTAGTGTCCCAATTTGCGAGGAAAGAACGATCGCCAGAATTAGAAGAAATTGGCGGATCGGAAGGCGGTAGTGCATCATGGCGAGGGGTTCATCGCACTAGTCGATGATAGCGCCAAAATACCACACTCGTGCGGGTTTGGTATATGGGATCCGGACCCAATCGGGCGCCGAAACGGTCTCAACGATGATCTTCGTCAGTTATCGGGAGAAAGACATTGAACACGGTTCCCGAGGGCGAGTTGTCGGCCAGTTCGATTCGGCCGCCGTGTGCGGTGATCACTCCATAGCAGACCGCAAGGCCGAGTCCGGTACCTTTTCCCGCGGGCTTTGTCGTGTAGAACGGGTCGAAAATGTGTGGAACCGCTCTAACGTCTATACCTCCTCCCGAGTCAGCGACCGCAATGACGGCCTCGTTGTTTTCGAGTCGGGTGGAAACCGTTAGTTTCCCCCCCTCCGGCATTGCATCGCGCGCATTGAGCAACAGGTTCAAGACAACCTGCTGCAACTGGTCGGGATCAGCAATTACAGGCGAAATGTCGCCGGAAAGGTTGGTTTCGACCGCCAGGTCCTGAAATGTCGCGTCAAACCTGGCAAGCCGCAAACTGGACTCGATAACTGTATTTATTTCAACAGGAAGGCGTGCCGCCGGCCGCGCCCGCGCGAAATTCGTCATATCGTTTGTGACTTGAGTGATACGTTGGATCTGAGCGGAGATCAAATTGAGCTTTTCACGTGCTTCTGCCGGCAAGCCAGCAGTGGACTGCATCATTTGAATAAGGGACGAGATCGAAGCCAAAGGGTTGTTGACCTCGTGGGCAACGCCGGCTGCGAGTGTGCCCATTGCTGCCAGTTTTTCCGTCCTCATGAGCCTGGCGTTAAGACGCTGCAATTCGTCTATGTCGGCAGCCATCTTCCTGCTCATCTCGTTGAATGAATCAGCCAGCAGCCCGATCTCATCATTGGTTTTTCTCAGATCGACCTCAGTCCCGTAACCTCCCTTTGTCACTTCGACAGCGGCAAGCGTGATGCGCTGCAGAGGTCGCGAAATCGTGCGCAGGATAAGTAGGACCAGCAGCAAATTGGGAACAAGCGCAGAAATCACGCTGAAGACCAGATACCGACGCCAGGCCTCATAATCCATCCCATAGCGAAATGCCCACCACGCTATCGGAACCTGGAAAAGGACGAAACTGACGACGGCGACACTTGCGATGCTCAAGGCAACCTTATAGGTGATAGGGAACAGTTGAAACTGGGTAAGCGCCGATTGCAGTGAAAAGAGCCGGAAGTTCAGGATCGCGTACGCGTAGATGACGACGCCGGGAAGCACAAATATCGAGCTGAGGGGAAGCAGATCGTTATACCCAAAATAGGGCATCACAATATTTGCGAGCGTCTTGAATACGCCCGTGATCGCCAGTCCCCATAGGATCGCTCCGACCTGCTGACCTTCCTGGGTACCACGGTATTTTCGATATTTGCCAAAGAGAACCGTCGCGCCGTAGAAAAATACAAAATATACGTATACAACGAAGGCGTAAGCCAGCGGTGAAAGATCGATAACAAAACGTCCGTCTTCGAAACCTGCTTTTCGCCAGAGCATGCCGAACGCGGCTGCCGGAATAAACACAGCTCCGGGCGCGAACAGTATCGCGGCCCTCTTGCGCGGCGTCCGGGCATTTTCAGGAAAGACCCATGCGAACACGACCATCGCGTACTGCATGAGCAGCGCGATAACGAAGCTCGCCGCAACCCACCAGCCCGATGCTCTGTCGATAGGGTAAAAATTCCAGAATACGAGGTCCTTGGTGGTCCAGAAGGCGAGAAAGGAGATGAAAGCCGCGAACGTCTGGTGGGCACGATTTCGCGGATTTGCCACGAAGACGTAAAACCCCAGGCCGACTAGTAGAAACAGGGCGAAAAGCTGAAGGAGCACCAGCATCGGATAAATACTAATGCTTACCCGGACGAAAGGACAAACTCGATGTCCTCTGCGGTCAGCGAATCAAAAAACCGAGGATATATCCGCAGATCACGGCGGTAACGCCCATGGTGAGCGGAAGGAAATGACGGAACTCCAAAAAGGCACCCTGCTTGGTACCTTGGTACGGAAACCAGAAGAACAACATTGCGGCTGTACCCGTGATCCCGCCGATCCAGGCACCAAAGAATGCTCCGATCAAAAACAGCGGAACGCCTCCGGCGGCACCGGCCAAACCTCCCCATGCAAAACCCAGACCGGCCATCGCGAGCGTTCGCTTCGAAAAGGAAAGGTGATCGAACTTTTCGACGGCAGCGCCTGCGACTTTGCCGAACTGGTACCCGACGAGACTGGAGAGACAGATCGACGAAGTCATGAGGAGCGGGACGAACAACGGCAACTCTTTGGAGCCACGGCGCAAGATGAACAGTGTGAACAGCGACGCAGGCACCGCCGAGCCGAGCATCAATCCGAACAGCGAGAACAACCTTAGACGAGACATCGGTCGATTCATGCCGACGGCTTCAAACTCTGGGTCTTGATCGATAAGATCGCCGTCCGCCCAACAATAAGTGGCGTTCTGATATTGGGAATAGTTTGATCGCGGTAACGTCTCTCGAGTGCGGAGATCGGAGTTCATTAAGCGACCGGTTGGCTCTTGTAGCTCTCGGCGGTCCATAGGTCGAGGCCTCCCGGCTCGTTTGCCGGTATTTCCGCCACGCCCGTCGGCTCCAATGACGTCGCCAGTTCCATGGCTATCGCAGCATCGCCAACGGCTTTGGACATCCTGATAACCAAATCAAGCAATTCTGCGGATCGGTCCGCGGGCGAAATGATCTCCAGAAGGTCGGCCCGGGCACGTTCCAAGTGCGCCTCGACACGGACTCGGTTCTTCCGTGCCAGGCAGGCATTTGCGACCCACGGATCTGAATGGTTGGAAACATCGAACAGCTCGCTTGATGCGGGCCCGAGCGATTCGGAAGACTTTGCAAGCGATAGTCCGGCGTATCGATCGAATACTTCACGGAATTCGAAGATCGAAGCACCGGTATCCAAGGTGGCGACAGCCCGCTCCATTTCCGCCCGGATCGCGAGGATTGGATCTGCGGCGTGGACATCCGGGTCCCGTCGCCGGATCTTCAGCTCTTTCACCAAGTGTGATAGGCGACCGACGGCGAATGCCGGCCACGCGATCAATCGGAGCGATGCCGACCAAAGACTCGATGGCAGCCTCCCCGAACGAGTGACGAGACGATGGACGGCGAACGGCGAACCGCAAGCAATATATATCGTTATAAAGTCCCAAACAGTCATTTGCACGAAAAGCTGCAATCGGCGTTCCAGGCGGCGGGAGGACGTAGCCGACGACAAAATGTGAAGCCGAATGCCGTGAAATCGGGCCTTTGCAAAAAATCGGGAACAACCAAACTGCATCCGTCGTAATCATATCGTTGGCAATTCGCAAAAATATTCATCTTCTTTTGCAAAATGCAAAGACGGTTCCTCGGGGAGGATCGTAAACAAAGATAGGCAAATTCATGCGGTTCCCACGTCCTACTTACAGGTTGTCTGGCACTAGAATTGCTGTGATCAATGCTTGAAGGACCTGATCGGCCAGAACGTTAACAGGAAAGGGATCGGAACATAACAAGGAGGTTTTTCCCATGACAGAGAAATCGAAGATCAAGATCGTAAAGAAATCAGCCGGACCTAAAGCGGTGGTGAAGCCCCGCAAGGGAAATGCCGCCCGGCTCGCTGCCCGCGAGATGGTTTCGACCGTGAGCGGATGGGTCAGCGACTTCAAAACGCGGCGTGCTGAAGAGAGCCGGCTGACGCTTGAGAAGTTCTTCGCCGGTAATACCCAGCCGAGCGAATCATGAATGTCCGTTCAGTTTTTCGAACGCAATAAGACGAATCAACGCAATCATTTAGATCATATCAAAGCAGCCGCCAAGACGGCTGCTTTTAATATTGGATCCGTCCGATCCGCAGGTCCGAACGGCTCACTGCCGGTGATCATTTGCGGCAGTTCGCGTTTCGCTGTTATTCTGAACTCCTTATCGGCTGGTTAACTTAGGTATGCAGGGAAAAATTGCACTGGTAACAGGAGCGAGCAGCGGTATCGGGCGTGCTACATCGCTGCTGCTGGCACAAAGAGGAGCGACCGTCATTGCGAGCGGCCGAAATGAGAAGGAGCTGACGCTGCTCCGAGATGGGCTCAAGTCCAAAAAAGGATCGATCAAGATACACCTCGCCGATGTGAACGAATTCAAGCAAGTTGAGCGGATGGTGTCGGAAATCGTGCAGAGTTTCGGTCAATTAGACGTATTGGTCAATTCGGCCGGCATCATTGCCAACGGGACTATAGAAGACACTACGCTCGACGACTGGGACAAGATGATGAATGTCAATCTCAGGTCAGTATTTCACCTGATGCGCATGTGCGTCCCACACTTAAAACTGACGCAGGGTAACATTGTAAACGTCTCGAGCGTCGCAGGAACGCGGGCATTTCCGAACGTTCTGGCCTATTGCGTTTCCAAAGCCGCGATCGACCAGTTGACGCGATGTTCCGCGCTTGAGCTGGCACGCCACGGAGTTCGGGTCAATGCGGTAAATCCGGGCGTCGTTGTCACGAACTTGCACAGCCGAAGCGGCATGGACGATGAGACTTACCGCAACTTTCTCGAACATTCAAAAGAAACGCACCCTCTGGGCCGGACAGGGACGCCGGAAGATGTGGCCGAGCTGATCTGTTTTCTGGCGTCGGAAAAGGCCGGATGGATCACCGGTACGACCTATGCGATCGACGGCGGACGGGCCCAAACTTGTGCCCGGTAAGCCGTCAGCAAATTGACCGCTAATGAAGTTTCAATTACTTCCGAGCTCGATCGAAGCGGGACGCGAAGTATCGCAGCGTCAACACTTAAGTTGTGTTGTTATCAACGATCGCGTAGCTCTGGATGCTGGCAGCCTTGCGTTTTCCTGCTCCGAGCTGCAGCGAGGCAATATCAGAGATATAATCATCTCTCATTCCCATCTGGATCACATCGCCGGACTGCCGATATTCATCGACGACCTGTTCGCCGTGTTGACAGAAGCGGTGCGCATACACGCGAGTCCGCGTGTGATCGAGATCCTGGAGCGCGACATTTTCAATTGGTCCGTCTATCCGAAGTTCTCGGAATTGAATAACGACAACGGCCCGGTCGTCGAGTATAGGCCTTTCGATGTGGGCGGGATGTTTACGGTCGGCGATCTTTCGATATATACGATCGCGGTCAATCACAAGATCGAAAGCGTCGGTTTTTTGGTCGTTGATGCGAATGTCTCGATAGGCTTCACAGGCGATACATCCTCTACCGACCAGATATGGTCTGTATTCAACGCCCGAAATGACCTGGCCGCGGTCATGGTCGAATGTGCGTTCCCCAACGGCCTGGCTGATCTTGCGGCCTCGTCGCACCATATGACGCCTGCTTTGCTAGGTGCCGAACTTTCCAAATTCGGCCGCCCGGACGTTCCTGTTTATGTGATCAATATGAAGCCGATGTATCGCGAAACTGTTATCAGCGAACTGATGGAGCTTAAGATCCCGAACCTGTCTGTTTTGGAAGTCGGCCGCGATTACGAATTCTGATCCTTGAGTGCCTTTTCCCGAAGAAAATTGATGGGTTCGAACGCACCTTCTCGGTGCTCACCCAGGAAATCATAGAGGACGACCCTTCCGTTCGGAAGGACTGTCTCGATCTTGAATGTACGTTCCGATCGGGTCTTACCCGGCATGATCTCAGCCCTAAACGTAACGCTCATGCCTTCGCGGGCCCAAAAACTTATTCTGGGTCGCTGAGCAGCGTCTTTTATTCGCCTGAAAAAATTCATCTCAATCGTCCTGTTCAGCCGGCCGCTTGTGTTTTGCTTTACGCCTGGACGGATGAACCCGCACTTCAGGACGCTCAGGGCCGATGGTCTGGGCCGGCGGCGCCGTGGGCTTTCGAATAGAATCAAACACCGGCCTTTTGGGCCGCTTTTTGTTTGGAACTGCCGCCACTTTACGATTATACCTGTGTACGGTAACAGCTATAGCAGAAACACGTTGCACTTTTCAATGTATTGACAATAGATTGCTAACAATTCACTATTGTTCAATTGGCGTTTCGCTTCGAGACAACCGGACACAAAGGACACGATTTGACTGGACGAACACCAAAAACGGCCGTCGGCAGCGGCGGCATCGGCGGCCTTCCCCAAGCGAGACGGCCTTTTTGGATGCCGGCGCCGAACTACTATGGTATGGCCGCGTTCTTGGCTATCCTGCTCTTTGGCGTCGTTCTGGGCGTCCTTCACGACGTCAATGACGAATCCCCCTGGATTCCCGCCGCGCTTGGCTCGGCAATCGTTTTAACAAGCGCCGTGGTTTTGCGGGAGGTTTTTCTCCGACGAGCCCGCGATCGGATGCTGCTGATGGAAAAGAACTTTGACCGTCAGCTTAATAACGTATATTCTCGGTTTAGAAAAGTCGGATATTCCGGTAAGCTTTCAATAGAGAGAAACGAAGAGTTGGTCGCCGACATCAAGTCTAAATCAGAGGCGGCCAAGGTTTTGGGCAGGTTCTCAGGTAGTCACCGTGAAGTGTATCAGCTTTGCGAAGACTACTTAGCGAGAAACGAAAGGGAACTGCGTAATATCGGCGCCGGCTCGCCGCGTCTGGGCTCGTTGCGTAAAGGCAAGGAACGGGTCGAGCGGTATCGCCGATATCACGTGCTGCAGTGGGCAGAGATAGAAACGAAGGCGTTGACGCTGGAGGCCAAGAGCCGCTCGCACCTCTCCGAAAAATTAGAAGCTGCTCAAAAGGCGATCAATATTATTCAGGAGGCGCTTGGACATTATCCGACCGAGGAGTCTCTGATCGAATCGCGAAATGTACTGGATGAGCTGGTGGTCTCGATCAGGGTAACAAATCTCGTGGAACAAGCTGAACTCGCGGCATTTCGAGGCGAGTATTCCAAGGCCCGCAGCGCTTATCGCGATGCATTGTTCTTTCTGAGCCGCGACAACATCAGGAACGAGAGCAGAAATTTGGCGGTCCGGCGGATACAAAGCGAAATGGAGAAGATCCGCGAGTTGGAAGACGGCGATCGCTAGGTATCCGAACGTCCGGTCAATCGAAACAGGGAGATGATCACCCAAAAATGCCCAAAATGTGGTAGCAGCCGCATAAGACGCGGATATCGTCCGACGTCCGTGCTTTCAAAGCTCGTATTCAGGTACAACTTACTTTGTGACACTTGTAATTGGGAATTCACCGGTTTTGCGATTCCCATAAAGACGGACACTCCCGAATCGAAAAAACAAGACAAGGTATATTCGGTATCTGGGAAACCAGGCGAGATCGAACCGACGGAGTCCGCTTTCGCGGAACCGGGAGACCAAGGCATTCCTAACGGCATCGAAGGGATCGGACCGGTGATAGAGGGCGCTGAGATCCGGGGTGAACAAGATGAACGCAGCTCGGCTACTCCGAAAGACGCGGGTTCCAGGACTGCTGTGCGAAGCCGATCGGGCGGGGTAGCGAAAAAAACGGCGGTGCGAAACCGCTCAGGCGCGGGCGTCAAAAAGACCGGACCGGGTTCCGACGGTCGCATTAGGCCACGCAAGTCGCGCCCGAGGACAAGCAAATCAGCGGCGACTTCGCCGGTAGATATTCAAGCGGAAGTCGTCGTGACAGAAAACGGAACCCCGCGGAAGGCGGTTGCTAAGACACCGGTCAAGAAACGTCCCAAACCCGCAAATCCCAAAGCAACCCGGAAAAAAGCCCCGAAAAAGCGGTAAGTGGTCGTGGAATTCCTATTTGATCTTGTGAGCCGACGCGGACGATGGTCCTATTTCTTGGTTCGGGCTCAAAATCTCCTGACCAAGCACACGATCGCGGGATCAGGATCCTTTGTTCTTTCTCTTTTTCTCGCCGTTGCGACGACGGCTCAAACGCCCCGAACGATCGATGAAGACCTCATTCACTTTGGTGATCTGATCGACGTTGACGTCGTCGGGGGGTTCGAATTCGACTGGCGAGGAACGCTGAATCCCGAGGGATTTCTCGACGGAGCAAACAGCTTCGGCGACCCTATCTATGCCTTATGCCGCAGCGAAAGCGAGGTTGCTGCGGACCTCACTAAAGCCTTTTCGAAGTTTCTTAGAAATCCGACGGTGATTGTTCGTTTAATTGACCGGTCGAACCGTGCAGTGGTTACTCTCGACGGCGCTGTCAGATTTCCACAGCGATTCCAGTTGCGCCGGATTACTCACCTGCGAGAACTGATCGTGATGAGCGGGGGCCTGATGGATGATGCAAGCGGAGACATTCGGATAATTCGGCCTAAAAGCCTGACATGTGCCCCAAGAAACGTCGATCCGCATTCGTCAGCAATTGACGGCGGCCCCGGTGGCAACGGAGCCCAATTGATAGACATCACAGTAGCGGAACTTATCGAAGGCAATGAAACGTCCGACCCGATCATTCAGAGCGGCGACCTGATAACGGTGCAGCGGGCGGTTCCGATCTATATCATCGGAGGCGTGAACAATCCGCGACCTATCTATGCTCGTTCAAATATGAGGCTTACTCGAGCGATCGCGACGGCTGGCGGAGTCGCGAGAGACGGTGATGCCGGCAACGTGACGGTTTACAGACGTTCCGAGGGCGGATCCACCCCGTTCGAGATCGACCTGAACAAGGTCACAGCGGATGGCAGCGATGATATAGTGCTTAGAGCGTACGACATCGTTGAAGTCGGCCAGAAAGGGAAACCTAAACGCAAGGCGTCTCCGGTCCTTCGTAATTTGACACAGGCCGGTCCTCGAGTTTTGCCGCTTAGGATCGTAGAGTGAATCCAAAGGTCGGCATCGGCCTGAATTTATGTTGTCATGATCCCCACTAGAACCGTATAATATCCACTATGTCCAGCATTACCAAGAAATTAAGTCGCCGCACGATCGCACTGTTCTTGACTGCCGCCGTCGGTATTGTTATCGGCGCGCTGATTTATTACGAACAGATCTCGGTCCTATATGTTCTAACGACCTTATCCCTTGTGGTCCTGCTGCTCGTGGTTGGGTTCTCCGACCTTGAGCGCGTGTCGGTCGACGGCTCGGAACGATCTCCGGGGAGTCAGGAATAGTCCTATGGCGTTCGTGCGAGGCATCATCGTCTTAACTCTGCTGCTGAGTTTTGGTTTTTACTCAGCCGAGGCAGGCGTGGTGCAATCGCTTGCGACGACGACGCGTGCGCAAAAACTTCGCTGGAACGACCATTTAATTCGCATTTCGGTTTCGAGGTCGGTGCTTGACGGAGCGACCAACGTCAAATACGGCAGCGATGTCGAGGGAGCCCTCAAACGGAGCTTCGAAGCCTGGGAACAGGTTGCGGACATCTCTTTCGTCGAGGAACCCTCCGACGAATTGAGCCTGAGCCCAACCGGCGTCGCCGGCGACGGTGTCAGCTTGATCACGATCGCTGCTACTCCTGAAAACGTCCTCTTGTTCGGAAAAAACGACGACTCGGCAGCCGCAAAGACGCGGGTATTTTACAATCGCCGCGGCGTCATTACCGAAGCCGACATCGTCCTAAGTCCTTTTCAGCAGTTTTCGACGGACGGAACCTTCGGTACGTTCGATCTACAGGCCACGCTTACGCATGAACTCGGCCATCTGTTGGGATTGCGGCATTCAAATGTCGTCGGATCGATAATGTACGGCAACTCGTCGAGAAACGGCGTGTTCGGCGAAAACAGCGGTAGTGTGAATTCGCTGTCCGATGATGATGTCGCCGCGATAAGGGACCTGTACGGAGCTGCCAGGAACGAATCCTGCTGCGGCAGTATAAGCGGCAGACTCAGTAGCTCGGTCAAAAGCTCGCGCGGAATAGACGTGTGGCTGCGAGAACCGATCTCTGGAAATATAGTAGGCCACGCTGTTTCTGCCAAAGACGGGAGTTTTGCGATAGGTGGATTAAAAAGCGGGACATATGCGGTACAGGCCCGAGATAACGGGCCGGCGGCTGAATACTCCATCCTTGACATCGGCAGCGTCAGCGTCACGAAAGGCGAGACGGCCTCGATCTCGCGTCGGCTGCCGCAACGGACCAGAGATTTTTCGGTCGAATTGATCGGGAAGAATGGCATCCTCGCTGATTCTTCGCTTAGGCTTGAAAAGGGCAATACGTACATGTTGTATCTCGGTGGCCGTAACCTTTCGTCCGCCCGGCTGCACATTGATTCGGACTCGCCATTCCTCGTTTTTGACAATAGTTCCCTTGTTGAACAACCGTATGATGACGGGGTCTCAGGGATGAGTTTCGCCGTGACGGTAACGGATGACGCCCCCAGCGGAAGCTATAGCGTGTGCGTTGGATCCGGGTCCGGTGCTCGCGATTGTTTCGTCGGGGCCATTATTGTTACAGATCGGACCAAGCCGTAAAAGATCTCCGCCTTTTCACACCCTCAAGGCTCTTCAAAGCAAGTTGCAAACTGACTTTTATTGTGCATAATTGACGGTGTTCACCCCCCAAAGGTGGACATTTGTCACAAGCTGTGAGGACTTGTGACACCGGGGGCGACGGTGTGGGAGACGTCGCCCTCTCCGTCATTCTGAAGATGCCGAGGGATCGGATTTGACTGTGAACGCTGTTCAGCCAGGGTCCGAATGTTGTATCGTGGAGCTGGCGATCCGATCGTTTCCAACTTGTGTCGGAGATAAAAAAGTAGGCCTAAATTGATCAACGTGCCGCGAGCGTGTTTAGCTTAGCGGTATTTTTGTTTTTTTTTGCGTATGCAAAGCACATCCGGAGGCTGGTTCAAGAAATGGCTTTATAGCGGCAGCGTTGCCGAGATAGAAGGGCCTGCGGAACCTGAGGGCCGCCACCAGCAGCATCCATGGTGGAAAGTGATGTGCCTGACCGGGGTCGATTACTTTTCAACGCTAGGTTACCAGCCGGGCATCGCATTTCTTGCGGCTGGGGCGCTGTCGCCGGTCGCGACCATGATCCTGGTCTTGTTGACGCTTTTCGGAGCCCTGCCCATTTATGGACGCGTGGCAAAGGAAAGTCCACACGGCGAAGGTTCGATCGCGATGCTCGAGGCTCTGCTCTCCCGATGGAAAGGCAAGCTTTTTGTACTTGTTCTGCTGGGGTTCGTTGCCACCGATTTTGTTATCACCATCACGCTCTCGGCGGCCGACGCGACGGCCCACGTGTTGGAAAACCCGTTCGTTCACAACTCACTTCCATTTCTTGATCATCCGATCCTCGTAACGTTTGCTCTAATTTCCGTTCTGGGGATCATATTCCTCAGAGGATTCCGCGAGGCGATAGGTATTGCGGTGATCCTGGTCGGTGTTTATCTGATGTTGAACACCGTGGTCATCGGCCGGGGAATTTACGAGGTCATGATCAGACCAGAGCTGCTTTCGAATTGGCGGACCGCGCTATTTGAAGCGAAGATGTCGTTCGGCAGCTTTCAGCTGGCCGGCTATGCGGGCATCATACTGCTCTCGATAACGAGTTTTCCGAAACTCGCGCTTGGACTTTCCGGTTTCGAGACCGGCGTGGCGGTAATGCCGCTTGTTAAACGCCCGAACCGCATCGGCAACACGCGGAAGCTGCTAATGACCGCGGCAATGATAATGAGCCTGATGCTCATCGCCAGCAGCTTTGCAACGAGCGTCCTGATACCGCGTGAAGAATTCTGTCCAAAGGTAAGCTGCGGCGTCGAGACGGTAGAACGAACTCCGGCGTATTGTTCATGCAGCCTTGAGGAGAATGCTTCGAAGGCTGTCCGCGAGCCTGGAAAGGCGAACGGCCGGGCCTTGGCCTATATAGCTCACGCGTATATGGGCGAATGGTTTGGGACCATTTACGACCTCAGCACAATACTCATATTGTGGTTTGCAGGAGCATCGGCCATGGCCGGATTGCTGAACATCGTTCCACGGTATCTGCCGCGTTACGGAATGGCACCCGAATGGTCGCGTGCTACACGGCCCCTGACATTGGTTTTTACGGCTATTTGCTTTGTCGTCACGTGGGTCTTCGAGGCAAACGTCGATGCCCAAGGCGGAGCGTATGCTACCGGAGTGCTGGTTTTGATGTCGTCGGCGGCGATAGCAGTGTCTCTCTCCGCCAGGCGGCGCCGGAGCCGCTGGACGATCGTATTTTGGGCCATATCGGTCGTTTTTGTTTACACGACGGTCGCAAACGTTATCGAACGGCCTGACGGTATCAAGATCGCGTCAATGTTCATTTTCGCGATCATCGGAGCATCGTTCGTCTCGCGTGCGATGCGTTCGACAGAGCTTCGGATTGATCGTATCGAGCTCGACCCGGCCGCGCAGGAGTTCATCGACGAGCTTAACGACGAGGGCGAGATCCGGGTGGTGACCAACCGCCGCGAGACCGGCGACATGACGGAATACCGGTTCAAGGAGCACGAAAAGCGAGTCGATAACCACATACCATCGTCGGACCCCATCGTATTCTATGAGATCGAGACCGGTGACGCCTCAGAATTTCGAGGAAAGCTTTATATTCGCGGCGTCGATGTGGACGGCTACCGCATCCTGAGGACGCAGGCGCCCGCAGTTCCCAATGCGATCGCTGCTTTTCTGCTTTACCTGCGTGACCGAACGGGCAAGATACCGCATGTTTATTTCGGCTGGAGCGAAGGGAATCCGATCATGTATCTTGCGAGATATATCCTCTTCGGCGAAGGCGATACGGCACCAGTGACGCGGGAGATCCTCAGGCAGGCAGAGGCCGACCCCGAAATGAGACCGAACGTTCATGTCGGTGGATGATCATTGCGGCCCGGGCTGGCACGTTATCTCCAGATAACAGGCCCGACAATAAACGGGACGTCCCTGCGAAGGATAAAAGGGAACTGTGGTAACAGCGCTGCAGTTGGCGCATTCGGCCGCCACCTCGATACGAATACGCCTGCCTGTTGTATGCGCGGCCTCGATAGCAGATAGACGTTCGTTTTTGAGTTTCTTGCAGGGTTTACAACGTTTTGGCGGGTTTTCGAGATGTTTGTCGCGGAAAAAAGCCTGCTCGCCCGCCGTCCAGATGAATTCCTGTGCGCAATCGATGCAAACTATTGACGTATCGTCGAAACCGGACGGGTGAGCGCCCTCGGATGAAGAGATCTGAGATATCTCCCCATTATTCTCACCAGACATACCCAATACTCCCGCTTGACCTGGCTGCTTTCGTTAAAAAGAACGAGTGTAGTAAATTCTACAGTTGAGGCGAACTGTAGAGATCGGTTGAGTCGAATGTCCTGACATTACATCTAACGAAATCGGCTGTCAAGCACTCGCGGAAATCACTCTGTTAACCGCCTAACGGATCAATGGATATTCTTGTTATTGGATCTGGCGGGCGTGAACACGCTCTATGCAGTGCGTTCAGAAAGAGCCCGAAAACCGGACGGTTATTCTGCGCGAACGGCAATGCCGGGATCGCGGGTGTGGCGACCTGTGTCCAGGTCTTGCCGGAAGACGTAGACGGCCTCGCATCATTTGCGGCGTCAAACGGCATCGGCCTGACGTTTGTCGGAGGAGAAACGACGCTCGCTGCGGGTATCGTCGATCTGTTCGAGTCACGCGGTTTGCCCATAATCGGCCCGACCAGGGAGGCGGCCCAACTCGAATCGAGCAAATCGTTCGCAAAGGATTTCATGGCCCGTCACGGCATTCCGACTGCGAGATACCTCACAGCACACACTCCGGGATTCGCGATCGACGAGCTGGAAAGTGGTGATTTTGGCGACGCATCGACGCCTGTCGTGGTAAAGGCTGACGGACTGGCGGCAGGCAAAGGCGTTATTGTCGCTCGAAACCGTGCGGAAGCGGTGGCGGCGATCGAGGGCCTCGAAGGCCTGGTCGGCTCCGATGCTACACGCAAGATCGTGATCGAGGAGTGCCTTGTGGGAACCGAGGTTTCCTTGTTGATGTTCGTTGACGGTGAGGACTTCTTGTTGATGCCGGCGGTTCGTGATCATAAGCGGATCGGCGAAGGCGACACGGGGCCGAATACCGGAGGCATGGGTACCTTTACCACCACCGGGTTGCTCTCCGACAGCGATCTGCAGAACATCACAGACGCGATCGTCAGGCCCACTTTGCGTGGCTGCGTTCGCGAGGGATGGCGTTTCCGCGGCGTCCTATTCCTGGGCCTAATGATGACCAGCGAAGGCCCAAAGGTACTCGAATACAACGTGAGATTCGGCGATCCCGAGGCACAGGCCATCCTTGTGAGGCTGGAAACAGACCTTGTAGATATCTGCGAGGCGTTACTGCGTGGGACCGTCCTACAGACGTCGATAGCGTGGCGTCCGGGTGCGTCAGCATGTATCGTGCTTGCGTCGAACGGTTATCCCGGCAAACCGACAGTCGGCGATAAGATCGTCGGCCTGGAAGATGCAGCGGCGATACCGGGAGTTGAGATATTTCACGCCGGTACCGCGATCGCGGGTGACGGATCGACCGTCACCGCCGGAGGCCGGGTCCTTGGCGTAACGGCTGTAGGCAGCGAACTCGAATCGGCACTATCCGAGGCTTATTCGGCAGTAGGGAAGATATCCTGGCCGGGCATGCAGTACCGGCGAGATATCGGTAAACCGCAGTGAATTTCATGTGATGACGTGGATCTCGCCTTCCCATTTAATGGCAAACGGCGTCCTGAGTTCGTAGTTCCCGGACGCCGCGATGCGAGAAAATACATCGCACCGGCCGACGGACCCCGCCCACTCCGCTCGGCTCGATTCATCACTGCAGTGCGCGAGATCGGCCCGCCTGGCTGCGATGAACGCTTCAAGCCATAGATGCTCATCGACGCCTTCTGCGCGGGTACCGCCGGCCGACAGGGCGGCACGTGAGACGAGAGCCCCAAGTCCATCCGGATCCTCGTCGTCACCATGCTGGATGATCGTATCGAAAATAAAAGCCCTCGCCAGCGGAGTTTCAAGGCCTAGATCATCGGCACGACGCTGTGAAGGCCGCCAGTAGAGATCGTCGGTCACATCGTCCTGGATCTGACGGAAATCGTTGTCGGCCGCGCACTGTGCCCACGCATCGGAAAAGCCCGCGAGACCAGTTGTGTCGGAACGATCATCGGCGGTGTTCAATCTTCTAAGTTCCGGAAGGTATTTTGCGAGAGGATTGTCCGATCTGACCCTAGAATACCGCTTAACAACCTCGTAAGCATCGCCGGTTCCCGTGCAAAATCCCGAGCGTCCGCACGTTATTCCGCGGCCGTCATTGAGATCTTCGACATAGCTGTATTGGATCTCCGTCGTACCGTTCTCGAAAATGCTGGTCAGAAGTTGAGCGATCCGCTTTACCCTGTTCTTTTGTTTCATTATTCTTCGGGGAACGGCGTCCATCAACGCGCGCCCACGGCGGCGGCTTTTCGAGTGAATTCAGCCGATTCCGCTGCGAGGCCGTTTGCTTTGCAAAAATCGGCCAAACGCCGGTATCTCGCTTCCGGGTCAGCGCGGGTCAGCCACCAGATCTTCGCAGAGCACTCGGGACATGCATCCAACGGACGGCGGTCTGTTTCGCCCAGGTAGTTCGTCCCGCTCATCAGGCATTCGAATTTGGTGCAGTGGTGCATCGAGAATATGTGGCCAAGCTCGTGGGATGCGATCTTAATGGTCCGACGCAGGAACAGATCCTGGTTGGCGTTTTGTCCGAGCCGAAATAACGACCAAACACCGATCCGGTCCGACATGCTCGCTTCGCCGAAAACGAAGTTGGTTGACGAGTCGATAAAGAGATCGTCGGAAGTAAAGGCGATCAGCGCGGCCGCATCATTCGGGAGCGCCGGTTTTAGAATTTCGTTCAGAATATACCCGGTTCGAACCTGTCTCGCCTTTGACCCAGACCGGACTCGGTTGTCACGCGACCTCAATGTTCGATCTAGTCCTTTTGCCGGCAACACGGTCAACGGAAGACCGTAGAATATACGAAGAAATCCCCCCGTCGTTTCTATCACATCAAGTTGCCGGACTGAGAAATTGCCTAAAGGCAGAACATAGATCCGTTGCCGGCCTTCGTTCGGACCCGTCGGCGCTGCAGCGAGATATTGTTCAAACGTCTCACCGGCCTCCTTGTGCGTGTACAGCCAATCGGATCTTCCGGGCTTACCCATCGGCGTGAAAAAAGTTTCGACTTTCTTCATCGCGGACCGGATCGCGGTACTCTCAGCATCCCGCTCAGGTGCGTTCGAAACCGGCAGACCCGCGTCGCGCGCGCAGCCGCTCAAAACCACTAAGGTCAAAACGATCACGATCCGGAAGGGCATTGGTTAACGTGACATCGAGGCCCGAAACAGGAAACGGCTGCCGTTGTGAGGGGAAGAGGATCAGTAAGCGGAGATCGAGTGAATGTAAGCGTCGTAGTTCCGTTGCATCTCGTCGATCGAATCACCGCCGAATTTTTCCCTCATCGCATTTGCGAGTACCAACGCTACCATCGATTCACCGATCACTCCGGCTGCAGGGACCGCCGTAACGTCAGATCGTTCGAACGCGGCCAGGTCCTCCGCCTTGGTATCGATATCCACGGAATGCAGCGGTTTTCGAAGCGTCGAAATGGGTTTCATGTAACCGCGGACCCGCAGTTCTTCACCGTTCGTTATTCCGCCCTCGAGGCCGCCGGCGCGGTTGGTCGGGCGGTAAAACCCTCCATCCGAACTGCCGCCGGCTTCGGGCTCCCGGTAAAAGATCTCGTCATGGACCTCTGACCCGCGTTTGCCGGCATTTGCGACCCCCGTTCCGATCTCCACCGCCTTAACGGCGTGGATAGACATCATCGCCTGCGCGAGGCGACCATCGAGCTTTTCGTTCCAGCTTGTGTGCGACCCGAGTCCCACCGGCAACCCCCGGGCAATGACCTCAAAAATACCTCCGAGCGTGTCGCCGTCAGCTTTGATCTCGTCGATCAGATCGATCATCGCCCTCTGACTACGCTCATCCACGCAGTTAAGAGGCGAATCTTCGGGCAGCGCGGCGACTTCTTCCCATGTGCGCATGAGTGGCACGACCTGTACATGTCCGAGCTTGATCACATGGCTTCTCACCACGATGCCGAAGACCGAAAGAAGTTGCTTGGCGAGGGCGCCGCACGCCGTTCTGGCAGCGGTTTCGCGTGCGGATGCCCGCTCCAGGATGTCTCTAAGGTCGCGGGTCTGGTATTTTTGACCACCGGCGAGATCGGCGTGGCCGGGCCTAGGCCGCTTGACGAGTCGCGCATTTGCCGGAGGTGATTCGAGCTCAGTGCTTGACATCACATCCTGCCAATGAACGAAATCGTCGTTTTTGATCTCGATCGCGATCGGCGAGCCGAGCGCTCGGCCATGCCGCACACCGGAAAGTATTTCCGCCCGGTCATTTTCGATCTTCATCCGACCGCCGCGTCCGTATCCTTTCTGACGACGTTTCAATTCCTCGTCGATCGCGCCGGCATCAATGGCCAGGCCGCCGGGCACTCCTTCTACGATCGCGACAAGCGACCTGCCGTGCGATTCTCCTGCCGTGGTGAACTTGAATTGCATACTTGCCCTTTAAAAAGTGAAGGTGCGGAGAACCGGATGAATCCGACGGCTGAATCAATCCACAGGCGGTTCCATCGTCGAATGCCTTTGACTGCCCCGATAAGCAATAAGGCCGACACTTGCGACGATAAGCGAACCGCCAAGGGCCGTTTGCGGCGGCATCTTTTCCCCGAGAACTATCCAGCCTACGACCACTGCGATAAGAGGCGTTACAAGCGAGATCATCATCGCTCGAGTCGATTCGATTTTACCCAAAAGCCAGTAGTAAAGCCAAAAGGCCGCGATCGTGCCCAAAACAGACAGGTAGACAACGCAGGCCACTGCCCGCAAAGACCAGTTGAATGAAAACGGATCGCCCTCGACGACCAAGCTGTAAACAATGATCGCCGGCAGCCCGCAGATCATTTGGCACAGCAGCAAGGCAGCCGGATGCAGTCCGCCGCCTCTGGCCTTGATAAGTATCGAAGCCTGCGCGGCCGCATAAGAGCCGGAAACGACACCAACGCAGCCAAGAAACGCCTTCCAATTCTGGATCATTAACTGGTCGACAAAGGTAACTGCAACGCCGATGATCCCGACCGTCACCGCGAGGACCTTGATCCCGGTGATCCGCTCGTTCGGCAGGAAATACCATGCAAGCACCAGGCCAAAGACCGTGATCATAGCCTGGAGCACTGCGGCGAGTCCGGACGTAATGTATTGCTCGCTCCAAAAAACCAGGCTGTAGTTGACCGAGAACTGCAAGACCCCAGTCAGGGCGATAAGACGCCATTCCGACAGCTTTCTGGGCAGCGGCATCCGCTTCGACACCACAACCACCGAGAGTATCGCGACGGCCAACAAGAAGCGGGCCGTTGCAAACGTAATGGGCGGTAGGTCCTCGAGCCCGACCTTGATAAATATCCACGTCGTCCCCCAGATCAGGCAGAGTATGAGCCAAACGAGTATTTTCATTAGGCCCGCTCGTAAAAGCTAAGTGACGATTCGCCCTGTTTAAGCAAGCGCCAGCGCCTAAGATCACCCATAGCATCGGGGACTTTCTTTTTGGAATGGTGTTCAACGATAAGAATTCCGTTTTCGCTAAGAAGTGAAGAATTGGTCCCAAATTCGTGCAGCACGATCGAATAGTCCGCTTCGTAGGGAGGATCATAAAAAGCGATGTCCCACGGACGTTCGTGCCGACGGCCCGCGAAGTTATCCGCTTCGAGAGCGAGGACCTCGGTCGCGTCTTCGGGAACGCCGAGCTTGTCCAAATTTTCTTCGATCAGTGCACACGAGCGTTTCGAACGGTCAACGAATGTCACAAACGTTGCTCCACGCGATAGCGCCTCGATACCGACCGCTCCGGTACCGGCACAGAGATCGAGAAAACGCGCGTCGTCCCCGTTACGCGACGCAAGAATGTTAAAGAGAGTCTCACGGAGGCGGTCGGATGTAGGTCGGGTCTTTAGGTCCGGCGGACTTTTTAACACACGGCCGCGGTAATGTCCTGCGATCACCCTCATCGCATAGAGTTTACGGGATATAGAACGGCTCGGGCAAAGTACGCGTACCTAGCGGCTAACCGACGTCTGCGAGACGCAATCTTTTCTCGGAACGCGCCGTTCGCACAAGGGCGGAAGTCTCGGGCGACATTCTGAACTCGGTCAGATAGCGAACGGCTTCGCTTCGAGCAGACATCAGTATCTCGAGATCGCGGACGATATTTGCTAGTCGGAAAGTCTGCATGCCCGACTGCCGCGTGCCGAGTATCTCGCCCTGACCGCGTATCTCGAGGTCTTTTTCGGCGATCAGGAAGCCATCCGAACTTCTTTCCATGATGCCAAGCCGCTGCTTCGCCACCGCCGTTTTCTTGACGTCCGCCAATAGTATGCAGTAGCTCTGTTCCGATCCGCGGCCAACGCGCCCGCGAAGCTGATGCAGCTGGGACAGGCCGAACCGCTCGGCATGTTCGATCACCATCACCGATGCGTTGGGGACGTCGACGCCGACCTCGATAACTGTCGTAGAGACAAGGATATCCATCCGCCCCGACACGAATTCCGCCATTATCTCTTCCTTTTCCGCGGCCTTCATGCGGCCGTGGAGCAGGCCGACTGTGAACTGAGGAAAGACCCGTTTTCGCAGATCTTCGTACATCGCCGTCGCCGCCTTCAGGTCGGACTTTGCGGACTCTTCGATCAGGGGATAAACGACATACACCTGTCGACCGAGCTTTATCTCGCGTTCAATGCCGAGGTACACGCCTTGGCGTTTGTCTTCTCCGACGACCACGGTCTTGATCGGTGTTCTCCCGGGTGGAAGTTCGTCGATCACTGACACATCGAGATCGCCGTAAACTGTCATGGCCAGCGAGCGGGGAATCGGCGTCGCCGTCATCACCAAAACGTCCGGATTCTGGCCAGACGCTCGGAGCTGGGCCCGCTGCAGAACGCCAAAACGATGCTGCTCGTCGATCACCGCTAGCCCCAGCCGCTCAAAGCTGACGCCCTCTTGTATTACGGCGTGGGTGCCGATCACGAAATCGACTTCTCCAGCCGCGATCGCGGTCCTCAGTTCGCGTTTTTGCTTGGCCTTCGTGCTACCGACAAGTAATTCGACGCGATAGCCCGATGAGGCGAACAGCTCTTTCGCGTTTCTCGCGTGTTGCTCGGCAAGTATCTCGGTCGGGGCCATCATCGCAACCTGGTAACCGTTCTCCATCACCGCGAAGGCCGTCAGAAACGCTACGATGGTCTTACCGCTGCCGACATCGCCTTGAATGAGTCGATTCATCGGTTCGTCCGACTTTAGGTCGGAGAAGATCTCACTGACGACCTTTTTTTGTGCCGTTGTGAGCTTAAAGGGAAGGAATTCGAGAAGCCTTTGCCGCGTGGATGGGTTTATCTCGATCACTGTCCCTTTTGGCTCTTTCAAGCGTTCTCCACGGAGCAGCAGCATCGAGAACGAAAGCCAGAAGAACTCATCGAAGATGAGTCGTCGCTGCGCCGGACTTCTGAACATCTCGTAATCGGCGATCGAAGCGTCGTTCGGTGGAAAGTGGATCTCCGCGAGGGCGTCGACGGCCGGTCGAAGCTTTTGTCGTCTAAGGAGTTCGCGGGGAAGTTTGTCCGCAACGGAATTGCGGTCCAGCGATCGCAAAATATCGTAGATGATCTCGCGGAGCCGTTTTGTCTGAAATTCCCCGAGCTTTCGATAAACCGGGACCCTTCGAGCCGTATGAACCGGAGCGAATTCTGGATCAGCAATGTCCTCTTCGAGCCTATCCTTTTCCGAAGGGGCGCGTGTTTCCCCCGCATCCGTTTGGCGTTCATTCCGAAACAATCCGTCGTCGGCGACCGGAAGAATCTCCAGCTCATCCGGCTTTTGGAGCTTGAGCGTAAAGGTCCCGCTCACGCGGTCATACTCCCATTTGCCGTAGGCAACGAATCGTGTACCGCGTGTGAATCGATTTGTATACCATTCGACGATCCGTCCTGCGTTTCTCCCCGAAACGAACCATTTGACCGTGACCGGCCTGGCTCTACGTTCGCGGTCGCCGCCGGAGATCTCGAACAGATAGAGCGGAGGCTTTCGAGGGTCGCGTGTGCGTCCGACGCGGGCGGCAGCGGCGTGCCGGACATTGACCTCGACCGACGCCTCGAGGCCGTCTTCTAAACGATCGATCGCCATTAGATTTGAGCGATCCTCGTAACGCATGGGAAGGTAGTTGAGGAGGTCCTCAACGGTCGCCTCTGTGACATCGGTCTTTCCGGCAAACACGGCAACGGACGCAGCCAGTTTTCGCGACATCGGCGAGGAGAGTTTCGCGATGTCGAATCGGAACAGTTCTATTACCGGGGTCTCGAGGGTCAATGCCATCACGTTTTCACGTGCTCAATGTGAAAGGGTTAAAGTCCGTGTCGCGGTCGTAGTAATCCTCGTGCTCCGCCCGCTTGAGAAACGCCACGACCTTATAAGTGATCGGCGTCGCAACGATCTCCCAAAATACCTTCAGAAAATAATTGCCGATCATGACGCTGACGACCTGTTCGTTCGACCAGGTTCCGAGAAATGCGATCGGGTAGAAAATAATGCTGTCCACTGCCTCGCCCGCAAATGTCGAGCCGATCGTCCGGGTCCAAAGATACTTGCCGCTCGTCATGATCTTCATCTTGGCAAGGACGAATGAGTTGGCAAATTCGCCCGCCCAAAATGCTAACAAGGAAGCTGCGACGATCCGCCACGTTTGGCCGAAGATGGCATTAACGGCCGAATTTTGGTCCGGCGACATTGTCGCCGCGGGAGGCAGGCTCGTGACGACAAAAGCCATCATCGAAGCAAAAACAAGCCCGCCGAATCCGGCCCAAATAACTCGTCGCGACCTCGCGTACCCGTAGACCTCGGTCAAAATGTCGCCAAACAAATAACTTAGCGGAAAGAACAATACGCCAGTTCCATAAATGTAATCCCCGATCACCGGCAGCGTGATCGATGATACCTTATGAACTCCGATCAGATTGGAGCACAGCAGCACAGCGACGAAAGCCGCCATGATCAGATCGAAGTACTTGTATTGCCGGGATTCGGACATTTTCAGGATTGTATCAAAAAAACGACACACGCCCGCCGCAGTGAGCTCAGACACAAAAAAAGGAAGCTGGTCGTTTTGACCCGCTCCCGAAATTAAAGGAGAAAACTATTAAGTTTTCGGCAAGGAAGAAATTACGCTAGTTCGTTAACATGCTTTGTCAACCGCGACTTGTAACGCGCCGCAGTGTTCTTGTGGATGATGCCCTTGTTGACCGCCTTGTCGATCAAGGAGACCGTCGGAGTCAGTAGATCCGTGCTGGCCTGCTTGTCGCTGCCGGCGACCGCCGCACGCAATTTCTTGATCGACGTCCTAAGCTGGCTGCGATTACTTCGATTGATCTCTTTCCGTTTCGCGTTCTGACGTACTCGTTTTTCTGCTGATTTATGATTAGCCATTATCTGTACCCGAAATTTCGTTTTTCAGGAAATTAAAAAGTGTAGGATACCCGGGTCCAGATGTCAACCCGCTGCCGTTCAAACCGGTCTCTCGAGATTGGATGCGAACGAGTGCATAAGGTCGACAAACAGCGTTACTATCGGCGGGTACAAGATGAACTGTGGGTCCAATTCCTTCGAAAACATCGACGGCAGCGAAAGAGCGGCGAAGTTTATCTGTGTTCCAATGAGAAAACCCACAACAAGACAGATCGCGAATCCCCCACTGAGCGCGGCCGCGGCCGCGACTCGGGAATAGGGCTTCACTACACGCTCATTCTCGTCGAGAATTGAATCGTGGATGTGGTCATCGCTTTCGGTATAACGTTCGAATCCCTCGCGGATCCGACGTATCAGATGAATGACGCCAACCGTGAAAAGGGAAAGTATGACTATCCAACCGACCACACCGGAATTTCGGTTAAGAAATGCCGGGTGAAACGCGGTCGACATGATCCCGGAAACAAACAGCGCCACGGTAGGGTAAACAGCCTTTTGGAAAGCCATCGCCTCGCTTCGTTCCTCGGCGATCATTCGATCGATGATGTCGTTGTAACGCTTTTCGTAAACCATGCGCCGCCATCGCTGCGCGTGCGGATTTGACGAGTCGAAAACGGAGGAACCACTGCCGTTGTTCGAGTATTGGGCGTCGAGAAGTCGGCGATCGTACTTTACACGCTCCTTAGGATTTCCGAGAACCTCATAGGCCTCAGCTATGGCCGCAAATTTGAGGGCCGTATCCTTCGCGCCGTTATTCCGATCTGGATGGAGCTTTCTTGCAAGACGCCGGTAGGCCGATTTAATATCGGCACCGGAGGCCTTTGGTGAAACCTTTAGTGTTTCGTAGTAGTTAACCATCCGCGCGGACCATTTTGCGGGAGAAACGAAAGCCGGGCGTCCGGGAACACTAGCAGCTTCCGGACATGCGATTATACCACGAGAACAGTCGGTATCGGGGTTTTCAATTTTCGAGTCCGTCGATCTGCAGCGCGATCGGAAATGCACCGGCGGACTTTACAGCGTCGATGAGCCTGGCAACTTGACCGTAACTTAGACCTCTTGGAGCTTTTATAAAAACGCTGCGCTCTATCCGGTCGTTGAACGGCCGGTCCGCGTCGGCGGCGATAGAGTCGGATATATCGTTTGCTGCGATCCTTTCTTCGAAAACGCTTCGAAGGCGCTGCACAAACTTCGACGGATCGTCGAGGGTTCCCAGTCCGACCTCGGAGTTCAGGCGTAGATTTCCGTCCGCTCTGATCGAGGCAACGAGCGTCTGCGGGTCGTTCTCGCCGGAGTGAACATTCTTTGGTTCGGCCGGAATTCGGGTTTTGAAAACGTTGGGCTTTAGAGGAGCCACTATCATAAAAATGATCAGAAGCACGAGCAGAACGTCTATAAGCGGCGTTACGTTTATCACGGGACGTGTCATCGGTTTCCTCCGTTCGGGATGTCCAGGCCTGGTAGATTAGACACCGAAGGTGTGGATTTGTTCCCCGTGTATTGCCGCCGCATGACCGAGACAACGGTGTTTTCTACCAATGAAACTCGTTTCACTTGACGCGCGATTTCGCGTAATATGTTGCAGGCTGTTCGACGGGAGCTTTTTCTATGAATGCTGAGCTTACAGACAGGCAGACACTGATCCGAGGCCTCGGCCTTGTGGCCGCTGTTTCCGTCATTATCGGTAACGTCATCGGCACGGGCGTTTTCCTAAAAGCGCGGGTGATGACATGCAATGTGGGCAGCCCGGGCTGGGTTCTCACGGCCTGGATCGCCGCCGGGCTTCTCTCGCTCGCCGGAGCACTGACATATGCCGAATTAACGGCTATGAAACCTGAGGCCGGTGGCGAATATGTGTTTCTCAAAGACACGTTCGGGAAGTTGTCGAGCTTTTTGTACGGTTGGATGCAGATCTTTATCGCCCGTCCGGGCTCGCAGGCAGCAGCGGCGGTAGCTTTTGCGATAGGACTGAACGATTTCCTGGATGGCAAACTGGCCGCAACGCTTACGTCCCTGAACATCGCAGGCACGCCATTTGAGATCACCACGCTCCAACTCGTAGCCGTGATGGTGATCATCATTTTTACGACTCTAAATTGTGCCTCCGTTATCCTGACCGGCCAGATCGCGACGGTTCTGACGTTCGTGAAAATGGCGCTCATTTTATTCGTGACGATCGGGGCGTTCGTGTTGGTCAGCGGCAACTTTGCTCACTTCTCGATGGTTAATGCCGGCGGAGCCTGCGAGGGCGTGGCGACGGCTGTTACGATCGGGTCGCCCAGCTACACGTTTCTCGGAGGCTTCGCGGCCGCGATGCTCGGGGCGCTATGGGGATATGATGGTTGGAATAATCTGACGTTTGTTGCAGGCGAGGTCAAGGACCCAAATCGAAACATTCCGCTCGCGATCATCGGCAGTACTATATTGATAATCGTCCTTTATGTGATAGCGAACGTAGCGTATTTCTACGTTCTCGATCCGACGGCGATCGCGTCGGTGTCGAAGAATTCATCCGTCGCCAAGGTAGTCGTCGGGATGTTCTTTGGCGGAAATGTCGCAAGTATCGCGACCGGGGCCGCGATCGCTTTCTTCACCGTCGGGCTGATGCTTTCGTCGCTCGGAACGCTCCATACCTCACTAATGGCGGGGGCCCGAGTGCCCTATGCGATGGCAAAAGACGGGCTGTTCTTCCGAACATTCGAGAGACTCTCGGTCAATCACGTGCCGGTTTCTTCGGTGTTGTTGATGGGAGTGATGGGTGTGATCCTGGCACTTTCGGGTACATTCGATCTCCTCACAGATTACGTGATCTTTGGGTCATGGGTATTCTATGCCCTGGTCACGGCGTCGATATTCATTTACAGGCGAAGGTATCCCGAGCTTGCTCGGCCTTATAAAGCGTGGGGATATCCGGTCATGCCGATCGTCTTCCTGTTCGTTGCCGGATGGCTTTTGTATACGACATTCACGACCGACTATCTGTCGATAAAAGAGGCATACACCGCCAAAGGGCAGTTTATCGATGGTGTGAGAGCGTTTGCCAGGACGTCGTCGTTTGCGGGATCGCTCCTGATACTTCTGGGATTGCCCGTCTATTACTACTTCACTTATAAAGGGGACAAATTGCCAGAGGAGACCGAAAAAGAGGATTAGACAAGGATGTCGGTACAAGACAGGCGAAGCGGCCGCGAACGCCGTGGTACGAACAGGTTTCCGGTAAGCATCGATGTCGAATGGGAAACTAACGGCCCGCGACAGCCGGGAACGATGAGCGATGTTAGCTTTGACGGGTGTTTTATGCTCAGCTCCGGCGACGTTGAGGACAATGACCCGGTGACGATATTTGTACCGCTGGCGGATGGGATGAAGGTCCAGTTCGCAGGAAAGGTCGCCAACCACGCATTCGAGATAGGATTCGGCGTCAAGTTTGACCAGCTTTCAGCCGCGCAGCGTGAGGTATTGATCAGATTTGTTCGCGATTCGGAATCGTCCTAGACCTCTTCTCCTCGACGAGCGAGTGCTTCACCGGCGACAAGGCGGTCGTCAAAGTGAAATTTGTCCCCGCCGATGATCTGATAGTCCTCGTGACCTTTTCCGGCTATGATGACGACGTCCTCGCTTTGAGCTAAGGCGACAGCTCGGTTTATCGCTTCGCGGCGATCGGGGATTATCTGGTAGTTTTCAGTCTTCGTTCTCACCCCTCGTTCGATCTCACGGATAATTTCGAGCGGGTCCTCGTTGCGAGGGTTGTCGGACGTTATTACGACAACATCGCTGTATTCACCGGCAATGACGCCCATCGGCCCGCGTTTCGTGCGGTCGCGGTCGCCTCCGCAGCCAAACACGGTGATGATGCGGCCCTTTGCAAGGTCCTTTGCAGTCTTGAGCGTATTCAAAAGCGCGTCGTCAGTATGCGCGTAATCGACCACTACGGCGAAATCGCCGTCATGCGGCACGCGCTCAAACCTGCCGGGTGCTCCGACACAGGTGAGCAGGCCGCCCACGATCGTGTCAAGATCGTAACCAAGCTCTAAAGCTACACCCGTCGCAGCCAGCATGTTGTAAACGTGCGGGCGGCCGACCAGCGGGGAGCTGACTGCGCGAACGCCATCGGGAGTTTTCAGCCGAAACGAGGTGCCGCGCGTTAGGGATACCTCGAGATCAGATGCCTTGAGGTCGGCGTCTGAGTTCTGAGAGAAAGTAAGTACCCTTTGACCGGCGCCGATAAGTTCAGCGGCCAATTTGGCGCCCCATTCGTCATCGATATTTATTATCGAACTGGACGGCCGTTCACCCAGGCGTCCGTCAAAGAGCTTTTTCTTGGCGTCGAAGTAATCCTCCATCGTCAGATGATAATCCAGATGGTCGCGCGTCAGGTTGGTAAAAACGGCTAGCTTGAACCGCAGCCCGTCGCAGCGATGGAGGTCGATGGCCTGCGATGAGGCTTCCATAATAGCGACCGTGCACCCGTCATCCGCAGCTTCACGCAAAAACCTGTTCGTATCTGAGGCCTCGGGAGTCGTTCGGACCGCGGGGACACTCGTGCTGCCGATGCGGTACTCGACGGTCGTGAGCATAGCGGCCTTTTGTCCAGCGGCCGCCGCGAGGGCGAAGCAAAGATATGTCGTCGTGGTCTTGCCGTTGGTTCCCGTGATGCCCACCAGCGAGAGGTCGTGCGAAGGATCTCCGTATATGACCGCGGCGGCCCTCGGCAGAGCTGACCGAGCGTCACCGACGGTAAGCCATGCTCCTGAAAAACCGTCAGGCCGTTCAGATTCGGAGATGATACCGGCGGCACCTCGCCTCATCACATCGTCGACAAAACGATGTCCATCCATCGTAGAGCCCTTAATGGCGACGAATATCGTCCCCTCGCGGGCCTGGCGCGAGTCATGAGTGACATCCGTGACAGCCCGGTTGCCATCTCCGCTAAGCTTGGCTTCGAGCTTAGCGGCCACGTCTTCGATTGTGACTTTTGGTGCGTTCAAAACAGGTGGTTTCCCAAGTGCCAAGTGTGAATTATACGTCAACGCTGAAGTTTCCACGAACCTCGTGGCGGCGAATTCGTACTAGAATACATAGACGGAGGTTGTCTCATGAATATCATCAAAATCATCCTCGCGGCGATCGGCCTGGTCTTTGTCGGAATGCTCTTCCTGTGGGTACTGGGCTTCCTTTCGTCGCTGTTATGGTACGTATTCTGGATCGGAGTACTCGGTGCAGTCGGATATGCGGGATATAAGCTGTTCCTTAAAGCCGAAGCCAAGGCTCTAAGAGGCGATCCGTATAACGGGCTGGGCGGTCCGACCGACATAAATATGTCCTGGGATGAATATGAACGCAAGTACCTGCGGAAATAGCCGGCTAGACAAATCTGGGCGTATTCGATAGATTCTAGTTTGCCTTTTTCGGCCGTTCCGAGGGTTTTCAGCGGAGCGGCAGTGTGCCGAGGTGGCGAAATTGGCAGACGCACTAGACTTAGGATCTAGCGTCGAAAGACGTGCGAGTTCGAGTCTCGCCCTCGGCACCATCCCCAACCCGTTTTGACTATCTGAAGAGAACGGCGATCCAACACTGACTGCCTCCATCACACCGCGTTCGACATTTCAGGGCCGCTTCGATATGCTTTTTTTGTAAATGAAGAGCGAAATAAAAGAAGTTTCACCGACACAACGAGAGATCAAGATCGAGATCGACGCCGCTACGCTGAAGGACGCCTACGGCAAAGTAAGCCGTAATTACGCTCAGCGAGCCAGCGTCCCAGGGTTTAGAAAGGGTTACGCTCCGCTCGACGTCGTGCGGATCAGGTTCAAGAA
Source organism: Pyrinomonadaceae bacterium (assembly GCA_044228265.1). Lineage (GTDB taxonomy): Bacteria > Acidobacteriota > Blastocatellia > Pyrinomonadales > Pyrinomonadaceae > OLB17. Next base: position 41,513 of record JBGAVC010000013.1, read on the forward strand.
CGAGATCCGAAGCGAGGTCCTCCAAAATGTAGTGCCGAATGCGGTCGCCGGTGCCATTCAGGAACACGGACTTCAACCGCTCGCCGAGCCTCACCTTCATCTGGATGATCAGGAGAATGCGATCGTCAATGGCAGTGTGCCTTTGTCGCTTCATGCTCACGTAGAGGTTATGCCTGACGTGCCTGAGCCCCGATACGCGGGTGTGGACATAGTACGGCGCGTCAAACCGATAGAACCTGGTGAAGTTGACGCCCTCATTGCAGACAGGCGGAAACGGGAGGCAGCGTTGCTGCCGGTCGAGGGTCGAACGTCAGAACTTGGCGATACGGTGATCGTCGATCTTGAAGGCAAGTTTGATGATGATCCAACGGGTGAATCCATAACCGCAAAGGATCTCGAGATCGTGCTCGGCGATGAGGCGATCGAGCGATCGTTCTCCGATAATCTTATTGGCGTAAAGGAGGAAGACGAGAAGAAATTCACGGTGACTTACCCTGAGACGTTCTCATCGGAGGCCTTGGCTGGTAAGACGGTTCATTATGACGCCAGAGTAAAGTCAGTTGGCCGGGTGGAAATGCCCGAGCTCAACGACGAATGGGCGAAAAGCCTCGAAGAAGGGTTTGAATCGCTTGCGGATCTTCACAAAAAACTCAAGCTTGATCTTGAGACCTACGCCGAGGCCGACGCCGACGCCCGTGTCCGAAACGAAGCGGTAGCTCGAATGATCGAGAGCCATCCGTTCGAGGTTCCGGCGACGCTCATCGAGAACCAAACACGTAACCTGCTGAACAATTTCGCACGTGACATGCAGCAGCGCGGCGTCGACCTGAACAAGCTGGACGAGAATTTCGTTCACATGGCGTACGAGAACATGCGAAACCAGGCAGAACGTGACGTTCGTGGTGCCATGCTGCTCGATAAGGTTGCCGAAGCGGAGAAGATCCAGGTCTCCGATGACGACGTTGAGGCGGAGATCGGCAAGTTGGCCGAATACTACAACGCTCCGGTCGATGAGGTCCGTTCGTCCATGGCGAAACAGAGCGGCGGGATCGACAGCATCAAGAACAGTCTTCGCACTCGAAAAGCTATCGAGGCTGTGGTCGAAAAGGCAAAGGTGACGAAGGGCGAATGGACCGAAGGATCGCCTGATGCAACGGAGACCGTAAAAAAACCGAAGGCATCGTCCGGCAAAAAGGAAAGTCGTACGGATACGCCGGCAAAAAAGGCCGCGAAAAAGGGCTAGTAATAACGCAGAACCTGAGCGGCTCCAGAAACATTTCTGCTTGATTTTTCGATGAAATGTTGTAGAATCAATTGCCGAGACTGGCAATCGCAATAGTTTCAACAATTTATCACCACACAATTCAAGCATTTCATAAGGTAATTTCTTTTCAGAGCGGAGAGATATATGGCATTAGTACCAATGGTTGTCGAACAGACGTCGCGAGGCGAACGGGCGTTCGACATATATTCGCGTTTGCTTAAAGACAGCATTATTTTTATCGGCACGCCGATCGACGACCAGATCGCGAATCTTATTGTTGCCCAACTCCTGTTTCTCGAGGCTGAAGACCCGGAGCGAGATATAAACTTGTACATCAACAGCCCGGGTGGTTCGATAACCGCAGGAATGGCGATCTATGACACGATGCAGTTCATCAAGAACGATGTGACGACCATCTGTGTTGGCCAGTGTGCGTCGATGGGAGCTCTTCTTCTTTGCGCCGGGGCACCGAAAAAGCGTTTTGCGCTGCCGAATGCACGCGTTCTCATTCATCAGCCGTCGGGCGGAGCTTCGGGACAGGCGACCGACGTTCGGATCATGGCAGAGGAGATCTTGCGTATGCGCGAATTGACCTCGCGGATCATTGCAAGACACAGCGGACAGAGTTTTGAGCAGGTAGAACAGGATGTAGAACGTGACCGAATTCTGACCCCTATCCAGGCGAAAGAATATGGATTGATCGACGAGGTGATCGAACACCGGGAAAAATAACGCGAGGATCCGAACTATCGTAAATCGAATATGAGTCAATTTCGTAAACCCGAAGAATTATTGACCTGTTCGTTCTGCGGCAAATCGCAGAACGACGTTCGCAAATTGATAGCCGGTCCCGGCGTCTATATTTGTAACGAATGTATCGGCATCTGCAATGAGATCATAAACGACGACGAGCAAACTTCGAGTTCGCCGGTTCGCACGAATCTTCCCAAGCCGCAGGAAATAAAAGGGTTTTTGGACGAATACGTGATCGGCCAGGACGAGTCTAAGAAACGTTTGTCAGTTGCTGTCTATCAGCATTACAAACGGTTGGAGATCTCAAAGCGGCGGAGCGACATCGAACTTCAGAAATCGAACATACTGCTGATCGGACCCACCGGAACGGGCAAGACGCTTCTCGCACAAACACTCGCGAGAATATTGAGCGTCCCATTCTGCATCGTCGATGCGACGAGCCTGACCGAAGCCGGGTATGTCGGTGAAGACGTCGAGAATATTTTGCTCAGGTTGCTGCAGTCCGCCGGCGGTGATATCGAGAAGGCTCAGCAGGGCATAATCTACATCGACGAGATCGACAAGATCTGCCGAAAGGACGACAATCCGTCGATCACTCGCGACGTCTCCGGCGAGGGTGTTCAGCAGGCTCTCTTGAAGATCTTGGAAGGCACCACCGCCAACATACCGACCGGCGGCGGCCGCAAACACCCGCAGCAGGATTTTCAGCAGTTGGACACGACCAACATCCTGTTTATCTGCGGCGGAGCATTCATCGGCCTTGAAAAGGTCGTCGAAAAGCGATTCCGCAACAAATCACTCGGTTTTCAGGCAGATATCAAAACGAACAAGCAGCGTCATATCGACTCGCTGAACAAACTCGAGCCTGAAGATCTCATCCATTACGGTCTGATCCCCGAGTTCGTCGGAAGGCTGCCGGTGATCGGCGTCCTTGGCGAGCTCGATCAGGCCGCCTTGGTCTCGATCCTCACGGAGCCAAAGAACGCGTTGATAAAGCAGTATCAGAAGAAATTCGAGTTCGACAACATTTCATTGAAATTCACCGAAGGAGCGCTTCACGCTGTCGCCCATGAGGCCTACAAACGCAAGGTCGGTGCTCGCGGACTCATGATGATACTCGAAGAGATCCTGCTCGAATCAATGTATCATTTGCCGTCCGAGAAGAAGGTGAAAGAGATCGTGGTGACCAAGGAAATGATCGAACGCAAGGTTCCGGTTTTCGACTTGATCTCGCCGCAGATCGAAGAGGCAGCGTGAGTACCCGAACGACGACAGACCTGTCGCGCGGCCGTCTTTTACCCTAGGTTCCTTCGATGCGGGTACTGATCCTTTCACAGTATTATTTCCCTGAGGCAGTTCCAAAACCACATGAGTTGGCCGAGGCGTTGGCGGCGGCGGGGCACGAAGTATCGGTAATTACGGGATTTCCGCATTATCCCGGCGGCGTATTGTCCCCGGGGTATCGTCTCGGCTTGTTCTTGCGGGAAAAGATCCGGGAGATACCGATCTTACGCGTATTCGAACTCCCTTACCACAGCACAAACCCGATACTGCGCATAGCCAATTACATTTCCTTCATGGTGACGGCACCCTTTGGCGCCTTTTTCACTCCTAAGGCCGATGTGATCTATGTTTGGCATCCTCCACTCACCATCGGGGTGGCGGCATGGCTTATAAGCAAGATCAAACGTGCACCCTTCGTCTACGACGTCCAGGATATTTGGGGAAGCTTTACCGTTCTTTCCGGAATGGTCCGCGAGGGTGGCCTGGCAATAAAGGTGATCCGAAAACTCGAGAAGTTCGTCGCAATACGTGCGGCACATAACATCGTTCAGACCGCCGCTGGCCGGGACTATTTCACTGAGCGAGGTGTTCCCGCAGAAAAGTTATCGATCCTGCCTCACTGGGTCGACGAAGAAATGTTCAGCGAGGCAACGAATGCCCAACGTCAGGCCGTTCGAGCTGAATTCGACTGGAACGATAGGTTTGTCGTCCTGTTCGCCGGTAACCTTGGCATTATTCAAGGTTTGGGCTCAGTCATTGAAGCTGCCGAGAAAATTTCGAACGGCAACGTCCGGATAGTCCTGATGGGCGATGGTACCGACCGACCTCGGCTTGAAGATATCGCCCGACACTCGAGATCGGGTGACCGGATCCAGTTCATCGAGCGGCAACCGATCGAACGAATGCCGGAGATCATGTCGGGGGCGGATGCCCTTTTGGTGAATCTAAAACGATCGGAATTGACCAAGTACGTTATCCCGTCGAAAACCGTTGCATATCTTGCCAGCGGCAAGCCTATTCTTATGGCCGCAGGCGGCGCGTCTGAAGATCTGATACGTGACGCGGACGCGGGGATCGTGGTCGAACCCGAAAACGCAGTGGCACTTGCCGAAGCGATCGAGAGTATGTGTAAGCAGCCGGCAGAGGATCTCGACAAATTGGGCGAGAACGGCCGCCGGTTCCTGCTTGAGAACCTGAGCAAGGATGTGGTGGTGGGACAATACATTGATCTGCTTCAAAAGGTTGTAGAGGAATGGAAGAAATAGACCCCCGTATGTGTCTTGTTACGGGAGCTACCGGCGTCATCGGTGTGCCGCTCGTACGAGACCTGTTGGATCGGGGTCATAAAGTTCGGATCCTCGCTCGAAGCCCGATCAAGTCAGAACTCTTCGGCGGGCCAGTCGAGGTTTCTCTGGGCGATCTGCGCGACTTTGACGCCGTGCAGCGGGCTGCCGAAGGTGTCGACTGGGTCTTTCACCTCGCTGCCAAATTGCACATAAATGATCCGGGTGTCGAATCAGGCGATGAATATAATGCGATAAACGTTGAGGGAACTGGAAACCTGATCGAAGCTGCAAGCGGTGCCACAAAGTTTGTGTTTTTTAGCACGATAAACGTCTACGGCCCCGGCCTGCCCGGTGAGATCTTTGACGAAACAAGCGATCCACATCCCTTGGGAGTTTACGCCGAATCGAAAGCGAAGGCTGAACGTCTTGTCTTAGCCGCCCAGAACGCTGAAGGACAAAACATAGGGGTGATCCTACGATTAGCTGCAGTTTACGGCTCCCGAATGAAAGGAAACTACGTTCGTCTGACAGAAGCGTTACGTAAAGGGAGGTTCTTCTTTATTGGAAAGGGCGATAACCGACGTACCCTCGTTCATTATTCCGACGTTGTGCAGGCCGCCCTTCTCGCGGCGGACAAGGCCGTCGGAGGTTCGGTTTACAATGTCACCGATGGGTCTGTTCACACAATGAACGCGATCACAGCCTCAATATGCCATGCGTTGGGCCGGAAGGTTCCCCGACTTCACTTCCCGTTGCTACCCGTCAAAATCGGAGTTGCCGGAGTCGAAACCGCAGCGACTGCACTTGGTGTGAAACCTCCGGTCAGTCGCAGCCTGCTCGGGAAACTTGTTGAGGATATCGCAGTCGATGGCTCCAAGATCCAGCACGAGCTTGGGTTTCGGCCACGATTCAGTTTGGAAAGTGGATGGGAGGAAGCGATCACGGTGGGTCGGCAGAAAAACGAGCATTGATTCTCGAGAGAGAAGTGCTTGTTAGGCTCTGCAAAAAATCGGGGGCCATGCGGCCCCCGCTCTCTACGAGTTACTGCGGAGAATAGGCAGTTTGAACCGGACGATCGGTCGAAATACCGAACTGGTAAGCGTCAAAGCCGCCGTCACTGCTGCGGTTGATGTACCATGTTCCATCTGAAGGTCTGTACACTGCGATGTCGGTAATGCCATCGCCGTCAAATTCGCATGGTACCGGAATATCGCCAATCATTCCGAAATGGAACGCGGCAAATCCATTGTCGGAACTGCGGTAAATGTACCAGTTGCCTTCGCTCGGCCGAAAGACAGAGATATCGTTGACGCCGTCGCCGTCGAAATCACCTGACACGGGAATGTCGCTTCCGAAGCCCCAACGCATTGCCGTGAAACCGCCGTCAGAACTTCGGTTAATGTACCACGCGCCTTCGCTTGGCCTGAACACGGCAAGATCATTGACTCCGTCGCCGTCGAAATCACCAGTTACAGGACGATCGCCTGCGGTTCCCCAATGCACACCCGTGAAATTCCCATCCGAGCTACGCAGCACGTACCAGTTGCCTTCGGAAGGTCGAAAGACCGCCAGATCGTTTATCGTGTCGCCGTCATAATCGCCTACAACGGGAATATCGCCGTAAGAGCCGAACTGTGTGAAGGTCGTTTCGCCGGTGCCGCTTTTTCGGACTTGCCACACGCCCGTCAAAGGCGTGTACATCGCGACGTCGGCGATGCCGTCGCCATCGTAATCGCCCTGAACATTGACGTCGCCGGGTTGGCCGATCGACAGTGCCGAAAACGTCTGGTCCGCGCTGTTAAGCGTGTACCAGTAATTGGCGCTGTTGTCCGGGGCAAAGCCCTGACTCGACCGGATGACGCCGATGTCCGACAGCCCGTCGCCGTCAAAGTCGTTGCGACGGTTGACGGGCTTGATCTGGCCGCGTATCTCACCGGCGCCGTTGTTGGCTGTTGAAATCTGGAAGTACCACAGGCCGTTCCGCAACTGTGCAACCTGCTGAGGATCGACCGTGAAATGTCCTGCAACTCCTGCGGTGGCCGAATTTGGCGTCAGGGTGAATATTACCGGTCCGTTTGCGTCTGCGGCAGCCGGCCCGTTGATCGTCACGGATGTGACCGCCGATGACAAATGCACAAACGCGACACGAACATTTATCGCGTCCTCGGCGGCGTTGATCATTACAAATCCGAATCCGCGTCCGTCCGTCATAACCGGCGGAACTTCGTGACCACCATTCAGCTTGGCCGCGAACGCCCTGGCCGGGCCAGGAGTTTTCACCGGCGTCGGGCTTACCGTAGGCGTCGGTGTAGGAGGCGGCGGCGGTGACGTGAACACGCCGGCAAGGACTACGGCGCTACCGTTCCTAACACTGATCGGCGTGCCCGCCGCTATTTGAGGCACTGTGTCGCCCCCGTCAGTGTTAAGCCTCAACAGACCGTTGTGCATATGCAGGACTATCGTGCCGACGGCATTTCCTGCTACGAATACTTTCAAAACAGTGCCTTCGGGTTGATTTATGTTCGAAAGATAAACCTCCAACCGCCGGCTGGTGCTGCTATACGCCGTGTATTCCGCCAGACCGCGCGACACCAAACCGCTGGCCGCAGCAGGCGACAATAGCGGAGCGTACAACTGTGATACCGGCGTTGGGAGCGGGGTTCGTGTGGGCGTTGGCGAAGGTGTTGCGGGTGGGGCAAACACGCCGCTCAATAGGACAACGCCGCCGCTTTTCACCGTCAAAGTGTCGCCAGCGACGACGTTCGGCACCGATCCACCATTCGCCGTCGTCAAAAAGAGGTGGCCATGGCTCGACGGATCTAGTGTTATGTTTCCAATATTAGTCGAATTCAGGAATGCCGCAGGTGCGGGAGCTGAGGCTGTTTGAATGACCACATTGTATATGTCAACACTCAGAGCGCGAGCTGTAGTTCCAGCTGCGGAGGTCGAATCATAGACGGCGACACCGAACGCGACCGAGACGTTAGCAGGGCCCGTTAGATGGGCGACTAACGAGTGATTGCTGGTCGCAGTCTGAGCTTGTGGCACTGAGGAGTCAGAACCAAATGCGAAAGGCAGCACGAGCCACGCCGCTGCCGCTAACAGCACTATCAACGGACGCCGCGAGTTGAATAAACCATCTTTGATCTTTTCGTAAAAAAACATCGCAAGTCTCCTGATGTTTATGTATGTTGATTGTTGTAAAACATCAAATTGTCAATCCTTCCAAGAATTTCCCGTGGAAACTCAAGGGCAGACCGCGCCGTCATCTGGTTTAGTGGGAATTGTAGTCTTGACATTAGACGTATTCAATAGTGCCTTGGCCTTATTTTTTCGGTCGATCCGGGCCTCCGCTTCCGGCAAACGACGTTTGAGGCTCTAATTCTAAAATTCCGTGAGTAATCGGCTTATATAGAATCATCTTTTGGTGGCTCTCGGAAGCGAGATGAATGCAGGGTCGGCCTTTCGCGGATGTTGCTTTTGATCGCCGGATTTGCCTAAAATTGAGCTATCCTTAAAAACAAAAGAAATCTGACTCGTCCGGCGGGAGAACCGCGATTCAAATATGCAAGAATTCACTGACCAGATGCCGGCGGATATTGAACGATATCCGATGGTTCCGATCCGGGACGTAGTTATCTTTCCTTTCACAAAGGTCGCCTTCAAGATCGGCCGGACGAGCTCTGTGACGGCGCTCGAACGAGCGATGACAGGCGAGCGGCAGATATTCCTCGCTACGCAGCACGACGCGACGGTCGACGAGCCAACAGCGGATCAGATCTACTCCGTCGGCACGATCGGCCGGATACTGCAGGCACAGCGGCAGGAGAATGGCCAGATCAAAGTTGTTGTAGAGGGACGCGAACGTGGGCGGACCGTTCGGGTCGAGCAGGGTGAAGACGGCATGTTCTACGCTCAGGTGCGACGGATGCCGTCAACCGACGAATCCGGCTACCGCACGGATGGCCTGCTGCAAAAGATCCATACGCTCGTCGAGCAATTTCTGAGAGTCTCACCTGACGCCTACACAGACGCCTTGCACGCGAGTCTTCGCGGCGTTTCGGCGGCACAGATCGCTGACTCGATGTCGTCGCATTTGCGGATCGAGGTCGAAGATAAGCAATCGCTTTTGGAGACATTTTCGGTCCAGGAGCGTTTGCAGAAGCTGATCGAAATACTCGAAGCCGAGATCGAAAAGCGACAGCTCGACCGCAATATTCACGCTCGTACCAAGAAGCAGATGGACAAGCATCAGCGAGAGTACTATCTGAACGAGCAGATCAAGGCAATTCACAAGGAATTGGGGCGTAAGGACGAAAAAGCTGAGCTGGACGATCTCAAGAAACGTATCGAAGAATCCGGAATGACCGAAGAGGCCAAAGAAAAGGCCTTTCAAGAGTTCACACGGCTCGAATCGATGCCGCCGATGTCCGCCGAAAGTACGGTCGCGCGAACTTATCTCGACTGGCTGGTCAACGTCCCGTGGAAAGACACCTCCGAAGAGATCGACGATCTCGAGGCCGCCGAAAAGACACTGAATGAAGACCATTACGGGCTTGAAAAGATCAAAGAACGCATACTCGAGTTCCTGGCGGTCCGCCAACTGGTCAAAAGTCCGAAAGGCACGATCCTATGTTTTGTCGGTGCCCCGGGCGTCGGTAAGACATCGTTAGGGAAGTCGATCGCCAACGCGACTGGGCGCAAGTTTGTTCGTCTGGCGCTTGGCGGCGTCCATGACGAGGCCGAGATCCGTGGCCACCGTCGGACCTACATTGGCGCTTTGCCCGGACAGATCATTCAATTGATGAAGCGGGCAGGAACGATCAACCCGGTCATCGTATTGGATGAAGTCGACAAACTAGGCCGCGATTATCGTGGCGATCCAAGTTCGGCATTGCTAGAGGTGCTCGATCCGGAACAGAATAATACGTTTCGCGACCACTATCTCGACGTCGATTACGACCTTTCACAGGTTTTCTTTATCGCGACTGCGAATGTGCTGCATACGATACCGCCCGCTCTCCAAGACCGGCTCGAGGTGCTGCAGCTTTCCGGTTATACCGAACGCGAAAAACTCGAGATCGCCAAGCAGCATTTGATCCCGAAACAATGTGAAAACACGGGGGTCGAAGGCGACCGCGTAAAATTCACGGATGATGGCGTGCTGGAGATCATCCGGCACTATACTCGCGAAGCGGGCGTCCGGAACCTCGAACGTGAGATCGGGTCGTGTCTGCGAAAGATCGCCCGGAAATATGTCGCGGCCGCCGAAAAGGGCGATTTTCAGGTCGTCGTGGATGCGGAAAAGGTCCAGGAGCTATTGGGAGCGATCCGCTTTCGCAAACAGGACATTGCCCGCAAGAGCGAGATCGGCCTTGTCAATGGCCTTGCGTGGACGGAGGCCGGCGGCGACGTGCTGCAGATCGAGGCGACGCTGGTAAAAGGCAAGGGCGAAGTCACACTGACCGGTAAACTGGGCGAGGTCATGCAGGAATCGGCCAAAGCTGCCTTAACGTGCGTTCGGACCCGGGCTGAAGAGTTGGGTATCGATCCGGCTATTTTCCGTGAAAAAGACCTGCACATTCACGTGCCCGAGGGAGCGATCCCCAAGGACGGGCCGAGTGCCGGCATTACCATGGCAACCGCGATGGTGTCTGCGATGACCCGAAAGGCGGCCAGACATGACGTCGCGATGACCGGTGAGATCACGCTGCGCGGCAAGGTCCTGCCGATCGGCGGCGTCAAGGAGAAACTGCTCGCGGCGCACCGGTTCGGGCTGAAGACGATCATCCTCTCGAAGGAAAATGAAAAGGACCTGGCGGACATACCCGAAGAGGTCCGCGACGAACTGTCCATCAAGATCGTCGATATGATCGACGAGGTGCTGGATATAGCACTCGAGAGCGGCGGAGAGATCCCATCGATCGAGACTCCGCAGATCTGGAGCCCGGATGCCGGAGGCCCTGAGATCTCGGCGGTTATCGAATAACCTGGCGAGTCCGTCAAACCAGTGCCGGAGGCGGGGCCGCGATCGATAGAGTCATACCTACCGGCGTTTATGTCTGCAGATCTGAATCTAGTGGACCGTATCGGATCGAGATCGTCCGAAATGCAGCATAAATGAAGATCGTTTCAGCGGAATTCGTCAAGAGTGCTTTCGAGCGCAGTCATTGGACCATGGACGGCCTGCCGGAAGTCGCTTTTCTGGGCCGCTCGAACGTCGGCAAATCGTCGCTGCTGAACTCGCTGCTTCAACGCAGGTCGCTCGCCAGGACCTCAAACACGCCCGGCCGAACGCAGAGCATCAATTTCTTTCACGTTAACGGGCGGTTCTGTTTTGCGGACCTTCCCGGGTATGGTTTCGCAAAGGTGCCGAAAAGCATGCGGTCCGAATGGGGAAGGATGGCCGAAGAATATCTTCGCGAGCGGCAAGAGTTGGTATTATCGATCCATCTCGTCGATGTGCGGCATGAGCCGACGGAGTTGGACCGGCAGCTTCACGAATGGCTGATGAGCCAGTACAAGCCTCAGCTGATCGTCGCGACAAAAGCTGACAAGCTCTCAAAGAACGAGCTTTTGAGAAGCCTTTCGGTCATCGAAAAGTCGCTGCCTGGCGTTAGTGTGCTGCCATTTTCCGCAAAGACAGGCAAAGGGCGCGATGCTGTCTGGAACGAGATCGCCGCGGCGGTCAATATTTAGTCAGTTTTAGGTTGATTTATTGTGTTGAATGATGTAAACATTGATGTACCCCCTAAATTCAGGGTTTCTTTTCATGCCTCGAAGGCTGAAATCTTTGATATAAGTCTATACAATCCAAACGATCTTTTAGGTGCTTTTCCGGCATTCCAAATGAACATCCTGTCATAGATAACGAGCGATCGAATTCGTTAGAAGCGTTAAGCGCAAATTAATTGATCACCCACATCCGACTCAAATGGTTACCAAAACTACACAAACCCGCAGGCCTAAACGGGCCAGTGCCGCAGGCGAAGATACGGCCGTAGCGGCTGCTGAAACGGTTTCAGTGGACGGCGAAAGCCAGGAAAAGAAGAACTCCACGGCACCGGCCGGCGACGAAGTCACTCTGAACCTCGCCGGACTAAAGGACATGTCCATCAGCGAATTGACGCACATCGCTAAAGAGATGGGCATCGAAGGCGCGACCGGCCTCCGTAAACAGGAGCTTATCTTTAAGGTGCTCGCGGCCCAGACGGAAAAGAGTGGTCTTATTTTTTCGGAAGGCGTCCTCGAAACTTTGCCGGACGGATTCGGATTCCTGCGTGCTCCCGAATACAACTATCTTCCGGGTCCTGATGACATCTACGTCAGCCCGTCGCAGATCCGCAAGTTCGACCTTCGAACTGGCGATACCGTCTCCGGGCAGATCAGGCCGCCGAAAGAAGGCGAACGATACTTTGCTCTCATCAAGGTAGAGGCGATCAATTTTGAAGCGCCGGAAACGTCACGCGAGAAGATATTTTTTGACAATCTGACGCCGCTCTATCCGGACGAACAGCTCAGGATGGAGATCGAATCCGACCCCGAGAAGGTATCGGCCCGTGTCATCGACCTTGTTACGCCGATCGGTAAAGGGCAGCGTGCCCTGATCGTGGCACCGCCGCGAACGGGTAAGACGATGCTTCTGCAGACGATCGCAAATTCGATCACCGAAAACCACCCCGAGGTGACATTGATCGTTCTGCTTATCGACGAAAGGCCCGAAGAGGTCACCGATATGCAGCGATCGGTCCGCGGCGAGGTCATTTCATCGACATTTGACGAGCCGCCGACGCGTCACGTCCAGGTCGCCGACATGGTCATCGAAAAGGCAAAACGTCTTGTTGAACACAAACGCGATGTGGTGATCCTGCTTGACTCGATAACAAGGCTTGCACGTGCTCACAACGCGGTCGTTCCTCCGTCGGGCAAGATCCTCTCTGGCGGTATCGATTCGAATGCGTTACAGCGTCCGAAGCGCTTCTTTGGAGCCGCGAGAAATATCGAAGAAGGCGGCAGCCTGACGATCATCGCGACGGCTCTGATCGACACAGGCTCGCGTATGGACGACGTCATTTTCGAAGAGTTCAAGGGAACCGGTAACTCGGAAATTCACCTCGACCGTCGTCTGTCCGACAAGCGTCTGTTCCCGGCGATCGATCTGCAAAGGTCAGGTACGCGAAAAGAGGAGCTTCTCCTCAGCAAAGAGGACCTCAACCGCATCTGGGTCATGCGCCGCGTCCTCAACCCGCTCTCGCCCGTCGAGCAGATGGAAGTCGTCCTCGAACGTCTGTCAAAGACCAAGACGAACGCAGAGTTCCTGGCGTCGATGCAGAGTTAGTTTGGGTGTGAATCTTAATAGAATGGAAGCATCGCTTCCATTCTATTTCTTTGGTGGATGCGCCTCCTATCGCCTTTATGAAGGTTAGGGAACTGATAAAGCTCATCGAAGCAGACGGCTGGTACATAGTCAGAACCCGTGGCAGTCATCGTCAGTACAAACATCCAACCAAACCTGGCCTCGTAACAATTCCCGGAAACCTAGGTAAGGAATTGGCCATCGGAACACTCAACAATATACTGAAGCAGGCAGGATTACGGTAATGAAAAAATACTTGATCGTTGTAGAAAAAACAGACACTGGCTATTCCGCCTTCTCACCAGATGTTCCAGGATGCGCGGCGGTGGGCGACACACGTGAGGAAGTTGAGCAGAACATTCACGAGGCAATTGAATTCCATGTCGAAGGCTTACGCCAGGAAGGTTACGCTATCCCGGAACCTTCATCCTACTCATCGTACGTGGACATCGCTGCGTAGTATGGCTTCCGTCTGCATCAAACCTTCTAAGTATTTTGGGCAAAACGGCGTCCTCGAACGCCCCTGAGATAGTTGCGGGCAAAAGAGGATTGACTCCGAGCACGGCTCTCAGACTCGCCAGGTATTTCAGGATGTCGGCTGGCTTTTGGTTAAATCTTCAGATGAAATGTGACCTGCAGGCGGCCGAGGTAAAAGAGGGCTCCGTGCTTAAGGCGATCAAGCCAAGAAATGCAATATTGCATGTCTGACCCGTGCCGACCCCTGTGCTATGTCCTCCAAAGATGGTTGGACGTTTGCCGTTCGGCTCACTGGATGGGGACGTAATGGGCTGGAATCGGATCTCGGTCCGGAGGTTGTGCACCAGAAGGTGTGAAAACCCAACTCCCGTTTATGCTGCTGATGTACCACCAGGCGCCGTTTGCTGAATTGGTCGGCCTATCTATACTGATATCCGTCTTGCCGTCTCCGTCATAATCGCCCGGGACCGGGACGTCACCCTGGAGGCCGAAAGCGACAGCTTTGTATCCCCCTGTGCTCTGAAGCAGATGCCAGGTCCCCGTGGACGGCCTAAACACCGCAAAGTCCGTTTTTCCGTCGCCGTCGTAATCGCCCGGCACGACCAGGTCCGTCGAAATGCCCCATTGAAGGCCGTAGAAGCCTGCTGTGCTGCCAAACACGTACCAATATCCATTGGACGGACGATAGACCGCGATGTCGGCTTTTCCGTCACCATCGTAATCGCCGACGACGGGCTTGTCACCGCTCAATCCAAATTGCATTGCCGAAAAACCCGCTGTCGAACCGAGAATATACCATATTCCTTCCGATGGCCGGTAAACGGCGATGTCCGTCTTGCCGTCTCCGTCAAAATCACCCTGGGCGGGCAGATCGGTCGACAGGCCGAACTGGACCCCGGTAAAAGATGAGCCATTTAGCGATATGTACCAGGTTCCATCCGACGGCCGAAAGAGGGCATAATCAGTTGTGCCATTTCCATCGTAATCTCCGGGGACCGGCTGATCAGTAGAGTTTCCGAAGAGAAACGAGTGGAGGATCTCAGGGTTTACGGCGTTTCTCCAGTACCAGCCGCCTTGCGAATGCCAATAGAGTGCAAAATCCGTTTTACCATCCCCATCAAAGTCGCTCACACCGTGCCGAATAACGGCAGGATTTAGTACGCTGTCGGTCATAGGTGCCGCAGACACCGAGGTCCAAGAGCTAAACTGATTCCCCGAAGATATAAAAACAGCTCCCGTCAGGATCAAAAACATCAAAAAAGTACGCAGGGTATGTTGGTAGGTCTTCATGTACATCTCCTTAGCTTCTTAGCCCCATTGCGAAAATGGACCGCGATCGTATCCGGAATCGAAACATCCGCGGATATTGAGCAATCGTTTCCGATAACTAACTGAGCAGGAGTGGAGCCGATCGACGAAACGGTGTCGGAGAGCGAGGTGTTTAACTCTACCTCGAACATGCGCACATTCTATCACGCGACTGGTTTTGAGTGTAAATGTTTTTCAGTTCCAGTGCGCTCGCCATTTCCGGCGGGCAGCGGAGACCATCATCCGTCTCTTTTCGCCAAAGCTCATTTCTCCACTCCTCACGAAGCATACCATCTCTGCAAATACGTTCTGACCTTGACACAAATGGTACAATAGAGTTGATAAGTTGTTCGTGAATCGTAGGTGTACCACGGGCGGCCGGGATCTTTGACAGTTCATGAAAATGACACCAGGTCTTTGGACTTTGGTTTTTCGTTTTCGGCTCGTTATGCCCGGTTTCGCATAAGCTGTGTTCCATACTTGTTCGGATCGTTTGCAGGTCGGGTGAAATGTCAACTCATTGTATCTATTGTACTTATCGATTTGTGCCACACGTGTGATATTTTGCGCAAAACTCGCGGAACAGAGCAAGAATATCGTCGCAACCGTAAGGCATGCAACAGTTACAGCGTTCCAAGCCAGTTTGGAACGCTTAAGAACGCTTAAGCGTTTGGAGTCTTGGGTGTTGAGTCTTAAGTCTTGAGCAGGAGAGATCGACCCGCGAATTCACGGACCGTGTTCGTGGATGTCGTTTTAGGTCGCCTCGGGCATTGGACGTACTCGCTGCGGAATTCCGGGCAAATGGACGAATCGAGGGCCGCTTGGTAAAATCGAGGGGCAATAATGTTCAAAACCGGATCGGATAGGAAGCAAACATCTTGCGGATAGCGGTGATCTCTGCCGAGGCTGTACCTTACTCCAAGACAGGTGGTCTTGGGGACGTCGCCGGTGCCTTGCCGAAGGCTTTGGGGCGCATCGGTGTCGATTCATTTCTGATCACGCCGTGTTATTGGCAGACAAAAGGCGAGTACCTGTGGCACACCGCTATCGACGATCTCTGGGTCGACTGGAAAGGCGGCCGCTATCCTGCAAAGGCGTTTTACAGCGAGGCCAACGGTTCGCCGACGTTCCTGATCGATGCTCCGTCGATATTTCACCGCGACTCGATCTACGGTTACACCGAAGACTACGAGCGTTTTGCGTTTTTCTGCCGAGCGGCGCTGACGCTGCTGAAACGCGTCGGCCCGCCGCCCGACATCGTGCATTTGAACGACTGGCATTGCGGTTTTGCGGCCGTCGAACTCGCATCCCGGCGGAGCTACGACGAGTATTTTCATCGGACGCGGACCGTCTTTTCGATCCATAACATGGCGTATCAAGGGGGCTTCGGGCTTGACGAACTTCGGGGTCTGGGTTTCACCTCGAGCCTTGCCAGGAACACCTTGCCTTCAATGGCTACGCTTCGGCGATGAAAGCCGGACTGGAGATCTCGGACACGCTTTCGACTGTTTCGAGACGCTATTCCTACGAGATCCAGACCCCCGAAAACGGCTACGGACTCGATTGGCTCGTTCGCCAACGGGCGGATCGATTGGTCGGCATCACTAACGGCGTCGACTACGAGGTCTGGGATCCGGAGACCGATCCTGAGTTGCCTGCCCATTTCTCGATCGACGATCTGAGTGGAAAACGCGAATGTAAACGGGCTATGCTCTCGACCAATTCAGCCTGCCTCAAGAGCTTGACCGTCCGATCTTTGCGAGTGTGACGCGGTTGACGCCTCAGAAAGGAGTCGAACTGATAAGACAAGGAGCAGGCGACATTTTGGCAGCCGGTGGGTTCTTTATCGCCCTCGGTTCGGGCGAGAACGATTCGGAACGTTTCCTGCAGGCACTGCGCGACTACGCGCCTTCGCGTGTCGGAGTTTACATTGGCTATAATGAGCGGTTGGCCCATCTGATCGAAGCCGGGGCAGATATGTTCCTGATGCCTTCGCGGTTTGAACCGTGCGGGTTAAACCAAATGTACTCATTAAGATACGGAACCGTGCCGATCGTCCGGGCCGTCGGCTGTGGCCTTGACGACACGGTCCAGAATTGGGACGCGGTCTCAGCAACGGGGAACGGAGGGCCCAACGTCTGCTCGTTTCTGACAAGTTACTGGAGAAGATCTACGAGGCCCGTTTTGCTTATGAGGACAAGCCGGCGTGGGAAAAGATACAGCGCAACGGGATGGCGGTCGATAACTCGTGGGAGAACGCTGCGAGGAAATATGTCGAACTGTATAACTGGACGTTGGCCAATTGATAATTGACAATGGATAATCGACAGTTCAAAGAAAACCCGCTCCGGAATAAATCATATTTGTTTGCTCTTCGGATCGTAAATGTTTATAAACATTTGACTGCGGAAAAGAAGGAGTTTGTCTTATCAAAACAATTGCTGAGATCAGGAACGTCT
>JBGAVC010000117.1:0-7558 GCA_044228265.1 Pyrinomonadaceae bacterium
TCGCTGCTTGGCGGGATCGGATTTAGCATCCCCCTTTTTTGGTGGATCAATACAAGGGCTGACTCAGTCCCTTCGAATAACCAGTGAGTGTCAGCGGCTTTTGCTAACAAACACATTGTCCTTGACCCAGTACCGAAGGTGTCGATCGGCGTCTTCTCCCGCGTAGTCGATCCCGATACGTTTTCCGATAGAGACCTCATTGTCGGGAAACGAGCGATATTTCTCTATCCAAACATTGTCTCCGCCGAGGTCCTCTCCGTTGAGCGTCCGGTCGATGCCCATGGCGATGGTAAGTTTGCCGGGGCCGGACGTTAAGTTCCTTTCGGGCATCGACCCAGTCGCTGCCGCTCCCGGTTCTGACTTCCGACGCTTGCGGCTGGCCATTCGGCGTTCACGCATTATTTCGATGCCTTCGACGGGTTCGAGGGCGCGGATGAGGATCGCGTGCGGGTGGTCGGCGGGGCCGGTAACGACGTTAAACTGGTAGTACATACCATAGACAAAAAACACGTAGACGCGGCCCGCTGGACCGTACATCACCTCGTTCCGCGGTGTGCGCCGGCCGCCGTAGCTGTGGGCGGCCCGGTCGATCTCACCGAGATAGGCTTCGGTCTCGACGATCATTCCCGAAACCCGCTGGCCGGTTTCCGCCGGAACGACAAGCAGAGTGCCGAGCAGGTCACGAGCGACGCGAGCGGTGTCGGTCGAACGATAGAAATCGTGGTTCAGTTTTCGCCCTTTTGCCATAACGATCAGATATTACGCAAATTACGAAGGACGCGCCGCATCAAACCGAACATTATTTTCGGATGCCCTTTTTTGATAGAATCTCTAAGCACATCGACGAAGAACTTTAGAATGATCAAGTCACTAAGTATCACAGTTTTCATTTTCGCGTGCGCGATCGCGACACAGGCTCAGGCTACCGTTCTGGCGACTGCGACGAACCACACGTGGACCGTCGACGACCTGTCCCCCGAAACTCAGGCCATGATCAAAGACCTTCCGGCCGCAATGGCGAAAGAACGGTCCGCCTCGCTCGTCGAGTTGATCAATGACGAGCTTATTGCGGCCGAGGCCAGGACGCGCGGCACCGACGCAACGAAACTCGTCGCCGATGTAATGGCAAAAGCAGCCGCACCGTCCGACGCAGAGATCGAGAAGATATATCAAGCCAATCTCGCTGCCTTCGACGGCAAGCCGCTATCGGCTGTCCGCGACCAGATCGTCAGTTTTCTGAAAGCAGATACGGGACGACGAGACCTGCTAAAGCTGATCGAGACCATCAAACCGAAGTACAAGATCACGCCCGGCAAGGACATAAATGCGCCGGGTCTTAAGCCCGCTGATGTCGTCGTGACCGTTAACGGACACGCGATAACCGATCAGGAATTCGAACAAAAATACAAGCTCGACCTTTATGAAACGAGCGCTCAAGTCAGCGATCAGGTCTTCGGCGAACTTTATGAACTGATCTATTCCGCCCTGGTGCTCGACGAGGCAAAGGCGCGAGATATAGACGCGGCCACGCTGATCGCAAGCGAAGTTTCGAACAAGATGCGCGATTATTCGGACCGCGAGCGCATGCAGCTTGAAGGAGCGTTTCGCGAATCGCTGTTCGCAAAGTATAAGGTCAAGTTCCTTTACGCAGAGCCTGAACCCGTCGTGCGAAACATCTCGACAGGCAACGGCCCTTCGACAGGTCCGGCAACGGCTCCCGTGACAATAGTGATGTTCAGCGACTTTCAGTGTCCGGCGTGCTCGGCGACGCATCCGATCCTGAAAAAGGCGATGGCCGAATATCCGGGCAAGATACACTTTGTCGTTCGTAACTACCCGCTGACGACGCGTCACCCGAACGCCCTTCGTGCGGCATGTGCAGCGGCGGCGGCAAATGCACAGGGCAAATTTTTCGAATATACCGATGTTCTGTATAAGAACCAGAACGCCCTCGATGACGATTCGCTCAGGAAATATGCCGCTGCGTTGGGTTTGAACGCAAAGCAATTTGATCTAGACTTTAACTCCGAAAAGACGGCCGCCGCCGTCCAGCGCGACGTCGATGACGGGAACGCCTTAAGGCTGCCGGGGACGCCAAGTATCTTTGTAAATGGCGTCGCGGTCCGAGACCTTTCGATCTTCGGGTTCAAACGCGCGATCGACCGTGCGTTAAGGAAATGACGCCGGCGGAGCTGGCAGATAGATCCAAAAGTTATATGCGATCATTGATCTTCTTTCTTGTAATCGCGGCTTCGCTTTCGTGCAGCGGATCGGCGAACAACGGCGTAACCAACAATAAGCCTGCGAACACAAAACCGTCACCGCAGGCTCTGCCGATTTACGGCTACGAAGTCGTCAAGTCCTATCCGCACGACCCTAAGGCGTTTACCGAAGGCCTCTTTTATCGTGACGGGTTTTTGTATGAAAGCACCGGCGGCGATCCGGGCGAATCTTCGCTCCGAAAGGTCGAGCTCGAGACGGGCAAAGTCGTCCAAAAGTGGGACCTGCCGCGTGAGGACTTTGGAGAGGGCTGCGCCCAGATCGGCGACAAGATCTACATGCTGACCTGGAAGCAGGGGCTTGGCCGCGTCTTTAACGCCAAAGACTTCAAGCTGCTCAAGGAGTTCCGTTACCAGGGCGAAGGCTGGGGAATGACAACCGACGGCACGTTGCTCTATTTGACACAGGCGACGCACGTTATCAAGGTCATGGATCCTGAGACGTTCCAGACCGTTAGGACGATCCCGGTAATGCGCGAGGACGGCAGGCCGCTAATGCAGATCAACGAACTCGAGTGGATAAAGGGTGAGCTTTGGTCCAACGTCTGGCACTCCGAAGACCCGCAGATCCTGGGCAAGGTCAACTACATCGCAAGGATCGACCCGGCTAATGGCAAGCTGCTCGGCTGGATCGACCTCGGAGGCATTTCACCTGATGATCAGGGCAAGGAGAGCCAGGAAGAGAATACGCTCAACGGCATCGCATACGACGCCGAAAAAGACCGGATATTCGTGACCGGCAAGCGGTGGAAAAAACTATACGAGATCAAGCTGACACCGCCCAAGAACCAATGACCGACGAACACGAAAAGTTCATGAGGCAGGCAGTCGAGCTTGCTCGTCACGGGATGGACGCCAACGCGGGCGGACCCTTCGGCTGCGTCATTGTCAAGGACGGCCAGGTTATCGGCCGCGGCAACAATCGTGTGACGTCGACAAACGATCCGACGGCCCACGCCGAGATCGTTGCCATCCGGGACGCATGCAGCAGGCTCTCGACGTTCCAGCTCGAAGGCTGCACCATTTACACATCGTGCGAGCCGTGCCCGATGTGCCTTGGGGCGATCTACTGGTCGCGGCCGGCCGCCATTTTCTTTGCGGGCACTCGTCAGGACGCCGCCGAAGCCGGGTTTGACGACGAACATTTTTATGCGGAACTCGAAAAGCCGAACGACGACCGCCAGCTCAGAATGACAAATCTGCTTCGCGACGAAGCCCGGGCCGTTTTCCACGACTGGACGTTGAAGCCCGATAAGACCGAATACTAGAGATGACGAACGTGTATTTTTTGATGCTGCTCGGCATCGCCGCGGGCGCGATGATGCCGACGCAGGCCGGATTGAACAATAAGCTCGCGGAGTCGGTCGGCAGCCCGATACTCGCCGCGCTTGTTTCGTTTTTTGTCGGAACGGTTGGGCTGCTCGTATACAGTGCAGCAACCGGTGAATCGCTAGGAAACCTGGCCTCGATCAAAGACGCTCCGCCCGTGGCATGGCTCAGCGGCCTAATGGGAGCATTCTTCGTAACCACCGCGGTCGTGCTAGTGCCACGCCTCGGCGTGGCGATGACGTTCAGCCTGATCATCGCGGGGCAAATGCTCGTGACGCTGGTGATCGACCATTTCGGGCTGCTTGGCTTGCCGGTCAAGGAGGTCAGCCTGATCCGCGTCGTGGGCGTCTTGCTCATAACCGGAGGCGTCATCCTGATCCGGCGGTTCTAGCTTTAATGATCAGATTTATACTCAACGACGAGGACGTTTCGACCGATCTGCCGGCCGGAATGACCGTGCTCGATTTTGTCCGCTATCGCAAAGACCTAAAAGGCACGAAGATCGGCTGCCGCGAAGGCGACTGCGGCGCGTGCACGATACTCGTCGGCGAGATGATCGGCGAGGACATTCGTTATCGCTCAATGACGTCATGCCTAATGCCGCTTGCTAACGCCGCCGGCAAACATATCGTCACCGTCGAGGGTATCAATCCGACTGACGGCTCGCTCACTCCGGTCCAGCAGGCGATGGTCGACGAGAGCGGTACACAATGCGGTTTTTGCACGGTCGGTTTTGTGATGTCGCTCACCGGATTTTGTCTTAGTGGCCGGCAGGGTGTCAGTAGCCCGCACGTAAGTAAGGGCTCCACGCTTTCCCAAGACCTCGCGATCTCATCCATCGACGGCAACATATGCCGCTGTACAGGTTACAAATCGATCGAGCGCGCCGCGCGGATACTGTCAGAACCACCTGCGGTAGCGGGTGGTTTAATGCAGGCGATCGACAAGCAAATAGTTCCAAGGTACTTTGCATCCGTAGCCGAACGTCTTACGTCACTTGGAACGAGCGAACATTCCGAGTCCAAGCACCCGCTACCGCAGGTCGTTCCGACTGCGCCCGCATTCGTTGGCGGAGGCACCGATACATACGTCCAGCGGCCCGAAGAAATGGCGGAACATACCGCGACCCCGTTGCTGTTTGACGACGCTCTCCGCGGCATTCGTGAAACCGGTGCATACATCGAGATCGGTGCGTCCGCGACCGTCACTGACCTGCTCGAGTCGTCAGTAATGCAGTCGATCTTCCCGGACCTTTACAAGCACCTCAAGCTTGTCTCATCAACTCCGATCCGCAACATGGCGACGCTCGCCGGCAATTTCGTCAACGCCTCGCCGATCGGCGACATGACGGTCTGGTTCCTCGCTCTCGATGCGGAGACCCAACTAAGCTCCCCTCCTTACGAAGGAGGGGTGGCGGCCGCTTCGGCTGACGGGGTGGTTCTCTCGCGAGTACTGCCGCTTCGCGATCTCTATCTCGGCTACAAACAGCTCGCTAAGAAGCCCGACGAAATGATCACCGCGATCCGTTTCAAAAAACCTGCCGGCGATTTTCGATTCAACTTCGAAAAGGTCTGCAAACGCACTTACCTCGATATCGCGACCGTCAACACGGCGATCTCACTCCGGTGCTCCCCTCCTTACGAATCAGGGGTGGCAGCCGCTTCCGCTGACGGGGTGGTTCTCTCGGACGCCCATGTCGCCGCCGGCGGAGTCGCGCCGATACCGCTATATCTTAGGGAGACTTCCAACTTCCTGCGCGGGCGCGAGATCAACGAGGATGCCATCGCCGCAGCAATCGAAATCATGCAGTCTGAGATCTCGCCGATCTCTGATGTTCGCGGAACCGAAGCGTATAAACGCCTCCTGTTGAGACAGCTTTTCGAGGCTCATTTTGTGGAGATGTTCGGAATATGAAATGGCTCGCCAAAATCGCAGTCACAATTCTGGGCATATCCGGTTTGCTCTTCTTTTGCTATTTGGGATTGATCGTCTACATCAATTGGCCAAATGATCGAGTCCTAGCGAAGAATATTGAGGTGACGACAGAATGGATCGAGGTGGCCATCGATCCACCAGTGAGACCAGAGCACCGCTCTCAGTCCGTAAACTTGAGGATCCGAGATTTGAAGCTTCCTGACGGAAAATTACTTAGTCCTGAAATTGAGCTTTATGATGATTCCGATAACAAGGTCGAGTTCTTTCATAGCGGATCGGTGACGAAATACTTCGTCGACGAAGTTTTTAGAGCGGGATATCAGAATCGACCAATTGACCTACCTGACCGACGATATACAAAACTGCGAATACGAAGTGACATGCTGTTTTCTTGCGATCAGATTTATTGGCGCGATTACGACCCTAAATGAAAAACATCGACTCACATTCACACGTACGCGGCGAAAGCGTTTATCTCGATGATATTCCCGTGATTCGCGGGACTCTGTATGCGTGTGTTTTTGATTCGCCGGTCGCGCATGGGAAGTTGAGGAGTGTCGATTCGTCTGAGGCGGAAGCTTCGGAAGGCGTTTCTAAGGTCATTACCGCGAAAGACCTGATCGGCGAGAACCAGATCGGTGGGATCGTGCCCGACGAGCCTTTGCTGGCGGACGGCGAGGTGCATTTTCAGGGAATGCCGATCGCTATAGTGCTGGCGACGAGTGAAGAGCTTGCCCGCAAGGGTGCGAAAAAGATAACCGCCCAGATCGAGCCGCTTGAACCCGTCACTGATCCGCGAGTAGCGGCGGCGAACGAGAGCTTTATCGTCCCGCCGAAGAGGTTCAAGCTCGGTGACACGGAAGCGGCATTTCGAACCTGCGAATACGTCTTCGAAGGCCGCACCGAGCAGAATGGCCAGGAACATCTCTACATCGAGACCCAAGGCGCGTACGCCGTGCCGATGGAAGGCGGAGGCATTCGCGTTTACTCGTCGACACAGGGGCCGACGGCCGTGCAGCGTGCGGTTTGCCGCGTTACGGGTCTGCCGATGCACCAGGTCGAGGTCGACGTGCAGCGTCTCGGAGGCGGTTTTGGCGGCAAGGAAGACCAAGCGAACGCGTGGGCCGCGATCTGTGCCGTTGGGACACAATTGAGCGGCCGTCCCGTAAAATACGCCCTTCACCGCATGGAAGATATGCGGATGACCGGCAAGCGGCACCCGTATTCGTCCGATTACAAGATCGGGCTCAATAAGGACCTCAAGATCGTCGCTTACGAAGCGAGGTTTTATCAGGATGCCGGTGCATCGTGCGACCTGTCGCCGCCGGTGCTCGAGAGGACGCTATTTCACTGCACGAACAGCTATTACGTCCCGAATGTCAGCGCGATCGCATATTGCTGCCGGACGAACCTGCCGCCGAACACTGCATTTCGCGGATTTGGCGGGCCACAGGGGATGTTTGTGATCGAATCGGCGATCGCTCACGCCGCCGAAAAGCTCGGCGTTTCGGCAGCCGAGATCCAGCGACGAAATCTGATCGTCGACGGCGACGAGTTCCCTTACGGCCAGCTCGCGGAGAGCGACGCCGGACATTCGTGGACTCAGGCGGACGAAAAATATGATCTGGCCGGGCTGCAGAAAGAAGCCGATGAATTTAACGCCTCATCCAAATATTTCAAGAAAGGCGTCGCCGTCATGCCGGTCTGTTTCGGGATCTCGTTCACAAAGACGCCGATGAACCAGGCGCGGTCGCTCGTGCATGTGTACACCGACGGCTCTGTCGCCGTCTCGACCGGAGCCGTCGAGATGGGACAAGGCGTCAATACCAAGATCGCCCAGGTCGCTGCAAAGATGTTCGGCCTTGAGATCGGCAAGGTGAGGGTCCACACGACCAACACTTTGCGGATCGCTAACACGAGTCCGACCGCGGCGTCGGCCGCAGCCGATCTTAACGGAAAGGCAACGCAGCTAGCTTGCGAGACCATTCGCGACCGCCTTTTCGCCGTCGCCGAGA
>JBGAVC010000118.1:0-7485 GCA_044228265.1 Pyrinomonadaceae bacterium
GGTTCATGAGGATCACGAGAACTTGCTGTCAAAATCGATAATTAAGAGAGGCAATGTAGAGGAACAGCTGAAGAATTCTGCATTCGTAGAAACAAGGACGTTTGAAACTCAGGTGATCGAGCATGGATTTCTTGAACCCGAAAGTTCGATCGCCAGTTTCCAAAACGGGGTAATTGAAGTTTTGAGTCAGGGACAAGGAATATTTGATGATCGAAAACAGATCGCGTCCTTTCTCGATCTCGATGAAGATAAAATTACGGTTAAACTCATCTCAAGCGGCGGTGCTTTCGGCGGTAAAGAAGACCTGAGTATACAGGCACATGTCTCCTTAATGGCAATGCTGACCGGGAAGCCGGTTAAGGCCACTTTGACCCGGGAAGAGAGTATTCGACTGCACCCCAAACGACACCCGATCAAAATGACATATACCGTTGGCTGCGATGCAAACGGAAAACTAACAGCGGTCCACGCCAGGATGATCGGCGACAAAGGCGCTTATGCCTCGGTCGGAACCAAAGTTCTGGAGCGGGCTGCAGGACATGCCTGCGGGCCATATAACATCCTGCATTCAGATGTTGAGGCCCTCGCCGTTTATACCAATAATCTACCTTGCGGTGCCATGCGCGGATTCGGGGCCAACCAGGCGGCGTTCGCCATGGAAGGAATGATGGATATCCTTGCTGAAAAGGTGGGTATCGACGGATGGGAAATGAGATGGAGAAATGTTGTTGATATCGGTGACACTTTTGTCACCGGACAGGTTTTTAACAAATCTGTGGGTATTAAGAAGACGCTCCTCGCGGTAAAAGATATTTACTACTCTTCCAAATATGCCGGGATCGCATGTGGGATCAAGAATGTCGGTATCGGTAACGGTATGAAGGAATCCGGACAGGTGATGGTAACAGTTAACCCTGATCAAACCATCACCATCAACACCGGGTTTACAGAAATGGGACAAGGCTTCTCGACGATCATGATACAGATCTTCTGTGATGTCACCGGCATCGACCCGAGAACTGTAACCGTGAATATCGATACGACGGAACCAACACCTTGCGGGATGACTACTGCTTCTAGAGCTACCGTTCTTGGAGGGAGAGCCGTGATCAAGGCGGCCGAGGACATGAAGAGAGAGATGGATAACGGGAAAACGCTAAAAGACCTGTCCGGAAAGAAATACTTCGGGGAAGTCATAATTGACTACACGACTTCACTGGAAACCGAGACGGATAATCCGATCACCCACATGTCGTTCGGCTTTGCGACCCAGGTATGTATCCTGGATGATGACGGAAAACTCAAGAGATACGTTGCCGCACATGATGTAGGACGTGTTATCAACAGGAAAATGCTTGAAGGGCAGTTGGAAGGGTCCATACACATGGGGTTAGGTTATGCCCTTACGGAAGAACTCCGGTTAAACGATGGGGTACCTGAATCTTTCAAACTCCGTTCACTTGGAATAATACGAGCCAAGGATATGCCTGAAACAGAGATCCTGTTGATAGAAGAAAACGAGCCTGAAGGTCCGTTTGGAGCAAAGGGCGTAGGTGAGATCGGACTTGTCCCGACGGCAGGAGCGGTTGCAGGAGCTCTGTATAAATTTGACGGGATCAGGAGATATAAACTGCCCATGAAAGACTCCCCCGCCGCCAGGGCGATCAGTTAAAAATATCGTCCCGCCATCAACAATTGAACGATCATGATCTTCTAAATAAATGATCAAAAAAATGAACGCCCTCTTTCAAACAAAAGCAGATACATTGCCTGAATCACTTACCAACTTAAGAACGGACATGTTTAACCGGGATTTCCTTTTAACCTGGGAAAGAAATGACGATGAGATCAGGGCGGTACTTGATGTTGCACAATTGATGAGCGACCTTCATAGATCGGGTGCATCCATCCGGTCCTTTGACACAGGTCTGGCTATTTCTCTTTTCCGCGATAATTCGACCCGAACACGATTCAGTTTTGCCTTCGCGGCGAATGCACTCGGCTTGGGACTTGCGGACTTAGACGAAGAAAAATCACAGATCGCACACGGAGAAACTGTTCGCGAAACGGCCAACATGATCTCATTTCTCGCAGAAACCATCGGGATCCGCGATGATATGTTTCTCGGCGAGGGAAATAGATATATGCGGGAATTTGGCGCCGCCCTGCAGGAAGGCTATGAAAATGGCGTCCTTCATCAAAGGCCGACTATCGTGAATCTTCAGTGTGATATCGACCATCCCACACAATCTCTTGCAGACTTGCTGCATTTGAAAAACACATTTGGTTCGGTTGAAGATCTTCGCGGCAAAAAGATCGCCATGACATGGGCCTATTCACCAAGTTACGGCAAACCGCTTTCGGTGCCGCAGGGGATCATTGGACTCATGTCACGCTTTGGAATGAATGTCTCGCTTGCGTTTCCTGAAGGTTACGGCCTGATCCCTGAAGTGATCGAGCGGGCAAAAAAACAATCTATGGAAAGCGGAGGCACATTTGAAGTAGTGAACAATATGGAAGACGCTTTCCGGGATGCCGATATTGTTTATCCCAAATCATGGGCCCCATACCATGTCATGCAGCGACGAACGGTTTTATTGAATAACAATGATAAGCCGGGGCTTACCGAGCTCGAAAAAGAATGCCTTGAGAATAATGCCCGGTTTAAGAACTGGGAGTGTGATGAAAAGAAAATGCAGCTAACCAAGAATGGAGAGGCAATCTATATGCATTGCCTCCCGGCCGACATCACAGGTGTAAGCTGCACCCAGGGCGAAGTATCCAAAGATGTCTTCGAAAAACACCGGCTTGCTACATATAACGAGGCCGGTTACAAACCCTTTGTTATTGCGGCCATAATATTCCTTTCCCGCATCCAGGACCCGGTTCAGAGACTCCGGAGTATCGTTGAAGCCGGTAAAAAAAGAAGCATATAGCTGCAAAACATCCGGCAACTGGAAAGCGATGCCGGACGCTCTACTTGATCAGGACGCGCTTTCTCTCTCGGTTTGCATATCCCGGGGCAGTTTACAGCAAACAGATCGAAGGAGAGACGTTGCGCGAGCTAGGGCCGGCCTTTCAATTTCTCGAGTTTGATAGGGACAAAGACGCGTTCCTCCCTAAGCGGTTCGCAAAACCGTTTTACAACGGAAAGCCGACAAGACACTTTCAGCGGCTTCTGGATCGCCAAGACCGAGCTCTAATACGACTGACGCAGCATAACCCGGATTAGTAGAAAGGTGTGGACCAGACGGGATTGGCGACCGTGTTAGACTCGGATTGATGGCCTCGCACGGACACGCTTTTAATTTCGGGCCAAAGATCAAAACAGGACACAGCCTCTAGACTCTAAACCTTGGCCAATTCTAATAAAACCGAATACCCTGAATCACTTTTTTTCGGCGGAGAATACCTCCGAGATTGCGAGGTAGGAAAGGGCCGCAACGAAACCGATAAGTCTCCCTTTGGCGGGGTGCGTAGATCCGAAGTCAACTTGATACTGAGTGAACTGAAAAAAATCTTAGCAAAGGCCGTGTCTGGTATTTCATTTGCCCGGCAGCTGGAAAGAAATGCAGGACGCGACCGCGAGGATCAACGCGGCGAATTATTACTAAGTGGACAACGCCGAATCTCTGACGCCGCCCTGAATTCTCAAGAAAGGATACGAAAGTATGAAAGTGCTTCTAACAGGGGCGAACGGCTATATCGGCAAGCGGCTTCTGCCGGTGCTCCTGGAGGGTGGGCATGAGGTCGTTTGTTGTGTGCGGGACAGGACTCGGATCCCTCACGGGCCCCTATACGATCACCCCGCGGTCAGCTTTTGCGAGGTGGATTTCCTCGATCCAAAGAATGGCGAGCGATTGCCCGATGACATCGATGCTGCGTATTACCTTATTCACTCGATGGGCGATAGTTCATCGAAGTTCGAGGAGATGGAAGCGCAAACCGCCCGGAATGTCGTGGAGGTGATCGATGCGACTTCGGCACGCCAGATCATCTATCTTGGCGGTATCACCAATGAGGAGAGGCTGTCGGACCATTTGGCGTCTCGCAAGAGGGTTGATGAGATCCTCCGCAGTGCCTCGGCGCCGGTCACTTCGCTAAAGGCCGGGATCATCGTCGGATCGGGAAGCTCATCGTTCGAGATAATACGTGACCTTGTTGAGAAGCTGCCTGTGATGATCGCTCCCAGATGGCTGAATACGAAGACTCAACCTGTCGCGATAAACGACGTCATCGGATGTTTGTCGGGCGTGCTGATGCGGAATGAGACGTTCGGCGGGTCCTACGACATTGGAGGGCCGGACGTGATGACCTATAAGCAGATGCTGCTCGAATTCGCGGAAGTTCGCGGTCTAAAGCGCTACATCCTTACCGTGCCCGTGATGACCCCGAAACTTTCCTCTTACTGGCTTTATTTTGTGACGAGCACTTCTTTCACGCTCGCGTCCAACCTCGTGGAAAGCATGAAGGTCGAGGTCATCGTACGCAACAACGACCTGATGGATATGCTTAGCATCCGGCCTATCCCTTATAAGCAGGCGGTCGAGCTAGCTTTCCAGGAGATCAGCCAAAATAGCGTCGTCTCGAGTTGGAAGGACTCTCTGAGCTCGAGCTATCGTGCCAATTCGCTTCGCGAGCACATCGAGGTGCCGAAGAACGGATGCTATCTGGACGTAAAGGAAAAGGAGATCACGACTAGTGTCGAACAGGTGTTACAGAATATCTGGTCGATCGGTGGGAGCCGTGGTTGGTACTACGCGGGCTGGCTATGGTCGATCCGCGGGATCGTGGACAAGTTCGCGGGCGGCGTGGGGTTAAGGCGCGGCCGGACAAGCCCGCATTCGATCAACGCTGGCGACACGCTCGATTTTTGGCGGGTTCTTGTCGCGGACCGCAACGAGAAACGGCTGCTGCTCTTCGCCGAGATGAAACTCCCCGGCGAGGCGTGGCTGGAGTTTCTTATTATAGAAAAGGACGGCAAGCCGTACCTCAGACAGACAGCGACCTTCCGGCCGCGCGGTTTGCTCGGGAGGCTCTATTGGTATTCCGTTCTGCCCTTCCACCACTTTGTTTTCAACGGAATGAGTGAGCGGCTAATAACGACGCCAAACTTGGCTGCAACGTAATAGAAGACGGGAACGGGCTTTAACGCAATTCCGTTGAGCGACAAAAGGCATTTCGGCAAATCGATCGGCAGGCCAAAGAAGGGGTGGCTTTTGCGCACACTTACGCTACCACAGGTTGCGGGGAATGCCAGCTAATCACTAACGAGACATCTTGCCGCGACACTGAAAGCGACTGAAAAACGAAGTTCTTCGGGGACTTTGGGGGGACATGCGCGAAACGGGCACTTCCCGAATGCGTGAAGTGCCCGTATTAATTGGCTCCGCAGGTAAGACTCGAACTTACAACCCTTCGGTTAACAGCCGAATGCTCTGCCATTGAGCTACTGCGGAATATGGCTCGTCTCCGGCTCTTGGAGACGAACCTAAAGATTAGAAATTCCACCAAATATTGTCAAGCGAATTCTCGTTACGGGGCAATGGTTTGATCGCTGCGGCAATACATCCGCTTGCAAGACGACCCTCAAACTGAATCCTGGAACTTGCCGCTTTCGGTGAGGGACCGGAAGTCGGTTAGAATTGGAGTCAGGCACTGTTTGAACGCCGTTTCTTATGTCCAACATTACGCCGTCATTGCTTCTCGACCATCTGCGGTGCGTACATAAGGTTTGGCGTGACGTCTACGGACCAAAGGAGGAGTTCGTCGACGAAGACAATCCTTTTTTGAAGCTGCTATGGGACCGCGGGATCCAGCACGAGGCCGATATTGTCGCGAATTTTGGCTTTGAGTACGTCGATTGCAGCCGCGGCACCGAAGCCGAGCGGATATATAAGACGAACGCGGCGATCGCGGCACATGTCGGATACATCTATCAGGGCGTGCTGGCCCACGGTAATCTCTTTGGCATCCCCGACCTTTTGCAGTTCATCGACGGCGAATATGTCCCTGTCGAGATAAAATCCGGTTCGGCCTCAGAGGGCGGCGATGACGACGGTCGAGAGGGAAAGCCAAAGCGAGAATACGGCGTTCAGTTGGCACTGTATGTCGATATTCTCAATAAAAAGGGCTTAAACTCGTCACGTCGTGCCTTTATCATCGACAAGACCGGCGAACGGACCGAGTACGATCTCAATTCTCCAATGGGGCCTCAATCGCCTTCGATGTGGCAACTTTACGTGCAGATAAAGGCTGAGGTTGAGGCTTCGCTGCGAGACGAGCTTCATAACAAACCGGCGCTTGTTGGGGCGTGCAAGAATTGCGGCTGGTATGCATCGTGCACCAAATGGGCAAAGGAGAATGATGATCTCACGCAATTATTCGACGTTGGGCGCGTGGCCCGGGACTCGTTTGACCGGCATTTCTCGCCCGCGGGCATAGACGACATCATCCGGCTTGATCCGCACGAGTTGCTCGCACAAAAGAGAGACGATAACCATTTTCTGAGACGTGTCGGCCACGGAACGATCCGTAAGATCTTCGCCCGCGGGCCGCTCATGAAATCGGGCGGCGACCCGATCATGTATGAGCGGTTCGCATTCCCAGAGGTTTCGACGGAATTGTTTTTCGATATTGAGACGGATCCTACGCAGGATTTTGTTTACCTTCATGGTTTCTGGGTGCGTGACCGAAAGGGACAGCGTTTTGTCCATTTTACAGCCACCGAAATATCCGACGAACAGGAACGCGAATATTGGAAGCGATCGATCGACTTTATAACGTCGTTCGACGCGGCGGACGTGGCGATCTATTACTATTCTTCGTACGAACGCACGATATACCGGCAGTTAAGAAAGAAATATCCCGATGTGATCGGCGAGACTGATCTCGACGAACTGTTCGCACGGCCAACGACGATCGATCTCTACACCGATCTCATTCTGAAAGGCACCGACTGGCCGCTCGGCAGCTATGGGATCAAGGCGATCGCCCAGTATCTCGGTTTCGTTTGGCGCGACGAAACGCCGTCAGGCGCGCTTTCCATTCAGTGGTTCAATGATTACCTGACGACCCGTGATGAAGAGAAACTGAAACGGGTCCTCGAATACAACGAGGACGACTGCAAAGCCACAATGGTCGTTAAGGATTATCTCAAACAACGAATGAGCGAAGGAGAATTGTTATGGCAAACGCAAACAACCAGACTCAGCTGACTGGTGCCAGCGTCGACGAATTTCTCGGATCGGTCGCTGATGAACAACAGCGTGCCGACAGTTTTGGTATCGCTGAGATCATGCAGAACATCACTGGCCAACCACCAAAGATGTGGGGCCCGGCGATAGTCGGCTTTGGATTCAGGCATTTGAAGTACGATTCGGGCCGTGAAGTGGACTGTCCGGAGATCGCCTTTTCGCCGCGAAAGGGAAATATAACGCTTTACGTGCTGTCTAAATCGCTCGACCAATCAGATCTACTTGGAAA